>NZ_JAQGLA010000002.1 GCF_027853915.1 Saccharopolyspora oryzae
TCGCCTTCGCCAGCGCCCGAGCGGTCGCCGGGGCGTCGGTGCCGTGCAGCGCCTCATCAGACAGGTGCACCGCCTTGTCGGCACCCATCGACAGCGCCTTGCGGATCGCGTCGGTGGCACGGTCCGGACCCATGCACACGACAGTCACCTCACCGCCCTGCGCCTCCTTGATCAGCAGCGCTTCCTCCACGGCGCGCTCGTTGATCTCATCCAAAACCGCATCGGCCGATTCGCGGTCCAACGTGTGATCCGCATCCGTGAGCTTCCGCTCGGAATACGTGTCGGGCACCTGCTTGACCAGGACGACGATGTTCATTTCCAGTAACGCCTTTCTGCGCCGACTCCCCTCCCGGCGCCGGTGCTGACAGCTGTCCGAGATCGGATGCGGATGGTTTGGCCTCCGACGAGGTAAGGCCCGTTGAGTGCGGGGAACGGCCCAGCCCGAACGCATCTGGGCCGTTCCCCGCGTCGATGCCCGCGATCAGTAGGCGCGGGGCAGTCCGAGCACCTTCGAGGACACGTAGTTGAGCACCATCTCCTGCGAGAACGGCGCGTTGCGCAACAGGCGGACCTCACGCCACAGCCGCTCCACGTGGTACTCCTTGGCGTAGGCGTAACCACCGTGGGTCGACAGCGCGCGGTCACACGCCTCGAAGCCTGCCTCGGCACCCAGGAACTTCGCTGCGGCCGATTCTGGGCCGCAGGGCTGGTTCGCGTCGAAGAGCTCGGCCGCCTTCATCGCCATCAGCTCGGCGGCTTCCAGCCGGATCCACGAGTCCGCGAGCGGGTGCGCGACCGCCTGGTTCTTACCGATCGGGCGGTCGAAGACGACGCGGTCGTTGGCGTACTTCGTGGCCAGCTCCAGAGCGGCCCGGCCGAGGCCGATGCCTTCCATCCCGACCACGGCGCGCTCGGGGTTGAGGCCGTCGATCAGGTAGTAGAAGCCCTTGTCCACCTCACCGACGACCTCGTCATCGCTGACCTCGAGGTTGTCGATGAACAGCTCGTTGGAGTCGATGGAGGCCCGGCCCAGCTTCTCGATCTCCCGGACCGTGATCCGGTCCCGGTTCAGGTCGGTGAAGAACAGGGTCATGCCGTGCAGCGGCTTGTCCTCGCGACGCGGCGAGGTGCGCGCCAGCAGCAGGATCTTGTGCGCGTTCTGCGCGTTGGTGATCCACACCTTCTGACCGTTGACCACCCAGCCGCCGTCGATCTTCTCGGCCCTGGTGGTGATCCGGGAGGTGTCCACACCCGCGGTCGGCTCGGTGACGCCGAAGGCCATCAGGATCTCGCCCTTGGCCAGCTTGGGGAGCCACTTGCGCTTCATCTCCTCCGAGCCGTGCTTGAGGATCGGCGCGGGCGGGAAGACGTAGAAGTGGATCGCCGAGCCGCCGCTCATCCCGGCGCCGGAGGCAGCGATCTCCGACATCATGACCGCCGACTCGGCCAGGCCCAGCCCGATCCCGCCGTACTCCTCCGGGATCATCGCGCCCAGCCAACCACCATCGGCGAAGGCCTTGACGAACTCCCACGGGTACTCGTGCTTGCGGTCCTTCTCCAGCCAGTACTCGTAGTCGAACTTCCGCGCGAGCTCACGAGTCGCCTTGCGCACGACCTCGACGTTGCTCTCTTCGGTGGAGGTCATCGTTCTCCTTCTGCAGTTTCCCTGGAATGCGCTGTCCGGAGCCGCGGATTCAGGCGGCAGCGGCGGGGCGCTTGAGCATCAGCCCGGCGCGGTCCGCCGTGCAGACGATCTCGTCGCGCTGGTTGATGCCGTAGTGCCGGAACTGCACGATTCCCGAGTCGTTGCGGCTCTTGGACTCCCGCTTGCTCAGGATCTCGGTGCGCACGTGGATCGTGTCGCCGTGGAACACCGGCTTGGGAAACTTGATCTCGCCGAAGCCGAGGTTGCCCAACGTCGTGCCCTGCGTGGTGTCCGGCACCGTGATGCCCGAGACCAGCCCCAGGATGAACAGGCTGTTCACCAGCCGCTGCCCGTAGATGCTGTCCTTGCTGTACTCGGCGTCCAGGTGCAGGGGCGCCAGGTTCAACGTCAGCGTGCTGAACAGCACGTTGTCGGCCTCGGTGACCGTACGCCGCGTCGCGTGCTCGATCACCGCGCCGGGCTCGAACTCCTCGAAGTAAAGACCAGGCATGTCAGACGTCCTCTGCATTCGTGGGGGCTGGTGACCGGAGCCTCCGAAGTCCTCGAACCGCTCCGCGCACGCGGCACGAGGAATCCCGACGCCCCACCGGGAAGCGCCAGCGACCCGACGTTGCCGCGATGCACAATATATAATGTTTACACCGGCCGCGCCGCGCCAGTCAAGACGCCTGCACCCCGAGCGGAGGCAGTCGCAGCCACCGGAAGAAACGGAGTCGCCAGCCCCCTGGCGCTCGCCTCGCGCCTCGCGCCTCGCGCAGGATTGGACACTTGGCGATCACGACTCGTCAGGTGAAGAATGCGCGAGCAGCGGTGCTGAATGCATACGGAAATCCGAAGCCGGCGCGGATCCGTCCGATTCGAGCCATTGCCTTCGAATATATTTTACATAGTATGGGATAATCGAATAGGCCATCCCAACGGAGCGAGGTCACGGATGCAGCACAAGCCCCTCAAGGACATTCGGATCCTGGAGCTCGGAGGCTACATATCCCTGCCCTACGCCACCTCCCTGCTGTGCGCGCTGGGCGCTGAGGTGGTGAAGGTGGAGAAGACCGTCAACGGCGATGACTTCCGGCGCCTCGCCAACGAGCAGAGCCCCTACTTCGCCCAGCACAACGCCGGCAAGCGGAGCCTGTCCGTCGACATCAAGACTCCCGAAGGCGTTGCCCTGGTCAAGGAGCTCATCCCCCGGTTCGACGTCGTGCTGGAGAACATGCGGCCCGGCAAAGTCACCGCCCTGGGCCTCGGCCCGGAGGAGTGCAAGGCGCTCCGGCCCGACCTCGTCTACGGCTCGGTCACCGGGTTCGGCAACGGCGGTCCTCTGGAGAACCGCCCGGCCTACGACACCATCGGCCAGGCCTTCGGCGGCATGTACTCCGTGCTCAGCGACGATGGGGACGTCCAGCTGTCCGGAACCATCATCGCCGACCTGGTCACCGGCTTGTCCACGGCGACGGGCGTGCTGGCCGCGCTGGTCGGCCGCCTCAGCTCCGGAGTCGGGCAGCGCGTGGACACCTCGCTCATGGAAGCGATGAGCACACTGGCGGCCGACGCACTGGCCCAGTACTACGACACCGGAGTGAACCCCACGCGGCAGACCCGGCACCCGCAGGCTCAGAACTTCTGCCTCGAGACCGCGTCCGGAGAGTTCCTCGTGGTCCACCTGTCCTCGTCCGAGAAGTTCTGGGGCAGCCTGTGCGGCGCGATGAACCGCCCGGACCTGGCCGAGGACGAGCGGTTCTCGGCCTACCGGGCGCGCGAGGCGAACTACTTCGAGCTCGTGGAGACTGTGAAGGCGGAATTCGCCAAGCGACCGCTGGACGAGTGGGAGAAGTTGCTGACGGAGTTCGACGTGCCCTTCGCCCCGGTGCTGACCATGGCCGACTACGTCAAGCACCCGCAGGTCAAGTGGCTCGAAATGCTCGAACCGGAGCCGGAGGAGAACGGTCTCCACCTCCTGCGCCCGCCGTGGCGGTTCGACGGCGTGCGGCCCGAGCGCGACGGCGCCGCCCCGCGGGTCGGGCAGCACACCCGCGAGATCGCCGCCGAGGTCTGCGACGAGGACCGCATCGAAGACCTGCTCGCCAGAGGAGTCCTGTTCGCCGACGGCGAGCCGACCTCGGCCGATGCCCAGCCGGTCGTCACCAACGGCTGCTGAACCCCGATCGCGAGGTGGCCCGAGCGCCGGCTTCGGCGCGCGGGCCACCTCGTCGGCTCAGTCGAAGCGGATGATGCCCCGGATGTTCTTGCCGTCGAGCAGGTCCCGGTAGCCCTGCCCCACCTCGTCCAGGGTGTAGCTCCGCGTGACCAGCTCGTCCAGTTTCAGCAGACCGTCGCGGTAGAGGTTCAGCAGCCGCTTGATGTCCCAGTTGCCGTTGGTGGCCCCGAAGACCGAACCCTGCAGCCGCTTCTGGTGCAGCGTCAGCTCGAACATCGAGATAGGCGCGCCGATCTCGGCCTGGTCGCCCACCGACGTCACCACGCAGGTACCCGCCTTCCGGACCGAAGCCAGCCCCTGCGCGACGTACTCGGGCCTGGCGACCCCCACGGTGATGATCGTCGAGTCAGCGCCCTGGCCGTTGGTGAACTGCTTGGCGAGCTCGGTGGCCTCCTCCATCGAAGCGACGGCGTGCGTCGCGCCGAACACCGCGGCCTGCTCCCGCTTGAACGACAGCGGGTCCACCGCGATGATGTTCTCCGCTCCCGCGTGCATGGCGCCCTGGAGGGCGTTCGCGCCGATGCCGCCGATGCCCATCACGATCACCGTGTCACCGGGCTCGACCTCCGCGGAGTTGACCGCCGATCCCCAGCCGGTGCTGACCCCGCAGCCGACCAGGCACGCCTTGTCCAGCGGGATGTCCTGGTCGATCTTCACCACCGAGCCCAGCGACACGGTCGTGGTCCGGACGAAGGTGGAGATGCCGCACATCTGCCCGACGGGGGTGCCGTCCTCGGTGTGCAGCCGGTAGGTGCCGTCGGTGAAGCGCGGCCCGGCCAGGATGCCGGCGGCCAGGTCGCACAGGCCCTGCCTGCCGGTGGCGCACCAGCGGCAGTGCCCGCACGCCGGGATCGCCGTGAACACGACGTGGTCACCTTCCTCGATGCCCTTGCTGTTGGGGAAGGCCTTGGTGACGATGCCGGCCCCTTCGTGCCCGAGGGCGAAGGGATACGTGCCGACCGGGATGTCGCCCTTGACGTGGTGGTCGTCGGAGTGGCAGAGGCCGGACGCGACGAGCTCGACCTGGACCTCGTCCGGCCGGGGGTCGTCCACATCGAGGTCGACGACCTCGAGTTCGCCGGGTGCCTGCCGAATGATCGCTCCGCGGGTGCGCATCGAATGATCTCCCTTGATCTGCGAACAAGCAGAGCCGAAAATAATATATTGTGCTACGTTGCACTAGGTGCAGAACCGAGGCCCGAAGTCGCCGGGCGAACCGCTGCGCACTGGTCTTTCTCCTTCCCTCAAAGGGAAATCTCGAACCACATCGGATGGAGGATTCACCGTGGTGGCCGATGATCCGCGTGTCCGCGTGGAGTTCCGCGGGCTGGACGGCATCAAGCTCGTGGCCGACCGGTGGGAGCCAGAAGAACCGGGGGACTCACTCGGGACAGTACTGCTACTCCACGGTGGCGGTCAGACGCGGCACTCGTGGGCACGCACTGCGCAGGTCCTGGCTTCCCGGGGCTGGACCGCGATCGCAGTGGACGCCCGCGGGCACGGCGACAGCGACCGATCCCCCGACGGCTCCTACACGCTCGACCACTTCGCCGGGGACGTCCACGGCATCGCACGGGACTGCGACCACCCACCTGTGCTGATCGGGGCTTCGCTGGGCGGGCGTGCCTCGCTGGCTCTCGCTGGCGACCACCCGGACTCGATCTCGGGCTTGGTCTTGGTCGACATCGCGGCCCGCACCGAGGAGTCCGGGCGCTCGGAGGTCCGGGAGTTCATGGCCAGCGCCCCCAACGGGTACGCCTCGCTGGAAGAAGTCGCCGAGGCCATCAACGCCTACAACCCGAGCCGAAGGCGTCCGCGCAATCTGGAGGGCCTGAAGAAGAACCTCAGGCTGCACGCCGACGGGCGCTGGTACTGGCACTGGGACCCGGCGTTCCTCCGCTACGCCGAGACCGACCTTGACGAGACCACCGCGCGGCTGAACACGGCCGCGCGCAAGGTCACCGCCCCGACCCTGGTCGTGCGGGGCAACAAGTCCAACCTCGTGACACCGGAGGCCGTGGCGGAGCTCTTGGAACTCGTCCCGACCGCACGCGCCGTCGAGGTCACCGCCGGACACATGATCGCGGGCGACGACAACGACATCTTCGCCACTCACCTCTTCGAGTTCCTCACCACCGACGTCCTCGACGGACAAGCAGCACGCTCGCGGAACTCGTAGGCCGTACAGGCCAGGCCGGAGCACTCTCCGACAGAGCGGTGTGATACAAGACACGTTCAGGATAAAATATTTTACATTATGGATAGAAGAGTCGATGGTGTTGACATGGCAGTTGTGAGCCCCGAGGACTTCGAACCGATCCTGGCGCACGTGCGGGACTTCGTCCGCACGAAGGTGGTGCCGCGCGAGCAGGAGATCATGGACACCAACGCCATCCCCGACGACCTGCGCAAGCTGGCCGCGGAGATGGGTCTGTTCGGATACGCCATCCCCCAGGAGTGGGGCGGGCTCGGCCTGGACCTCACCCAAGACGTCGAGCTGGCCATGGAGTTCGGCTACACCTCCCTGGCCCTGCGGTCGATGTTCGGCACCAACAACGGCATCGCAGGCCAGGTGCTGGTCAACTTCGGCACCGACGAGCAGAAGGCCACCTGGCTGGAGCGCATCGCCTCCGGCGAGGTCGTGGCCTCCTTCGCCCTCACCGAACCCGGCGCCGGCTCCAACCCCGCCGGACTGCGCACCAAAGCCGTCCGCGACGGCGAGGACTGGGTGATCAACGGCAGCAAGTGCTTCATCACCAACGCTCCGCTGGCCGACCTGTTCGTCGTCTTCGCCCGCACCCGCCCAGCCGACGACACCGGGCCGGGCATCGCCGTGTTCCTCGTCCCGGCCGACACCCCTGGCCTGGAAGTCGGTACCAAGGACAAGAAGATGGGCCAGGAAGGCGCCTGGACCGCCGACGTCACCTTCACCGACGTGCGCGTCCCCGCCGAAGCCCTGGTCGGCGGCAACGAGGACGACGGCTACCGCGCCGCCATGACCTCGCTGGCCCGCGGCCGCGTGCACATTGCCGCCCTGGCCGTCGGCAGCGCGCAGCGCGCCCTCGACGAGTCCGTCGTCTACGCCGCCACTGCCACCCAGGGCGGCACCCCCATCGGGGAGTTCCAGCTGGTCCAAGCCATGCTCGCCGACCAGCAGACCGGCGTGATGACCGGCCGCGCGACCGTCCGCGACGCTGCCCAGCGCTACGTCAGCGGTGAGGACCGCCGCATCAGCCCGTCGGTCGCCAAGCTCTACTGCACCGAGATGCTCGCCAAGGTCGCCGACCTCGCCGTCCAGGTCCACGGCGGCTCCGGCTACATGCGCGAAGTCCCCGTCGAGCGCATCTACCGCGACGCGCGCCTCCTGCGGCTCTACGAAGGCACCAGCGAGATCCAGCGGCTCATCATCGGCGGGGGCCTGGTCCGAGCCGAACGGCGCAAAGCATGAGCGCGCTCGCGGAGAAGGTGCGGGACACGTCGACGCTGCTGTTCGTTCCAGGAGACAGGCCGGAACGCTTCACCAAGGCCGCCGCATCCGGCGCCGGACTGGTGGTGCTGGACCTGGAGGACGCGGTCGCGGCCGACCGCAAAGCTGAGGCCCGTGTCCACGTGGCCGAGTGGGTTGCCGGAAACCACGAATGCGCGGTGCGGATCAACCCTCCCGGCACCGAGTGGCACGAGGCGGACCTGGCCGCGTTCGCGCAGCAGCGCTGCGCGGTGATGCTGCCGAAGGCCGAGGACGCCGAGACAGTGCGGGGCGTGGCCGACGCGCTCGGCACCTCGCCGCTGATCGCGCTGATCGAGACAGCGCAGGGTGTGCTGGATGCCCGGCACATCGGGCGCGTGGCTGCGGTGCAGCGCCTCGCGTTCGGCAGCTTCGACCTGGCCGCCCAGCTGGGCGTCGCTCCGGGAGACCGCGAAGCGCTCGCCGCCGCCCGGAGCGCGCTGGTGCTCGCGTCGGCCGCCGTGGGACTTCCCGGGCCGGTCGACGGAGTGACCGGTGACCTGCACGACGACGAACTCCTCGTGGACGACGTCCGGCACGCGCGGCTCCTCGGGTTCACCGGAAAGCTCTGCGTGCACCCGAAGCAGGTCGCCACGACCACCGCTGCGCTGCGCCCGACCGACGACGAACAGCGCTGGGCGCGGGAAGTCGTCGACGCTGCCGCGCAGGGCGGCGTCGTCGCGGTGCGCGGGCAGATGATCGACAAGCCGGTGGTGGACCGGGCACGACGCGTCCTCCGACAGGCGGAAGAAGGGAATCCCCGATGAAACTCAGCCCGGATGAGCAGCAGATGGTCGCACTCGTCTCCGAGTTCGTGGACGAGCGGGTTCGCCCGCGGGTGCGCGAGTTCGAAGAGGACGACATCTACCCCGCCGAGTTCATCGACGAGATGAAGAAGCTCGGTTTCTTCGGGCTGCTCGCACCCGCGGAGCACGGCGGTGTCGACGTCAGCACCGCCTGCTTCTCGCAGATCACCGAACAGCTCGCGCGGGGCTGGATGAGCTTGGCCGGGGCGATCGGCGGCCACTCGGTGATCACCTACCTGATCAAGACCTTCGGTACGCCGGAGCAGCGCGAACGCTACCTCCCCGCGATGGCCGACGGCACGATCCGCGCCACGATGGCGCTCACCGAGCCCAGCGGCGGCAGCGACCTGCAGGCCATGCGCACCCATGCCGTGCCGGACGGCGAGGGATGGTCGATCACCGGGTCGAAGACGTGGATCTCCAACGCGGCGCACTCCGGTCTCATCGGCCTGCTGTGCATCACCGACCGCGAGGCCAAGCCCGCCCACCGCGGCATGAGCGTGCTCCTGGTGGAGCCCGGTGACGGTCTCACCATCTCCAAGAAGCTGCCCAAGCTCGGGTACCGCGGTGTGGAGGCCTGCGAGCTGGTCTTCGATTCGATGCACGTACCCGCTGACGCCGTGCTCGGCGGGACACCGCACCAGGGCTGGTCGCAGATGATGCGGGGCCTGGAGGTCGGGCGCATCCAGGTCGCCTCGCGCGCGCTCGGCGTGGGGCAGGCATCGCTCGACGCGGCCGTTCGGTACGCCCAGGAGCGGGAGTCCTTCGGCAAGCCGATCTGGAAGCACCAGTCCGTCGGGAACCTGCTCGCGGACATGGCCACCAAGATGCAGGCCGCCCGGCTGCTCACCCTCGATGCCGCCGAACGGCTGGACGCCGGTGACCGGACGGACATGGAAGCCGGGATGGCGAAGCTGTTCGCCTCGGAAACGGCGATGCAGGTGGCCCTCGACGCGATCCGCGTGCACGGCGGCTACGGCTACTCCAAGGAGTTCGACGTGGAGCGCTACTTCCGCGACGCACCGCTGATGATCGTCGGCGAAGGCACCAACGAGGTCCAGCGCAACGTGATCGCGGCGCAGCTCATCGCCCGCAACAAGATCTGACGCCAGGAACGGAGCTGACATGTCACAGCCACTGCTGAACGAGCGCACTGCGGTGATCACCGGAGGAGCCCAGGGCATCGGCTACGCCATCGCCGAGCGCTTCGTCGCCGAAGGTGCTCGCGTGGTGCTCGGCGACGTCGACGGAATCTCGGCCGAGGTCGCAGCCGAGAAGCTCGGCGGCCTGCGGGTCGCCCGGGGCGTTCGCTGCGACGTCACCGTCGAGTCCGATGTGGACGCACTGCTGGCGACCGCCGTCGACTCCTTCGGTTCCCTGGACGTCGTGGTCAACAACGCGGGCATCACCCGCGACGCGACGATGCGCAAGATGACCGAGGAGCAGTTCGACCAGGTCATCAACGTGCATCTCAAGGGCACCTGGAACGGCACCCGCAAGGCCTCGGCCATCATGCGCGAGCAGAAGCGCGGGGCGATCGTGAACCTCTCGTCGCTGTCCGGCAAGGTCGGCATGGTCGGTCAGACCAACTACTCGGCCGCCAAAGCCGGCATCGTCGGCCTGACCAAGGCCGCTGCCAAAGAGATGGCCCACCACGGGGTTCGGGTCAACGCCATCCAGCCCGGCCTGATCCGCACCGCGATGACCGAGGCGATGCCGCAGAAGGCCTGGGACCAGAAGATGGTCGAGATCCCGATGGGTCGCGCCGGGGAGGTCTCCGAGATCGCCTCGGTGGCCCTGTTCCTGGCCTCGGACCTGTCGTCCTACATGACCGGCACCGTCCTGGAAGTCACCGGCGGACGCTTCATGTGACCCGCGGTCCCGGGGCCGGCGCAGTGCCCCGGGACCACCCCCTTCTGGCGGCCGCAACAGGAGAAAGGCACCCCATGCCCCGCACCTTCACATCCCTCGGCGAGGTCGAGGCCGCACTCGGCGAAGAACTCGGCCCCACCGAACCACTGGTGATCACCCAGGAACGGATCAACGCGTTCGCCGACTCCACCGGCGACCACCAATGGATCCACGTCGACCCCGAACGCGCCGCGAGCGGTCCGTACGGCAGCACCATCGCGCACGGCTACCTCACCCTCTCGCTGCTCCCCCACTTCGGCCAGCAGCTGTTCGCGCTCGACTTCGGCACCGCCCGGATCAACTACGGGCTGAACAAGGTCCGCTTCCCCGCCCCGGTCCCGGTCGGGTCCGCGCTGCGGGCCAGGGCGACCTTCGCCGACCTCCAGAAGAGCGCGACCGGGGCCACCCTGACCACTCACTACACCGTCGATCTCGAAGGTGCGGCGAAACCAGCGTGCGTGGCCGAAATGCTGGTCGTGCTGGTGCCCTGACCGCACCCCGCCCCGCTTCGCGACGCGTGGCCAAGCCGTCCTGCCGGAGCGGCCCGCCACCGGGGTCACAGCAGTTCAGATGTTGCGCATGACGTATTCAACCTGAACCGGGAGGCGACAGGTATGGCCGACCACTCGAACCCGTTGCGGGGCAGCGGAACCCGGCGCAAGCAGCTGCCCGAGGAGGTGGCCAGCTACGTGCGGGAGCTGATCATGACCGGGCAGGCCCGGCCAGGCGAGTTCCTCCGGATGGAACCCATCGCCGAAGCCCTGGGCGTCAGCAACACCCCCGTTCGCGAGGGGCTGCTCGCCCTCCGCAGCGAGGGCTTCGTCCAACTGGTCCCCCGCCGGGGCTTCGTCGTAGCCCAGGTCTCGCGGCAGGACGTGCACGACATGTTCTGGACGCAGGCCCAGTTCGCCGGCGAGCTGGCCGCGCGGGCCGCGCGTCGGATCACCCCGGAAGAGCTGGCCGGACTGGTGGAGATCAACGAGGCGTTCAACGAGGCCGTCGAGGCCGGTGACCATGACCGCATCACCAGCCTCGGCCACGACTTCCACCGGGCCATCAACCTGGCTGCGGATTCGCGCCGGCTGACGCTGCTGTTCGGTGCGGTGGTCAACCACCTCCCGAACCGCTTCTACACCTCGCTGGAGGGCCGCGTGGCCACCACCAGCCACGACCACCCGGAGCTGATCGAGGCACTGCGCGATCACGATCCGGAGCGGGCGCGGTCGATCGCAGAGAACCACATCCTGGTCGGCGCCGACGGCGTCATCAAGATGATCGAGGAACGCGCCCTGTGGGCCGTCCCGGACGAAACGCGCTGAAAGCGGGCGGGGTGCGCACCCCGCCCGCCTACTCGCTCGGTCAGAGCGGCCACTGCACGTGCTTGACCTCGAAGAACTCGCGGAACCCCTCTTCGCCGCACTCCCGGCCGATGCCGCTGTAGCCAGGGCCGCCCCACGGAGCGTCGTCCCGCCTGCCACCACCACCGTTGACGGTGACGGTGCCCGAGCGGATGCGGCGGGCGACGGAGATCGCCTCGGCCGTCGGCCCCCACACGTTGGCGTTTAGCGCGTACCTGGAGTCATTGGCGATGCGGATCGCCTCGTCGACCTCGCGGTACGGCATCACCACGCCCACCGGTGCGAACAGCTCCTCCTGGGCGACCTCGTCGTCGTTGTCGACCCCGGTGAGCAGCGTGGGCTCGAGGAAGTTCCCCTCGTCCAGGCCCACCGGGCGGCCACCGCCGGTCACCACTTCGGCACCCTGGTCGACAGCGCGCGCCAGGTAGCCGGAAACGTTGCTGTGGTGCTCAGCGGTGATCAACGGCCCGATCATGGTGTCCGAGCTGTGCGGGTCGCCGACGACGAGCCCGCCCATGAACGCAGCGGCCTTCGCCACGAACTCGTCGAAGTCGGACTCGGGCACCAGCGTCCGCGTGGTCGCTCCGCAGGCCTGCCCGGCGTTGCGGCAGAAGCGCAGCACCGACGGCCCGACCGTCGCCTCGACGTCGGTGCCGGGCAGCAGGATGTTCGGCGACTTCCCACCTAGCTCCAGCAGAACCTTCTTCAGCGACGGCGCAGCCAAGGACAGGATCTTGCTGCCCACTGCCGCCGAGCCGGTGAAGCTGACCATGTCGACCTCGGCTGCGCCGACCACCTGCTCGGTGACGGCGGGCGGCCCGAACACGAGGTTCACCGCGCCTGCCGGGAAACCGGCCTCCTCGATCAATTTCACGAGGGCCGTCGTGCACAGCACGGCCTTCGGCGACGGAACTAGGACGGCTGGGCAACCGGCGGCGAACGCCGGGCCCAGCTTCCACGCGGCGAGCACGAGCGGGACGTTGTAAGCGGTGATCGCCGCGACCACGCCTGCGGGCTCACGCAGCAACATGCTGCTGGAGGTGATGGGGTCGTGGTGCAGGGGGAGGTGCTGCTCCCACCCGTCCTTCGGCCCGCGCCGCGCCGCTTCGGCGTACCACCGCAAGACCTTGATCGGACCGTCCACGTGCAGGCTCGCGCCGCTGAGCGGGGAACCGACCTCGATCGCGGTCAGGCGCACGAGTTCGTCCCGGTCTCTTTCCATCAAGTCCGCGAGCCGGTGCAGCAGGTCGCTGCGCTCCCGCGGCCCGAGCCTGCTCCACTCTCCGCCTTCGAACGCGCGTCGCGCCGCCGAGGTCGCAGCCGCGACCTGCGCCGCGGAGGCGGATGGGGAGACCGCGATCTCCTTCCCGGTGGAGGGGTCGACGGACCGGATCTCCGCACCCTCCCCCGTCCACCACTTCCCGTCGATGTAGCACGCGGCTTCTCGCATCGGCGCAATCGCAGTCATGCCGTCTCCCTCCGAGGAGAATTGAGGTTCGAATGGATCAGCAACGGGCCAGTTCCGCCATGAGCGGGTTGAATCGCCCCGAGCCGAGTGAGAATTCCCGACAGCGGCAAACCATCAATGCGCTCGGCCACGGCGGAGCCGCAACGCCCGACCGGGCCGGCCGAGTCACGGATCTCGCGGCCGCACATTTGCCATGCCAGTCGAATAAAATATTTCATGTGCACTACGGCTCGTCAACAGCACTGAGGCCGGGCGAGCCGGAGAGCGAGGCTCGGGGCAGCACTGCAGAAGATTCAAGTTGCCGATCGCACGCCGATGCCATCGACGGGGTGATCACACCCGGACAGCACTCCGGTGTTCGAATGTTGCCTCGGCGACTCAGAATATATATTATTCTTCGTTCGCTGCGGCTCGGGGTCGTGCCCAGCACCGGAATGCCCGGGCTCGGCGACTCCGCACGTCGTGGGATGTCGAGGTGGACGATGGAACTCGAGCAGATGCCGCTCCGTCACCGGGTGGCCGGCCTTCCGGCACTCAGCCGTGATCCCGACATCGGTCCCGCGTTGAGAAGCAAGCTCCGCGAACTGTACGCCGAGGTGCGGACCGCGCTCGACGCCGACGTCCCGCAGCCGGATGGCGAAGTTTCACCGGCGAGCGCGGTGAGGGCGGTGCTGAGTCGGCTCTGGAACGCCGTACTGAGCGAGACGCTGCGCTGCGCACAGGACCGCACCACCTCGCCCACCCGGCAGGTGGAACTGCTCGAACTCCTCGGGCGCATTCGTGGCATCGAGTCCGAAGTGGCCGAAGCCCGGATCAGCCAGGGGCGGACCGATCTGCGCCGGGTCGCGGACGCGCTGGCCTCGGTTCGCGAAGCGCGGACGGTCGACGACTTCTTGAGCCGGGTGCCCGAGGCCGGGTGCCGACTGGGTTTCGACCGGGTCCTGGTCTCCCAGGTCGAGAACTCGGTCTGGAAGCTGCACACGATGTGCGTCGTCCGCGAACCCCGGTGGGCCGAGGAGATCGTGGCCGCTGGCAAAGCCCACCCGCCGCAGCTCGACGGCGGCCTCGTCGAGGCCGATGTCGTCACCCGAGCCCAGCCGTCGCTGGTATTCGACGCGCAGAACAGCGACCGGGTAGATCGCAATCTCATCCGGGTCACCAGGTCGGCCTCGTACGGCATCGCACCGCTCACCGTGCACGGCGAGGTCGTCGGACTCCTCCACGGCGACTGCTACCACCAGCGCCGCGACCTCGACGCGACGGACCAGACGATGCTGTCGCTGATGGCCGAGGGTCTCAGTCACTCGCTGGGCCGGCTCAGCATGCTCGCGGGCTTGACCGCCCTGCGCGACAGCGTCGACCAGCTCATGACGCACCCCCCAACGGCACCCGACCCCATGTCACCTGCGGCACCGGACGACAACGTGCCGTTGACGGCACGGGAGACCGAGGTGATGGAGCTCCTGGCCGCCGGGCACTCCAACCGGTACATCTCCCGGCATCTGCTGATCTCCGAGAGCACCGTGAAGTCCCACGTCACCCACGTCCTGCGCAAGCTCGACGCCGCCAGCCGCGCCGAAGCGATCTCACGCTGGCTGCGCCGAACTCGCTGACCTCTCCGCTTCCCGCACCCTTCACCGCCCAACCACCTCGGCTAGTCGGCAGGTGTCGATGTACCGCGTGTTCGACACCGCTCGCGGACGGCCGGCGTCGCAGACCTGTCCGAAGGTCGGAGACGATCTCGGACCTTTTGAGGACGCCCCGGCTCGGACCGCCTCCGCAGAATGACCTGCGACACATCGACCACCGACCGGGATTCCCGGCTTCGGTGGCGGAATCTGATCGCACGCACGGATGACCGCGGAGGCGTGAGGTGACTGAGCAAAGAGGCTCCGTCGACTGGTTGGTCGGCATCGACGTCGGCGGAACGTTCACCGACATCATCGGACTCAACCGGGCGACCGGCGAGATCCGCGACGGCAAGGTGCTGTCCACGAAGGAACAGGAAATCGGTGTGCTGCAAGCGATTTCCGCGATCGACGTATCGGTGCCGGAAGTCGCGGAGATCGTGCACGGGCACACCGTCGGCATCAACGCGCTGCTCAGCCGGGCCGGTGCGACGACGGGGCTGCTGGCCACCCAGGGGCATCGCGACCTGCTCGACGTCGGCCGGATGCACCGCGAGTTCGGCAACCGGTTCTACGACCCCACCTGGCTGCGCCCGCACCAGGAGCGGCCGGTGGTCGCGCGGCAGAACCGCATCGGAGTGCCGGAACGGGTGCTCCACGACGGTTCCGTACGGGTGGAGCTGTCCGAAGAAGCCGTTCGCACGGCCGGGAAGGAGCTCGCCGCCCGCGGTGTCGAGGCGGTCGGCGTCTGCTTCATGAACTCCTACCGCAACGCCGACCACGAGCGGCGCGCGGCCGAGATCCTCGCCGAAGAGCTCCCGGACGCCTACATCCAGACGTCCCAGCTCTACCCCGTCTCCAAGGAGCACGAGCGGACGACGACGGTCGCGCTCGACGCTTACGTGGGCCCAGCCGTGGTCGGCTACCTGGAACGGCTGTCGGCGGCGCTGGACACCGCGGGCTTCGGCGGCACCTTGTGGATCATGATGATGAACGGCGGGGTGGCGACCTACGAGGCTGCCGGGAAGGCACCGGTCTTCCAGCTGGTCTCCGGCCCGGTCGGCGGTGTCACCGGCACCATCCAGCTCGCCCGCGAGTCGGGCCGCACCGACCTGCTGACCATGGACGTGGGCGGCACCAGCACGGACGTCGCGGCCATCGTCGGGGCCCAGACCCCGTTGACCGACCTGTGGACGCTCGAAACGGGCCTGACCCTCACACTGCCGCTGGTCGACGTGGAGAGCGTCGGTTCCGGCGCAGGCAGCATCATCGCGCCGAACTCGCTGGGCCAGGTCGCCGTCGGGCCGCGCTCGGCAGGTTCCAACCCCGGCCCGGTCTGCTACGGACGGGGCGGCACCGAGCCGACCCTGACCGATGCGTGCCTGGTGCTCGGAGTCCTGCAGCCCGACCTGTTCGCCAACGGCAAGATCCACCCCGACGTCGACGTCGCGCGCGCCGCCCTCGCCGAAGCGGGCAGGCGGTGGCACATGTCCGCCGACGAGCTCGCCGCAGCTGCCTACCAGGTGGCGTGCGAGGACATCGCGGCCAAGATCCGCACCATCTCGGTCTACCGCGGGCTCGACGTCCGCGAGTTCGGGCTGCTGCCCTTCGGCTCGGCCGGACCGATGCTGGCGGACCGGGTCGGGCAGATCCTCGGCCTCGACAGCGTCGTGGTGCCGAACACGCCGGGCCAGTTCTCGGCGCTGGGCCTGCTGCAGAGCGACCTGCGCGCGACGAGCGCGCAATCGCTGATGATCCCGCTGCTGCCGGACAACGCCGAGGACATCGAGGCAGGTTTCACCGCACTGGAGCGCAAGCTCACCGACGACCTGGTGTCGCAGGGCGTGGACGTCGAGGGGCTGATGTTCGACCGCGCCGTGTTCGCGATGTACCGGGGCCAGACCTGGGACAACCGGCTGCCCATCCCGAGCGGTCCGGTCACCGCGGAGTCCGCGGACGCAATCGCCGCCGACTTCCACGCCTTCTACCAGGACTCCTACGGGTTCTCCGCGACCGAGATCCCCGTGGTGGTCTCCACCGTCGAGGTCACGGCAGTCCTCCCCCGCCCGCACAAGGTGCCCGCGGCGGTGCCCGAACCGGGAGAGTCGCTCCTCGGCCACCGACCGGTGCGCGTACCGGGAACCGGTGAACGGGTGGACGTACCGGTGCACGTCCGGGAGCGGCTCCAGCCCGGCGAGCGCGTCGCGGGTCCGGCGCTGGTGGCGGAGAAGTTCGCCACGACGCTGGTGCTGCCCGGCCGCAGCGCGCACGTCGACGACCACGGCCTGCTGATCATCGAGAGCGACCGCTGAGGAGCGACCACCATGACCATCTCAGCTGAAACCACCGGCACTCCAGCGGAGTTCGAGCTCGACATCCTCCGCTACGGCCTGATCGAGGTCGCCCGGGAGATGAACGACGCGCTGATGCGCAGCGCCTTCTCCCCGGTGTGCCGGGACATCCTGGACTGCACGACCGCGATCCACGTGCACAGCGGCGACGGGTGGGAGACCGTGGCCCAGTGGGAGGGCTGCATGCAGCACGCCTTCACCTCCCCGCACATCGTCAACTTCGCGATGGACGACTTCGACGTCGACTCGATGCAGCCCGGTGACGTCATCTTCGTCAACGACCCGTGGCGCGGGACCATCCACCAGTCCGACGTGAACCTGCTGCGGCCGGTGTTCGTGGACGGGCGCGTCGAGTTCATCCTGCACTCGACCTCCCACCTGGTCGATCTCGGCGGCCCGATCCCCGGCGGCTTCTCCAACGGCACGCAGACCGCCTTCGAGGAGCAGCTCAAGCTGCCACCGACGCTGCTGTACGCCAACGACGTCCCGGTCCGGCCGCTGTTCAACTTCCTGCTGGAGAACAACCGGGTTCCGCACCTGGTACTCGGCGATCTCCGGGCGCTCTACGGCTGCCTGGTGGTGGGTGAGCGGCAGCTGCGGGCGCTCATCGACCGCGGCGGCCTGGAGAAGGTCAAGGCCGCCGGGCGGTACGCCATCGAAGCCACCGAGCAGAGCATGCGCCGGGGCATCGCGGCCGTGCCCGACGGGGACTACACGGTGGAGGACTTCCTCGACGACGACGGCATCACCGACGAACCGATCCCGGTGCGGGTCACCGTGAAGGTCCGCGGCGACAGTATGGAGATCGACTTCTCCGGGTCGGGCAGGCAGCCGCTGGGCAACTGCGGCACAGCCTGGTGCGAGGCCGTGCGGTGCATCGAAGCGGTGAAGCTGATGGTCGACCCGAGCACTCCGGTCAACAGCGGCACGCTGCGCCCGATCGAGACCATCCTCCCCCAGGGCAGCGTGGTGTGCGTGCTGCCGCCGTCGAGCTGCTCCAACCACGCCGACATCGGCCCGCGGTGCATCAACGCCGTCGCGAGCGCGCTCAGCGAAGCCGTCGGGGACCGCTCGATCGCCTGCGACACGGGCACCGCGCTGGTCATCAGCCTCGGCGGGATCGACACGCGGCCCGGGCACGAGGGCACGCCGTGGGGTGCCTTCGCGCTCACCGGCGGCGGTTGGGGCGGTACGTGGAAGGAAGACGGCGTCTCCTTCTGCGTGACGCCCATCGGCAACTGCCGCACTTCGGTGCAGGAGCACGTCGAGATCGAGAGCCCGCTGATCGTCGCGCAGCACGAGATGGTCCTCGACACGGCCGGCGCCGGTCAGTACCGGGGCGGGTTGGGTTCGGTGTACACGCTGACCGCCCAGTCCGACACGATGGTCACCGTCACCTGCGACCGCGTCCGCACCGGTGCGCCCGGCGCCGCCGGAGCTGGATCCGGTGCGCCCGCGTTCGGCTGGTACATCCCGGACTTCGACCTCGAACGGCACTCCGATCCGCTCGATCTTCGGGGGCTGGAACCGCTGTTCGGCATGTTCGACGACGACGGCAGGCCCGATCCCAACGGCGGCGAGTTCTGCAAGGGTGCCCGCTACCGCACCGGCAAGATCTCCGGTCTCGTCCTCAAGGCAGGCGACGCGTTCCGGTTCATCATCGGCGGGGGCGGCGGCTGGGGAGACCCGCTGCTGCGCGACCTCGATCGCCTCGAGGAAGACGTGCGCAACGGCCTGTGCAGCGCGGAGTTCGCGGCCCAGGCGTATGGAGCCGTCCTGTCCGGGGACCACATCGATCGCAGCGCGACTGCGGAGCGCCGCGCGGAGCTCGCCGCGCTCCGCGAGCAGGGGCGCTGGTCGGTACCCACCGCCGCACCGCTGACCTGGACCATCTGAGAAGGAGACCTCCGATGTCACTCGACCGACTGCTCTTCCCGCGCCCGGAGACCCCGCGGGTCTCGGTGGAGCGGACCCCGGTGGATGCCAGCTGCCCGTCCTGCGGCGGTACGAACATCGCCCGCTACCCGGTGGCGAACTACCAGGGCCCGCGGATGGTGGTGAAGTGCCAGGACTGCTTCACCCACCTGTCAGTGACCCGGCCCGAGCCGGCGGACAACTGGCCGGCCTGGCGCTCCCCCACCCGCGATTGGGCCCCCTCGCGCCTCGGTTGATCCGCCCCCACGGCACGCGTTCGGGGGCGCCGGTGCGATGCCCCAGCCCACAGCACCTGAACGCGTGCCATCTCCCCAAAACACTTCAGAAGCAGGAAGAGGACAGAGATGTCAGGATTGCTGGACGGAAAGGTCGTTTTCATCACTGGAGCTGCCGGCGGGATCGGTCGCGCGACATGCCTGCTGGCGGCCGCGGAAGGCGCAAAGGTCGCGGCGACCGACGTATCTGCGGAGGGTGCCGAGAAGACGGCGCAGCTGGTGCGCGACGCGGGCGGAGAGTCCTTCGCAGCAGCCGCCGACCTCACCGATGGGGATTCCGTCGAAGCGATGTTCTCCGCCGTCATCGACCACTACGGCCGCATCGACGGCGCGTTCAACAACGCCGGTGTCAGCGGTGGGCAGGTCGGCCAGGGCGGAAAGCTCGTCGCCGACTGGGACGAGGACGCCTTCGACCTGGTGCTGGCGGTCAACCTCAAAGGGGTCTGGCGGTGCATGCGCGCCGAGCTCGAGCAGATGGTCGCCCAGGGCCACGGGACCATCGTGAACACCGCGTCGCTGGCCGGCCTCGCCGGCTTCAAGACCACCGCGGGCTACTCGGCGGCCAAGCACGGCGTCATCGGGTTGACCAAGACCGCGGCCATCGAGTACGCACCCGTCGTGCGGGTGAACGCGGTGTGCCCCGGGTACACCGACACCGACCTGATGAAGGACGCGATGGCTCGCGGCGGCTCGACCATCATGTCCCGCATCCCCTCCGGCGCCCTCGGCCAGCCCGAAAACATCGCCGAGATGGTCTGCTGGCTCCTGTCCGACCGCGCGTCCTACGCCACCGGCGGCTCGTTCGTCGTGGACGGCGGCTACATGGCGGGCTGACCACGCCCAAGTCCACAACGGACACATGAGTGGAAGACGGCGGGGAGTCGCCGGATCCGGATTCCGGACCGCCTCCCCGCCGTCGCGATGCGCGCAAGCCGCCCAATTTCGCCGCGCCCCCGCCGATCCGGCCGCCGCGCTGGCGGCAATTGCAGCGAACTGGTTCCACGCCGCCGTCAGCACTCACGAGCCGGTCAGAGCACCAGGAGGTCGACCAGGGTCGAAACTGGGAGGTCGGGGTCGCCGTCGGTGATCGTCCGGAGAAGCTCCTCACTTCGGTCGGCACCCATGGTCGAGACCGTCAGGTCTCGGAACTTCGCGTCCAGGTCGGTCTGCGAGATCGGGTTCTCCGCTGTGCCCAGCGGGTTGTCGACGAACAGGTGCTCGCTGCGCCCGTCGCGGTAGGTGACGGTGATGTCGGCGACCCACTTGCCGGGGTGCGCGGTGTCGAGCTCCGGGTCGGGCGTGATGCGGATGCGGTTGGCCAGCTCGGCGATCTCGCCGCCATCGGACAGGTCCAGCCGCCCTGTCAGGTAGTCGTGGTGCGTGGTGAAGCCGTTGCCGCGCCCCAACATCGACAGGGCGAACTGGAAGGGCAGGCTGTACTGGAGGTTCTCGATGCTCTTCGGTGCGTAGGCGTTCACGTTGCGATTGCCGACGATGATGTTGCCGCCGGTCTGGATCCCCAGCTCGATCAACTCGACCTGGTCGGGCGAACCGGCCAGCTGCCGCGCACCGTCGATGTAGGCGTGGTTGATACCGCAGCAGCAGTACGGCTTGATCCAGAGCCGCTCGATCTCGAACTGCGCACCCGGCCCGAAGGAATCCGCTGCGTCCTCCCCCACTTCGCGTCCGGCGAAGACGCGGAAGAAACCCTTGCCACCGGTCAAGAAACCAACCGGGCCGGTGAGACCCGCCTCGGCCATCTCAGCAGCCCGGATGCCGTTGCGCGTGCCGATCCCCGCGTGCACACGCTTCACCGAACCGCCCGACGAGGTGTACTCGGTGGTTCCCGAGCAGTGGCTCATCGCGATGGACAGCGCGTGCACGGTCTGCTCCAGGTCGAAGCCGCGCATCTTCGCCACCACCGCTGCGGCTCCGAAGTTCGACAGCACCGCGTGCGGGTGGAAGCCGCGTTCCAGCAGTTCCGGCGCGGCGAGCACACCGATGCGCGTGTAGACCTCGTAGCCCGCGACGATGCCC
Organism: Saccharopolyspora oryzae; assembly: GCF_027853915.1. Lineage (GTDB taxonomy): Bacteria > Actinomycetota > Actinomycetes > Mycobacteriales > Pseudonocardiaceae > Saccharopolyspora > Saccharopolyspora oryzae. The sequence continues at coordinate 21,159 of NZ_JAQGLA010000002.1, forward strand.
GCCAGCACCTCGCGCAGCGACGCGCCGATCTCTTCCCCCACAGCCAGGGCGGTGGGCACCACGCAGCTCCCGGGATGGCTCGAACTGGCCCGGTGTGCGTCGTCGTACTCGAAACCATGCCCGAAGGTCGCGTTCACGAACGCCGCGTCCGCAGCGCTCATCGCGTCACCGGAGGCCGTGACCCGCGCAGCGCCCGCAGCGTGCTGCCGCCGCGTCAGGTTCAGCACCACCTGGCTCCAGGACAGGTCCGCGCACCCGATCTGGACGGCCAACTGGTCCTGCATCAGCCGCCGTGCGCCCCGCACCGCACCGGCCGGGAGCTCGTCGAATTCCAGCTCGGTGATCAGACGCGCGACAGCCGCTTCGACAGAGGGGATGTGCTGCATGAGGTGAGATCTCGCTTCCGTTCCAGGTGAATGTCCACCGACCGCGAATCCGGCGGTCCCCGACTGCGCAGGGCTTCAACTCGCCCTCATCGCGCAGTGCACGGCGATGCAGGCCGAGTCCCATCAGGCGGTCGCTGGGCCGGGGAAGTTCGGGGCGCGTCGCTCCCGATAGGACGCCACACCCTCAACGACGTCCGGACCGCCGAAACCGAGGAACTCCAGCCCCAGCGAGGCATCGAAAATCGGACCCGCCTGCCGGTACCACTGGTTGAGCGAGTACTTCGTCCACCGGATCGCATCCTGCGCCCCGCCGCTGAGCTCCCCAGCGATCTCGCGGGCAGTCGGCAGCAGCTCGTCCTCGTCGGCGGTCAGCGACACCAGACCGACCCGCTCAGCCTCCTCGCCAGTGATCTTGCGGCAAGTCAGCAACAGGTACTTGGCCTTCGCCATGCCACACAGCAACGGCCACACGGACGCGGCATGGTCACCAGCGGCGACCCCCAACCTGGTGTGCCCGTCAACGATCTTCGCCGTCCGCGCGGCGATCGAGATGTCCGCCATCAACCCGACCACCAGACCAGCCCCCACTGCCGGGCCGTGAATGGCGGAGATGATCGGCTTATTGCAAGCCAGGATGTTGTAGTACAAATCCCGCGCCTCGCGCAGCACCCGCATCCGCACCACGTAATCGGCGATCTGCTCCTCGACGAGGTCGAAGCTGCCACCCGCGGAGAACGCCTTGCCCTCACCCCGCACCACGACCGCGCGCACCTCCGGGTCCGCGTCGATCACGGGCCAGATCTGCGGAAGCTGCGCGTGCGCGGTGGCGTCCACGGCGTTGAGGTTCGGAGCGTTGAACACGACCTCCAGCACCCCTGGCTGGTGGCTCTCGAAGGTCAACGCCGAGAAATCCTGGTACTTGTCGAGCACTGCTGGTCTCCTTCTCGTGCGCTGCTGGATCGGCCGCTGTGTTCGTGCACCGCGTGCCGTCGGCAAACCAGAACAGTACCCCCTAAAATATATAATGTTCAGTATTTACCTCTGGTTGCACCCGTGGTAGCCGACAGCACAACCAGGCGGTACGCGCGCAGCACCGCACTCGCCGACGGCGACTCACCGCGCTATGTGCCGTACGCGCCAGTAACTCCGGGTATATAATGTTCCGGCAGTCCCTCGAGAAGCTGGAGTGAGGATGTCGGTTGCGAGCGACCTGGTCGCAGTCCGCGGGAACAAGCGGCGGCAGCTGCCCGACGAGGTGGCGAGCTACGTCCGCGAGCAGATCATGTCCGGGCACTTCAAGCCGGGCGACTTCCTCCGCATGGAGCCCATCGCCGAAGCTGTCGGCGTCAGCAACACCCCGGTCCGCGAGGGACTGCTGACCCTGCACAACGAGGGCTTCGTCCAGCTGGTCCCCCGCCGCGGCTTCATCGTCGCCCCCTTCACCAGGCAGGACGTCCGCGACCTGTTCTGGGCCCAGGCCAAGCTAGCGGGGGAGCTCGCCGCGCGCGCGGCCAAGAACATCACACCCGAGCAGATCACCAAGCTCGAAGCGATCATCAAGGAGCTGGAGAAGGCGGTCAAGGCCCGGGACAAGGACCTGATCGCCGACCTCGGGCACGCCTTCCACCGCGAGATCAACCTCGCCGCAGGCTCGCACCGCCTGGCGCTGCTGCTCGCGGGGATCGTCAAGCACATGCCCAACCGCTTCTACGCCTCGCTGGAGTCCCGGGTCAGCTCGACCCGGGAGCAGCACCCGCTCATGGTCGAGGCTCTGCGCAAGCGCAGCGTGCGCAAGGCGCGGACTCTCATGGAAGAGCACATCGCCGAAAGCGCCGACTACGTGATCGAGATGCTCGAGGAGAGCGGTTTCTGGGACGAAGAGGATTCCGAGGACTGAGCAGCTGAACGAGGTGCAGGGCCGGTACCGGCCCTGACTCGAATCGCGTCCCGGAGATCTCGGTCTCCGGGACGCGGCTGGTTTTGCGGATGTCAGCTCCCGCCGCCCCAGGACTCGAGCAGGCTCTGCAGGTCGAGCGGCTGCGGACGCGGCGCGGCCGGTTCGCGCGGCGCGGTCCGGCTGAAGCGCGGCGCCGGCGACGGGTGCAGTACTCCGTCGATCCGTTGGAACACCTGCCGCTCGGCGTTGTGCGGGTCCTCGGCCGCCTCGTCGAACGTCAGCACCGGTGTGACGCACGCGTCGGTACCCGCGTAGATCGCGGCCCACTCTGCTTGGGTCTTCGCCGCCACCGCAGCGGCGATCCGCTCCCGCAGCTCCGGCCACGCCGCCCGGTCGTGCTGCTCCGGCCAGCCGCTGACGTCCACGTCGAGCCGCACGAGGAACTCCCGGTAGAAGTCCGCCTCCAGCGCCCCCACGGCGAGGTAGCGGCCGTCTGCGCACTGGTAGGTGTCGTAGTACGGCGCGCCGGAGTCGAGCCAGTTCGTGCCGGGTTCGTCAGCGAACAGGCCCGCAGCTCGCAGGCCCTGCAGTTTGGCAGTCAGCAGTGCGACTCCGTCCACCATCGCTGCGTCCAGCACCTGTCCACGCCCGGAACCACGCGCCTCCAGCAGCGCGCACACGATGCCGAAAGCGGCCATCGTCCCGCCGCCCGCGTAGTCGCCGAGCAGGTTGATCGGAGGCCGAGGCGCCTCACCGGCGCGGGCCATGGCGTGCAGCGCACCGGACTGCGCCACGTAGTTGATGTCGTGCCCGGCCTGCTTGGCCATCGGACCGGACTGGCCGTAACCGGTGAGCCGGGCGTAGACGAGCGCCGGATTTCGCTCGAGGAGTACCTCCGGGCCCAGACCTAGGCGCTCGGCAACGCCTGGGCGGTACCCCTCGACGAACACGTCCGCCTCTGCCACGAGCTGCCGGATCGACTCCACACCTCGCGGGTCCTTGAGGTCGACAGCGACCGCTTCGACACCCCGGTTGGCCAGGTCGTGCTCGGGTCGCATCCCGTCGGTGTTGGCCAGGGCGCGCTGCGACCGGTTCGCCGGCCGCGTCACCCTCACCACTTCGGCGCCCATGTCGGCCAGGAGCATCCCGGCGAAGGGAACCGGGCCCATCCCGGCCAGAACGACAACCCGAACGCCGACCAGCGGCCCGCTCATGCCACCTCACCCCTGCTCACGCCCATCGCTCCTCCGATCTCCGGAAAGCCCTCAGCAGGGCCGCGGGTGTGCACAGCGTCGCTCCTTCACTGGGGGAATCAAGTCTCGACTAGAATATTTTATATATAGCACTCTCCGTTCGGCATCAAAATGCGCGGCGGCGCTTGAGCACCGCCGCGCATTCACGACTACAGTCAGCTCGCCGCCGCGGCCTTCCCGGTCGACACGCGGAGCATCGAGATCGCGACCAGGCTGACCAGCGAGCCCGCGAGCATGTAGAGCGACACCGACACCGAGGTGTGCGTCGCCGCCAGGAGCGACACCATGATGAACGGGGCGAAACCGGCGCCGAGGATGTTCGCGAGCTGGTTGCCGATGGAGGCCCCGGAGTAGCGCACGCTGGGCGGGAACGCCTCGGCGAACAGTGCGGTGCCCGGCCCGAACATCGCGCCGACCGCGAGCTGCCCGACGCACGCGGCGAGCAGCATCAGCGGGAAGCTACCGGTCTCCACCAAGGGGAACAGCGCGAAACCCCACGCCCCGGCGAACAGCGCGCCTCCCGCGTAGACCGCACGCCGCCCCACGATGTCGGACAGCAGCGCGAACCCGATCGTGCCCACCGCGAACGCGACCATCGAGAGCATCACCACGGACAGCATCGTGTTCCGGCTGATCCCCAGATCGCTGGTCGCGTAGTGCAGCAGGCCGGTGACGATGACGTAGAAGCTGATGGTGGCGGGGATGAAGGTGAACGCGACCAGCAGGACCTGCTTGGGGTTGCGCAGCACCTGCACCACCGAGGACCGCGGCTTCGATCGCTTGCTCTCGGCCAGCTTGTCGTCGGCCCGGCGGAACTCCGGGGTGTCCTCGATGTAGCGGTGCACGAAGTAGGCGACCGGGAACATCACGAAGCTGAGCAGGAACGGGATCCGCCAGCCCCACGCCGCGAACTGCTCGGGTGTGGTGATGTTGCTGATCAGCAGGAAGATGAGCGTTCCACCGACCATGCCGACGACCACCCCGAGCTGAGGTAGCGCGCCGAAGAGACCACGGCGGTTCGGCGGTGCGTTCTCCAGCGACATCAGGGTTGCCCCGCCGAAGTGTCCGCCGACCGAGATCCCCTGGGCCAGGCGCAGGACCACCAGGAGGACCGGCGCCACCACGCCGATGGTCGCGTAGGTCGGCAGCAAACCGATGAGCATCGAGGACACGGCCATCAGCATCATGGCCACCAGCAACGCCGGCTTGCGCCCGAACTTGTCGCCGAAGTGGCCGAAGACCGCCGCACCGAGCGGCCGTCCGGCGAACCCGACCGCGAACGTGGCGAACGAGGCGAGGATCCCGGCCACCGGGTTCGCCGCCGGGAAGAAGTGCGCGCTGAAGATCAGCGAGGCCGCGGTCCCGTAGATCAGGAAGTCGTAGTACTCGATCGACTGCGCGGCGATGGTCGCGAACAGCACCCGCCCCCGCCCCTTGGCGGGCGCGGCCGACTCGACCGCCGGTGAGATACGTCCTTGTACTCTCATGGTTCCCTCATCTCAGACGCGGAAGTCCACCGTGGACCGGTACCCGCTCGGTTCGGTGTTCGCCTTCTCGGCGCACCGCGATGCCTGGACAAACTAATTTCATTAGCTAAAGTCATTTACCGGGGGATCGATCACCCGGTCGCCACAAGCGCCCTCGCCGGCGGATCAACACCGTGGCGCCCTGGATCGGGCACCGGAGGAGCTGCTGGCGAGGATATAACCCTCCGACAGTCAGATGAAGACTCGAAGTTTGATATATTATGTGCCACTATGCGCGGCTCGCCGTGCAACGGACGGTCGGCGCGCACCGCCCCACCGAGCACGGTGACGCGAGCGGCGCATGGAATTCCCCGCGCCGGAACCGATTACCGGCCGAAGGAGACCTCCTTGCCGTTCGCGCGGTACTCCTGCCAGTCGGCCGGGTCGTGGTTGACCCAGAGCGTGGTGTCCGGCCGGGATTCCAGCAGCCGCAGCTTCCGCAACGAGTCGAGCTTGCCGACCGTGTCGGCGTCCAGCGTCATGCCGATGGTGGCGTCGACATTGCCGTGCAGGTGCGCCGAATCTCCGGAGAGCACCAGGTACCGGTCCTGGAACCGCAGTCCGAGGCCGAGGGATCCCGGCGTGTGCCCGGGCAGCGAAAGCAGAGTCACGCTGCCGTCGCCGAACACGTCGTGGTCGTACCCCGCGGGCAGTTCGCGCCACCGGATCTTCGCCGCCGCATCGAGGTCCTGCTCCCGGAAGAAGCCGTGCAGCACGGGATCCGCAGTCCGCGCGTACCGCATCTCCCCGGCGCCGATGAAGCCCTCCGCACCAGGAAAGTGCACCAGCCCGCCGGTGTGGTCGAAGTGCAGGTGGGAGATGATGACCTGGCGGACGTCCGAGGTCTGGAAGCCCAGCGCCTCGATCTGCCGGTCGAGCCGGTGCTCCGCCGGGAAGTCGATCTGGAACGCCTCCGCGACCGGACCGTAGGCCGCAGCCGGATCACCGGCGCCGTCGGCGGCCAGCCCGGTGTCGAAGATCATCAACCCTTCGTCGTGCTCGATCAGGAACGATGGCGCGGGAATCGTCACCGGTTCACCGCCCGCCCCGACCACCAGGAGCCCCCTGTCCACGGTGAGCTGCGGGGCGTCCAGCGCCCACAACCGTCGGATCTCGCCGTATTCCGCCATCTCCTGACCTCCACGTCAGCTGAATTGGGGACGCTCGGACTCGCAGGCCGACCGACCTGATGGAAATGCACGAAGCCGGGTCGGATCGAACAGATCACGACGACACGACGCTTTTTCCGCATCGATCACCAGAATCGGCTCCCGCCGCGGTCGGCGATTTCGGGCAAGTTAATGGTGGAAATATGATGTTGTCAAGCTCACTCGTACCATCCGAACCCGAACGGGCAACTGCGGAATTCGATTCGCCTCCGTCGAATCCGCGATTCGCGATTTCGCAATTGGAACGGCGTGGACCGCGGGCTATCGTCACAGCGATCCGTGCGGACGAACCTGGCTGGAGCCGAGATGACGCCGAAGCAGAAGGGCCCGCTCGCGGGCGTCAGAATCGTGGAGCTGGGCGGCGTCGGGCCGGTGCCCTTCTGCGGGATGCTCCTCGCGGACCTGGGCGCGGACGTCGTCCGCATCGACCGTCCCGCCGGTTACGACGGCGGTGCGCCAATCGACCCGAAGTTCAACCTGCTCAACCGCGGGCGGCGCAGCGCTGCGCTGGATCTGAAGAACCCCGCGGCGGTCGATGCGGTCCTGGCACTGGTCCGCCGGGCGGACGCGCTGATCGAGGGGTTCCGGCCGGGAGTCGCGGAGCGGCTGGGCCTCGGCCCCGATGCCTGCCTGGCGGCGAACCCGGCGCTGGTCTACGGCCGGATGACCGGCTGGGGCCAGGACGGGCCGCTCGCGCAGGAACCCGGGCACGACGTCAACTACATCTCGCTCACCGGGGTGCTGCACTCCATCGGAACTGCCGGCGGGCCGCCGGCGATCCCGCTCAACCTCGCAGGGGACTTCGGCGGCGGTTCGCTCTACCTCGCGCTGGGCGTGGTGTCCGCGCTGCTGGAGAGCAGGGCCTCCGGGCAGGGCCAGGTGATCGACGCCGCCATGGTCGACGGTTCGGCATCGCTGATGACGCTCATCTACGGGCTCTACGCCGCCGGGTACTGGAACGACGAGCGCGGCACGAACCGCCTCGATTCGGGTGCGCCCTGGTACCAGGTCTACGCCACGGCGGACGACCGGTGGATCAGCATCGCCGCCAACGAGGCGCGGTTCTGGCGCAACGTCCTGCGCCTGCTCGGGTTCAGCGAGGACGAGATGCCCGACCAGCACGACCGGTCGCGGTGGCCAGAGGTGCGCGAGAAGTTCGCTGCGGTGTTCCGCACGCGCACCCGCGACGAGTGGTGCGCACTCGCCGAAGGCGAGGAGGCCTGCCTCGCACCGGTGCTGTCGTTGACCGAAGCCCCGCACCACCCGCACCTCCGCGCGCGGGAGACGTTCGTGGAGGTTAACGGCGTGGTCCAGCCCGCACCTGCCCCGCGCTTCAGCCGCACTCCCGGCGCGGTGCAAGGGCCTCCCCCGCATCCCGGTCAGCACACCGGGGAAGTCCTCGGCGACTGGGGATTCACCCCCGGCGAACTGGTCGCGCTGCGGGAGGCAGGTGCGATCACCTGACGGTTCGACGCCGTCGAACCGCCAATTCGGAATTCATCACTTGGTTGGACCGAAGATCAGATTTAATATATGAACATCCCGGGTTGCGGGCGATGTTCCCGCACCGAATCGCATCAATTCGGAGTGCAGGCGAAATGTGCGCTAATTTCTTGAACGAATCCCAGTCCGACTGGTTGACCGCGGTGAACGATTTCATGGACAACGAGATCACCGTGGAATACGTGCGCAACTGCGACACCAACCGCGAGTACCCCTACGAGGCGTACGAGAAGATCGCCCGGCAGGGCTGGCTCGGCATCCTCATCCCGGAGGAGGAAGGCGGCTCCGGCGGGGACATCTTCGACTACTCGTTGATGGCCGAGGGCCTGGGCAAGTTCGGCTTCGACTTCGCGTGCTCGGTGCTGGTGCCCACCTTCACCGCTATGAACATCATCAAGTACGGCACACCGGAGCAAAAGGCCCAGTACGTCAAGCCGTTCATCGACGGCCAGATCCGGTTCTCGGTGTCGATCTCCGAACCGGACGCGGGTTCGGACGCCGCCAACACCAAGACCCGCGCGCGCCGCGACGCCAACGGTGACTGGATCGTCTCCGGCTCGAAGCTGTGGTGCAGCGGGGCGGCGGCGAACGACACAGTCATCGCGATGCTGGTGCGCACCGACCCCGACGACAAGCACAACGGCCTGTCGGTGCTGCTGATCCCCAACGACACCCCCGGCCTGGACATCCGCAAGCTGCCGACGCTGTCCCGCCACGCGACCGGCACCACGGAGATCTTCCTCGACGAGGTCCGCGTTCCCGCCGAGGCCCTGCTGGGCGAGGTCGGCCAGGGGTGGAAGATCATCACCGAGCACCTCGAACTGGAGCGCTGCGCGGTGGCCGCGGCTTACGTCGGCAACGCCCAGGAAGCCGTGAACGCGGCCAACAAGTACGCCCACGAGCGGACCCAGTTCGGCCGGCCGATCTACGACTTCCAGGTGCTCAAGCACATGCTGGCCGAGAACCAAACGCGGGTCGACGCCGCGCGATTGCTCTGCTACCGCGCCGCGCAGATGAAGGCCGAGAACCTCCCCGCAGCCAGCGAGACCTCGATGGCCAAGCTGTACGGCTCCGAGACGCTGAAGGCCTGCGCCCTGGACGGCATGCAGATCCTCGGCGGCTACGCCAACCTCCCCGAGGCCGACATGGAGCGCTACCTGCGCGAGAGCATCCAGTCCACCATCGGCGGCGGCACCTCCCAGATCCAGCGCACCATCATCGCCAAGTCGATGCGCCGTTGATCCACCGCCCGAACGAGAGGCAGAACCCCATGAGCACCATCAACAATCGCATCGACATGCCCTACGACGAGCTTGAGATCGGGCAGGTCTTCCGGACCGGCGGGCGCACGATCACCGAGGCCGATGTGGTCAACTACTGCGCGCTGACCGGGAACTGGATCGAAATCCACTCCAACAAGCACTACGCCGAGCAGACCCGCTTCGGCAAGCGCCTCGTGCAGGGCTCGCTGACCTACTCGATCATGACCGGGCTGATCCAGTTCGGCCCCGCCATCCAGGCCAACTACGGCATCGACAACCTGCGCTACCTCAAGCCGGTGGCCATCGACGACACCATCTACGTCACCGCCGAGGTGACCGCCAAGAAGGAGAAGGACGAGAAGTACGGCGTCACGACCTTCCTGATGAAGGCGCTCAACCAGGACGGGTACGTCGTGCAGCGCAGCGAGTGGAGCCTGCTCATGCTGCGCCGCCGCGCGGACCTCGAAGCGCTGCTGGCGGCTTCGCTGCCGACGGAGAAGCAGCCGGAGGGGAAGTGACCGCCATGGCAGGCGAACCGGTCGCCGCCATCGTGGGCATGGGTGATGCCTACGCCTCGAAGGCGGACCGCAAGGACCCGCTGCAGCTCGCGGCGGAGGCCACGACGGCCGCGCTCGCGGAAGCCGGCATCCGCAAGGACCAGGTCGACGCCGTGTTCACCGGGCGCTCGCCGTGGGCCGACAAGCGCTCGCAGTGGAGCAACATCTTCATCTCGCACATGCAGATGCCCGTGACGTTCACCAGCGAGCTCACGCTGCACGGCGCCGGGCTGACCGCATCGCTGGCCATCGCGTCGCAGCAGATCGCCGCGGGGACCGCGGAGTACGTGCTGTGCCTGCAGAGCGATGCGACCGAGCTGTTCGTCGACGCGGTGGCGATGGGTGCCGAAGCCGATGCGGACCCCCAGTTCGAGGTGGCCTACGGCCCGACGATCCCCTCGCTGTACGCGCAGGCGGCGCAGCGGTACTTCCACGAGTTCGGCGTGACCGAGGAGGACCTCGCCGACGTCGCGGTGGCCAACCAACGATGGGGCGCCCACCACCCGCACGCGGCGAAGGCCAAGCACGGCGAGATCGACCGCGAAAAGGTGCTGTCCTCGCCGTACGTCGCCACTCCGCTGCGCCGGTGGATGTGCTCCACCTGGGGCGGCGGGACCGGAGGCGCGCTGGTCGTGACGTCGCCGGAGAACGCCCGGCACGCCCGCGATCCGGTCTACCTGCTCGGATACGGGTCGGCCACCACGCACGAATACCTGACCGACCGGATGAACATGCGCAGCTGCAAGTTCCCCGGTCTGGGAACGTTCCCGAACCTCACGCACACCGCCACGGCGGAGGCAGCGCGCCAGGCCTACGCCATGTCCGGGCTCACCCCCGACGACGTCGACATGGCGCAGATCTCGGTCAACTTCGCGCACATGGGTCCGATCGTCATGGAGGACCTCGGGTTCGCGAAGAAGGGCAGCGGTATCGACGTCTACCGCGAAGGCCGCACCGGTATCGACGGGGACCTGCCGACCGACACCAACGGAGGCTGGCTGTCCTTCGGCCAGCCCGGGATCTCCTGCAACATGGACAGCATGATCGAGGCGACCCGCCAACTGCGCGGCACCGCACTCGGCCACGCCCCGACCCGTCGTCCGAAGACCGCGCTGGTCCAGGGTGCGGGCGGCATGCTCGCCGCAGGCAGCGTGCTGCTGCTGTCCACTTCGACCTGAGCCACGATTGGGAGCACGGCATGGGTGAGACAACGACGTTGCACGACTGGCCGCAGCCGTACCGCTTGCTCGACGCGCAGCCGTACTGGCACGCGCTGTCGGGCGAGGACTTGGCCTTCCAGCACTGCGCCGACTGCGCGCAGGCCGTGTGGCCCGCGCATTCCCACTGTCCCGGCTGCTCTTCCACCGCGCTGACGTGGAAGCGCTCCAACGGGCGCGGCACGATCTACTCGCACAGCACGATCATGCGCGGCCCGACACCGGTGTGGGCCTCGATCGTGCCCTACACCGTCGGATTCGTGCACCTGGAAGAGGACTACTTCCTGTTCGCCCAGATCGACGGCGATCCGGAAGAGATCGAGATCGGCCGCGCGGTGGCAGTCCGCTACGTGCAGCGCGGGGAGCAGAAGCTGCCGGTCTTCGCACTGGTCGACGACGGACCGGAGCAGTGACGTGGCCGGGCCGCTGGACGGCGTGCGGGTCATCGACCTGACGTCGAACTTCATGGGTCCCTACGCCTCGCTGCTGCTCGCCGACATGGGCGCCGACGTCACCAAGGTCGAGTCACTGCAAGGCGACACGACCCGTGGCGTCGGGCCATGTCGCAACCCCGGTATGAGCGCGATCTTCCTGCACCTCAACCGGAACAAGCGCAGCATCGTCCTGGACCTCAAGACCGCCGGGGGCAATGCCGCGCTCAAGAGGATGCTGAGCAGCGCCGACGTCCTGCTGCACAGCATCAGGCCGAAGTCGATGACCAAGCTCGGTCTGTCCTACGAAGACACCCGCTCGATCAACCCGCGGCTCGTCTACTGCGGGGCCTTCGGTTTCGGGCAGAACGGTCCGCACGCGGACCGCCCGGCCTACGACGACCTGATCCAGGCCGCCGTGGGGATGCCCGTTCTGCAGAGCCGCAAGTCGGGCCCGCCCGAGTACGTGGCCACCGCGATCGCGGACCGCGTCGTCGGCATGGCCGCCACTTCGGCGGTGTCGATGGCGCTGTTCAGACGGGAGCGGACCGGACGAGGGCAGGAAGTCCAGGTGCCGATGTTCGAGACGTTCGCGCACTTCGTGATGGGCGATCACCTCTACGGGCACACCTTCGTCCCGTCCATCGGCGACTCCGGCTACGCGCGGATGATGAACCCGGACCGGCGTCCGTACCGGACCTCGGACGGGCACATCGGGGTCAACGTCTACACCGACCGGCACTGGCGGCGGTTCTTCGAGTTGTCCGGGCACCCGCACCTGGCCGAGGATCCGCGTTTCGCCGACATCCACGGCCGGACCGAGCACATCGGCCTGCTGTACGAGTTCCTGGCGGAAGTCTTCGAGACCAAGAGCACCGACGAGTGGCTAGAACTGCTGACCGAGGCCGACATCCCGGTCATCCGGATGAACACCCCCGAGACGCTGCTCGACGACCCGCACCTGGCCGAGGTGGGCTTCTTCGTCGACGAGCAGCACCCGACGGAAGGCCGGCTCCGGATGCTGGGGATCCCCCAGCAGTGGAGCGAGAGCAAGCCGGAGCTGCGCTTCCCCGCGCCGCGGCTGGGCGAGCACACCGAACAGCTGCTGACCGAGTACGGCTTCGCCCGGGCCGAGATCGACGACTTGCTGGCCTCTGGTGCCGCGGTCGCCGCCGATCCGGTCCGGGGCGTTTGAACCCCGGTTCGCGGGAAACGCATTCCTCACAACTGCAACAAACGGTCGTCTAGGGAAGCGGAGAGCAATGATGCTACGTGACCTGCCCCTGTCCGGGGTCGTCGTGGTGGAGCTGAGCGACAGCGCCTCCGCGCCGTTCGCCGGGAAGATCCTCGCGGAGCTCGGCGCCGAGGTGTGGAAGGTGGAACGGCCCACGGGCGACTCTGCGCGCGGCTGGGGCCCGAGCACATGGAAGGGCAGCGGTGCCGCCTTCCACGCGCTCAACGGCGGCAAGCGCTGCGTCAGCCTGGACATCAAGGACCGGGACCAGCTCGCGACGCTGCACCGGCTGATCGCCGAACGAGCCGACGTCTTCATCCACAACCTCCGGCCCGGCACCAGCGCGAAGTACGGGCTGGACGCGGACAGCCTCCGGGTCACCAAACCCGAGCTGGTCCACTGCGAGATCGGGGCGTTCGGGCACGTCGGACCGCTGCGCAACTACCCCGGCTACGACCCGCTCATGCAGGCGTTCTCCGGAATCATGAGCATCACCGGTGAGGACGGGCAGCCGCCGGTGCGCGCCGGTGTGTCCATCATCGACTTCGGATCCGCGATGTGGGCTGTGATCGGCATCCTCTCGGCCCTGTACCGGCGCCAGGCGAAGCACAGCGGTGCGACGGTCAGCGGTTCGTTGCTGGAGACCGCCATCGCGTGGATGTCCGTTGGTATCGCCAACTACAACGCCGACGGCCACCCCGGTGGCCGGCACGGCTCGGGCGCCGTCTTCATCGTGCCGCACCGCGCCTACTCGACGGCCGACGGAGACCTGATCGTCAGCTGCGCCAACGACTCGCTGTTCGCCATGCTGTGCGAGGCGCTCGAGCATCCGGAGTGGGCCGCCGACGAGCGGTTCGCGACGAACCAGGCCCGGCTGCGGAACCGGGCGGAGATCGACCGGCTGATCGGCAACCAGCTCAGTCAGCAGCCCAGCGTCCACTGGCAGGAACTGCTGCAGGAACACGGGATCCCGGTGGCCCCCGTCCAGACCGTCGCCGACGTGGTCGCCCACGAGCAGACCCGGGAACTGGACATCATCGGCAAGACCGAGGAGGACGGCCTCGGCCTGGTCGGCCTGCCCCTGTCCTTCGACGGCAAGCGCCCACCGCCGCTGCACGCCGCGCGCGACATCGGCGCGGACAACGACCAGCTCGACGCAGCGCTGAAGACGCGGAGCTGATCGCCAACGACGCCTGGTCGGGCAGACATGTCCGTCCGACCAGGCGACCTCTTTGTTTCACATAATATTTTGTGTATCTTATGGCCCTCCTGTCCATGTGGTGGCAACCACACGGGACTGCAACAGCGAAGGGTCGATCGATGACGCTTGGACCACCCGCAACCGGATCCGCACCACCGCAGCCCCCGAAGAGCGTGGGCCCCGCCGTCGTGATCGGCACGACGCTCGAGTGGTTCGACTTCTACCTCTACGCCTCCATGGCGGCGCTGGTGTTCGGGAAGATCTTCTTCCCCTCGGGCAACTCGTCCCTAAGCACCTTGGCGGCCTTCGCGACCTTCGCGGTCGGCTTCCTGGCCCGCCCGCTGGGCGGGGTGCTCTTCGGAGCGCTCGGCGACAAGATCGGCCGGAAGGCAGTCCTCTCGCTCAGCCTGCTGCTCATGGGCATCGCATCGGGGCTCATCGGCCTGCTGCCCCCTTTTGCGTCGATCGGCATCGCGGCGCCAGTGCTCCTGGTGGTCCTGCGGATCCTGCAGGGCTTCGGGGCGAGCGCGGAGCTGGGCAGCGCCATCACCGTGGCCTACGAGTACGCCGACGAGAAGACGAAGGGGCGCTACGCAGCGCTTCCCGCGCTGGGAGCGCAGATCGGTCTGCTGGCGGCATCGCTGGCGGTCACCGCCGTCACCAGCTTCGGCAACGAGTTCCTCTACAGCTGGGGTTGGCGGATCCCGTTCATCGCCAGCTTCGCCCTCGTCGGCGTGGGCTGGTGGATCCGCCGCAACATGCCCGAGACACCGGAATTCGAGCAGGTGGCGAAGGATGCCCGCAAGCGCAAGGGGATCCACGTCCTGCGCGACCTGGTGCGGTCCGATTGGCGCGGCCTGCTGGTCGTGGCGGCGGTCTACGGGGGCTACGCAGCGATCTCGTACACCTTCAAGACCTTTTCCCTGTCCTACCTCACCGAATTCCAAGGCGTCGCCGCCAACGTGGGATCGTTCGGCATCACCTTGGCCAGCGCGGTCGCCATCATCGCGGTCCCGCTCATCGGCCGCATCTGCGACCGGACCTCGATCCGCCGCGTCATGGTGGTCGGCGCGATCGGGGTCCTCCTGCTCTCCTTCCCGATGTTCTGGGTCCTCGACACCGGACGCCCCGGTTACATCTGGGCGTTGCTGATGTTGGCAACAGGTGTCCTCGCCCCGATCATCATCGTGGCGAGCAGCCCGTTCATGGCACAGCAGTTCCCGACAGAGGTCCGTTCCTCGGGCCTCGGCGCTGGACGGGAGATCAGCGGTGCGGTGGCCGGCGGTCTCGCCCCGCTGGCCGCGCTGGCCATGGTCACCATGTCGCCCAGCCACTCGACCTGGGGCGTGTCCCTGCTGATCGCGGCTTCTGCTGTCCTGGTGCTCCTGGGCGCGCTCTTCGACCAGAAGCACCGCGTCGATTCCCGATCAGCGGCGAACCCCACCGGCTCGACCGGCGTTGACTCGGGTGAGACCACCGCTAGCCGGGCATCTGCAGACTGACCGGATACCCCGGCCGGAACACCTCCGGCCGGGGTCCCGCTGCTCAGCATTCCCGCTGGCTGCCGCGCATCTTGGCAGGGCGGCAGGCCCACGCGGTGACCGCCACCAGCGCGGCGGCGATCACCAGGGCCACCGGAACGGAGAACACGTCCGCCAACGCCCCGTTGAGCAGCGCAGCGATCGGGCGCGACCCGACGAAGCATGCCAGCCACAAGCTCATCACGCGCCCGCGCAGCGAGTCCGGGACGGCGACCTGGAGCAACGTCGTCAAGCTGGTGAGCGCCACGGACATCCCGGCGCCAGCGAAGGCGAATGCGCCTACCAGCACCGCGATGGGCGGCGACAACGCGAGCACGGCGGTGGCCGCGCCGAGCACGCACAGCCCGCCGGCCACGAGCTGCGAACGCCCGAACCACCGCTCCAGCGGCCCCATGACCACGACGCCGAGCGCGGCTCCGATGCCGAACGCCGACGCGAAGATCCCGACCGTGGCCGTGTCACCCCCTGCGGCCTCGGCGATGGCCGGGGCGAGGGTGAGCGCCGGGTCGGCTGCCACGCCGATGGTGACGATCCCGAGCAGGATCAACCCCATCCTGCGCTCGCGGCGCACGTACTGCACCGCCACCCGCATCGAGTTGTCCGCCTCGGGATCGCGCTCCTCGGGCTCGTCGACGCGGAGCACGGCGACGACGGCGGAGAAGAGCACGTTGGTCGCAGCGGCGACGAACAACGCCGCCCCGGGACCGGACCAGGCGATCAGCAGCGCGCCGAGCGCCGGGCCGGTGGACCTGCCCACGAGCATCGGCAGCGAGTCCAACCGGACAGCCGTCGGGATCTCGGCTTCCCGGACCAGCGCGGGGACGATCGCGAGCAGCGCCGGCCCGCCCAGCACGAGCCCCATGCCCATGACCAGGGATGCAGCCAGGATCATCACCCTGCCCACGGGACCGTCGCTGCCGTCGAGCAGGCACCAGACGCCGAGCGCGGCGGATCCGGCGGTGCAGACGAGGCGGCCGAGGATGATCTGTAGCCGCCGATCTCCTCGGTCGGCGGCGACACCGCTCGCACCCACGAAGAGCAACTGCGGACCGAACTGCACGACGCTGACCAGCCCGACGTAGAGCACCGAGCCGGTGAGTTGGTACGCGAGCACTGCGGCGATGACGTTGTGGCTCCACAACCCCGCGAGGGAGAGCGTCTTGCCGAAGAAGAACGTACCGAAGCGGCGATCCCTGAGCAGTACCAGCGCGGGGCGAGGGCTCACCTCGGTCACCGGCGCCCCCACTTCATTAGTTAGCAACGATAAATTATTGGCTGCAGACTACCACTGCGCAGAGCGAGCGAGGCCGACGCAGCAGAGCGAACTGCGGCGCCAGCCTCGCGATCAGCTCCGGACCGCGGTGTCCTTCATGATCGTGCCGATGTCGGCGACGGTTTCGAGGTTCAGGACGGCGTCCACAATTCGGTCCACGTTGGACTCGGGGATGATTCCCTCCGCATTGCGGCGGAACTTGTCGGCGAGTTCGTCGTTGGTCATCGTGGTCTCCGGTTCCGGCGACTTGCTGCCCTTCGGGTAGCGCCGCTCCCCCACGAACACCTCACCGCGCGCCGACACCTCGATGCGGGCCGGACGGCTGGCGGCGTTGCCCTTGAGCATCTCAACGTAGTCCGGATGGACCTCGTGCGTCGTCCGGTCCATCAGGTCGAGCACGGACTTGCTGTGGATGAGCTCCGGGTCGTGCCAGGCCGGTCCTGGCGGCACGCGGTGCGCCCCGACCGCGAGTCCGTGAGCGATGCTGAACTGCGCGTCGTGCGGATGCTCGATGGTGCGGTTGAGCCAGAGCGGCTGCTCGACGAAACCCTCGACCAGCGCCTTGATGCTGTCGATCTCCTCCGGCTTCAGGTCGTTGTCCACCACGATCTCGCCAAGCGAATCCAGCAGCGCGTGCAGGATCCGGCAGTGCGGGTACGGCTTGAAGGTCTGCTCGGCTGGGAACCGCCACTCGCTCCCCAGCGCATCGGTGATGTTCTCGGGCTCCCAGCGCGTCGTCCCGATGAAGCGCGGGAAGCCGAACTCCCGGTCGTCGAGCACCTGCAGGTCTCCGCGGTGCCCCAGCTCTGCCATGTGCGCGGCGGTCAACGCGGACTGGGTCAGCGTACCGGCCAGCAGGTACTTGATCGTGGAGGTCGGCGTGTGCATGCTCCACGAGCGGAAGGAGTTGACCGGAGCGACGAGGCCGGCGATGCCGAGCGCGTGCGCCTGGACCTCGGGTGCGAGCCCCTTCAGCTTGGTGATCGCCGCGGTCGCCCCGAAGACGGTGCTGCTGTAGCCGTAGACCTTCGGGGTGTTCACCTCGCCGTCCTTGACGTCGCGCAGGTAGTCCATCGCTTTGCCGATGCGGTAGGACATCTCGTGCGCGACGGCGACCGCGGTGATCAGGTCCTTGCCCGAAGCACCGGAGCTCTCCCCAACGGCGAGCGCGCCGGGCAGCACGTACGGGGTGACGTGCCCGGGCGGGAGCACCGCATCGGAGTCGAGCGTGTTGATCAGCTCGCCGTTGGCGAACGACGCCCCGAACACCGAAACCCGTTCCGGCGTACCGATGATGGTGGCATCACCGTCCGAACCCCCCGTCATCCGGCCGTAGTCGATGCCGATTCGGCCCTTGGGCTGGTTGACCGCGCCAAGTGCGCAACCGATCGAATCCAGCACGATGCGCTTGGACTCCTCGACGACATCCGCTGGCAGCTGGGTGAAATCGCTGCGAGCGGTGAAGTCCGCCAGCTGTTCGACGATGGTGTTGGGCATTGCGGGGATTCCTTCCGTCAGACTGCTGCGCCGCGCAGCGTTCGGCCGCCGTCCACGACGACCTGGGTTCCGGTCATGTAGGCCGCGAGGTCGGAGGCGAGGAACAGGGCCACCCGGCCGATCTCGTCCGGCAGGCCCATCCGCCCCATCGGGACCACCGCTTCGAACGCATCGAGCACGTCGTCGTCGAGCGGTCCGAGGCCGGGAGTTCGGATGCCGCCGGGTGCAACGGAGTTGACCGAGATGCCGTGCGGGGCGAGCTCCAGTGCCATGGTCTTGATCAAGCCGGCGACGCCGTGCTTCGACGCGCCGTAGTGCCCCATCCCGACCAACGACGGGGTCAGGGATTCGATGGAGCTCACCACGACGATCCGGCCACCGCTGCCCTGCGCGATCATCTGCCGGGCGGCCGCCTGCGAGCAGGCCATGACGCCCAGCAGGTTGACCTCGAGCGTGCGCCGGGCGGTCTCCAAGCTCGTCTCCAGGAATGGCGAGATCCCGTAAATACCAGCGTTGTTCACGAAGATGTCCAGGGCGCCAAACCGGTCGACGGCTGCGCGCACCATGGCTTCCGCGTCCTCCGGATCGCTGACGTCGCCGACGACCGCGTGGATCCGGTCGGATTCCGAGAACTCCGCCACCGCCTGCTCCGCGGCGGCGCCGTTGATGTCCGACAGCACGGTGTTGGCACCGGCTTCGTGCAGGCGGCGCACGATGCCGAGGCCGATGCCCATAGCGCCGCCGACGACGAGGGCCGTCTTGCCCGTCAGGTCCACCAGCTCACCGATGGACACCGATTCTGCAGCAGGGAATTTGGTCATGGCAGAGGTAGCACCTCACAAGTTCGAGCTCTGGACATCCGGCCGAGGGACGTGAGGGAAACCTGCCCGGACGGCGCGTCCGGGCGCTCCAGCCTGAGCCGCGATGTCCATCTGGGGCCCGATGCATTCCCCGTTGGCCAGCGGGCATAGGCGCATTCCGGCATCGCCGCCTCTCCTCGCGACTCCGTGACGGTCGCGAAAACTTAATATATATTGTGTTCATCAAGGGCGGAAGGGCAGCGAGCGCCGCGAGGCGGTCCGAAGGCGAGGGACGCATGTTCAACCGGCTACACCTGATCCGCCAGGTCGACCTGTTCACGCTGCGGCTGTTCCTGTCCGCGATCGAGGAGAAGCAGATCGGGCTCGCCGCGATCCGGGAGAACATCGCGGCCTCCACGGCCACCAAGCGGATCCAGACCCTGGAGGACATCGCCGGCATCCAGCTCCTCGAGCGCGGCCCGAAAGGAGTCGCGCCGAGCCCTGCTGGCGCGGTCCTGGAGCGCTACGTTCGCGCGATCTTCGACAGCCTCGAGGACATGCGGTCCGAGATCGCCACCTTCACCGACGGAGTGCGCGGTGAGCTGGCGATCGCGTCCGCCCGATCCATCATCAATCCGTTCCTGGCCCGCGAACTGGGCGACTACTGCCGCGAGTACCCGCTGGTCGACCTGACCGTGCGCGAACTCGAGAACGCCGAGATCATCCACCAGGTCGCGCGCGGCGAGGCCGATATCGGTGTGTTCGCCGCCGCCTACGAACTCGATCTCGACGGCATCGACGTCACCCCCTACCGGCAGGACCGCATCGTGGCCGTCGTGCCGGCCGACCACCAGCTCGCCGGCCGCTCCGGCGCGACCTTCCAGGACTTCCTGCCCGAGAACCTCATCGCGGTCGGCGCCATGGCCGGCGCGTTCCGCTCCGCCGCCCGCCGCCTCGGCCTGGACTTCGAGTCCAGGCACGTGGTGAAGAGCGCGAGCGTGGCCATCAGCCTGGTCCAAGCCGGGCTCGGCGTCACCGCGGTGCCCGAGTGCCTGCTCGACCACGACCTCCGCACCCGTGTCGCGGTCGTCGAACTCACCGAGCCGTGGGCGGTGCGCAAGATCCACATCGCCACCGCGCACGGGCGCAGTCCGAGTCCGGCCGCGCGCGCACTGCTCAAGCAGCTGCTCGACCGCCCGCAGGACGCCTGAGCCGCGCGTGCGGACCTCTGTTCTCGCCGCAGTACCGCAGCGCAGACCGGTACTCTCGCGAGATCGGTCCACGCTACCGAGGAGGCACCTGCTGCTGGCCCCGGGCCGCCCCCTCACCCGGGACCAGCTCTCCGCCCTCTTCAGACCCGTTCGATCAGGTTGACCTTGACGTGGTCCGGGCGCTTGAGGGTGCCGTCGGGGACGAGGTCGACGGTGGTCTTGACGTTGAGCGCCGAGCGGATCCGGGTCTCGATGGCCGTCCGCAGCTCCGCCTGCTTCGCCTCACCCATCCCTTGCGCGTGCTCCACCACCAGCGGGAGCGGCCGCTGGGTCGAGTGACCTTCGAAGTCCGCGCGGATGCGCAGCTCGCCGGTCGTGGCGGGGACCAGCTCGGCGACCAGTTCCTTGATGGCCGAGGGGAAGACGTTGATGCCGCGGACGATGAGCATGTCGTCGGTGCGGCCGATGCAGCGGACCTTGAACCCGGTCCGCCCGCAGGAGCAGTCGGTACCGGTGACCACCACGTGGTCCCGGGTGCGGAACCGCAGCAGCGGCGACGCCTGGCGGCGCAGCGCGGTGTAGACGAGCTCGCCCTGCGCACCCGCCACCGGCTCGATGCGCTGGCCGGTGTCCGGGTCGATCAGCTCGGCGACCATGAGGTCTGGGGACAGGAAGTGCATCCCGTCCGCCGCCTCGCACTCGCCCCAGTAGGTGCAGGCGATGTCCGTGCCGCCCAGCATCTCGCGCGAGCTCGCGCCCCACAGCGACTCGATCTTCTCCCGGACCGAGGGCAGCCCGCCGCCCGGCTCACCGCCGACGCTGATCGCGCGGACGCCGAGCTCGTTCGCCGGGCGGCCGACGATCCGCGGTGCCTGCTCGGCCAGGTGGGCCAGGAAGTTGGGCGTGCCGATCATCGCGTTCGGACGCTGGTCGGCCTGCACCCGCAACAACCGTTCGGCGCCTGCCTCCGCGCCGATCGGGATGTCCACGATCCCCATGTACTGCAGGATCTGGATGACCGGCAGGCCACCGACGAAGCCCTTGCTCATCCCGAAGGCGTGCAGCAGCCGGTCACCGGGCCGGAACCCGTTCGCATACAGCGCGCGGGCGCCCAGCTCGCACCAGGTGACGACGTCGCCGGCGGTCAGCCCGACGTAGGACGGGCTTCCCGTGGTCCCCGACGACGCCTGCACCTGCACGATGTCCGCGGCGTCCGCCGCCGCGTGCGCACCCAGGGGTGGCGCGGCGGCCAGGCTGTCGCGCAGCTCCTGCTTCTCGGTGAAGGGCAGGTCCGCCAGGTCTTCGACGGTGCGGACCTTCGCCACGTCGACGCCGTGCTCGGCGAACTTCGCCCGGTAGAACTCGCTGTGCGCAGCCAGGTAGTCCAGCTGCTCACGCAGGCGTTCGTCCTGGACCGCGCGCGCCTCCGCCGGTGAAAGGGTTTCCACGGCGCTCCAGTAGTTCGCCGAGAACGGAGCGGCTGCCATGACGCCTCCTGTGAATCGGTGATCACCCCGAGATCGAACTCATCGGGACGTTCCGCTCGCGGAAGTCCCACCGCACCTGCGCGCTGATCGCCGGGGTGCGCTCGACGGGGCATACCAGGGAAATTGTTATATATTATGTACAGTTACTGATGGGTCGGACTTCTCCGAACCGGTACGTCAGGCCGTTTCGAAGGTCGCGGCCAGGCCCTGTCCGCCGCCGATGCACATCGTGGCCAGGCCCCTGCCGCCACCGCGCCGCCTCAGCTCGTGCAGCAGCGTGGTGACCATGCGCATGCCGGTGGCACCGATGGGGTGTCCCAGGGAGATCCCGGAACCGTTGACGTTGAGCCGGTCGTGGTCGCGCCAGTCCCATCCCTCCAGCACCGACAGCACCTGCACCGCGAACGCCTCGTTGAGCTCCACGAGGTCCAGGCCGTCGAGCAGGCTGCGCGTGTCGGTCCCGCTGCGCGCCGCGAGCTTGTCCAAGGCGGGCACCGGACCGATGCCCATCCGAGCAGGGTCGCATCCCGCTGCGGCCCAGGAGTCCAGGAACCCCAGCGGTTCCAGGCCGAGGTCCGCGAGCCTGTCCTCGGCGACGAGCAAGCAGGCGGCGGCCGCGTCGTTCTGCTGGCTGGCGTTGCCCGCGGTGACGGTCCCGTCCGGCACGATGGTCCGCAGCCGTGCCAGGGTCTCCGGCGTGGAATCGGGCCGCACTCCCTCATCGGTGTCGACCACGATCGGGTCGCCCTTGCGCCGCGGCACCTCGACCGGGACGACCTCGTCGGCGAACCGGCCGTCCTTCCAGGCCGCAGCGGCCCTCTGGTGGCTGCGTACCGCGTAGGCGTCGGCCTGCGCGCGCTCGATGCCGTAGTCCGACGCGAGGTTCTCCGCCGTCTCGATCATTCCCGAGATCCGGCCGAAGCGCGCTTCGGGCTGTGAACGCTCCCGGCCGCGGTCGAGCCGGTCGTAGAGCGAGACCGTTCCGGCGCGAGCTCCCCACCGGGTCGCGGTGGAGTAGTACTCGATGCGGCTCATCGACTCCACGCCACCCACGAGCACCACGTCAGCGGCGCCGGTCTGCACCATCATCGCGCCCGTCACCAGAGCCTGGAGCCCGCCACCGCACCGGCGGTCCAGCTGCATGCCGGGCACGCTGATCGGCAGGCCCGCGTGCAGCGCCACCCAGCGACCGACGCACGGCACCTCGGAGTTGGCGTAGGACTGGGCGAAGACCACGTCGTCGATGCGTTCAGCGTCGACACCGGACTGCGCCACCACGGCCTTGACCACGGTGGCGGCGAGGTCCTCCACAGGGACGTCGCGGAGAGCGCCGCCGAAGGCGCCGACCGGGGTTCGCAACGGGCTGACGATCGCGGCGCGGCGCACCGAATTCGAAGCAAGCACGGTGAAATCTCCTTGGCTAAAGCTGCACAGCAGCGCTTGTTCCGACTGCCGCGGCTCCGGCAGCGTGATGCAGTCCTAGACGGAGTCGTCGTCCGCTCGGTCCGGCAGTTGCAGTTCGGCCGCCTCCGCGCGAATCGCCGCGGTGTCCGCCCCGAGTGCCGGGACGCGCCCCTCGGGCACCTCCCATCCCTGCCCCAGGGCCGGCGGCAGCAGTGCCGCGACGGGACCGACGGGGGATCCGACCTGGCGCCAGCGGTGGCGCTGGGCCAGTTGCGGGTGTTCGGCGAGGTCGCGGACGCTGTTCAGCCTGGCGTTGCCGATGCCTGCTTCGTCGGCAAGTCGCTGGATGTCGGCGAGGTCGCGGACCGCGCACCAGGCACCGAGGATCTCGTCGAGCTCCGCGCGCCGGGCCACCCGGTCCGCGTTGCGCGCGTAGCGGGTGTCCTCGACCAGGTCCGGGCGCTGCAGGAGGTCCCCGGCCAAGCGTCGCCACTCGCGATCGCTCGTGGTGCCGAGCACCGCCGTCTGGCCGTCCTTGGTGGCGTACGCGCCGTACGGGGCGATCATCGGCGAGCCCATGCCGACCGGCTCCGGCTCCTCGCCGCCGTGCAGCACCGCGTTGAGCGCGAAGCCCATCATCTCCGCGACCACGTCGAGCATCGCGATCGGGATGACGGTGCCCCGCCCGGTCCGATCACGGTCATACAGCGCGGCGAGAACCGCAGAGTAGGCGTAGAGAGCGGTGCCGATGTCTGCGACGGGGATACCCGGTTTGGCCGGCTGCCCCGGCAGCCCGGTGATCGAAGCAGACCCGCCCTCGGCCTGCACGAGCAGGTCGTAGGCTCGCTTGTGGTCGAGCGGCCCACCCCTTCCGTAGCCGGAGATGTCGACGACGATCAACCGCGGGTAGCGTTCCAGCAAATCCGCCGGGTCGAGGCCCAGCCGTCCCAGCGCGCCCGGCGCAAGGTTGCTGACCAGCACGTCGGCCTTGGTCAGCAGTCGCGCGAAGACCTCGGCGTCGGCCGGGTCGGTCAGGTTCAGCTCAGCGGACTCCTTGCCGTGGTTGAGCCAGACGAAGTGCGCTGCCATCCCGCGCACCACCCCGTCGTAGTGCCGGGTGGAGTCCCCGAACCCGGGATTCTCCACCTTGATCACGCGGGCGCCGAGATCGGCGAGATGACGGGTGCACAGCGGGGCCGAGATCGCCTGCTCGATCGACAGGACCGTGATCCCCTCCAGGGGAGCGCTCACGCGGCAGCTCCTTTCCATGACGGCCCTCGGGACACCGAGGGCGCTCGGGTCGGTTCGCCTCCGCGTTCCACCAGTGCAAAATATATTATGTTCAATCATTGTTCTGGTCAACGGGGAACGGAGAACTCAGTCGCCGCGCGGTCCCGCGACCACTCCACGCGAGCGGAGAGCGCTGATCTCCGCACCGCTGAGCCCGAGCCGGGTAGCGAGCACCTGGTCCGTCTCGCGCCCCAGCTCCGGCGCCACTCCCGCGCCGCCGTGATCGCCGTTCCAACGCATCGGAGACCGGGCCGTGATCGCCTCGGCACCACCGGGCAAGGTCGCGTCGGCCAGCACGGCGTGCCGCCCGGCCCGATGTTCGGCGACGACCTCGCCCATCCCCTGGTACTTGCCCCAGAGCACCCGTGCGGCGTCGAGCTCGTCGCGCACCTGCGCACTGTCGCGGGCGGCGAACCAGGGCTTGAGGATCGCGGTGATCGTCTCCCGATTCCGGTAGCGGTCGGCCTCGTCCGCCCAGTCCGCCCCCAGCGCCGTCGCCAGCGCGGCGAAGACCTCGACCGTGCCGGTCGCCTTGCACAGCGCGGACCACTGCCCCGGGGTCAGTGCCACGACCATCACCCGCTGACCGTCCGCGCAGGCGAAGTCGACGCCGAAGCTGCCGTAGACGTGATTGCCGTGCCGGGACCGCTCGCTCCCCCGCTCCGCGACCTCGGACAGCCAGCCCAGGTTCGCCACACCGGCCAGCGCGATGTCGGAGAGCGCCAGCTCGACGTAGGCACCTCGGCCAGTTCGAGACCGTTCGTAGAGCGCGGCGAGCACTCCTGTCGACACCGTCAGCCCCGCCACCAGATCCCACGCGGGCAGTGCGTGGTTCACCGGTGCTCCGACGGCCTCTGGTCCGGTGATCCCCGGGATGCCGATCTCGGCGTTGACCGTGTAGTCCACCGCCGGGCTCCCGTCGGGATACCCCTGCACCCGCAGGTGGATGAGGTCTGGCCGGTGCGCGGCCAACGCCTCGTTGGACATCCACCGGCGGCCCACCACGTTGTCCACCAGCACACCGCGGTTCTCACCCGGCGCGGTGGCCAGTGCGATGACGAGCTCTCGCCCCTCATCCGAACGCATGTCCACGGCGATCGACCGCTTGCCCTTGTTCAGCGAGGTCCAGTAGTACGACTCCGCATCCGCGGCACCGTTGCCATCGCCCACCACGGGCCAGCGCCGATGGTCACTACCGCCCCCGATCGGATCGATGCGCACGACGTCCGCACCCAACTGCGCCAGCGTCATCCCACCGGTCGGCCCGGCGACGAAGCTCGCGCATTCGGTGATCTCCAGGCCGGACAACGGCCTCGGGGCATCGGTCTCACGCATGGAACGCCTTTCAGCTCTGGAATGCCGCCGGCTACTTGAGACTCAAGTTGACATTATATATTATTTTTCTGCAAGTGTGCGCCTGTTCGAACCGAGCTGGAAGCCGCCGTCCACCACGCGCCGAGGGGATCCAGCGCGTGATGCGGGTACGGCCCGGGAAACGATGAGGAACTGATGCCCCTTCAGCACGTCGTGGCCTTCCGCTTCGGCCACCCGCCCACCGACGATCAGCTCAGCCAGATGGCGGCCGGGATCGAATCGCTCTCGACCATCGGGGAAGCGCGCGTGATCCGCTTCGGCCCCGACCTCACCGGCGCTCGCACCCGCGGCTACTCCCACCTGCTGTTCATGGAGTTCGACGACGAGCACTCCCTGAGGCGCTACCAGGAACATCCGGTCCACCTGCGTTTCGCGGACTGGATCACCGCGGAGGAGGTCGGACTGCTGGTGTTCGACTACCACGTCGACGACCAGACCCGCATCTGGCCGAAGTCCTGACCGACGGCACCTCCGGAAGGGGTACCGACCGCGGGCGGGCGCACAACCGTCAAGGACAGTCAGTTCAGAGATGCCGGCAGTCAGCGAGAAGCGACCGGCGGAAGGTTCGTGAGAACAGCGATGACGCAATGGGAACCGCACACCGCAACCACGCACGAACTTGTCGATCCAGGGCCCGTGACCACGCTGGCCAAGCTGTTCGACGACGGGACACCGGCACCCGGGACCGGTGACGCTCTCCCGCCGTTGTGGCACTGGGTCGCGCTGCCCCGGTGGCCGGTCTCTTCGGAATTGGCGCTCGACGGCCACCCTGCACGAGGCGCGTTCCTGCCCCCGATCGAACTGCCGCGGCGGATGTTCGCCGGCGGCGAGGTGACCTTCCACGCCGATGTTCGCATCGGCGAGGTCGTCCGACGCGAGTCCACGGTGGAGTCCGTGTCCGAGAAGTCCGGTCGCTCCGGCAAGCTCGTGATCGTGGTGGTGCGCACCCGGCTGTTCGGCGCGAACGGACGGCTGGCGATCGAGGAGCGCCAAGACCTCATCTACCGGGAAGCGGCCGCGCCATCGGCACCGACAGCCCGTGCCGACGTTGCCGCGGAGCTGCATCCGGTCGGCCGTCCGCTGCGGCGAACGGGCGAGTGGGCCTGGGACTTCGCCACCGATCCGAGCTTGCTCATGCGCTTCTCCGCCGCCACTGCCAACGCTCACCGCATCCACTACGACTGGCCCTACGCGACCGTGGTCGAGGGATATCCCGGCCTGGTGGTGCACGGCCCGCTCATGACGCTCACCCTGGCCGAAGTGCTCCGGCTCGAGCAGCCTCCCGGGCGCCCCACCCGATTTACGCACCGGAACCGGGCCCCGCTGTTCTGCGGCCAGGCCGCCAAGCTCCACGGCGAGCCGACCGCGGACGGCTTCAGCCTCGATCTGCTCGGCCCCGGTGGCGAGTCCGCTGGGCCCCGCACCAGTCTGGTGGCGGAGTTCGGGCGGGAGGGCGAATCCGCCGTGTAAGGACGCAAGCTGCGCCCTTCCCGAGCGGTCGAACTTCGTTGCCGCAGATCGCCCGTCCTGGACCGCCGAAGCCGTGCACTGACATCCCTGGATGTACAACCCGTATCCATTCGTCCCGTGTCCCGGCCGCCGATCCGCGCGCGGCACGCCGCCGGACACAGGGATCCCCGGACAACCCACCGGGATCGCCGCTGAGTCGTCCGGGGAACGAACGGCTGCGAGCACCACCTACACGGCGATGTCCCTCTCCGGCCCGATGTACTCCTCAGCCGAGACCGCCTTGCCGTCCTGCACCGTCACAGCCTGGGACGAGGTGCATGTTCGTCCCGTTCAGCGTTGTAGACGTCTGCACGAAGAATCCCTTGTCCGTCAAGGTGTAGCGAGTTGCGGATGCGCGGGAGCCCATCGCGGCCGTGCACCGGACCGGAGGGGCGTCAGCCGTCGATGACCGTCACCCGGCCGGCGGTCGCATCCGGAACTTCCTTGAGCGCCAACGAACTGATCAGAGACAGCACCGACGCACCGCTGATGTAGACCGCGACCGCCACCCAGCGCTTCGCTGCTAAACGCCGCCGGGTGCGCTCGCATCGAGCACGGGGACTCGGCGCGGGAACGCTGACAGGAACAGCGGCTGGCCCAGCAGTCCAGCGATGACGCGCGCAGCACGCTGTCCCGAGCGGCGGAAATCATGGGCCTCGTGGCCGACGGCCAGAACAGTTCAGCCGACCGCACCGGGGGAGGTGGCCTTCCGGGGATAGAACTCTCCCCCTGACGTTCAAAGCGACGCCTGGGACACTGGGTTGTCATGAGCAGCACGAATGCACACCGCAGCGAGCTGGGCGAGTTCCTCCGGGCCCGGCGCGGCGAGCTGAGCCCGCGGCAAGTGGGCCTGCCCGAGACCGGTGCGGTGCGTCGGGTGCCGGGCCTGCGCCGCGAAGAGGTGGCCCAGCTCGCGATGATCAGCACCGACTACTACACGCGGCTGGAGCAGGGCCGCATGCAGGCGTCCGCACAGGTCCTGAACACCATCGCCCGCGTCCTGCAGCTCAACGACGACCAGCGCGACTACCTGTTCGAGCTGGCAGGCAAGGACACCGCCCGCCCGCGCAGGCGCGCGCGGCAGAAGGTCCAGCCCCCGCTGCAACGCCTGCTCGACGAGCTCGTCACCGTTCCCGCCATCGTCATGGGGCGCCGCCAGGAGGTCCTGGCGTGGAACCCCCTCGCCTCCGCGCTGCTGACCGACTTCTCCCGAATCCCGGCGAACAAGCGCAACTACATCCGGATGGTGTTCACCGACCCCGCGACGAGGACTCTCTACGACGATTGGGAGACCGTCGCCCGGACCTGCGTCGCACACCTGCGCATGGAAGCCGCCGACTCCCCCGACGACCCGCAACTGACCGCGCTCGTCGGCGAATTGTCCGTGCAGGACGATCAATTTCGCCAGTGGTGGGGCGCCCACCACGTGGCGAGCCGCGGCATGGGCACCAAGACCATGCACCACCCCGTCGTCGGCGACCTCACCCTCGACTGGAACGCCCTCACCTCCGCCACCGACCCCGGCCAGCAGCTGATCACCTGGACCGCCGAAGCCGGCTCACCGTCACACGACGGACTGCGCATCCTCGCCTCTTGGAGCGCCCAACACCGGCAGGCCGCGCACGACCCGGTCGACTGAGCGATCGGGGCAGCCTGTTCTGCTTCACAGCCCAGCCCGGCGAACTCGCCACCCACGAGTCCCTCCTGCTCGCCAGCTGGGGCCAAGACGCGCGATACCGCTGATCGCGAAGCAGAAGCATCCACGACCGAACCGGCGTACCCGCGTAGGCCCGAATCGTAGGAGCCACCGGCATGACCTGCCCCGGTGGTCAGGTGCCGACGCGATCGAGCCCGATTGCGTCGGCTAGCTTCAAGAGTGAATTCCTCGCAGCTCGTCACGCACCAGTTCAGGGGAAGTCGGTGGCCGGCGCTCGTCCGATGCTGGGGGGATCGCATCGCCAGCGGCGACCTGCGTGGCTGCGTTGACCGCGTTGGCCAGTGCGCTTTGCAGCCGATCCTGCTCGCTCGCCGGCGTCGGGGCGGATGGCAATTCCTTGGTCGTACCTCGACGGACAGCAGCGCTGATCTCGCTCAGCTGCCGGGATACCATCGGGCGCGACGCGTTGTCGCCAGCTCGGTTGTCGAGGGCTTGCAGCAACTGGGCGATCTCCTCGCCCCGCTCCACAAGTTGGTACAGCCGATCGATCTCACGGTGGCTGTGCCGGTGCAGCAGTGCGAGGCTGCGATCCGCGGCCAGCAGAGCAGGGCCGTAGGGCCCTCCAGTGGCCAGCGTGTCGTAGAACGCCCCCACAACACGGCGCTGCACTGCGTGGCGCGGTTCGTACGGTGGGAGCAACTGCGCCAGCAGCATGATCGCCACGCCTATGCCGAACAGCCCGATCTCCAGGAAACCAACGCGCAACGACGGGGTGATCTCGGCGAAGGCGACGAAGATGATCGTGACGACGAGCGCCCGCATGCTGATGCCCAGAGCCACCACCCGGAGGATGCCGGCGGCGAAGAAGCCGATGAAGATCAGCGGGAGGATGACCCACCACAGGCCGTGCAAGAGGACTCCGGCGAACGCGGCAACGACTTCGGCGCCCCCGGTCAGGGTCGCCGCGACGAGACGCGAACGGTTGTGCGGCATCAAAGATGCGATGCCGCCGAGGAAAGCTCCGACGCAGACGAGGACTTGCCGGTCGAAGTCGTACAAGAAGTGGCCGACGATGGCTGCTGCGATCATTCCGACCGCGACGCGGAACAGCCTCGCCGGATCGCGAAGTGGCCGTCCCGGCTTCAACCCGCGCAGCGCGGCCTGCCCGATGGTCCCGAGATCCATCACGAGCCCACTACCGGCTGCGGACGCGGACTCGGCATGGCCGAGTTGAAGGGCGCTGGCTCAGACATGTGATGATCCGTGCCTTCCTTTCTGTTTCGCGCGATCGCGTCCGTTCCGAGGTCAGCTGGACGCAATCCCCGCTCTTCGACGTGCCGCTGAAGACCGACCGGTACTTTCCACACGGCCCCCAGCGACCGGCGCCTGATTCCCTGATATGTCCGGAAGGCATCGGACGAGAACTATCCGCATAGGACGTTGTCAGATGCGGACGCAGCCCCGCTCAGCCACGGCGCAACTCGTCAACTCCGGAAGATCGTCTTCAGCTCCAGGTACGGATCGAGGCTGCTGGGCCCCAGTTCGCGGCCCATGCCACTGTTCTTCACGCCGCCGAACGGCGCTTCCATCGGGAACGACGCGCTGTTGACGCCGATCGTGCCGGTCACGACCCGGCGTGCCACTGCGGTCGCGCGTTCGCGGTCCGGCGAGAAGACTCCCCCGCCCAGCCCATACTCGGAATCGTTGGCGATCGCGATCGCCTCCTCCTCGTCCTCGTACGGGATCACGACGAGGACCGGACCGAAGATCTCATCGCGGGCGATGCGCATGTCGTTGGTGACGTCGCGGAACACGGTCGGTTCGACGTAGAAGCCGCGCGGGAGAGCCGAGGGGCGGCCACCGCCGATGACGGCCTTGGCTCCTTCCTGCCGTCCCAGCTCCAGGTAGGACTCCACCCGGTCCCGCTGTCGCTCGGAAACCAGCGGCCCGAAGAGGTTGCCCGGATCGGTGGGATCACCCATCGGGATCTCGCTCATGGCGGCGCTGACCGCGTCGACCACTTCGTCGTACCGCGACCGGGGAGCGAGCACCCGCGTCAGCGACCGGCAGATCTGGCCGGTGTTCGGCGAGCACGCCGAGGCGACGAACGGCTTGAACGCGTCGAGGTCGACGTCCTCCAGCAAGATCGCGGCGGACTTGCCCCCCAGTTCGAGCGTGACTCGCTTGAGGTCCTGCCCGCAGGCCGCGGCGATGGCCTTGCCCGCGACGGTGGACCCGGTGAACGCGACCTTGCGCACGAGCGGGTGTTCCACCAGGGCAGAACCGGTTTCCCGCCCCCCGGTGACGACGTTCAGCACACCGGCCGGGATGCCCGCATCTGCCGCGATCTCCGCGAAGAGGAACGCATCGAGCGATGTCTCGGGCGCCGGCTTGATCACCGCGGTGCACCCCGCCGCGAGCGCGGGACCGATCTTCCACGCGAGCAACGGCTGCGGCCCATTCCACGGGGTGATGGCGCCGACCACGCCGACGGGTTGACGCTGCAGGATCGCATCGCCCACGGACGTCTTCAGCGGTTCCTCTTCGACCATGCTCTCGGCCAGCGACGCGAAGTACCGGTAGTTCAGCGGCACCTGCTGCTGCATCGCCCGCGACAAGCTGATCGGCGTGCCATTCTGGCGTGTCACCAGCTCGGCGATCTCGTCGACGCGCGCTTCGTAAGCATCGGCCAACCGGCGCAAGTGCTCGGCTCGTTCGGCCGGGGCGGTGGCAGCCCACCTCTCCGCAGCCGCGTCGGCAGCCCGGACAGCCGCATCGATGTCGGCGGCGTCGCCGTCGACGACGGACGCGAACGGCTCCTCCGTTGCCGGATTGATGACGGGAATCCTCGCGGCGGAGTGTGCGACCCGGAAGCCTCCACCGATGTAGTGGGATTCGGTTTCTGTGATCATGCTCGTGTGCTCCTGACCAACTGCACGGGACTGGCGGCAGGTGTAGACGGGTACAAATACTGTGCGCCACGAACGGCCAAAGCGGCCGATGCGCACTAGAAATCAGGCCCAATTCCTCATTCTATACATCTCGCCACAGAATAGGGAGGGGCCATCAGTACCCCTATAACTCGACGATCGACCGTCGATAACTTTCTCGACCCGGCGCGCCTGCCGACGCCGGGACTCGTACCTCGCCGTCCCAGCCAAATCTGATCAGACTTCCGACATACCCGCAGTTCAGGCGGCATGCCACCTCCCGGACACCCTTGGCGACGGCGTTGCAGAACACACCCGTGACCGACTGATTCAACGTCTGCGAATCGCGGATTCGAAAATCGTCACTTGAATTAGAAGAGAACTAGATTTAATGTATCAGCAATCAGGCCGACGGAGACCCTGAACTAATCAAATCTTTTCGAAGAACGAGCAGAACGCAGCCGATCGCCTGAAGGACCCCATCGGAATGGTCGAACCGTCGATCGAAATGTGATCACGCGTGACGTCGAACCCTCGCACTGCAACGAAGCTGTAGGAGGATTGCTGTGAGAAGCGTGGAGGCCGTGCCCGCTCGGTACCGGCTCGATCCGGTGGACGGTGCGGGAGTCCCGCGGCGCAGCGAGGAGTCCTCGTGCTGCTGAACTACGACGAGATGGCGAAGAGCCTGTCCGCAGCAGGCGTTCCGCTGGTGAAGGAGCGTTTGGCCGCTGACGCCGCCGAGGCCGTCGCGGCCGCTGACGAGTTCGGGGTGCCGGTCGTGCTCAAGCTCGTCAGCCCGGCACTGGTGCACAAGTCCGATGTGGGCGCGGTGCTTCTCGACGTCCGCGGGCATGACGCCGCGGTGGAGGCCGCTGGGCGCCTGGCCGAGCTGGCTTCGGAACTGTCCCTGGGCGTGGCCGGGTGGCAGATCCTGGTGCAGGAGATGGTCGAGTCCACCACGATCGAGGTGTTCGCCGGTCTCAAGCGCGACCCGGTGTTCGGGCCGATCGTCGTCGTGGGCGCCGGCGGCCGGCTGGTCGAGCTGCTGCCGGACCGGGCGATCGCCGGCTGCCCGGTCACGACCGACGAGGCCGCGAACATGCTGCGCAGCACCGCGCTCGGCAAGGCTCTGGGCGGCTACCGCGGTCAGCGGGACGTCATCGACGAGGTGGCAGGCGTGGTCGCAGCAGCCTCCCGGTTACCGGAGGTGATCCCCGGGCTCGTCGAGGCCGACCTGAACCCGATCGTGATCACCGAACACGGGCCGCTCGTCGTCGACGCCCGCGTCGCCGCCGAGGACATCGCGCCCGAGTCCGAGCCCGCGGCCGGCGATGCCCCCCAGCTGCACCTCAGCGCACTGCTCGAACCCGAGTCGGTCATGGTGATCGGCGCCAGCGCCAGCACCGTCCAACCCGGCAACCGGGTCCTCGGCTACCTGCGCAAACGCGGTTACCAGGGGCGCGTGACCGTCGTCCACCCGACCGCCGACGAGGTCGACGGCTACCCGGCGGTGCGCAGCATCGCCGACATCCCCCACGGCGAGATCGACCTCGCCTGCGTCGCCGTGGCCGCCTCGGGCTGCGTCGAGGTGGTCGAACAGTGCGGCGCCGTCGGCGTGCCCGCCGTGGTGATGCTCAGCTCCGGGTTCTCCGAGGTCGGCGACACCGAGCTCGAACAACGACTCGTCGAGGCTGCCGACCGGCACGGAATCACCCTGTGCGGGCCCAACACCGTCGGCATCATGAGCCCCGGCAAGCACGTGCACGTCTCCTTCAGCCAGGCCCAGGACATGACCCGGATTCCCGACGGCGGGGTCGCACTGGTGGTCCAGAGCGGCGCGATCGGAGGAAGTCTCGCCTCGCAGGCGTGGGAGCGCGGAATCGGCATCAGCCGGTTCATCAGCGTCGGAAACCAAGCCGCCCTCAACACCAGCGATTACATCGACCACCTCACCACCGACGAGGCCACCCACACGATCGCGGTGATCCTCGAAGGCGTCACCGACGGCCGCGCCCTGCTGGCTTCCATCCAACGCGCCACCGCCGCAGGTAAGCCGGTGCTCGTGCTCAAGAATGGCCGCAGCGTTGCCGGCGCCCGCGCCGTCCAGTCGCACACCGGCAGCATCGCCGGTGACTACGCGGTCTACCGCGCGCTCCTAGAACGCAGCGGCGCCACTCCCGTGGACACCACGACGGACCTGCTCGACGCACTCCAGCTCCGCCAGTCCACCGGTGGGCTCCCCGCAGGCGCCCGGATGGCGATCATGTCCACCTCCGGCGGAGCATGCTCGATGACCGCCGACCTGTGCACGCACTACGGATTCCAGGTGCCGACCTTCAGCGCCGAGCTGCAGGCCGAGCTCGGCGGAATCCTGCCCGGATACGCCGCATTCGCCAACCCCGTCGACGTGACCGGCCGGGTCACCGCTGATCCGACCATCTTCGGCCGCAGCCTCGAAGCGATCCTCGCCTCCGACGAAACCGACGCCGTCGCCGTCATGGTCACCACCGTCGCCGACCCTATGGCCGAACAACTCGCCGAGCAGATCGTCGACCAGGTGGCCACCACCACCAACCCCGTCATCGTGGCCTGGACCATCGCCGCCGAGCTCGCTGCCCGCGGCCTCAGCGTCCTCCGCGACGCCGGAATCCCCGTCTACGACGACCCCGCACGCGCACTGCATGCGGTCAGCCTCGCCAACGGCACCAGCGAGGGGATTTCGCGATGAGCAGGCTCAAGGACAAGGTGGCCGTTGTTACCGGTGGTACCGGTGGGATCGGCAGGGGCGTGGCGCTGCGGCTCGCCGCCGACGGCGCGACGGTCGTGATCAACGGCCGGAACGAGCGCAAGGCAGAGGCCGTGCTCGCCGAGATCCACGACTCGGGCGCATCGGGGTGCTTCGTCGCCGGCGACGTGTGTTCGAAGAGCGACATGGATGCGGTGGTGGCGGAAGCCGCGCGCCGCTTCGGCGGCGTCGACATCGTGGTGCCCAATGCCGGTGGCAACGACGACGAAGCCCGTTCACCCGAGGTCCGCGGCCCCTTCGCCGACATCGACCTCTCCCGCGTGACGACGTTCGTCGGGCAGGCGGTGGCGGCGAAGCTGCTCGTGGCGCAGGCCGCCGTGCCCTACATGCGGGAACGCGGTGGCGGCAGCGTCGTCTTCGTCACCTCAGAAGGCGGACGGGTGCCAACACCCGGGCAGACCGCGATCGCCACCTTCTCCGGCGGGCTGATCATGGCCGGCAAGGTGCTGTCCAAAGAGCTGGCCCGCGACCAGATCCGCGTGAACTGCGTGTGCGTGACCGTGGTGCGCGACTCGCCGTCCTGGGAGGCTGCCTTCGAGCTCGAGGGCGGCGTGTCCGAACGGCACCGCCGGCAGTACGAGAAGATCATCGAACGCAGTCCGCTCGGCGTCGCCGACCCGCACGACATCGGCAACGTCGTGGCGTTCCTCGCCTCCGACGACGCCCGCTACCTCACCGGCGCGACCGTCAGCCCCACTGGCGGCCTGACGATCCATTGAGGACAGACGGATTCGACGCGAACGAATCCCGGATTCGAAAACCATCACTTGGATTGGCCGCAACCCCGCTCTTTCGCACATCGCGGCGGGAGCGCTCCGATCGGCGAAGTCCGGTGAGCTGAGAAGAGGAGGAAGTGCCCGTGCAAGGAATCACGTTCCCAGGAGACCGCCGCGCGGTCCTGAAGGACTTCCCGGACCCCGAACCGGGGCCGGGAGAAGTCGTCGTCAGAGTGCGGGCCTCCGGGATGTGCGGGAGCGATCTCC
Source organism: Saccharopolyspora oryzae (assembly GCF_027853915.1). Classification (GTDB taxonomy): domain Bacteria; phylum Actinomycetota; class Actinomycetes; order Mycobacteriales; family Pseudonocardiaceae; genus Saccharopolyspora; species Saccharopolyspora oryzae. The sequence continues at coordinate 56,557 of NZ_JAQGLA010000002.1, forward strand.
ACTTCTACCGAGGCACGGCCTCCTTCGGCGGGGGCGCGGACACCATCCAGGGGCACGAGCCGTGCGGCGATGTGCACGCGGTGGGCCCGGGCGTCACCGCGGACCTGGCGTCCGTCGGCGACAGGGTCATGATCCACCACTACTGGGGCTGCGATTCGTGCGAGCAGTGCCGGTCCGGGTGGCCGCAGATGTGCGCCCGGGGATCCGGGAAGACCCTCTGCCTCACCGCCCACGGTGGGCATGCTCCCTACCTGCTGGTCCCGGCCAGGACGCTGCTGCCGCTGCCCGACTCGCTCAGCTACAAGGCGGGTGCCGCCATCGGTTGCGGGACCGGCACCGCGTGGGGCGGGATCAAGCGCCTGGGCGACGTGGGCGGCTCCACGCTGGTCGTCTTCGGCCAGGGCCCGGTCGGCCTGTCCGGCACCATGTTCGGAGCCGCCTTGGGGGCGCGGGTCATCGCCGTGGACGTCGAGGATTCGAGGCTCGACCGCGCGCGCGAATTCGGTGCGAGCGAGGTGATCAACTCCGCCTCGGCGGACCTCGCCGAAGCGATGGCCGACCTCACCGGGGGGCGAGGCGCCGAACTGGTCCTGGAGACCTCGGGTGTCGCCGCCGACGACGCGCTCAGCGTCCTCGGCAAGTGGGGACGTGCCTGCTTCATCGGGCTTCCCGGTGACGTGCGGATCAAGACCGAAGAGGTCTACAAGAAGCAGTGGACCCTCATGACCTCGTGGACCATGTCGTCGATCGAGCAGAAGCGCTGCGCCGACTTCGTCGTCTCGCGGCGGCTGCCAGTCGACGAGCTCTTCAGCCACAGCTGGTCACTCGACCGAGCAGAAGAGGCCTACCAGTGGTTCGACAAGCAGTCCGATGGCAAAGGGGTCTTCGAGTTCTGACGGCACGCGCCTTCACCGCCGGTGGCGCAGAAAGGCGTTGCTGGAAATGAATGTTGTTGCGCTGGTCAAGCAGGTACCCGACACCCATTCCGGGCGGAAGCTCGAGGATGTCGACCACGACCAGCCGCGGATGCCGCTCCAGCAGCTCCGCCTGCCCCAGCCGTCCCGGCGCCAGGCTGCTGACCAGCACGTCGGCTTTGGTCAGCAGCCTGGCGAAGACCTCCCGAGCAGCTGGGTCGGTCAGGCCGAACTCACGGCCCTCATCGGCCAGCGGTGGTAGCCGCCCCGATCGGATCGATGCGCACGACGTCCGCGCCGAGCTGCGCGGGTGTCATCCCTCCCGCGGGCCTGGCGACGGAACTCGCGCACTCGACGACTTCCAGCGGCATCGTCTTCATTCGTCGCCTCCCGGGTAGCAGTTGCGGAGGAAGCTCCGGTACGCGTCCGCGATCCCGCTGCCGTGCGACTCACCGGGGATCAACTCCGTCGTCACCCGCAGCCCTGGCAGCGGCCTTTCGCTCACCACGTCGAGGAACCTGAGGAACTCCATCGACAGGTGCCGGTAGACCCTGCTTGGGCCGAGCATTTCGTACGAGTTCAGCGTCAGATGCAGATGTTCGCTCCGCTCCACGACGTCCGAACTCGAGATGAGCTCGTCGTACCGCGCGAAAATCCTGCTGTCCGGAAGCAGAATCCCCGGGCTGCAGGCACCGAAGCGGGAGAACAGCTCGCTGCCCGAGGTCAGCGCGTAGAGCGTGAACAGCCCGCCGTAGGAGTAGCCGAAAAGCCCCACGTCATCGGCCCGGAAGCGGTAGCGGGCGGCGATCTCGGCGTGCAGCTCGTCCTCGATGAACGTCAGGAAGTTGTCCGCTCGCCCATTCTTCTGCTGCGCGAAGAAGTCCTCGACAGCCGACTCCGGTGAGCCCGCTCCGAGCCGTTGCCGGATGTGAGCGGGCATGAAATCCGGAACGCCCTCCCCCGGCGGCACGAGATCGCGGTTGCGGAGCACCAGCTGGTTCGGCGCATCGACCGCCGTGTAGCCGATGCTCACCTGGATGTACGGCTCGACGTAGCGTTCGGCCTGACGGTCCGACAGACCGGTGCGCAGCGCGTCCGCCAACGGCGCAATGAGGTTCCCGTCCGTCGCGTAGATCAGCGGATAATCCCTGCTTTCCCGCGCATATGACCGCGGCAGGGAAACGCTGATCCCGAAGCAACCGCCCACCGCCGACGACTCGATCTCGAAGTACTCGGTGACCGTTCCCGGAGCGGCCATCCCGGTCCCGACGTCCACCGATTTCCGGGGCGCGGCCTGAGTCGACATCGTTCCCCATTCCGTAGCTGATCAGGCGTCATGGACGATGACGCCGCGGAGGTTGCGCCCGGCCTTCATGTCGTCGAAGCCGGTGGCGACCTCGTCGAGGGCGTAGCGGGCGGTGATGAGCTCGTCGAGTTTGAGCGCACCCCGCCGGTACATCTCCAGCTGCGCGGGGATATCCGCGGTCGGAGAGCTCGCGCCGAACAACGAACCCTGCAACCGCTTCTGGTACAGCGTCAGCTCATGCAGGTTGATGTCGCCGTCCCGGACGAACGCGTCGCCCAGCCCCACGACGACGCACGTGCCGGCCTTGCGGACAGCGTGCAGCGCCTGCCCCACGTGCTGACCGGTCACCACGCCGACGGTGACGATCGCCGCGTCGGCGCCCTGGCCGTTGGTCATCGACCGCGCCAGCTCGGTAGCCTCCTCGATGCTCGCGACGGCGTGGGTGGCGCCGAGTTTCAGCGCGGATTCCCGTTTGAACGCCACGGGATCGACGCCGATCACCGCAGCAGCCCCGGCGTGGGAGGCACCCTGCACGGCGTTGATCCCGATGCCACCGATGCCCATGACGATGACCACCTGCCCGGGCCGGACCTCCGCCGAATTCACCGCCGCACCCCAGCCGGTGCCGACACCACATCCCGTGAGGCATGCGACGTCGAGCGGAATCGACGGGTCGATCTTGATGGCGGCGGCCGTGGAAACCGTCGTGTACTCGCAGTAGGTCGACAGTCCCGCCATCTGCCCGACCGGGCGCCCGTCGAGGGAAAGCCGGAACGAGGTCGGGTCTTCGGGGCGCGCCGCGGTGCCGATCGAGGCGCCCAGGTCGCAGAGGTTCTGCTGGCCGCGGGCGCACCACCGGCACCGTCCGCAGACCGGGAGGAACGAGAACACCACGTGGTCGCCCTCAGCGAACCCGCTGGTCGCCGGGCCCACGGCCTCGACGATGCCGGCGCCCTCGTGCCCGCCCGCCAGGGGCAGGATCGGGGGCGTCTGGTCGCCGGTGGCGAAGTGGTCGTCCGAGTGGCACATGCCGCTGGCGACCATCTTCACCCGGAGCTCGCCGGGACGCGGATCGTCGACCTCCAGCTCGACGACCTCGTAGCGACCCGGCACCTCCCGCAGCACCGCTCCCCGGGTCAGCACGGAACTACCCCTGCCGAGTACGCACTCCGCGTCGGTCCGCTCATCGTTGAGTCTCCTTCTGCACATGCGCGTGGAAGGTCCGTCGGCGGCGCGCCAATCGGCAGCAGATCGCATTCTCACCGGCGATCCCAGCGCCCGGCCACCGCACGGAAGATATTAGGTGGACCAGAAACCAGGAATCAATTCACAGTTCTCGAATCGGCACTTCGAAGAACCGAAATCGAGCAGGCGGAACCGACGGCTGTCTCCTGCAGCCATGCCTTCGACGGGGGAATGAATAATTCAATATGCTATATATTTTAGATGCACACTGCCTTCTTCCAGGCCGAGGGCGCACCTGGCTCCGAGATTCTTCATCCCCAGTCCCGGGCGCGTGCCCAGTGGGGCGGCGGCGGCCAGTTGCGCGGCATGGCGGTCAGCGGCGCGCTGGCACGCGTGGCCGAGCAAGCGGCCCACCAGCCCGACAGCACCGGAAACCTTCGCCCGGCGCGGTGGACCCTGGACCTATTTCGACCCGCCTCGGTCGCTCCGTGCTCAGTCGCGGCCACGGTCGTGCGCCGAGGGCGCCGCATCTGCCTCGTCGACTCCGTTCTGCACCAGCAGGACCGAATCGTGGCCAGGGGTAGCGCTCTGTTCCTCGCGGCGGGCGGACCCGCGCGCGGGAAGGTCTGGTGCCCGGACACCTCCCCCAGCGCTCCACCACCGGCGTTGCACCCGTCGACCGCGGAACCACGGCTCTACTACAGCGACGACATCGGCTGGACCGGATCGCCCCAGCCGCACCAGAACTCCAGCAGGAAGATGACATGGCACTTCCCCAGTCCGGTCGTCGAAGGAGAGCAGCCGACCCCGTTTCAACAGGCGGCGATGGTCGCCGACGTGGTGAACATCGTGACGAACTGGGGTGACGCCGGCCTTGAGTTCATCAACGCCGACGTCACGCTCGCACTGGCCCGGCTCCCCGAAACCAGCCAGGAGATGGGGCTGGCGTGCGAGCAGCGGATCGAAGAGGATGGCGTCGCGGTCGGCAACGCGACCGTCTTCGACCGTCGTGGCATCCTCGGCATGACTTCCGTCAGCGCACTCCTGAACGCGTCGGACACCCTGGACCCGCGCGAGGTCGGGACCGGACAGGAGCGCTGACAGCGATGTCCTCCTGCCCCTGAGCACATCGAACGGTTTGCTGCCCCCAGCCGGAAGGTCGCGCGGACTCACCGCCTGCTGTCCCCCACGAGCACGCTGCTCGGTCCACCGCGCGGCCGAAACCCGATGGCCCCGCCGACCGAAGCGCCGTGGACGACAAGGCCGCGCGAGTTCTCTCGGGCGCTGCACGTGCGGGTCAGAGCCGAACGAGCATCTTGACCTGCGAGTCCGTCTCGGCCTGGAGCAGCTTCAGGCCGCCCTCGACGAAGTCCTTCACCTCGATCCGCGCGGTGATGAAGGGCTCCAGGTCGATCTTCCCCGCACGGACCAGGTCGATCACGGATCGATGGTCACCAGCGTATGAACAGCGCTATGCAACTTGCGCCATAATCCGGCTTTCGTCCACTCGGTGAAGCGGCAATGCGCGGTGGGGACCTTCACTCCGAAGCTGGGCGGAGGGTGCCGCCAGGCGCACCCACTGGTCAGCACGGCGCCCACAGCTCATCAGGCACCAACCGCCGCGAACCACGACCAAGATCCAAACGAGACACGCTACTAGCGGGGATTGCTGGTCGGGACCAACTAGGACGTCGTCGCACCGGCGAGTCCGGTGTCGTTCCTGCCGTGCCCCGGGGCGCAGCTCGTCTGCCGCCTACGGACGGCTGGCGATCTTGTACGTGTACATGTCGATGTCGGCGCTGTGCAGCAAATCCGACGCGGCGGCAGCAGTCTGGGTGGTGGCGAGTCCGACGCTGGCACTGAGCTTGGTTTCGTGACCGGCCAGCACGATGGTGGTGTCTAGGCGTTGGGCGACGTTGTTGCGGAATGCTTTGGCGTCGTGGAGGTTGGGCATTCGTGTGAGCACGACGAATTCGTCGCCGCCGAGGCGCGCCACCGTGTCACCGGGTCGGACGGCGTTCAGTAGCTCGTCCGCGGCGGTGATCAGGAGTTGGTCGCCAACGGCGTGGCCGTAGCTGTCGTTGATCGGTTTGAGGTTGTCGAGGTCGGCCAGGAGGACGGTCAGGACGCCACCGTGCTGCGGAAGCGCCGCGAGCTCTTGGTCGAGTCGGTCCATGAGCAGGACGCGGTTGGCCAGGCCGGTCAACGGGTCGTGCAGGGCCAGGTGTGCTAAGTGGAGGTCCCGTGTCTCCCGGTCGCCGATGGCTTCGTACTGTCCGACCAGATAGGCCGGCTGGTCATCGGGTCCTGCGACGACGGTGGTTCGGATGAGGATCCAGATCGGATGTCCGTCCTTGTGTCGGTAGCGCTTCTCAATGCTGGCGGTGTCCCGTCGGCCTGCGACCTGATCAGCGAGAAGAGACATCCCGGACTCATCGTCGGGGTAGGTCAGGTCGGTGAAGCGCATGGTCAGCATCTCTTCACGGGCGTACCCAACCATCTCGCACAACCTGTCGTTGACCTCCAACCAGCGTCCGGTGAGATCGAGCAGGGCCATGCCGATCGGCGCATTCGCGAAAGTCTGGCGCCAGCGCAGCTCAGCCGCGCGTCTCTCGGTGATGTCCTGGAATTGCACCAGAACGAACCGCGGGTTGCCTTCCGAGTCCTTGATGAGCGCGTAGCTGACGAGCACCCAGACGACCTCGCCGTCGGATCGCACGGCGCGTACCTCCGCGCTTAACTTGTCCAGGCCATTCGTGATCATGTCCTGGACGAACGTACGATCCACCGCGGGGTCATCGGCATGGACGAACTCCCGGGCTGGGCGGCCCAGCAGGTCAGCAAGGTCGTAACCAACGAGATCGCATACGGCCGGGTTGGAGTAAACGATGCGTCCCTCCAAGTCGAGCACCGATACCGGGGCAGCGGCTTGGTGCAAAATCATCTGCCATGCCATCCCGTTGGGCACGGCTGGACCTAGCGCTGACACCAAAGAAACGTTAGCCGTCCGGGCAGCACACCCCTAGCGTGTCACTCGACCTAGTGAAACCGACTGTGAACAGTTGTGACGTCTGGCATCACCCGTCACCACATCACACAGATAAGATCCTCGAGGCGGCTCGTCGATAATCTTCTGACGAGGTACAGCATCGCAGCCGATCTATGCCCGGCCACCACCCCAAGGGGTGGTGGCCGGGCACGGCACCGCCGTGATTCCCGATGAGGCGGCCGAATTCCTCGACAGCGTCGACGAGCAGGACACGCTCTGGGCCGACTATCCGGCTGCGGTACTCAACCGGCCGCGCAATGGGAAGCCCGGGGCGTCGCCTCGGTTTGCGCCGCTGCAAGCCCCGCCCGGGCTCCGCGGCCTGACAGCGGCGCGGCAACGGCCGGGAGCATGCCTGCGACTCAACTCCTGATCAACACACGGACCCGAAAGCCAGAAGCATCAACGCCGCTCGAAACTCACCCTGTCGAAGGACGGGCGAGAAAATCCTGGCCGACGACGACCTACCGGAGCCGTTTTCGCGGACTTCAGAGGTGCCCGCAGCCAAACCGACTAACCACCGAAACCACACGATGTCTGCCTTCCATCCCGGTCGCGACAGGACGAACCCTGCGTCGCTACCACCCTCGCAGCTCAAACCGGAGGCCCCTCACCGCGCCCCGTGAGTCCGTGGCGGATTGATGGAAAACTCAGTTAAGATCGGGCGCATGCAGACACGCTTTGCGCGAATCTGCTACGCGTGGGGGTTCAAGTCCCCTCTTCGGACACCCGAATCCCGGCGGAATTCCCTTAGCACATAGAACACTTAAGAAAATCGCACCATCACGAAGTTCCTGTTTCGTCAGCAGATCGCTTCACGTGTCACAGCTGCTTCCGAATCAGCAACCAAGAGCAAACGTCGCCCCCTGCCGGTCACCACCCAGCACCACGGGAGCCGCCAGCGAGCTACGCGGTCAATCAGGCTCGCACTTTCAAGGTCATCAGGACCGCGGGGCGCAACACCACCCAGATGATCAACAGTGACCCACGCCACAGCTCAGTTCACCCAGACGGGCGCATATCCGATCACGCTCAACCCCGACCCCATTCCGACTGGTCAAAGGCCATCCTCCCAAAATCCTCCCAAAAATCGCCGAAATTCGAGACAGGCCCCTCCGGGACGATCATCGAAGATCCACAATCGTACGCAAAGAAGCCCGTTGACCTGCACTTTCGTGCTGATCAACGGGCTTCTCAGACCGTCGGGACGGCGGGATTCGAACCCACGACCCCTTGACCCCCAGTCAAGTGCGCTACCAAGCTGCGCTACGTCCCGGCCCACCTCTTGGGTGTGCAGATAGCCTACCGCACCGCTGAACGGGCGATCATCTACCCCCCTCGTTTGGTGTTTTCGCTGGTCCAGGCGTCGACTGCCGTCGTCAGGGAGTGGGTCCAGGTGGTCAGGATTCGCTCGCCCTCGGCTGCCGTCGCTCCTCTGGGGTCACCGAGGACGCCGTTGGGCGTCACCGCGGCCAGGCCCTTCGCGCGGAGGGTGGGGAGGAGCTCCGGGAGCGGCGTGGTGGTTCCTGGTTCCGCGCGGTCGAGGTGGACTGCCTCTGGGCGCAGGGCCAGCATCACCGATGTTTCCGTGCGGCCTGCGTGGGTGTCGGTGGGTCGTCCGGGTGGGGACCAGGCGAGGGCTCGGCGGTTCTCCTCGGTGAGGGTTCGGAGCGCTCGGCGGAGGGGGTCGGCGTTGCCTCCGTGGGCCGAGATCAGGACCACTCCTGCGTAGGCATCGGCTGAGCGGACCAGTTCGACGAGGAGGAGTTCCACGGCTCGTTGGCCGATCGACAGGGTTCCCGGGAAGCCCGCGTGCTCGCCGCTCGAGCCGTAGGCCACCGGCGGGGCCACCAGGACCGGACGTTGCTGCGCCAACCGTTCGCACAGGGCGACCGCGATTTCGGTGTCCACGGTGAAGGGCAGGTGGGGGCCGTGCTGCTCGGTGGCTCCCACCGGCACCGCCAGAAGGGCCGACTCGTCGATCTCCGGCCAGGTCAGGTCCGCCAGGTTCGTCATGACCGCTCCCCCGCTGTCGGGACGCTGCTGCGGCCGCCGACGTCTGACAGGACCGGTAGCAGCGGCGTCGCGGTGCGTGCTTTAAGCGCGCCGCGGAGCACTCCGCAGCCATAGGCCGCGTCGTCGGCGATGCGTGCGAGGGTCCAGCGGGCCGGGTCCAGGGGTGGGCGTTCGCGGGCCCAGTCCAGCAGGTGCCGCAGCGCCACTGCGGTCAGCACTCGCCGACCGCTGCGGGTCGTGGCCAGCAGCGGGATGGCGATCGGGGCCCAAGGTCTGCCGATGGCGTCGGCCAAGCAGCGACCCGCGCCGAGGGTTCCGAGTGCGGTCAGTCGCAGTGACTCCGTCGTCGGGACTCCGGTCTTGCCGAGCTTTCGGGCGAGCAGTGCCGCCGAGCCTCCGATGACGGCGAGAGCTGGACCGATGCGGCGGGTGCTGATCAGCGCCCACGCAGCAGCGCTCCACAGCGACGTCCGGGCCGGGGCGACCGCAGTGCCGTGGCGGACTGCCAGGGGGCCGGCCGAGGTTCCGTAGCCGTAGCGCTGGCGGATCAGGGCCATCCAGGTCCGGCGTGGTCGGTGGTGCACCGTCGCCGCGGGTTCGTAGCGGACCTGGTGGTGTTGGGCCAGGCGCCAGATCAGGTCGACGTCTTCGCCGAAGCGGAGGCTCTCGTCGAACCCGCCGACTTCGCGGAGGACGTCGGTCCGGACCACCAGGGCCGCCGTGGGCACGTAGCTGATCCGGCTGCCCGGCTGGACCAGCCCTGGTTGTTCGCCGAGGTCGAGCGGGGATCTCGCGCACTCGTAGCGGGCGAGCGCGGTGTCGCCTGACACGCTGCGAACGCGGGGCGCCACCGCCGCGACTTCCGGATCTTCGAAGTGGCGGAGCAGCGGTTCGAGCCAACCTGGTTCGACGCTGACGTCCGCATCGAGGAACGCCACGAGCGGCGTGTCGACCAGCCGCAAGCCCGCGTTGCGGGCCGCTGCCGGGCCCCGCGGGGTCTCGTGCCGGATCGCCGCGCCGGGAACCGGGGGCTGGGATCCGTCGTCCACGACGATCGCCGAGTCCGGCGCTCGGTGGTGGTCGTCGCGCACCGGCAGCACCAGCGTCACGTCTTCCGGCCGGAACCGCGCCTGGTCGTAGCGGGGGTGCATCATGCCTGCTCGGACCAGGCGTTGCGCGAGCGTTGCTCCCGCTGTCACCGGTTCACCTGCGACCCAGCCATCGACCAGGCTCGCTCCGGCTGCGCTCAGCCGGAGGATGCGGAACGGTGATCCGCCGGCGAGGGTCCGGCCGTCGGCGAAGCGGCGGAGTCCGGGGTCGGGCGCCAGCCGGAGGGTCATGCGGTGAAACCTCCGTCGGCGTGCACCACGGTGCCGGTGATGGCCGAGGACTTCTCGTCGCACAGCCAGCACACCGCCGCCGCCACCTCCTCGGGCTCCAGGAGTCGTTCGACGAGTTGGTGCTGGCTGAACTCCTCGACGTCGGGCAGGTCGTAGTAGGCCGCGGTGGCGGTGAGCATGTCGGTGCGGGTCGATCCGGGCGACACCGCGGTGGCGGTGATCCCGGTGCCGCGCAGGTCGGTGGCCAGGCCGCGGATCAGGCCGACCACCGCGTGCTTGGCCGCGTTGTACCCGGCGAGGTGGTAGAGGCCTTGGTGCGCAGCGGAGGAAGCCAGGGCGACGAAGCGTCCCGAGCGGGGTTCGGGTCGTTGCAGCATCGTCGGCACGGTGGCGCGGGCCAGGTTCGCGACGCCTCGGACACCTACGTCGAACAGCGCGTTCCACTGCTCGTCGGTGGTTTCCCACAGCGGTTGGCCGCCTGCCATGACGGCTGCCGCCGCGACTGCTGCGTCGATCCCGCCGAATTCGGCCTCCGCCACCCCGGCGGCTCGTCGAACGGCGGTCTCGTCGCGAACGTCTGCGACGACGTCGCGCACCGACTCCGGCCACTGCTCGGCCAGTTCTCGCAGCTGTGCCCGGGTGCCGAGCGGGTAGGACGCGCCCGGGATGTCCTCGCAGACGTCGACTGCGACCACGCGCCAACCGCCTGCGGCGAGCTGGCGGACGACCGCTGCGCCGATGCCGCGTGCCGCGCCGGTGACGATCGCGACCCTGCTCATGACTGCTCCGCTGCTTCTCGCTGGACAGTTGAGTAGCCGTGGCGTTGCAGGTACTCCAGCAGAGCGTCGGCGGCTTCTGATGCCGAGAGCGGGCCGACGATCGTCGGTGGGGTGCGCTCGACCAACGCGCCGGTCAGCTCCAAGATCCGGTCGTGCGCGGCCGGTGCAGCCGGGGGCGGGAGTTCTCGCGGACGTGGGCGGCGCGGGCGGGTGGAAACCGCTGGGCCCGGCTGAGTTTCGAAGGGCACCGAGGGGATTGCGGTGTTCTGAGCGGCCAGCACCGCTGGCAGGCTCGCGCGGCGCAGGCGAGTGCCGCCTTCAACGGAGACGACCGCTGGAGCCGGCAGGCGGAGGACTTCGCGACTACCTCCGTCCAAACGCCGGTGGGCCAGGACCTTGCTCCCCTCCGTTTCGAGCCTGACCGCGCCAAGAGCCTGCGCGGCGCCTAGGCGAGCGGCCAGGAACGCCGGCGTGGTGCCGGTTGCACCGTCGGACGACCTGTCGCCGCACAGCACCAGGTCAGGGGTTGTGCTCAGCGCGGTTGCGATCGCTCTAGCGGTCTCGGCGCCATTGGATGCCAACAAGCGAGGATCCGGTGAGCCGTCGCACTCCACTCGGATCGCTTCGTGCGCTCCAGCGGCCAGCGCGGTGCGCAGCACTTCATCCGCCTCTGGCGGCCCAACCGTCACAGCCAGGACATGGCCGTCCAGTTCCTCAGCGAGCCTTAGAGCATGTTCGAGCGCCGCGAGCTCCGCAGCGTTGGAGCCCCGATGCTCGGCGGTGACAGCTCCTGTCAGCGGGTCCACTTGGGTGCGCTGCCAGGACCAGCTCAGCGCTGCGACGATCTGCATGTCAGCCCTTCCGGAACACGACGCCGTGCCCGCCGTCGGGGTAGGTCCAAGTGATGGCGCCGGCCGAGTTGCAGAGCTGGTAGCAGGTGCCGCATTCGAAGCACTGCTCGTAGTTGAACAGGATTCCGCCGTCATCGGTGGGCACGAACAGCTTCGCCGGGCACGCCGGTACGCACGCCTTGGTCGTGCAGGAGCGGCAGACCTCGGTGTCGACCGCGATGTGCGGGCGGTCCCCGACGTCGAACTCGACGGTGGCCATCCGGTCCGCGAAGGACATCTCGTGCATGTTCGCTCCTCAGCCGAAGGTCCGGAAGCCCGCCCAGGCATCCGCGGCGAGTTCGCGGAGGCGGATGCCGTGCCTGGCGGCGGTTCGTCGGAAAAGCTTGCGCAACCCCGGTTTCGGTTCCGGGTTGCGGACCGTGAAGACCTCTTGGGCCAGGTCGCAGAGCAGCTTCGGGTACTGCCGCTGGACCCGCTCGGAGAGCACCAGGTGCGGGGCGCGCTGCAGGTTCTCGTGGTCGGTCAGGACGAAGTTGTCGCGCAGCCGCCGGCGGTAGCCGGACAGGTCCCGGCTGCCGGTGGCGATCGCTTCGGCTGCCGCGCGGCCTGCCGCCAGTCCGGATCCGATGGCGAAGTTGACGCCCTCCAGCCAGATCCCGGCCGCCAAGCACATCGCGGCGGCATCGCCTGCGACGAGCATTCCGTCGGTGCTCAGCGGTGGCATGCTGCGGTAGCCGCCTTCGGGGATCATGTGCGCCGAGTACTCCTTGAGCTCGGCGCCGCGCAGGTACGGCGCGATCGCCGGGTGGGATTTGAAGTCGGCGAGCACGTCTTCGGGGCGGCGCCCCGCCTCGGCCAGGCCGGTCAGCGACAGCACCACGCCGATGCTGATCGTGTCCCGGTTGGTGTAGAGGAATCCGCCGCCCGGGATGCCTCCGGTGCAGCCGAGGACCTCGAAGTCCGCACCGTCGTCGCCCCGCAGCCCGAACCGCTCGTCGATGGCGCGGCGCGGCAACGCGAGGGTTTCCTTGACGCCGAGCGTGTGGTGCTGGGCATCGGCCGTGGGGAGCAGACCGGCTTGCTTGGCCAGGAAGGAGTTGACGCCGTCGCAGGCGATGACCACGTCGGCGCGGATGTCGCCGTCCGGGCGATCGGTGCGCACCCCGACCACGCGCCCGCCCTCGCGCAGCAGCTCGGTGGCCACGGTGGAAGTCACCAGCTGCGCTCCGGCCGCGACCGCTTTGCCGGCCAGCCAGGAGTCGAAGTCGGCGCGGTAGGTCGTCATGCCGTTGTGCGGGGCTCTCCCCCAGTCCTGCGTGCGGAAGTCGACGGTCAGGGCCTGGGTGTCGGTCAGCACCATTGTGCTGCGGCGGGTGACCCAGCGCTGCACCGGCACTTCTTCCCACCAGTTCGGCAGGACCTCGTCGAGCACTCGGCCGTAGACGACCCCGCCGTAGACGTTCTTGGCGCCGGGGAAGGGCCCGCGTTCCAGCAGGATGACGCTCCGCCCGGCACGGGCCAGTTCCAGCGCGGCGGCCGAACCGGCTGGCCCGGCGCCGACCACCACCGCATCCACCCGCTCAACGCTCATCGGCGGCTCCGTTCAGTCGGCGGGCGAGTTCGTCCAGGACGGCTGGTGCATCGGCGATGATGCCGAGGTCGGCCATCGCCGTCATCGGACAGGACGGATCGGTGTTCACGCTGATCACGTGCTCGGGGCGGCCGAGCCCACCGACGTGCTGGGAGGCACCGGAGATGCCGAACGCGACGTAGAGGTCCGGGTCGACGACCACCCCGGTGGTGCCGATCTGGCGGTCGTGCCCGGCCCATCCTGCGTCGGTGATGACCCTGGTCGCGCCGGCGGAAGCCCCGAGCGCGGCGGCGACCTCGGTGAGCGTGCGCATCGCGGTGGTGCCGTCCTCGCCTGGTCGCACGAGTCCGGCGCCTGCGCCGAGGATCCGGTCGGCTTCGGTGAGTTCCACCGTTTCCGGGTCAGGTGCCAGGACTTGGACCGTCTCGGCGTCGAGGACGTCGTCGGGGAGTTCCAAGGGCAGCTCGACCGGTTCCGAGCTCGGCACCGGTTCGGGCACTCCCCGCGCTCCGGGCTGGAGCGTCACCACGACCGGGCTTTTGAGCTGCACCTCCACCGCCAGCTGATCATCCACTCTGGACAGTTCAACGTGCGTCGACGTGCAGCTGGTGGCACCGGCGAACAACCGCCGGTCCATCTGGAAAGCCAGTCTCGCTGCGAGATCACGTCCGTCGGGGGACGCGGGGAGCAACACGACCGGAACGCTGTCCAGAACCGGAGCGAGGGCTGCAGCCAACGCGCCGGGCGCAACTCTCGGCACCTCGCTGGTCCAGACAGTCCGGGCAGCGGTCAGCTCGCCAGCCGCGGCCCGCGTTCCCGTCCCGACCAGCAGGACCGCTCCCCCGCACTCGGCGATGGCTTCGTCAGCTCCGCTGGGTAGCGCCGCGTCGCGGACGACCACGACGGCCAGCACCTCGGGCAGCTCGGTCACAAGCCCACCGCCAATCGATGTCCTTCGACCACAGCGGCGTGCGCACGTCGCGGGGCGATGCAGTCGCCCGCGCGGTGAACCGCGAACGCCGAGCCCTTCAACTCATGCCACAGATCGTCCTCGGGCGCCTGGTGAGCAGCGCAAACCACCCAGTCGAAGCGCGCCTCGGCCATGTCCCCCGTGGTGTGCTTGAGGATCTGCAGCACCACACCACCGGAGTCACCGGCCGCGGACATCACGACCTCGTCGGTGCGCTGCTCGATGCCCTTGGCGTGCGCGCGGATGTTGAAGGTCTCCATGTCCAGGGTCACGCCGAGGTCCTGGCAGACCACCATGCCCGGCGTCGTGATCTGCACCCGGCAACCGCGATCGGCCAGCAGCTCGGCGACCGAAGCGGCCTGGTGGAAGCCGAGCTCATCGACCACCAGCACATCACCTTCAGGCGCGACGCGTCCCTCCAGCACGTCGCGGACGTCGACCACCCGCTCCGCATCCCCGGCCCAGTGGACCGGCTGCGGCCGGGCGCCGGTGGCCAGCACGACGACGTCGGGGTGCTCACCGCGCAGCATCTCGGCCGTGGCTGCCACGTTGGTCTTGACGTCCACGCCGAAGCGCTCGCACTCCGCGCGGAGGTTGCGCACCACGTCGAGGAATTCCGCACGACTGGGCACCGAAGCCGCGACCGCGACCTGGCCCCCGGTGGACGGTTCGCGCTCGAACAGGGTCACGTGGTGGCCGCGCTCGGCTGCGGTCGCCGCGGCCTGCAGACCGGCCGGTCCACCACCGACGACGAGCACCCGCTTGCGCAGGCGAGGCATCGGCAGCGGGGTGGACTCGCGACCGGTGCGCGGGTTCTCGATGCAGCCCAGCCAGCGGTTCAGCCCCATCCTGCCGACGCATTCCTGGTTGCAGGACAAGCAGGTCCGGATGTCGTTGCGATGCCCGGAACGGGCCTTGGCCGCGAAGTCCGGGTCCGCGATCTGGCCGCGCACCACGCCGACCAGATCGCAGTGCCCCTCTTCCAGAGCGCGTTCGGCCTGCAGCGGATCCTTGATCCGCCCGACACCGACGACCGGCAGGTTCACCGCACGTCGGATCGCGTTCGAGATGAACAGCGCGTACCCGGGCGGAACGGTCATGGAGGCCTCGATCATGTAGAGCGTGGAGGTGGCCACGCCGATCGAGGTGTTGATGTAGTCGACCTTGCCGGTGGCCTCGACCAGCTTCGCGACCTCGACGGCCTCCTCGATGGTGGTGCCGCCCTCGATCAGCTCGTCACCGCACAACCGGACCCCGAGAGCCCGATCCGGTCCGATCGCCTCCCGGACGACGTCGATGATCTCCAGCAGGATCCGGGCGCGGTTGACCAGCGGACCGCCGTAGGCATCGGTGCGCGTGTTCGTCGCCGGGGACAGGAATCCGCGCACGATCGAGGAGTGCGAGCACTGCAGCTCGACACCGTCGAACCCGCCTTCCGCGCAGTGGCCGGCCACGGTGCCGTAACCCGCGACGACCTCGGCGATCTCACCGGTGTCGATGGCCTTGGGCACCTCGCGGAACATCGGGTCGGGCACCGCGGACGGCGCCCACACCGGCAGCCTCGAGTACATCGAGGACGCCTGTCCTCCGTTGTGGTTGAGCTGCGCGAGGATCGGGACGTCGTGGGCGTGGACTGCCTCGGTGATCCGCCGGTAACCGGACACCACCTCAGGCCGGAACCCGTGGATCAGCTTCTCGTAGGGCCAGTCGGTCGGGTGGGTGGAGTGCTCCTCGGTGATGATCAGCCCAGCACCGCCCTCGGCACGCGCCGCGTAGTAAGCGGCGTGCTGGTCGGTCGGCACTCCGTCCCGGGCGTAGTTCGTCAGGTGCGCGGAGAACACGATCCGGTTCCGGACGGTCAGCGGCCCGATGCGCAGCGGCGAGAACAGGTAGCGGTGTTCGCTCATCGCGCTCCCTCGAGTGCGGTGATCCGGTGCGCGGCGCGTCGGCCTTCCAGGATCGCTTCGTGGATCGTGCGCGGCGCCACGCAGTCCCCGGCACGCAGCGCACCGGCGGGTTCCGGATTCGGCAGGCGATGTCCGCAGTGGACGACCACCGCGCACGGCACCTCATGGCGTTGGGCGGTGAAGACGTCCTCCAGCACAACGTGACCTGGATGGACCTCGCGCAGCAGGGAACGCTTCTCCAGGCGCACGCCAGCTCGTTGCAGCCGCCCGTTCGCATCGGCCAGGTCTCCGGTCAGGGCCAGCTGGGTGCCCACGACCTGGTCCTGGGTGACGATCGCGGTCTCCCGCCCCTGCTCGGCGAGCAGCTCAGCGACCCCGACGCCCACCGCGTCGCCGATCGGATCGACCACCACGACCGGCCCTTCCGGAAGTGCTTCGCGCGCCAGCAGGTCAGCGACGTCGAGGACCTCACCGCCGAAGTCCTGGTAGGCGCGCGGGCCTGGAATGGAGCCCGTCGCGACCATCACGTCCCGGCCGATGAGGTCAGCGTCGCCGATCTCGGTGCCGAGGGTGACGCGGACGCCGAGCCGACGCACCTCCGCCTCCAGCCAGTCCGCGAGCCGTCGCAGCCGTTCGCGGCCGCCCACCTTCGCTGCCAGCAGCAACGAGCCACCCAGGCGTTGCCCGCGCTCGACGATCTCCACTGCGTGCCCAGCCAGGGCGAGCACCCGCGCGGCCTCCATGCCGGCCGGACCACCACCGACGACGAGCACCTCGCGCGGAGCCGACGGGACACCGATCTGTTCGGTCCCCTCATGACCGCTGAACGGCTCGCCGATGCACGAAACGATCGGATTGCGGTTGTCCCGCACCCGGCACTTCTGGTTGCACAGCACGCACGGCCTGACTCGACCCGGCTGGCCGGAACGGACGAGCTCGACCAGCCGCGGCTCGGCGATCTGCGCCCGCGTCATCTCGACCAGGTCCGCAACACCGTCGTCCAGGGCCTGCTGCGCCTGCCCTGGGTCCACGACGCTGCCCTGCAGGACCACCTGAGGACCGCTCACGGCTTGGCGGATCTGGTGGCAGAGGTCGCTGTTGAACCCCGGCTCGGTGTGCAGGTCCGGGCGGGTCGCCGAGATCGCCATCGCGGATCCGCGCACCACCACGAGGTAGTCGATCAGGTCGGAGACCGCCTGGGCGATCTCCGTCGCCTGTTCCGGGGTGATGCCCGCCCACGGTGCGAGTTCGTCGCAGGACAGCCGCAGACCCACGACTCCCTCGCCAACAGCGTCCCGGACCGCGGTCAGCACCTCGTGCAGCAGCCGCTTGCGGTCCTCGCCGTAGCCGTCCGAGCGCTGGTTGGTGAGCCCGGAGAGGAACTGCCTGAGCAGGGAGAACTGCCCTGCTTCCAGCTCCACGCCGTGCAACCCGGCACGCACGGCCGAGGCCGCCGCGGCGCCGAAACCGGCGACCAGCTCGTCGATCTGCTCCTGCTCGATCTCCATCGGCAGCTCTCGGCTGACGACGTCCGGGATTCGGGAAGGTCCCCACAGCACTTGCTGGGAGAACGCCGATGATCCCTGCGCACCGGAGTGGCCGAGCCCGGCGAGGACGACCGTGCCATGCGGGCGGCACGCTTCGGCAACCGCCGCCCACCCGGGAGCGCACTCAGCGGCCAGCGGTGCCCGCTCGTAGGGCCAGTCCGAGGCGTGCACGCTGGCGCTTTCGGTGACGATCACACCGGCACCACCGGCAGCGCGCGCCTGGTAGTAGGCGACGTGCCGGTCCGAAATGGCCCGGCCACGCCCCAAATTCGTCTCGTGCGGCCCGAACAGAACCCGGGACGGGGCGTCCGCGGAGCCCAGCCGCAGGCCTTCGGTGAGTCTCATGTGCCGGCCGCCAGCGGACTGGAGTCGCAGGGCTTGGCCGGAACTGCGGGCAACCCCAGGCTCACCTTGCGCCGGGACGACCGGGAGTGGTCCTGCGACGGCTTCGGCAACCCACCTCTGTCCACAACGGACAGCGCGGTTTCACCGTGCCCCTTCACGCATTCCGGATCGGGACCGTCCAGCGGGAGGCCGGTGAAGAACTTCGCCGCCATGCACCCGCCCTGGCAGGCGTCGAACTCCGAGCAGGACTGGCACGCGCCGCCCGACTGCGGCTGGCGCAACTCGGTGAACAGCTCCGATTCACGCCACACCCGGGCGAAACCGCCCTCGTCCCGGACGTTGCCCGCCTTGAACACGTCGTGGATCGCGAACGGGCAGGCGTAGACATCGCCCACCGGGTCGATCAAGCACACCACCCGGCCCGCACCGCACAGGTTCAGCCCCGGCAGCGGAGTGGGCCCCAACGCGTTGAGGTGGAAGAACGAATCACCGGTGAGCACGCGATCGCCGTGCTCGATCAGCCACGAGTAGATCTCGTGCTGCTGCGCGTCGGTCGGGTGCAGCTCGTCCCACACGTCCGCGCCGCGCCCCGACGGCCGCAACCGGGTGATCCGCAGCTGCGCGCCGAACTCGTCGGCGATGGCCAGGAAGTCGTCCAGCTGCGCGACGTTCTGCCTGGTCATCACCACCGAGATCTTGAAGTCCCGCATCCCGGCGTCCGACAGGTTCCGCAACGCCCGCATCGCCATGTCGAACGAACCGGGTCCGCGGACCGCGTCGTTGACCTCCCGCGTGGCGCCGTCCAGCGAGATCTGCACGTCCACGTAGTCGGTGGCGGCGAGCCGCTCCGCCCGCTCGCGGTCGATCCGCAGGCCGTTGGTGGAGAACTTCACCCCCACCTGGTGCTCGACGGCGTAGTCCAGCAGCTCCCAGAAGTCCGGCCGCACCGTCGGTTCACCACCGCCGACGTTGACGTAGAACACCTGCATCCGCTGCAGCTCGTCGATCACCGACTTCATCTCCGCGGTGCTCAACTCCCGCGGATCGCGCCGGCCCGAGGACGAGAGGCAGTGCTCGCAGGCCAGGTTGCAGGCGTAGGTCCACTCCCAGGTCAGGCAGATCGGGGCGTCCAAACCACCTTTGAACTGCTCGACCAGGGAGGGCACCGGTTCCACCGCAGTCACGTCGTCTCCACTCTGTCAACGAGGCCGGGTCAACGAGGCCGGATCATGTCCGAGGCGGCCAGCGAGGCCAGGGCCCGCCGGAACTGCGGCCGCCGCTGCTGCGGCACGGCCAGCAGCGCGTCCTCGACGCTGGTGTGCTCGCCCAGCCCGCGCACCAGATCCACCAGCTCGGGAACCTTCAAGAACGACAACTTCCGGTTGCCGAAGTGGTACGCGAGCGCCCCGAACGGCTCGGGGCGCAACGCGACCTGCGGATTCAACCGGTAGCCCAGGCTCGTGTCGAACTCCGCTGCGGTGGCCATCAGTAGACCCCGCACATCCCGTCGATCGAGACCTCTTCGACGAGCAGTTCCTCCTCGACGACCGGCTCGGTGGTTCCCGCTTCGACCTGTTCCTCAGCCATGGGATGCTCCTGTCGACGTTGACCGATCCACCGCCGACACCGTATTTGCACCCGGTGCATTTTGAAAGACGTGGAGCAGGAAATCTTGGGACGCAACACTGTTGGAGCAACCGCGCGAACCGGTGGACGGCAGCGGGCGACCAGCGCTGCCGAGCTGGAGCAGGTGGCCTTCGACCTGTTCGACGAGCAGGGGTTCGAGAACACCACGGTCACCGACATCGCGCGTGCCGCCGGCATCGCGCGCCGCACGTTCTTCCACTACTTCCCGTCGAAGAACGATGTCCCGTGGGGCGATTTCGACGCCGAGCTGGCGCGACTGCGCGCGGACCTGCGCGCCTCCCCCGCCGGAACTCCGCTCATGGACAACATCCGGCACTGCCTGGTCGAGTTCAACCGGGTGCCGCCGGAGCAGGTCCCGGCGCACTGGCGCCGGATGCGCCTGATCCTCGGCATCCCCGCGCTGCAAGCCCACTCGACCTTGCGGTTCCAGGCGTGGCGCCAGGTCATCGCCGAGTTCGTCGGCGCGCAGACCGGAAAACCCGCTGACGCGCTCGCTCCCCAGACCATCGCGCACGCGACGCTGGGCGTGGCGCTAGCGGCCTACGAGCGGTGGCTCGACGAGCCGGACGCCGAGCTCACCGATCTGCTGGACGCAGCGATGCGCGAGCTCGCCACCGGGTTCGCCGGTTCGGAAACGACCGACCAGCCGGGCCGGGTGCCATGACGCGGTGGCACGACACCCGGCCCCGTCCGATCAGTAGTCGGATTCGTCGTAGATCACGACGCCGCGCAGGTTCTTCCCGTCGCGCATGTCCTGGTAGCCGGTGTTGATGTCTTCGAGCCGGTATGTGGTGGTGATCAGCTCGTCCAGCTTCAACGTGCCGTGCCGGTAGAGCTCCAGCAGCCGCGGGATCTGAGTGCGTGGGCTGACCCCGCCGAAGATCGCGCCCTGGATCCGCTTCTGCAGCAGGGTCAGCTCGAACAGGCCGACCTTGGCGTCGGTCTGCTCGAAGTGCCCCATGCCCGTGACGACCACCTGGCCGCCCTTGGCGGTCATCGACATCGCCGGCTGCAGGTGATCGCCGGTGGTCTCGCCGATCGTGATGACCACCGTGTTGGCGTTCTGCCCCCAGGTCATCTCCGAGACCGGACCGGCGGCTTCCTCCATCGACGAGAAGGCATGGGTAGCACCCAGTTCCAGGGCCTTCTCCCGCTTGAACTCCACCGGATCGACCGCCACCACGTATCGCGCACCGGCCGCCGCAGCGCCCTGCACCGCGTTGATGCCGACGCCACCGATGCCCACGACGACCACCGTGTCACCTGCACGCGTGTTGCCGATCTCGGTCGCCGACCCCCACCCAGTGGACACCCCGCACCCCAGCAGCGCGGCCTTGTCCAGCGGGATGTCGTCCTCGATCTTGATCACCGACGCCTGGTTGACCGTCACGTACGGCGAGAAGGTCCCCAGCAGGCACATCGGGATGACCGGGTTGCCCCGGTAAGTCGTCCGGTAGGTCCCGTCGGAGATCGCCCGGCCGGACAACAGGCCCATGCCCGCGTCGCAGAGGTTCTGCATGCCACGCGCGCAGGGGCGACACGTGCCGCACCCCGGGATGAACGCGAGCACGACGTGGTCGCCCTCCTTGAGCCCGGTGACCTCCGCACCCACCTTCGTCACCACGCCAGCGCCCTCGTGCCCGCCCACGACGGGGTAGAACTCCACCGGGTTGGCACCGGTGCGCAGGTGCTCGTCGGAGTGGCACAGCCCCGAGGCCGCCAACCGCACCTGCACCTCTCCGGCAACGGGATCGCCCAGCTCGACCTCTTCGATCTCCCAGTCCTTGCCGGGACTGTGCAGCAAGGCGGCCTTGGTCTTCATATCCACTCCTCGTCGAATGGGCGCAGAAGGACTTATGGCTTCCTGAGCATGGGAAGTCGGGTGATCGCAGTCAAGGGGCCGAGCGCGCACGACCGTTTCGCACCAAGCGCTCCACAACTCAGCGTCGCGCGCGGAACCACCGAGCCCGAGCCCTCGGCCAGCACACCGAATTTCGGAGGCATCGGAAGAACGGACGTCCGAACGCACGCCACCTGACGACCACGCGCTCCGGCGCCATCGAGCGTGCCCTCGAACCTCACCGCACAAGGGACAGCCCGTGCGGCTGCTGCCGCACGTCCCGGTGACGCTACGTCGTCTTCCGGCGCCGACGATCACCAAATCCCAGTCTAGACAACGAAAAAGCGAATTGCCCTCAAAGTTGATCACCTCATCGGGCGACCGATATTTACTCGAATCCACGTTCGACGGGTGGCACACTGGAACGCGTCAGCCGATCACTGCAGCCCTCCAGGATCCAGGTTCGGCACTCGAAAACCATTGGACCGAATCATAAATCCACTGTGGATCGCTGGATCCTCCTTCACCGAACGACCATTGACCGTTCAGAACGCGAAAGGACCGCTCTCATGATGTCGAAGTACCGATGGACCGTAGTGAACCACGGCGCAGCGATAGCGCTCTCCCCCACCGTCATGTCATGTGGACGAGGCCGGCACGGGGGTTCGAACGATCAGCACCGGACATGGCGAGTGGTGCAGCAACTTGTGGCTCGTGGAGCCCAAGTGCGCCCCGGAAACACCGCCCCGGCCGCGTGCGCCCACCACCACGAGCTGCGCCTCCTTCGCCCGAGAGAGCAGCTCGGCGGTCGGTGCGCCACGCCTGACGAACCTGAGCACCTCCACACCCGGATACCGCTCGTCCCAGCCCGCGAGGACTTCCTCGACGAAGCTCTCGGCGTCGTCCCCGACCATCTCCGAGGGAAGTCGGGAACGCAGCCACTTCAGGTCGATGCCGACCACTTCCCAGGTGTGCACCACGTGCAGCGGGACGTCCCAGTCCGCAGCCGCGCCGAAGGCGTGCGCCAGTACCGGCTCGGCGGACAGCGCGTCATCGACACCTGCCAGCACTGGGCCGGTCACCGGGAAGGTGAGCGGGTCGCCGGTGTCCGGCACGACCGCGACGGAAGACTTCGCGTGCGCAGCGACCTTCACAGCGACCGCTCCGGCGAGCAGTCCGGTGAACCCGCCGAAGCCGCGGTCGCCCACGACGACCAGAGCCGCCGTTCGGGACTCGTCGATCAGCACGTGCTCCGGCGACCCCGGGCAGGCCGCCGTGCTCACCGCGACCCCCGGTTCCTGCTCCCGCGCCGCCTCCGCCGCGACGTCCAGCCGGTGCGCGACCTGGTCGCGCACGTGTTCGCGGTGCTCCTCCGGCCAGTGCAGGCCGGGGAACTCCGGCAGCACGGGCGCGGCAGTGGGGTCGGCGTAAACGATCCGCAAGCCGGATCGACGTCGAGCCGCCTCCCGCGCTGCCCAGCGTGCGGCGTTGAGCGCCACGGCGGAACCGTCCACCCCGGCCACCACGTGTCCGTTCTCGCCCATCCCGGCCCTCCCAGCACTGCGCAGGACGACAGCTCCAGGGTGGGCGAGTCCGCCGGGGTCCGCTCGCCGGAACGGCCGCTGCTACCGGGTCGGCATGCGTCCGGGGACCAGCAGCTCCGTGTTCCGGTCGCCGAGCTCGCCGAGCTTGGCGAGGTCGGTGTGCGGGTTGTTGAAGGACAGCTCCCGGTACAGGGAGGCCAGCGCCTCCGGGGACCGGTCGTCGTAGTCGACCTGGTAGGGGCTGTCGGCTTCGATCAGCGTGGTGAACAGCGACAGCGTGCCGTCCGCGTTGTCCACCACTTCGATGATCCGGGCCAGCTGCGGGAAGTCCACGTGGGACGCGGTGTTGATCTCCCAGAAGCCGCAGGCCGGGTCGTCGGCGTGGTGCGGGGTGATCGTGTTCTGGTGGGTGTGCCCGTTGACCCAGGCCAGCACGTTCGGGAAGCGCTTGAGCAGCCGCACCACCGAGGCACCGCTCATGCGGATTTCGCCGGGGCGGCGGAAGTCCGGCAGCAGCGCGGTCATCGTCCCGCTGGTGTGGTGGCTGAACAGCACGAACAGCTCGTCAGTGGCCGACTGCTGCTGCTTCCGGCCGAGTTCGTCGTAGTAGACGGAGCTGCCGGCGGTGAGCACCTTCTCCAGCCAGCGGAACTGCGCGAGGCCCAGCGAACCCTCGGCGAAGCCGGCGGTGTTGGTGCTGTCCAGGCTGATCCCGGTCACGCCGGGCGCGATCGGGAAGGTGTAGTACGACTCGTCGTCCGAGCTGAACCCGTGGCCGACCGGACCGGGCCCGGTGTTGGCCGGGTCGAGGTGCGCCCGGATGAACTCCTCGGTGTTGAACGGCCGACGCCGTTCGTCCGGGGTCACGGTGCGCACCAGCCCGGTGCGGGTGTCCATGACATCGGCCGTGCGCTGCTCGCTGCGCCCTTCCATGAGGGCGACGATCTCGCGGGTTTCGCGCTCGTCCCGACCGATGATCTTGCGCGATCCGGTGTACCAGTCGGCCAGTCCTGGGATCAGTTGGTCCGGCACGGTTCCCACGACGCTGTTGTCGTGGTTGCCGAACACGGCGTACCAGGGCATGCGCAGTCCCGGGCTGTCGAAGGAGCGGATGGCGTCGTCGAGCAGGCCGGCCAGCACCGGGAAACCGGCCTCCCGGAACCGGTCCGAGACATCCCCATCGGGATGCCAGTACAGCGGATCGCCGGAGTCCTGCACACCTTCGTAAGTGGTCAGGTCGCCGGTGTTCGGCGTGATCCGACCACCGTTGAGCACGCCGAAGTACCAGTCGAGCTCGGCGAGTTCGTGGTTGTCGGTGCTGTCCCCAGTGGTGATCATGAAGTCGATCGGGCGTCCGGTCACCGGCGCCCCGGGCAACGAGTTCACCCGCCGCACGAGGTGCGCCGCACCGAGCGCGGTGAGCGTCTCCTGCGGGCGGTGCGCCCCGGCCGCCAGCGGGTGGACGTACTCGAAGCGGGCCGGGCTCTGCGCATCCACCAGGTGCAGGTCCGTGAACTGCGTGAACGCAGCAACTGGAACCCTGCGGTCAACGCGGTCCGCCCGGGCCACCACCAGGTCGGTCCGGACCACCTGCGGCCACCCCGGACCGGCCGTGAGCCGCCGGTACCCGTCGCCCGCGACCGGCTGGGCCGCGGCCTGCAGCGTGGTGCCGGCGCTGTGCGCCAGCTGCGGGCTCGCGCCTCGCGCGAACGACGGTGTCGAACCCAGCAACCCGGCGCCGAGAACGGTTCCGGTAATGCCCGCAACTCGGAGGAAGCCGCGCCTGTTGATCCCTGCCATACCTGTCCACCAGCCCATGCGCCCTGAACATCGAAGTTATCGGAAAAACTTTCACGTTTTCCGGGCGCAGTCCACCCCCAGACAGGTGACGAAAACGCGAACAACGACCAACGACTCGGAACGTCCACAGTGGCCGGCGCAGGCCCGGACGTCGGCGGTCAGACCAGCGGACGGCCCGCTCGGATCCGACGGCGGAGATCCCAGAGGACCAGGTTGAACGGGAAGTGCCGCAGCACTGCCGGCGAGCGTCGGACGATCGCAGCGATCACAGCCATCAACCGGTCGAACCGGCGCTGATCCTGGGCGGTCCAGGGCAGCCGCATCTCAGCCCGGAAGGGTGCGGGCAGGAACCCGGTCGTGACGAACTTGTTGAAGCGCCCGAACAGCATCGACAGCGGACGCGGCAGCCAGGCCAACATCGTCACGTCCAGGAGGTACTCCCGAACCGTGTCGTCGATGGAGATCCGCTCCAGCGACTCGGTCCAGTACCGCCTGAACGAGGCCAAGTCGCGCGGCCACGCATCAGGTGGCACCTGCAACGTCGTGCCCAGCACCGCACCGTCGCGGTAGAACGCCTCGGCGGTTGCTGCATCGGGCTCGCCGAAGAAGAGGAGGTGGAGGTCTTCGAACCCCTTGTACAAGCATGCCGCGACCCACAGCTGAAGATCCGGGTCGAACGCGTTGTAGCTGACCGGACTGGAGTCGGTCGAGCGCACTTGAGCGTGAGCGCGGTTGACGCCGCGGCGGAACAGTTCCCGCTCGCGCTCGGTGCCCATCGTCGCGACGGCGATGTAGGCCAGGGTGGTGCGGGTCCGCTTGACCGGGTGCCGGAAGAGCTGACCGCTCTCCACTCGGCTCTCGACCACTCCGTAACCCACTCCGGGCCTGGCGAGCTGCATGATGACGTTCGCGTTGCCTGCGAGGAGCCCGGCCCCGAACACCGCGTCCCGGACCTGGGGGGTCGTGCCCGCCGAAACCGTCACCGTCGCCGCCCTCCGCCACGAGGCCAATCTGCACACGGCCGTTTTCAGTTAGGAGACCAGCAGCCCCGCCGATCTGTCAAGATGTGCCCATGAGCACGTCTCCCCTGCGGGTCTACGGCGGAGTGCGGGGCGATGACCGCACGGCGGAACGCCGAGCGCAACTGCTCGAGGCCGGACTGGACCTGCTCGGCGCGCCCAGCGACAGCCCTGCCCTGACGGTGCGCGGCGCGTGCCAGCAGGCCGGGTTGGCCACACGCTACTTCTACGAGAGCTTCGCCGACCGCGACGCGCTGGCCGCCGCTGTGTACGACCACGTGGTGGACGACCTGGCGAGCACCACGCTCGAAGCGGTGACCACCGCGGGACCGGACGAGCACGCCAAGGCCCGTGCCGGGGTGGAGAACATCGTGCGGACCATCGCCCGGGATCCACGACGGGGTCGCCTGCTGTTCTCGGTCAGCCTGAGCAGTCCGCTGCTCGCCCGGCGGCGGTTGGACTCCTCCCGGCTGTTCGCCGCGCTGCTCGGCGGTCAGGCGCAGGACTTCTACGGCATCACCGAGAGCCCGGACCTGGAGCTGACCACGCACTTCATCGTGGGCGGACTCGCTCAAGCGCTCACGGCCTGGCTCGACGGCACGCTCCGGCTGGACGAGCCGGACGTGGTCGAACACTGCACGAGGCTCCTCCTGACCATCGCAGCCGGGTTCACATTCCCGGAGGCGGGCGCCTAGCCCCTGCCCCGGGGCAGCTCGGCGCGGACCCCCAGCAACCGGACCGGCCGGTCCAGCGGGAAGCGGTCCAGCGCGGTGCGGGCAGCACGCTCGAGGGCATCGGCGTCCCGCGTGGGGCTCGGCAACGACACACCGTGCGTGTGCGTGGCGAAGCTGGAGTTGCGCACCTTGACCACGATCCGACGGGCCAGCTTGTCCTCCACGGCGAGGTCGTCGGCCACCACGTGCGACAAGCGCCGGACCTCCGCGCGCATCTCCTCCACGTCGCGGAGGTCCCGCTGGAAGGTCACCTCCCGGCCGTGCGAACGGGCCTCGTAGGGCTCGTCCGTGACGGGCGTGGAGTCGTACCCGTGCGCGTGCGCGACCAGCCACGGCCCGACGTTGGGGCCGAACTCCCCTACCAGGTCGTCCATCTTCGTGCGGGCCAGGTCGCCCACGGTCGCGATGCCGCGGGCGGCGAGCTTCTTCGCGGTCTTCGCGCCGACGCCCCACAGCGCGTCCGTGGGCAGCTCGGCCATGACCTCGACCCAGTTCGCCATCTCCAACCGGAACACCCCGGCCGGTTTGGCGAAACCGGAAGCGATCTTCGCGCGCAGCTTGTTGTCCCCGATGCCCACCGAGCACGCCAGCGCAGTGCGCTCCCACACCTGCTTCTGCACGACGCGCGCGGTCTGCTCCGCGTCCTCGGTGTCGACGAGCATGAACGCCTCGTCCCACCCGGCCACTTCCAGGATGCCGCCCAGATCGCGCAACGCGTTCATCACGTCGGCCGAAGCGGCGAGGTAGGTTTCGCGATCGGCAGCCAGGAACACCGCTTCGGGGCAGCGGGCCGCAGCCGTCCGCAGCGGAGTCCCGGAGCGAACTCCGAACTCGCGGGCCTCGTAGGAGGCGCCGGCCACCACACCGCGTTGCGTCGGATCGCCGCTGCCCCCGACGAGCACCGGCCGTCCTCGCAGCTCGGGATGGCGCAACAACTCGACGGCCACGATGAACTGATCAAGATCCACGTGCAGCACGACCCGTTCCACGCTGCCAGCATCGACGGGTTCCGCCGATTCCGCCAGGCCTCGGGTGCGCGACACTGGCGAGATGAGCAAGCGAAGCGCCGGCATCCTGCTGTTCCGGCTCGCCGACGGTGTCCCGCAGGTCCTGCTGGTCCACCCGGGCGGCCCGTTCTGGAAGAACAAGGACGCAGGTGCCTGGTCGGTCCCCAAGGGCGAGCACGAACCCGACGAAGACGCGCGAGCTGCCGCGATCCGAGAGTTCGCCGAGGAGACCGGAACCGCGCTGACCAGCCAAGACCTGCTCCCGCTCGGCGAGGTCAAGCAGCGCAACGGCAAGCTCGTCGCGGCTTGGGCGGTCGAAGGGGACTTCGACGAGACATCCCTGCGCAGCAACGAGTTCGAGCTGGAGTGGCCACCGCGCTCAGGCCGCCGCCAGAAGTTCCCGGAAGTCGACCGCGCCCTCTGGTGCGACCCGAGCACAGCGCGGGAGAAGCTCAACCCAGCACAAGCGGAGTTCGTCGACCGCCTCCTCAACCTCCTCCGCGAAACCGACCGACTGGACTGAGAACCCGGCACGTGGCCATGCAGCAGCGAACCCACGTGCCGGTCACGTCCACAGCGAAGCCCCGCCCGGCTCGATGGCCGGGCGGGGCTTCGTTCGTTCACCTGCGCAACTTCGCTGCCGCTGCTGGCAGAGCGCGGACGGGCTCAGTCCTCGATCGAGGTTTCCTTGGTCTCCTTGGCGAGCAGCAGGGCGATCAGCGTGATCGCGCCCATCGCCGCCAGGTAGACGCCGACCCAGCCCAGGCCGTAGGAGCTGGCCAGCCAGGTCGCGATGTAGGGCGCGACGGAGGCGCCCAGCAGGCTGGCCAGGTTGTAGGACACCGAAGCGCCCGTGTAGCGCACGGCGGTGGGGAACAACTCCGGCAGCACCGCGCCCATCGGACCGAACGTCATGCCCATCAAGCCGAGGCCGACGATCAGGAACGACAGGGTCGCGACCGACGAGTTCGCACCGAACCACGGACCCAGCAGCAGGCCGAACACGATGATCGCGATGGTGGTGACGATCAGCGTGGGCCGGCGCCCGTAGCGGTCGGCCAGCAGACCCGCAACCGGCACCGTCAGGCCGAAGAACACCACGCCGATCATCAGCATGATCAGGAACGGCGAGCGCTCGTAGCCCAGACCGGTCTTGGCCGTGCCGAACGACAGCGAGAACACCGTCATCAGGTAGAACAGCACGTAGGTGGCCAGCATGATGAAGGTGCCCAGCACCAACGCCTTGAAGTCGCTGCGGAAGACCTGCGCGAAGGGGACCTTGGCCCGCTCGTTGCGCTCCACGACCTTCGAGAACGCCGGGGTCTCGTGCATGCTCAGGCGCACCCACAGGCCGACGATCACCAGCGCCGCCGAGACCAGGAACGGCACTCGCCAGCCCCAGGCCAGGAACGTCTGGTCGTCCATCACCTCGGACAGCAGCAGGAACAGGCCGTTGGCGAAGAAGAACCCGATCGGCGCGCCGAGCTGCGGGAAGGTGCCGAAGAACGCGCGCTTGTGCGCGGGGGCGTTCTCGGTGGCCAGCAGCGCGGCACCACCCCACTCACCGCCGAGGCCCAGCCCTTGCCCGAACCGGCACAGCGCCAGCAGCAGCGGCGCGACGATGCCGATCTGCTCGTAGCCGGGCAGCAGGCCGATCACCACGGTGGAGATTCCCATGGTCAGCAGCGAGGCCACCAGCGTCGACTTGCGGCCGATGCGGTCGCCGAAGTGGCCGAAGAGCGCGGAGCCGACCGGCCGGGCCACGAAGGCGATCGCGAAGGTGGCCAGCGATTGCAGGGTCGCGGCGGTGGCGTCGCCCGCTGGGAAGAACAGGTGCGGGAACACCAGCACGGCTGCGGTCGCGTAGACGTAGAAGTCGTAGAACTCGATCGACGTGCCTACGAGGCTGGCGAGGACCACCTGTCGCGTCGAGTTCCGCGGGGTGGGATTCCCCGATGCTCCTGATCCCCGCACCTCTGGTGCTGGGACGTGGCCGACAGCCATGGCGCCACAACCTCCTCGTTAACACGATCGGACCACTGCACTGTAATCCGCGGCCGACCACTTGCCGAGACGGGGTTCCCGAATGGTGGACATCATCACCTGATGCGCACTCTCCGCGAGCGACCGGGAACTGGCCGCTGATGTCGGTTTTCGAGGCGAGATGACCGGCCCACCTCGTGCTGCGCGCAGCACGACCAAGCACACGTGTCCCATATTTCGAGAAGAGCCGGTCCTCGCCCCCGGTGACCAGACCTGCCGATCGCAACAACCAATCGAGACCAGCGGATACAACAGCCCCAGCGTTCGATCGCTCTCCGCATCCAACCATTCACGCTGCGGGCAGCGAGCCGGTTTCGGGCACGAGCGCTGACGTCACCACCACATGCACGCGGCGGTGACGCCTGACATCGGCCGTCTTGCCGCACCTGCGGGCTCGCCGGAAACGGTGCCGGTTCTGGACAATCCACCTGAGGCGATCAGTTCAACACGCATCGTTGAGCCGGATCCTGCACGTCCCCACCGACCGAAAAATCGGTCGCTCCAGTGAGATTCGGCGCGCATCATGGGGCGGCACAGTCGTTTTGCCCGAGGAGTTCCATGCCCGATACCGAGTCAACGGACGTGCCGGAGATGCGGACAGAGCAGGATCGCAGCCGCTCGAACAAGCTCCACACGCCTCGGCATTGCAACACCGACACAGGCGGGGACGTCGACTACCGCTGGCGGGGCGAGGTGTCCGACGACGAGCTGGTCGACCTGACCCTGTCACACGGCGGGAACCCGGAATCCGGTTGGTGGGACCGGATTCGGGCGCACAGCTTGGGCTGGGTGACCGGCCGACTCCCCGACGGGGCTCTGATCGGCTTCGTCAACGTCGCGTGGGACGGGTCCGATCACGCGTTCCTGCTCGACACGAAGGTCAACCCCGAGCACCAGCGCGGCGGGATCGGGACCGAACTGGTGCGTCGTGCCGCCGACGGTGCGGCGCGCGCCGGATGCACTTGGCTGCACGTCGACTTCGAGCCGCACCTGCGCGGTTTCTACTTCGACGCCTGCGGTTTCCGCCCCACCGACGCCGGGCTCATCGCCCTGCGCTGACCGGCCGCTCACCGGGCCAGGAACTCGGTGATCAATGCGGTCAGCTGCGCCGGGTTGTCCTCCTGCACCAGGTGGCCGCTCTGGTCGATCCAGGTCAGGTCGGCGCGCGGGATGCGCTCGGCCAGCTGTTCCGCCCGGTCGGCCGGCAGCCACTGGTCCTGGTCACCCCATGCGATGAGCACCGGGCAGTCGAGCTCGGAGTACCGGTCCTCGACCTCGCGGGTGTAGCGCTCGTCGGCCTGGCCGATCTGGCGGTAGAAGGCCGGTTGCCCCGCTTCGCCGAGCCACGGCGCGACCAGCTCGTCCAGCACGTCGCTGCGCAGTTCCCGGTGGGCCGCAGTGGCGATGTAGCGGCGGACCAGCGCTTCGTGCAGCAGCGGGGGCAGTGCGGCGAAGACCTCGGAGTTGTCGTGCACCAGCCGGAAGAACTCCGATCCCCACGGCCGAACGCTCACCGCGTCCACCAGCATCAGCCGCTGGTAGCGGGCCCCGCTGAGCAGCGCCGTCCGCAGCGCCACCGCACCACCGAAGTCGTGGGCGATGACAGCCGGTTCCCGCAGTCCCCAGTGCTGCAGCAGCTCGGCGAACACCTCCTGCTGGGCGGCCAGCGAGACGTTCTGACCGTCGCGCTTCTCGGACTGCCCGTAGCCCGGCATGTCCCAGACGAACACCCGGTACCGGCTGCTCAGCGCCGCGGCGACGTCCCGCCAGACGTAGGAGGAGAACGGCGTGCCGTGCATCAGCACCACCGGATCCCCCTGCCCGAAGCTCGCCCAGCGAACCGTCCCGTGCGCCGACTCGAACCGCTCCGGCAGCTCCCAACCCATCACGCACCTCCGTTACCTTCTAACTGCCTATGCCAGTAACGTTACCCCCTATGTCAATAAGCCGGTAACATGGAGGCATGGCCTACGACCGCCCGCCCGCACCGCCCGAGCTGCAACCAGTGGAGGCGTTCGGCAACTCCGCACGATTCCTGTACGACGAGGATGCGCTCGTCGATCTCGGGGACGCCCGGACGTGGTTGCGCGAGCACGGCTGGGGCGAAGTCGCCGACGAGCTGGACGACTCCACGAGGGAAGAGCTGTTCAGAGCGCGCGAAGCGATCCGCGAACACCTCGCCGGGACCGACTCCGCGCCGCTCAACGACTACGCCCGCCGCCTGCTCCGGGCACCTCAGTGGCAACACGGCGAGATCGCGATCCCGGTCGACGGAAGCACCGCGGCGGAGCGGATGATCGGCGACCTCGTGGTCGCACTGGTGGTGGCGGATCTGAGCGGGAAGCCCGGACGCCTCAAGGTCTGCCAGGCCGAGGACTGCCGCTGGCTCTACTACGACCGCTCCCCCGGCAACAACAGCATCTGGTGCAGCATGGACATCTGCGGTGCCCGCCACAAGATGCGCGCCTACCGCGCCCGCCGCAAGGACACCTGACCCGGGATGGTGAACGGGTGCTGATACCGGCTGCGCTGGCCCGTGCAACCGTGCAGCGGGAGGGTGAGGCAGGACGACGTTGGTTGTCCGAACTGCCTTCCCTGATCACCCGGTTCACCGGGGAGTGGTGCTGCGAGATCGTCGGCGAAGCGCAGCACGGCGAGGTCGCGATCGCCGTCCCTGTGCGGAGGGGCGATGAGCCCGCCGTGCTGAAGATCGCGTTCCCGCATCCCGGCAGTCGCGGCGAGGCTGCCGCCCTGCACTACTTCCGCGGCCGCGGAACGGTGCGCGTGCTGGAGTCCGACGAGCACGGGAGCTGGTTCGAAGACGATTTCCTCCGGCTCCTGCTCGGCATCAGCCCCTGAACCGTGCCCTCCGCGTCGAGGCCCCGGAGGTGCCTCGACGCGGAGGGCACGGTCAGACGACTGCTTCTTCGGCGTCTTCCGGGGTGCTGTCGTCCCGCACCGGAAGGGTCGCGAAGGCCGCCGGCGGTTCCTGCCAGTACGTCGCCGAGGCGCCGTCCTGGATGGCCTGCCAGACGCGTTCCGGGGTCGTCGGCATGTCGATGTGGCGGACTCCGAGGTGCTTGACCGCGTCGACCACCGCGTTCTGCACCGCCGGCGTCGAACCGACCGTCGCCGACTCGCCGATTCCCTTGGCGCCCAACGGGTTCAGCGGGCTCGGGGTCTCGGTGTTGGTCACCTCGAACGAGGGCAGGTCCGCCGCCGACGGGATGGTGTAGTCGGCGAGGGTACCGGTCTCCGGGTTGCCCTCCGCGTCGAAGGTCACCTGCTCCCACAGCGCCTGGGCGATGCCCTGCGCCGCACCGCCGTGCTGCTGTCCGCGCACCAGCATCGGGTTGATGATCCGGCCGCAGTCGTCCACCGCGATGTGCCGCAGCGGGCGGACGAAACCGGTCTCCAAGTCCACCTCGACCACCGAGACGTGCGCGCCGAACGGGAACGTCGCACCACCGGGCGCGAAGTCGATGTTCGCTGCCAACCGCTCGCCGTCCTCGGCCGCAGCGCGGGCCAGTTCCGCCCAGGCGATGGTCGCGCTGGGCACCCCGGCCACGCCCAGCTCCCCGCCGTCGGTCAGCTCGATGTCGTCGACGGAGGCCTCCAGCCGGGCCGCGGCCAGTTCCTTGGCCTTGCGCAGCACCTCGCCACCGGCCTCCTGCACCGCGCTTCCGGCGATCTGCAGCGACCGCGACCCGCCGGTGCCACCCCCGCGCGGCACTTCGGCGGTGTCGGACTGGACGAACTCGATGTCCTCCATCGGGATGCCCAGGGTGTCGGACACGATCATCGCGAACGAGGTCGCGTGCCCCTGGCCGTGCGCGGAGGTCCCGACCTTGATCCGGGCGCCGTGCTCGTGCACCTCGACCTCGGCGTACTCCCCCGAACCACCGCCGGTGATCTCCACGTAGGCGCTGGTCCCGATGCCGAGCAGCACCTTCTCCCCGGCTTCGATGCGCCGGGCCTGCTCAGCGCGCAGCGCCTCGTAGTCGGCCAGGCGCAGGGCCTCGTCGTAGGGCAGCGCGTAGTCGCCGCTGTCGTAGGTGGCACCGAGCAGCGTCTTGTGCGGGAACGACTCCGGGACGAGGAAGTTCTTGCGCCGCAACGCAACCGGGTCCATCTCCAGCTCCGCGGCGGCCAGGTCGACCATCCGCTCCAGCATCGCGGCGGCCTCCGGCCGTCCAGCACCGCGGAACGCGCCGACCGGGGTCGTGTTGGTCAGCACCGCCACGCCGTCGTAGCTGATCTTCGGGATGTCGTAGACGCCCTGCGCCATCATCCGCGTCGAGCTCAGCGCGAGAGCCCCGCCGAAACCGGCGTAGGCACCGCCGTCACCGATCACCCGGCAGCGCAGCCCGGTGATGGTGCCGTCGCGGCGCAGGCCCAGTTCCGCGAACTGCACCTGGGCACGACCGTGCGGCATGCCCTGCATGTTCTCCGAGCGCGTTTCCACCCATCGGACCGGACGGCCCAGGCGCAGCGCGACCGCGACGGCGACCGCGTGCTCGGAGATCGCTCCGGCCTTGCCGCCGAAACCGCCGCCGACGTGCGGGGAGATCGTCCGCACCCGCTCCGGTTCCCAGCCGAACGTCTTGGCCAGCCCGTCCCGCAACCCGTGCGGCATCTGGGTGGACACGTGCACCGTGACGTCGTAGTCCTGGTCCGGGCCGCCGGGTTCCACCGCGATCGCGTTGCCCTCCAGCGGCACCACCGCGACGCGCTGGTTCTCGATGCGGGCGCGCACCACCACTTCGGCGTCGGCGAGCACATCGGCACCGGCCGGGTCGCGGAACCCGCCGGCCACGTTCGACCCGAGTTCCGGGAACTGCTGTTCGGCGTCCGGGGCCAGCGCCTGCTCCGGGTCGGCGACGGCGGGCAGCTCCTCGTAGTCGACGTCGACCAGTTCGATCGCGTCGGCCACCGCGGCGGCGCTCTCCCCCACGATCACCGCGACGGGCTCGCCCACGAAGCGCACCCGGTCGGTGGCCAGCGGCGGACGCGCGCAGTTCGGGTTGAGCTCGACGAACGGCGGCGGGATCGGGACGTCGAGGTCGGCCGCGGCGAAAGCACCGACGATGCCCGGTGCGTCGGCGGCCGCCGCGACGTCGACGCCGGTGATCTCGGCGTGCGCGACCGGCGAGCGGACGAATCCGAGGTGCAGCGCGCCGTCGATGTTCAGGTTGCCGACGTAGGTGCCCCGACCGCGGAGCAGTTCCGGGTCCTCGACCCGTTGGACCTCGGTCCCCAGCAATGAACCCACCATGTGCGAAACCCTATCCGTCACGCCGTCGCGAAGCAGCGAAAATTGTGGTTGCGGGAGTGGATCAACGCACTGCAGGCCGGCGAAATTCCCGCGCTCACCCGATGCGCTCCCACAACGACGGTTCCACCTCGGCCAGGCGGTGCGGCGTCGGCAGTTCCCAGCACGGCCGGACCTCGCTCAGTTCCCGGTGCGCGCGGACCAGACCGGCGAAGTCCCGCGGGAACGCCCGCCGGTCCACGCCGAGCAGCATCCCTCGCTGCTGCGCCCGCGCCACCAGCTCCTGCCAGCCCTCGATGCCCATCAGCCCGATCGACTCGGTGCCGTGCGAGAAGAGCATCAGCCTGATCTCGTCGAAGGTCCGGGTGTCGAGGTAGTCGCGCAGGGCGCGGTGCGATCCCTCGGTGTTGAACGCCATCCAGAACGGCACCGATCCGGTGCGCAGGGTCCACCAGGGTTCCAGCAGCAGGAAGGACTCCACCAGCAGCCGACCGGTGGGCAGGCCGCGCTGCGCGTACCAGGCCCGGTACTGGTCGGCGACCAGCGGGCTCAACTGCTCGGGGTGGTCGAACTTCATGCGCCGCAACGAGAAGCGGTGCTGCTTGGCGGCCTCGTCCAGGTCCACCAGCAGCTCCGGCTCGAAGCCCCACTCGGCTTCCGGTGCCTGCTCGTCGGGTTCCGGCGGACGCCAGGTGCTGCGCTCCGCGCCGTAGCGGCGCAGCAGGTCGGCCACGCGCGGACCGCCGGCGTGGTACTCGGCCGCGGACGCCCCGCCGAGGGCACCGAACTGGAAGACGTGGCGCGGCCCGAGCCGGGTCACCGGCCAGGACAGGCCGCACTCGACCGACACCACCACGCCGCCGGACTCCAGGTGGTCGCGCAGGAACCGGCGGTAGGCGTCCGGCAACCGCCGCCACTTGACGCGGAAATAGGACATCCCGGCGATCATCAGCCGGTCCTGGTTCGGGTCGTGCATGTGGTGCAGCACGAGGTCCGGGTTCGCGGCCAGCAACCTGGCGGCCGGAGCTCGCCCGCACTCCATCTCGGCTTGCGGGTCGTCGCGGTCCACACCGCGCCGCCGCACCGGGATCAGGAGGGTTTGCGGCAACCACGGTGCGCCCAAGGCCGCGGCCAGGTGCACCAGCGCTCCGTTCGAGGAGCCGATGAAAACCACCGGGTACCGGCGGCGCGGGTAGTGGTCGACGACCCAGGACGCGAGCCGATCGGAATCGACCTCGCCCAAGCGCGTGGGCGGCAACGCCTCGCTCACGCCGCTGGCCGCGTAGATCCGGTCCGCCCATCGCGGTGGCAGCCGGTTGACCCCGGACAGCACGGCGCCGAGCACCGGTTCCAACGCTCTCGGCGCCTGGCCGATCGCGGGGATGTCCCGCCCCGCGAGGTAGCGCGACAACGCCCGGAGCATCCCGGTCGCGGAATCGAACGAAGCTGCTGCACGTCCTGGCCGCAACGACCCCACCGTCCCTTCTGCACGCCGTTCGGAGCGGTGTGCTCAGTGCCGGGGGACCATGCGCCGCCGGTGGGTCGGTCTCGGCATCGATTCCAGTCCGCAGAGGATCACGAAGCCCAGCACCGCGAGCCCCGCGTGCAGGAAGTTCTCCGCCGGGCCGAGCAGGAGCGGCGTTCTTCCCTTGTCCAGCGTGCTTTCCGCGGTCCCGTAGACGAACAGCAGCACCCCGCCGACCGTCTGCACCGTCGTGCACAGCACTGCGCAGCGGCGCCACGGGGCGGCGAGCACCGCGACCGCGCCGAAGCTGAGCAGCAGCAGGCTGTGCGCGGTGTTGAGCTGGAAGACGAGGAGCACCGGGACGTCACCCGATGCGTGCCAGCCGGCGTTGGCCAGCCCCAGCAGGCCGAGCGCGATCAGCAGCAGTCCTTCCGCGGCGAGCAGCAGTTGCCAGCCCGCCTTCGGCGACCACCGGCGAGGATCCATCGGCACCTCCGGGCACACGACCGCGCTTCCGAGATGCCCGCCGCGCGACGATCGAAAACCTGTCGCGCTGCCCGTTGACCGGCCCTGTCCGCGACTGTAGTTTTCACGTCCATCGCATTTCGTTCACAGATGTGAAAATGCCCAGCCTGCACGAAGGAGTGCCAGATGGGTGCGCCCAACGCGACCAGCGACGACCCCTACCTCCTCACCGCGGACGGGATCAAAGAACCACCGCGCGGCTGGAAGTCCAGCCTGCGCTACCTCGGCCCCGGACTCATCGTCAGCGCCTCCATCGTCGGCTCCGGCGAGCTGATCGCCACCACCGCGCTGGGCGCCGAAGTCGGTTTCGCCCTGCTGTGGATGGTGATCCTGTCCACCGCGGTGAAGGTGGCCGTGCAGGCCGAGCTCGCCCGCTGGACGATCATCACCGGCAAGCCCGCCCTGACCGGCTACAACGAGGTGCCGCCGAAGATCGGCCGAATCGGCTGGATCAACCTGCTGTGGATGCTGATGGCGCTGTCCAAGCTGCTGCAGGTCGGCGGGATCATCGGCGGCACGGCGGTCTCGCTGAGCATGCTGGTGCCGGTCGGCGGAGATCCGCTCGGCTTCACCTCGCTGGCGGTGTGGACGACGATCCTGGTCGCCGGCAGCATCGCGCTGCTGTACTCCAACAACTACAGCCTCATCGAGCGCGGCGCCTTCGCGCTGGTCGCCGTCTTCTCGGTGGCGACCGTGGTGATCGCGCTCGGCCTGCCGTTCACGCCGTTCGGCTACGGCGGCGGCGACCTGCTGTCCGGCCTGACCTTCACCATCCCGGTCGGCGCGATCGGAGCGGCGGTGGCGATGTTCGGCATCACCGGCGTCGGCGCCGACGAGATCACGTTCTACACGTACTGGTGCGTCGAGAAGGGCTACGCCCGCTGGGTCGGGCCGAACGACGGCAGCGAGGACTGGCAGCGGCGCGCCCAGGGCTGGATCCGCGTGATGTACAAGGACGTCTTCCTGTCCTGGGTGATCTACACCTTCAGCACCCTGGCCTTCTTCGTGATGGGCGCGGCGGTGCTCCACCCGCAGGGGCTGGTGCTCGAGGGCAACGCGATGATCACCACCCTGTCGCAGATGTACACCGACGTGATCGGCGAGTGGGCGGCGGTCGGGTTCCTCATCGGCGCGATCGCGGTGCTCGGCTCGACCCTGTGGGCGGCGATCCCGAGCTGGTCGCGGATGTACGTCAACGTGCTGGCGACGTTGGGCGTGCTGGACTGGTCGGACGCGCGGTCCCGCCAGAAGTGGATCCGCGGTTTCACGGTCGGGCTGCCGATCGTGTGGGGCGCGACCTACCTGTTCATCAACTCACCGGTGGTCATGGTGCAGATCGGCGGCATCATGACCGGGATCTTCCTGCCCGCGGTGGTGGTGGCGACCTGGTACCTGCGCAACACGCAGGTCGACAAGCGGCTGCACGGCTCACGGGCGTTCAACACCCTGCTGGTGGTGAGCAGCGTCGCGATCAGCCTGCTGGGCGTCTACTCCCTGGTGAGCGTCTTCGGCGTAATCGACTGACCGGCAACGTCACTTGTGGCCGTGGTGCGGATGCTCGCTCGCGTTCTCGTGCTGAGTCGACTGGTGGTGCGTGTTGTGCCCGATCACCGTGTTCCCCGGTTGGCAGACCGAGTCGTTCATGTTGGTGCAGTTCGCCGGAACCTGTGCGTGCAATTCGAGCGGCGTGGCGGAGGCCAGTGCGGGGGCGCCGAGCAACAAGGGCACCACCAACGCGAAACCGGCCAAGCCCCGCAAGGTGGAACGCATCTCGTTCCGCCTCCGATCGATGAGTCGGTGACGAAGACACTTCCACCCTACAAACCGGCACATCACCGGGCACCGGGCCTAAAGACCCCGGCCCGGCCCGGTGATCAGGTCAGCGCGGCGCCATCCGGATCGCACCGTCGAGGCGGATGGTCTCACCGTTGAGGTAGGGGTTCTCGAGGATGTTACAGGCCAGTGCGCCGAACTCGGCCGGGTCGCCGAGCCGCTTGGGGCTGGGCACCGAGTCCTCGAGCGACTTGCGGACGTCTTCGCGCAGGCGCCCCAGCAGCGGGGTGTCCATGATGCCCGGCGCGATGGTGCACACCCGGATCGCCTTGCTCGCCAGGTCGCGCGCCGCGCACAGCGTCATGCCGACGATGCCCGCCTTCGACGCGGTGTAGGCGATCTGCCCGATCTGCCCCTCGAACGCGGCCACCGACGCGGTCAGCACGATCGCTCCGCGCTCGTCGTCGACGGCGTCGTGCTTGGCCATCCGCGCGGCACCCAAGCGCAGCGCGTTGTACGAGCCGATCAGGTTCAGCTGGATGACGTCCTCGAAGGGCTCCAGCGCTCCAGGCCGGCCGTCCTTCTCGACCAGCCTGATGCGTGCCCCGCGACCGGCGCAGTGCACCAGCGCGCGCAGCGGACCGGCCTCCTCGGCAGCGTCCAGGGCGGCCTCGAACTGCTCCACGTCGGTGATGTCGGCGGCCTCGAAGCGGGCGGATTCGCCGAGTTCGGAGGCGACTTCAGCCCCCTGCGAGGTGGGCAGGTCGATGATGGTGACCGCCGCACCGGCCTTGACCAACTTCCGAGCGGTCGCCAATCCCAGACCGGACGCGCCGCCGGTCACCGCTGCTGAAATGCCTTCCAGACGCATGCGCAGATCCCTTCCACACCGGTGTGCTCGGCCAATTCAAGGCACGCCGCGCGGCAGCGGTCAAAGTCCGGTTCGCGAACGGAGCTGAAGGTTCGGCCTATATCCGGTGGACAGCCGGGTGAGAATCGACGGGTGAACAACCTGAGCATCGAGCCCACCGGAGTGGACCAGCCCGCCGTGGTCCGCTTGCTGCGCGAGTACACCGACGAGATGGCCAGTCGGTACTACGGTCGTCCCGCGACCGACGCCGAGGTGGATGCTGCGATCGCCGAGGACCCCAACAAGGGGCTGCACCCGCCCACCGGTGTGTTCCTGGTGGCCCGCGAAGGAACCGAACCAGCGGGGTGCGTCGGCATCCGCGAGCTCGAACCCGGTGTCGCGGAGCTGAAGCGGATGTACGTCAGGCCGCAGGCGCGCGGGCTCGGCGCCGGCGCCCGGCTCCTCGCCGCGGTCGAGGAGCACGCCCGGGATCTGGGCTACCGCGCGATTCGCCTGGACACCCGCAACGACCTGGTGGAGGCGCGAGGCCTCTACGCCAAGCACGGGTACCAGGAGATCCCCGCCTTCAACAACGGTCCTTACGCAGAGCACTGGTTCGAGAAGGTCCTGGGGTGACCCCGCAACCGCTGACGACCGCCGACGCGGGCGAGGTGCTGACGTTGCAGCGCGCTGCATACGTCACCGAAGCGCAGGCGCACGACGACTTCCGGCTGCCGCCGCTGGTGGAGAGCCTCGACGACGTCCGCGCCGCTCTCGCCCGGCCGGACTGCCGGGCATGGGGTGTCCGCGAGTCGGGACGCCTGGTATCCGCGGTCCGCGTGGAGCTGGGCGAGACCACGGCCGCGCTCGGTCGGCTGGTGGTCGCGCCGGACTGCCAGCGCCGGGGTCTGGGCACCGCCCTGCTGGCGCACGTCGAGCAGCACCTCCCGCCGAGGATCACCGCGATCGAGCTGTTCACCGGCGAGCACAGCACCTCGAACCTGCGCCTCTACCGGCGTCTGGGCTACCGGGAAACGCACCGGACCTCGGCCGGTCGCTACGAGCTGATCCACTTCCGAAAGGACCTGGGATGAAAGGACGCGTCGCACCACCGGTGCTCCGAACCGACCGGCTCACCCTGGAACCGCTGCGCGCCGATCACGCCGAGGAGATGTCCGAAGTGCTCGCCGCTCCGGAGCTCTACGACTTCATCGGCGGAGTCCCGCTCACCGCGACCGAACTGCGCGCCCGATACGAGCGGATGCTGGCGGGTTCGCCGGATCCGGAGGTGTCGTGGTGCAACTGGGTGATCCGCCTGCGCGCGGAGGACTGCCTCGTCGGCGCGGTGCAGGCGACGATCAGCCCCGGCTACCCCGGCCCGGCGGCCCAGATCGCCTGGATGGTGGGAACGCCCTGGCAGAAGCGCGGCATCGCGAAGGAAGCGGCGCTCGCCCTGGTCGACTGGCTCCGCCAACTGCCGGTGCGCTGCGTCATCGCCCACGTCCACCCGCGACACCGCGCCTCGGCCGCAGTCGCGGAGGCCGCCGGCCTAAGCCCGACCCCCGACACCCACGACGGCGAAATCATGTGGCGGCTCGTGCTCGACACTGTCTGAGCGGGGCGTTGCGCCTGCGACGCTCCGCCACATGGCGCGGAAAGCACTAGAGCGCAGGCGAACGTGCGGTTCGTGGTGCGCAACGACGTCGAAGACGATCTGCTCGCTGCTTCGGCGATGGCGCGGCCTAGCCAACCTGATCATCGCCTCTGCACATCTCCACGCCCGTTCGCTATCGCCATCGATGCCGGATCCGCTGCGCTTACCACCGGCTCGTGCGGCGCCCCCGCGTCGTCGGTGTGCTCCGAATCCTGTTCGGTTTCCTCGTCGGGATATCCCGGGTCTTTGATCGGAGCATTTCAACGATCGCCAGAGCGCTAGAGCGACGGTCCGGGTCTCGAGACAACACTGCACCAAGGACTGCGATCAGCAGCGGGGCTGTTGTGATCAGACAGATCAGTACAGCCCCGAGGAGCGGGGTCACGCGGTCACCTACCTGACGTGTTCGTGGTCATCTACCGCATGTATAGGCACCACCACGAGGCACATAGGTACGCCCATTTCGTCGTTGTTCACTTTTGCAAATACATCGCTCTGAACTTCTACCTTCCCGTACGTCCGGAACCAGCATCTGACCTACGCCTGGGCAAGAAGAGATCCTGACCTGAGGGCTTGGATGATCGAAGAGGACACCGCCACGGAGGAGGTTCCGCATGAGGACAAAGCGCTGTGCGACCGCCTCCGGGAGGCAGGATGCAAGGGACCGCTGTGGGAGCGTGCCGCGGTCACGTTCGCGAAGCTCGGCTGGTCTGTCATGGAGGCGTGGCTCGTCACCGGTGTGATCGCGGGGAAGTGCCGGGAGAAAGGTCGACCTGTCGAGCTGCCTCGGGACTGGACCCCTGAAGACCGGGAGGAACTCGTGGCCGCTGCGGTGGCCACGGGATTAGAGACTTTTCGACAGGCCCTCGAATCCGGGCGCTGGAAGCCGGACCAAGGCGCGTCCCTGCGCACCTACTTCGTTGGAAGCTGCGTGCTCGCGTTCCCCAACGTGCTTCGCCGGTGGCAATCCGAGCGAACCCGCTACCGCAAGGCGAAGGACTTCCTGAAGCAGGAGGTTGCTGCGCGAGAGGACTACATCAAACCGGTTGACGTCGTCGACGCAGTGGACGCCCTGAAGCGTTTGTCCAGTGGGGAGAACGAACGCAACCGAGCCATCTGGGGCCTCTACCACCTCTACGAACACACTCCAGCGGAGATCGCACACGTGATGGGCATGAGCCCAGGAGCAGTCAGCGCGGTTCTGCGGCGCATGGCCCAACGCCGCCGCTCCGGCGAGAGGAGGTCGAAATGAACAGTGACACCATCGACCCCAACGGGCACGAGGATCTAGCCCTCCTGGAAGGGCTTCTCGAAAGGTCTTCATTCGGCACCGACACCAGTGACCTGAAAGCTCGTACTTCCTCGGAGAAGGCTGCCTACGCAGTAAGGCTCGCCACGTACCTGCGCGAGGCCAGTACCGCGCCCCAGGAGCCTGAACGAACCGCAGAACCACGGACAGTCCGCGCACGGAAGCCCGGCACCGGAGGCTCAACAGCGGCAGCCAAGCCGACCAGAGGACACCACCTCGAACAAGAGGGGATGCCTCTGCATGAATCCGACGGCGCCGCTCCCCTGAGGCTACTCACACTCGACCCGCCCGGAAAGCACTGGAGATCCGTTCTCGCAGGACGGTGGGCCTCCGAACTGCGCTCAACCGCGTACATCCCCTTCTCTCGCGACGAGCTTCGGCTTCGCCTGCTGGACCTCGTAGATCACATCGCTGACGCGTTGGAGACCCCAGAGTCGGTTGACGAAGCGGCGCGTCTGGTGGGGAACCGACTGGTCGAGATTCACGCCACTGGACAAGACAGCCTGCCCTGCACCCTGGCCATTCTTCGGGAACACCTGGCCATGACGACTGCCAGCAGTAAGACTCGCAAATCCCTCCTGCAGACTATATCGGCCTCCTATTTTGCCGCGGAGATCACGAGTGCTTTCGAACAAAAAGAAGCGTTGAAGCAGGCCATTGAGAGGGCGAAACTAAAGGCCGATCAAGCGCTGCGATCGAGCGAGGAACGGTTTCGCAAGGTATTCAATACTGCACCAACCGGGATTGCAATCCTCGACAAGTCTGGACAATTTATCGACACTAATCCCGCGCTGCAAGAAATACTGGGAATCGACACACACAACCTGTCATCGATGACAATTCACGAGCTGGTGCACCCCGATTACATAGACTTCCTGGCCGCCACCCTGTCCAACCTAACGGAGGCAAAGTCAAGCTACCGGAGCCGAACCGAGCTGCCCCTGATGTGCGCTGGCGATCGGACCATTCTGGCCTCCCTCGCATTCTCCGTTCTACACGACACAAACGGCGACCCATACAGCTTTGTCGCGAACGTGGAAGACATTACAGATCTCCATATGCTACAGGAAAGGTTTCGCTACAACGCCATACACGACTCCACGAGCAGGCTACCCAACATCAACTTCTTTCGCATCCGTCTGCAGGACGAACTCAACAGATCCCACCGCGGCAACCTACTGAGCACCTACCGGATCGCACTGAATTTCGACTCCCCCCCAAGCACGAGGGCCATCGAAACAATTGTGCAACGCCTCGAAGAGCTAACCGAATCCGAGAACAGTATTCTCGCATGCTTCGGTGACACTGATTTTGCGATCGCTATTCAACACTCACATCAGACACCAGACGAATCACAATTCGCCGAACTGGCCACCCGAAAACTCTCCGCGCCCATCGATTCCGACAGCCACAGCCCCACAGCCACAGTAAACATAGGTGCTGTTCGAAATACCGACGCCGA
Source organism: Saccharopolyspora oryzae (assembly GCF_027853915.1). GTDB lineage: Bacteria > Actinomycetota > Actinomycetes > Mycobacteriales > Pseudonocardiaceae > Saccharopolyspora > Saccharopolyspora oryzae. The sequence continues at coordinate 100,298 of NZ_JAQGLA010000002.1, forward strand.
CGCAACATCGGCGCACATAATGTGGGCCGCCGACCTGGCACTGCGAAAGGCCATATCACTAGGCGGCGGACGATGGGTAGTGTCCACGCACATCCACGCGTGAACAGACACTCAGCCCCAGGAACGAGCTGGAAGGTTGCGGTTCAGCGGACTGTCATGAGTGTTCCACAGGGCGAGTGGGCCATTGGTGAGCTCCGGCCAGCAGGTCGCCCACGTCGGATGGCGTTAATGTGTGGCGCCTACGGGACTCGCCCCTGATTCGACCGTGCGGCGGCTGCCAGGGAGACGGCGAAGATCACCGGAGCCGCTGTCTGGTAGCCGATCCGCAGATCGCCGACGCAGCCTGCGCCCTGACCTCCCTCGTCGACAGCGACCCCAGCGTCGACCAGACCCGGTCGAGCTGATCGGATCGGCCTCGGACGAGGTGCTCGTCCTGCCATAATCCGCTTCGTGCCACCGGATTCGTCGAGCGACCAGGGCCGGTTCGTCGTGCTCAACGACCAGCCCGTCGAGGTTGCTGCGGAGGACCTGCTCGGGGCTTCGGCAACCGCGCGCGGACTGGTCGACCTGATCACCGACTCCCGCACCGCCACCCCGTTCACCATCGCCATCGACGCCGGTTGGGGCATGGGCAAGAGCAGCCTGATGCGGCTGATGCGCACGGAGCTGGACCAGCGGGGCACGCCGACCGCGTGGTTCAACGCGTGGACGTCCGGCCCCGATGCGCTCGAAGTGCTGATCAAGACCGTGCTGCTCACCTTCGACCGCAACATCGTCCGGCGCGCCTACCACCGGCTCATGCGGCGCCGCCGCGTCGTCGGCGTGCTCCGGGTGCTGTTCAACCTCGTCGTGGGTGCGTCCCGGGTGGTCCCGGTGGTGGACCGCATCTGGCAAGAGCTGTCGGTCAACGCCAAGGCGCGCAACGAAATTCGCGATGTCGTCCGCGAGATGGCCGAGGACTGGGTCGACAACGGCTCCACCGGCGGCAGGCAGCTCGTGGTGTTCGTCGACGACCTCGACAGGTGCTCCGGCGAGGTCGCGCTGACCGTGTGCGAGGCGATCAAGCTCTACCTCGACGTGCCGGGCCTGGTGTTCGTGATCGGCTGCGACCAGGCAGTGCTGGACGCCAAGGTGCGGGAGTCCGGCGGCTCAGCCGCTCAGGCGCAGGACCTGCTGGAGAAGATCGTGCAGGTCAACTACCGGACACCGGCGCCGGACAACGAGCTGCTGCTGCGGCTGGTCGACGGCTTCGCCGTCCGCTCCGGCACCAAGCACCTCCTCGGCACCAACCTGCCCGCGCTGATCGCCCGGCGCACCAACCGGAACCCGCGCCGGATCAAACGGCTGATCAACAGCTTCGTGCTCGAGTACAACCTGAGCCCGCAGTGGCAGCAGATCGGCGCATCGGCGCTGGTCCGCGTGGTGCTGTTGCAGCACTACTACCCCGGTTTCTACCGGGACGTCACCGAACCGGCCAACAGCGACATCATCCACGAGTTCCTCACCTACAGCAGGATCCGCATCGAGTGCCGAGCCGGGCAACGACCGGAAGCCGCGGAGTTCTTCACCGCGCACGAGGTCACGCCGCCGAACTCGGGCGCAGGCCCGGAAGACCTCCTGAACTCGCTGCGCCAGCTCGAGCAGGAGCTCCCGGTGTCCTTCCCCGATCTCGTGGCGGACGCGAACTTCACCTCGCTGGTGACCGAACTGGCCGACGAGGAGCACTTCGAGGAGATCCGCGATCACCTGCAGCACGGCCGACGAGCCGGCGCGGTCGGGGCCGAGGTCCCGGAGCCGCAGGTGTCCGGACCCGCCGCTTCGCTCGACGACGAGGACTACGAGCTGCCGTTCGGTGGCGAGCTGAGTTCACCGCTCCCGCTCCACCTCCCCGATGCGCCCCGGATCCTCTGGATCGACGACGACTTCGGTTCGGACGTCCTGAGCTTCGCCGGAGGCACCAAAGCGCAGGTGCTCGAGTTCGCCGCGCGCGCCGGCATCCGGATCGAGACGATCTCCGATCCCGAGACCGCCCGATTCGTCATGCGGCGTGCCAAACCGCACTTGCTGATCTCGGACATCAACCGCGGTGACAACCCGAACGCCGGGCTGGACGACTTGGCCGCACTGCGGTCCGAGGGGATCTACGACGGCCCGGTCGTCTTCTACACCCGCCGCGTCACGCCGTCCCGCATCAAGCGCGCCGAAGAGCTGGGGGACGTGGGGATCACATCGGACCCGGACGAGCTGCAGGCGTGGATCGAACGCTTCACGTTCAGAACGGTCAGGGACAGCGTCCCGCCGTTCCTCGTCCAGGACTGACCGCTGCTCATCCGTCGACGAGTTCGTCCAGGTGGCGCAGGGCTTCTGGGACCGGGTCGGTGGTTCGGAGGACGTGGTGGAGGTAGGTGTTGGCCACCACCAGCTTCCGGCGGCCGAGGCCGGTTCGGGCTTCGTGGTCGGCTTGTTCGAAGAGCAGCGCCGCCATCGTGGTCTGGGCAGCCAGGTCGGTGAACTCCCCGCACATCGCCTGGGCGTAGTCGTCGCTCTCGGCCAGCAGGGACTTGCCGAGGGACCGGATACTGTCCACTTCGGACATCAGCGGCTCGGCTCCGGCCGCGACGTCCGGGTCGGTGATGCGTTCCAGCCGCTGCTGGGCGGTGTCGGCGAGCAGCTCGTGGGCGTTGTCCTTTCGGATGCAGCGCAGGACGTCGAGGGCGATCACGTTGCTGGAGCCCTCCCAGATCGAGCCCAGGTGGGCGTCGCGCACGAGCCTGGGGTTGATCCAGTCCTCGATGTAGCCGTTGCCGCCGCGGATCTCCATCGCCTCGCCGGTCACCACGCGCGCCTTCTTGCACAGGTGGTACTTGCCCAGCGGGGTCAGGACGCGGATCAGCCGGCGGGCTTCGGGGTCGCCGGCGTCGGCGCGGTCGAGCGCGGCGGCGGCTTCCAGCACGAATCCGAGGCCTGCTTCGGCGTGCAGCAGCATCGGCAGCAGGGTCTTGCGCATCAGCGGCTGGTCGAAGAGCGGTTTGCCGAAGGCCACCCGCTGGCGGGTGTGCGCGACCGACTCGTTCAGCGCGCGCCGCATCAGCGCCACCGCTCGCATGGCGTTGGACAGGCGCGACACGTTGACCATCTCGGCCATCTGCAGGAATCCGCGGGACAGGTCGCCGACGGGCAGCGCGTAGCAGTCCTCCAGCGTCACCTCGCCGCTGGCCATCGAGCGGCTGCCCATCTTGTCCTTGAGCCGGTCGATCCGGTAGGTGTTGCGGCTGCCGTCCGGGCGCAGCCTCGGCACCATGAACATCCCGAGCCCCTTGGTGCCTTCCGGGCCGCCCGGAACCCGGGCCAGGGTGAGGATCACGTCGGCGGACACGTTGGAGGCGAACCACTTCTGGCCGCGCAGCGTCCAATGCGAACCGTTCGGGGTGGCCTCGGTGGCGGTGCGGCCGACGTCGCTGCCGCCCTGCTTCTCGGTCATGAACATCGCGCCGGTCAGCAGCGAGTCGAAGTCCGGCGAGCTCAACCCGTCGATCTCGCGGGCGAACAGCGACTGGTCGCCGAAGCGGCGCAGCACCCGGGCCGCCGAGTCGGTCATCGAAACCGGGCAGAACAAGCCGAACTCGGCCTGCACGAACACGTACGACAGGCCGTACTTGACCACGTGCGGCACCGCGGTCGGCCAGCCGTGCACGCCCGGCCGGTGCGACATCGCGGCGAACCCGAACCGCTCGAACGCCAACCGCGACATCCCGGTGTAGGCCGGGTGGTAGACCACTTCGTCGACCCGCTCGCCCGCGGCGTCGTACTGGCGCAGCTGCGGCGGGTTGACCTCCGCGACCGCGGCCAGCTCGTCCAGCTCCCCGGCCGCGACCGCGCCGACGTCGCGCAGCACGGGTTCCACCCGCTCCATCGAGTCGACGTACCGGGCGAGCAGCGGGCGCAGAGCTGGATCGGCATCGGCGAAGTTCATGCCCAGCACGTTTCCACCGCCCGTCCTGAGCTGTCCAATACCGAATCGTCCCCCCGCTGAGACTCCCACCGACTCAATCCCCTCCGCGATCCGGAAGCAGGCGCCGGCCCGGTCCGACCTCTACCGTGTGGTGGGAACCTCGGCGAGCGGGTGGGGTGGGACATGGTGGACGCGCAGCGGAAGCTGGTGCTGATCCGGCACGCGAAATCGGCCTGGCCGGACGACGCCGACGACTTCGACCGACCGCTGGCCACCCGCGGCCGCCGCGACGCACCGGCCGTCGGCCACTGGCTGCGCGACCACGCAGCAGCCATCGAGCTGGTGCTCTGCTCCCCCGCGATCCGAGCCCGGCAGACCTGGGAACTGGCCGCACCCGAGATCCCGGCCGAACCGAAGCTGAAGTACGACGACCGGATCTACGTCGCCTCGGCCCGCGAACTCCTGTCGGTCATCCACGAGATCCCGCCGACGGTCATGACCGCAGCCGTCATCGGCCACAACCCCGGCCTGGAGGACCTGGTCAGCCTGCTCACCGGAGAACCCGCGGTGCTCAAGACCGCAGCGATCGCGGTCCTGAGCACGCCGAACCCGTGGTCGGCCATCGGCGAGAACTGCGCCACCGCAGTCGAGTTCGCCAAACCGCGGGGCTGAAGCCGACCCCGCCACCGGCCTGAAGAAGCGCCGGTGGCGGGAACGGGTCAGGCTGGTTTGACCCCGGGGTGGCGGTCTTCGACCACGTAGGTGGCGCGGGTCGAGATCTCCGCGCCGGGGCGTTCGACGAACGGGACCACCCGGTAGTCGCTGCGCCAGAGCTCCGGTGTCAGGGTGCAGCGGACGTAACCGCGCTGGGAGTTGAAGAACTTCATGTGCGGGTTGGCCGCGAGCATCGTTCGGCCCTCGTCGGTCATGTCCGCGCCGTCTCCGCCGCTGGTGATCGACGTGCCGACGAACTCGCTGGCCACCGTGGGCGAGGCGGCGTCCTCGAAGTCGCTCTTGAGGTCCCAGGCGTAGTTCTGGTGCCGGTCACCGGTGATCACCACCAGGTTGCGCACCCCGCGCTCGGTCGCGCCCGCCAGCACCGCGTTGCGTTCCGCCACGTAGCCGTCCCACGGGTCCATGAACAGCTTCTTCTCCGGGCCCGCGTCGAGGTCGGTCTCGCCCATCGGGGCCTGGTTGCCGATGATCTGCCAGCGCGAACGGCTCCCGGAGAAGCCGTCCAGCAGCCACTGCCGCTGCTGCTCGCCGAGGATCGTGCGGTCCGGGTCCAGCCGCTCGTCGCAGTCGTACTTCGAACCGTCACCGCAGGGCTGGTCGTCGCGGTACTGGCGGGTGTCGATCATGGTGAGGTCGGCCAGGTCGCCGAACGCCAACCGGCGGTGCAGGCGCACGTGCGGGCCGTCGGGCAGCGCGGTGCGCCGCAGCGGCAGGTTCTCGTACATCACCTGGAACGCCGCGGCCCTTCGCTTCCGGAACACCTCGGGGTCGTCGTCGTCCTGGGAGATGTCACCGGCCCAGTTGTTGTCCACCTCGTGGTCGTCCATCGTGGTGATCCACGGGAACGCCGCGTGCGCGGCCTGCAGGCTCGGATCGGTCTTGAACAGCGAGTACTGCAGGCGGTAGCGGTCCAGGGTCTGGGTCTCCGACTTGAACTCCGAGCCCAGCGCGATGCCCCGCTTGTTGTCGGTCTGGTCGTACTCGTAGATGTAGTCGCCGAGGTGCACCACGAAGTCGAGGTCCTCGGCGGCCAGGTGCTCGTAGGGGGTGAAGAAGCCCGCGCTCCAGTTCTGGCAGGACGCGAAGGCGAAGGACAGCGAAGTCAGCGCGGCCGCAGCGGCGGGCGCGGTCCTGGTCCGGCCGACGGGGCTCAGCTCGCCGGCGGCCCGGAAGCGGTAGAAGTAGTCGCGGCCCGGTTCCAGACCGGAGATCTCGGCGTGCACGGAGTGCCCGAGCTCCGGGGTCGCGGTGGCCGAACCGCGCTGCACCACATCGCGGAACCGCTCGTCGGTGGCGACTTCGTACTGCACCTCCACCGGTTTCGCCGGCATTCCCCCGGAACCGTCGGCCGCTAACGGTTCCGGGGCCAGCCGGGTCCAGATCACCACTCCGCCGGGCAGCGGATCTCCGGAGGCCACACCCAGCGAGAACGGGTACTCGCCGCGCAGCCGCACGCCGGCCGCCGCACTGCTCCAGGCTCCCGTGCCCAGCAGGACGGCGGCCGCGCTCGCACCACCGATGCCCAACACCTTGCGGCGATTGAACTTCCCTGGCATTCACTGCTCCTTCCGCGAATCGGACAACGGGCCGGATTCTGCCGATCACGGGCATCGAGCAGATCACGAACGACCGTCGCGGCGGTGAACGTCGGGAACTGGCCACGCCGCCGTCACGGCAAGCTGATCGCCACCACCTCGCGGCCGAAACCGGCGACCTGGTCGGCGACGCTGCGCGCCCACGGGTGCTCGTCGGGGCTCATCCCGCCGAGGTCGACCTTGAAGCGCACCACGTCCGCGCCGCGCACCACCTCGGTGTTCGCGCCGCGCTCGGCGAGCAGCCGCTGCACCTGGTCGGCGACGGCCGGCCGCACCGAGAGGACCATCCGGTCCGGCGTTGCAGCGCTGGGCGCCTCGACGGCCTTCGCGACCGCCTGGGGCGCGTTCGCCGGCTTCGGTCCGGTCATGGCGTTGCGCAGCAGCTTCGCCGTGCCGTTGGTGAAGGCGCGGTAGTTCGGGTCGAAGCCGAACAGCACCACCCGGCCGCTGCCGGACGCTTCGTCCACGACCGCGGTCTTGCCGTGCAGCTGCTCGGGAGCAGCCGCGAACCCGGAGATGTACCAGTCCGGGTCGCCTTCGGCGGGGAAGTTCGCCACCGACGACTCGGCCGGGGCCGACCACACCGCGTCGTACTCGTACATCGCCCAAGCGGTCTCGCCCACTCCCTCGGCCAACGGGCTGTCCGGGTCGACCTGCATCCGGACGAGCGCGCCGGGGATGTCGGAGGTCGGTTCGGCGTAGGTCGCCGAGGTGAGCCCGAGGCGCGTCGCCAGCCGCGAGGCGTCCCGCAACGCGATCAGCGTTCCGCCGCCGCGGACCCACTCGGTCAGCGCCGCCCGGCCCTGCTCGCCGAGCGAGTCGAAGGCCTCCTGGTCCGAACCGTTCGGGACCACCAGCACGTCGTAGTCGGCCAGCGCACCGGCCGCGATCTGGTCGGCGGCCACGTCGCCGAAGTCCATCTTCTGATCGCCCAGCCACCAGCGCAGCCAGCCCGACGACTCGGTCGCCGCGCCGCTGTTGGAGATCTGCCAGACCGCCGTGCGCGGGGCGCCGGCGACCGGTCGCGCTGCCGGTTCTGCCTGCTCCGGCAGTGGCATCGCGCGCGGTTGCAGGTCGGTGCCCGAACGTCCGCCGCTGACGTTCTCCAGCAACGGGCCGCTCCAGGCCGTGACGTCGTAGAAGTACGGGAACGGCACGTAGCTGTTCTCGTTGAGCATCGCCTGCACCCAGTGCTTCTGGCCCTGCGCCATCGGGATCCACAACGTCCCGGCCGGGAGCGTCGTCGACTGCTCGGCTCGCCCGTACTCGGTGTAGTCCGGGACCTCCAGCGGCGTGGTCAGCCGGTAGACGTCGACGTCCATCCGCTGCAGCCGCCGCGCGAGGCGCTGCACCTCGGCGGCCTTCGCCGGGTCGTCGGTGCGCAGGAAGTAGTGCTTGACCTTGACGTCGGGCACCGGGTTGGTGATCTCGCCGTCGTTCCAGTACAGCTGGTTCGGTTCCAGCTCACCGGCCGCGCCCTGCCGGTTGGCCTCCAGGTGCTCGGCGCGCCACTCGGCGAGCAGCTGCTGGTCCTGCGCACCGGCGGCCATCAACGTCGACCAGATCGCGGTGTACTGCTCCTGGAGCCGCTGGGGAATCGGGTCCTCGGAGTTCTTCTCGAAGGTCATCCCGGCCGCGTTGAAGCCGGTCAGCGGCACGGTGTCGCCGTAGCCGAGGTACATCAGGTCGTAGGAGCGGCCGTTGAAGTACGGGATGCCGAACCGGCCGAAGGCCTGCTGCATCGCCGGGCCGTACACGTCGTAGACCCAGGTCAGCGGTGTTTCCCCGATGTCGTGGTAGACCGGGTCGGCGTTGGGCGGGAAGAAGTAGCCCTTGCTGCCCATCTCGTGGGCGTCGATGAACATCTGCGGCGGCAGTTCGCGCAGCTTCTCCAGCTTGCCCTCGGTCTCGGGCTGGGTGCGGGCGAACCAGTCGCGGTTCATGTCGAAACCGTTGGCGTTGCGGCGGGTGTCGGCCTCGCGCCCGTCCGGGTTCTGCGTCGGCAGCACCACGACGATGGCGTTGTCGAGGATCGTCTGCGCGGTGCAGTCGGTGCGGGCGGCCAGCTCGTAGAGCACGCGCAGCGCGGCGTCCGTGCCGCTCTCCTCGTTGCCGTGCACGTTCCCGCCGAGCCACAGGACGGCTGGGGTGTCGCGGACGATCTGCTGCGCGACGGGCTCCGGCGTCTTCGGGTCGCGCAACGCGTTGAGCTGCTTGCCGATGTTCTGCAGCGCTCCAGGATTCACCCACTTCTCCTGGCCGACCACCGCGTAGTGCAGCGGACGCCCCTCCACCGAAGTGGCCAGCGTGCCGTCGACGACCTTCGGGCTCTTGTCGGCGAGGGCCTGGAGGTAGGTGTCGGACTCCTCCGAGGTGACCTCCCGCTCGCCGAGGTCGATGCCCAGGACGTCGCGCGCCGTCGGCACCGAATCGTCCACCGCTGGTGGGGTGAACGGGTCGCACGACGGCGCCGCGGCCGCCTGGGGTACCGCGAGCATCGGCAAGGACACGAGCAGCGCGGCTGCGCCGGTCAACCACTTCGAGCGACCAGCGCCCCGTAACGCGAACATCGCCATGAGACCGCCCATCCCTGAGTGCGGAATTGCCGAGCGAGTTGACCACGCCGTCACCAGCGGAACAAGCGCTGTTCGGGGACGAAGGGGACGAGTCAACGGAAACTGTCGCTCACCCCGTCAAGGCCTAGAACCGCTCAATCGGGATGACGAAGGCCTCACCGCGACGGCGCTCCGGCGTCCGGGGCTTGTCGTAGGGTGCTGGGCGCGGGATGTGTTGGGAACTTGGGAGGATCGATGGCCGGAACCTCTGATCTGGGACCGTTCTTCAGCCCGGGCGGGGACCACCTCGTCCCCGCTGCGCACGCGAACAGCCCGTGGGCGCCGGACATGATGCACGGGCGCCTGTTCGGCGGTTTGCTCGCCAGGGCCCTGGAGCGCGAGCACGGCGAGCCGGGTCTGCACTTCAGCCGGTTGACCGTCGACCTGTTCCGCAACACCAAGCTCGCACCGGTGCGGGTGGAAACGCAGCGCGTGCGCGACGGGCGCCGGATCCGGGTCGCCGATGCGACGGTGTTCTCCGGTGAGACCCCGGTCGCGCGGGCGAGCGCGGTGCTGCTGCGCCGCGGCGAGCAGCCCGCGGGCGCGGTGTCGAGCACTCCGCCTTGGGATGCTCCGGCGCCCGAGGAGATCGGGCCGCCGCGCACCGACTCCGACGGCTGGCCGCCGCCGTTCGACGTCTGGATCCTCGACTCCGACGGCAACCCCACCGAGGACTGGCGCAGCAGCGGTCCGCGCCGCGCCTGGGTGCGGGACCGGTGCGACCTGGTGGCGGGCGAGTCGATGTCGCCGCTCGTGCGGGTCGCGATCGCGGGCGACTTCGCCAGCCCGGTGGTGAACTTCGGCGAGGACGGCAAGCTCGAGTTCATCAACGCCGACTACACGCTCACCCTCTCCCGCCTGCCGCTGAGCGAGGCCATCGGCGTCGAGGCGACCGGCCACCTGAGCGAGGACGGCGTCGCGGCGGGCAGCTGCACGTTCCACGACGCGAAGGGGCCGATCGGGTTCAGCACGCTGACCGCGGTGGCCAACCCGGCCGTCTAGCTTGACCGGATCGTTCCGCCTCGCGCCGTGATCGTGCCTTCCCGGTCGCGGCGCGGGCGACGAGACTCGTCGACGTGAACAAAGCACTCCTCGTCGTCGACGTCCAGGAATCCTTCCGGCAGCGCCCGCTGTGGCAGGCCATCTCCAACCCCGACATCGTCACCCGCGTCAACCGCCTGGTCGACCTCGCCCGCGCCGAAGGCGACCTGGTGGTCTGGGTGCTGCACAACGAACCGGGCACCGGTGGCGTGTTCGACCCGGTCAACGGGCACAACGTCCTGCAGGACGGACTCGTCCCCGCCGAGGGCGAACCGCTGCTGAACAAGACCTCGCACAACGCCTTCACCACCACGAACCTGCACCAGCTGCTGACGCAGCGCGGGATCCGCGAGCTCAGCGTATCCGGCATCCGCACCGAGCAGTGCTGCGAGACGACGACCCGCGTCGCCTCCGACCTCGGCTACGACGTCACGTTCGTGACCGATGCGACGGCGACGAACCCGATCCCCCACCGCGACGCCCCGGCCGACCTGACGGTGCCCGAACTCCTGGCGGACCCCCGGACCCTGCACAGCGAGGAGATCATCGCCCGCACCGAGTACGCCCTCTCCGGTCGCTTCGCCACCATCCGCACCGTCGCCGAGCTCACCGGCAATCCGACCTGACCAGATCTGCCCGCCCAGCCCGGCCTGCGCTGGCTCCGTCCCGCAAATTCAATGGAATTCAGACGTCCAATTTCCATTGAATTTGCGTCCCCCGCGCCGGGTCCCGGACCGCAGTTTCAATTGAAACTGCGGTCCTGCCCCGGGCCCGAGCGCAGTTTCAATTGAAACTGCGGAAAATCGGTTGACCTGGCGCCGGGGCTTGGTCGGGCGGTTCGTCGTCGCCTCGGGCATCGTGGTCTCGCATAGGGTGGACCTCCCACGTGGTGGACAGGAGGCTTGGGTGGTTGGGACCGCGGTGACCGAGGTGATGGCCGAGCTGGCCGCGCTCGAAGATCCGAAGGCGCGCAAGGTCAACGAGAAGCACGGTGACGATCACGGTGTGAACCTCAGCAAGCTGCGGGCACTCGCCAAGCAGCTGAAGACGCAGCAGGAACTCGCGCAGCAGCTGTGGGCGACGGGTGACTCCGCAGCGAGGCTGCTGGCGACCCTGATCTGCCGGCCGAAGGCCTTCGAGCGCGACGAGCTGGACGCCATGCTGCGCGAGGCGCGCACGCCCAAGGTGCACGACTGGCTCGTGAACTACGTGGTGAAGAAGAGCCCGCACGCCGAGGAGCTGCGGCTGGCCTGGACCTCGGATCCGGACCCGGTGGTCGCCAGCGCCGGCTGGGCGCTGACCACCGAACGCGTGGCGAAGAAGCCCGACGGGCTCGACCTCGACGGCCTGCTCGACGTCATCGAGGCGGAGATGAAGGACGCCCCGGACCGCCTCCAGTGGGCGATGAACAGCTGCCTGGCCCAGATCGGGATCGACCACGCCGAGCACCGCGCCCGTGCGCTCGACATCGGCGAGCGCCTGGAGGTGCTCAAGGACTACCCGACCCCGCCGAACTGCACGTCTCCGTTCGCACCCATCTGGATCAACGAGATGGTGCGCCGGAAGAGCTAGACCTTCTTCAGCGCGGATTCGATGCGGGCCGCTGCGGCGACCACGTCGGCTCCGAAGCTCTGGCCGGGGCTGGGGTGGCGTTGGGTCGGGGCCGAGAGGCAGACCGCTGCGGCGATGTCGCCGTGCAGGCGCACCGGTGCGCTGACCGATCCGACACCCGGCGCCCGGGCTCCCACGCTCTCCACCCAGTCGTGGCCCTCCGGATCCCGCTCACCGAGCAGGACCTGCGCCGCCGATCCGTGCGGCAGCGGGAGCAGGCTTCCCACGGGCTGGCTCGCGCGCAGCTCCTCCGCCGACTCGATGCTCACCACGCACAGCCGGTGGTCCGCGCGGCGCACCCACAGCTGCGCGGATTCCCCCACTGCAGCAACCAGTTCCACCAGCACCGGGCGTGCCGCTTCGGTCAGCCGCGAGGTGGCGAACCGCGAGCCGAGGTGGAAGCAGCCCGCGCTGTCGCGTCGCAGCAGGCCGTGCGCGACGAGCGCGGTGGCCAGCCGGTGCGCGGTGGACGTGGTCAGGCCCAGGGTCCTGGCGAGTTCGCTGGTGCCCATGGGCTTGATCTCGACGCAGTCGAGGATCGCCACCGACCGGTCCAGCACCCCGACACCCGTGGTGAACGCTTCGCCCATGGCCTACCGCCGGACTTCGGCCGGTGCGGCCGGGATCTTCGCCAGCGCCGACGGCAGCGCGTGCCCGACCAGTCCGGCGAGGTGTTCGCGCAGCTCGCCGAGCTTGGAGACGTCGATGCCGGTGTCGATGCCTTCCCGGTGGAACAGGTGGATCAGGTCGTCGGCGGCGATGTTGCCGGTCGCGCCCGGCGCGAAGGGGCAGCCGCCGAGTCCGCCGAGCGCGGCGTCGAAGCGCCGGATGCCGCAGCGGTAGGCCTCCCAGGCGTTGGCGTCGGCCATGCCGTAGGTGCTGTGCAGGTGCAGCCCGATCCGCTCGATCGGGAACACGTCGCGCACCGCGGTGACCGCCCGGTTGATGTCGCCGGGCGAAGCTGCGCCGATGGTGTCGGCGAGGTGCAGCACGTCGACGCCGATCTCCTCGTAGTGCCGGGCGACCCGGACCACGCGCTCGACCGGGGTGTCACCGTCGAACGGGCACACGAACGCCGTCGCGATGCACCCCTCGGTGCTGACGCCGGCGTCGTGCAGGATCTCCGCCGACCGGGCCAGCCGCTGCATCGCTTCCGCTGTGCTGACACCGGAGTTCGACGTGCTGTGGCCTTCGCTGGCCGACATCACCAGCCGCGCGTTCTTCACCCCGGCCTCGACCGCGCGCTGCGCACCGCGCTCGTTGAGCACGAGCGTGTGGAAGGTCGCGGGCCGATCGGCGAGCCCGGCGACGACCTCGGCGGTGTCGGCCATCGTCGGCACCCGCTTCGGGCTGACGAACGATCCGATCTCCAGGTGCCGGAACCCGGCGTCGACCAGCAGCTCCCCGAACCGGATCTTGTCCGCGGTGGGCACGACGACCGGTTCGATCTGCAGCCCGTCGCGCAGCGAAACCTCGGTGATGAGCACCAATTCAGATCACTCCTTCGGCCCGCAGGTCAGCGGCTTGTTCGGGCGAGATCCCCAGTTCGCCGAGGACTTCGCCGGTGTGCGCGCCCAGTTCCGGGCCGAGCCAGCGGGTGCGGCCCGGTTCCTCGGAGAGCTTGGGCACGATGCCGGGGAACAGGACCTCGCGGGTCTGGTCCTGCTCGATGCGCACCTCGTGGCGTTCGTGCATGCCGCGCGCCGCGTAGTGCGGATCGGCCACGATGTCCGGCACGTCGTAGATCGGTCCACTGGGGACGGACGCCTCCGCGAGCAGCTCCAGGATCCGCGCGCTGTCGGCGGTCGCGGTCCAGGCGCTGATCGCCGCATCGATCTCGTCGCTGCGCTCGACCCGGCCGACGTTGGTCTGCAGCTGCGGGTCCTCGGCCAGGTCCGGGCGGTCGATCAGCCGCATGAACCGGCCGAAGATGGCGTTGTTGTTGCCGCCGACGACCACGTACTTGCCGTCCGCGCACTGGTAGGTGCTGGACGGGACCACGCCGGGGATCGTCGGACCGGTGGCTTCCCGCGTGACGCCGAAGGCGTCGAAGTCGGGTACGGAGGACTCCATGAGCGAGTAGATCGCCTCGTACAGCGCGACGTCGACGGTCTCGCCCGGCTGGCCGGCGCGGCGGCGGAGCAGCCCCATCAGCGCACCGATCACCGCGTAGAGCCCGGCGACCGAGTCGGCCAGGCTGACCCCGGTGCGCACCGGCGGCAGGCCCGGGTAACCAGTCAGGTGCCGCACTCCGCCGAAGGCTTCGGCGACGCCGCCGAAGCCGGGGCGCTCCCGGTAGGGGCCGGTCTGGCCGAATCCGGAGATCCGCACCAGCACCGCTTCCGGGTTGATCGCGCGGATCTCGTCCGGGCCGAGCCCCCACTTCTCGAGGGTGCCGGGCCGGAAGTTCTCCAGGACGATGTCGGCGCCGCCGATGAGCCGCCGCGCGATGTCCTGCCCGCGGTCGGACCGCAGGTCCAGGGTGATCGAGCGCTTGTTGCGCGCCATGGCCCGGAACAGCAGCGACACGTCGCCGCCGTGCAGGCGCCAGCTGCGCAGCTCGTCCCCGGTGCGCGGCCGCTCGACCTTGATCACGTCGGCGCCGAACTCGGCCAGGATCCGGCCCGCGGTCGGCGCGGCGATGAAGTTGCCCAGCTCGACGACCCGGATCCCGGTCAGCGGGCCGTGTCCCGTGGACGTCATCGGTCCTCTCCTGTTGTCAAGTGCGTTGGTGGCGGGGCGATGTGAGCGCCCGCGGGCCACGAGGTGTCCGCCTCCGCGAGCCCTGCTGTGCCACTATTTGGGAAACTCTTCCCAAAACTGACAAGCAGCGAACGTAGCCGCCCGAATCCGCCCGCACAAGGCCCGATCGACCAGCCCTGATGGAAACCTCGCGGATCGACTACCGACCGACAACTCCCGGTCACTCAACGCGACCATATCTGTCCACAATGGACACATAGATGTTCCTGGGGTGGGCACCACGACGCAAATTCCATTGAAATCGGACCTTCGATTTCAATGGAATTTGCGTGGGAGCGGGGATCAGCGCAGGGGGTTGGCCTCGACGAGGTAGTCGGGTGCGGAGAGGCGCCACGCCTCGTAGACCAGCTCTTCGAGCTCGTCGGCGTCGATCTTGGGCAGGTGCACCACGACCCAGCCGAAACCACCGGCGGTGAACTGGATCTCGAACACTTCAGGCCGCTCCGAGACCAGCGCGATCTGCTCGGACAGGGTCTGCTTGAGGCCGACCGTGCTGGTGCGCGGCCAGTAGTAGCCGAAGCCCTTGCCGTGCACGCTGAAGGACGTGTAATCGCGCCCCTCGCCCTGCTCGACGTCGGCGAGTCCGTCGACCATCCGCAAGAACCGACTGCTGGCCACACCCATGCCCGGCATCATCGCGCACCCCACCGACAGCCGCCGAACGCCCTGCTGGCGACGGCCTTGATCACCTCGCGGCCGTGTGTATGCTGTGCCGGTCCGCCTTCGTCCCCGCCGGTCGAGCACAACTCTTCCCCGGCGGGAAAGAGCCCTGTCCGCGGCACAAGCTGGAGTCGGCCGCGCCGGCCCCGACGAATCGGACGCTTCGAATGTCGGACATCGCAGTCTTCGCCAACACCGCGATCACCATCGTCGGTGTCGTGGTGCTCATCCTCCGGGTCAAGATCAGCCCGGCCATCGCGCTGGTCCTCGGCGCGATCTACCTGGGCCTGGTGTCAGGCCTGGGGCCGGAGCAGACGATCAAGTCCATCACCACCGGTTTCGGCGACCTGATGACCGAGGTCGGGCTGCTCATCGCCTTCGGCGTGCTGCTGGGCTCGCTGATGGCGTCGCTGGGCGCGATCGAGCAGCTGGTCGAGCGCCTGGTGCGCATCTTCGGCCCGAAAACCCTCCCCTACGCCTTCGGCACCACGGTCGGCACCGTGCTGCAGTCGATCTTCGCCGACGTGCTGCTGGTGATCACCGCACCGCTGGCCAGCCGGTTGTCCCGGCAGATCGGCCCGCACGGCGCCGCGCGGATGTGCGCGGCGATGGCGCTGGGCATCGAGGTCGGCCTGGTGTTCGTGGTGCCCGGTGTCGGCGCGGTCGCGCTGGCCGGGGTGCTGAACCTGCCGTTCGGCAAGATGTTCATCTTCGGCGCCATCACCGCCGTGTTCACCATCATCACCACGCTCGCGCTGTTCACCGCGCTGGCCAAGCGCGGCCTGTGGAACCCGAAGCTGGACGAGACCGAGGAACTCCCGGTCGCCGACGTCGAGCCCGAGGCCGAGGCCGACCGGAAGTTCCCGCCGCTGGCCCTGTCGATGGCCCCGCTGCTGCTGGCGCTGGTGCTGATCGCCGTCGGGGCGATCGCCGAGATGCTGGAGTTCAGCTCCCCGGTGGTCGACTTCCTCGGCGACCCGGTCATCGCGCTGCTGATCGGCGTGATCGGCGCGCTGGCCATCGCCCGCTGGAAGCTGCCCAAGGAGCAGACCGAAACGGCGTTCAAGCGCGGCTTCCACGAGAGCGGCCAGATCCTGATCCTGACCGGTGTCGGCGGTTCGCTGGCGCAGACGGTCAAGGACGTCGGTCTGGGCGAACTGCTGAAGGACTACTTCACGACCAACACGCTCGTCCCGCTGCTGCTGGTCTGGGCGGTGGCGGCGGTGCTGCACATCGCCGTCGGCTCGGTGACGCTCGCTTCGATCACCGCGGCCGGTGTCCTGGGCCCGGTGATGCCGATGCTGGGCATCGACCCGATCTTCGTCGCGCTGGCGGCGGGCGCGGGCTCGCTGTTCGTCATCCACGCCACCAGCAACACGTTCTGGCTCCTGCAGACCCTGCTGCCCCAGACCACCCGGGGCGCGCTGAAGTCGGTCACGCTCACCGTCTCGGCGGCCTCGATCATCGCCATGATCCCGATCCAGGTGATGGCCTTCCTGTTCTGAGCGGCCGGGCTCGTGAGCACTTCGCGGCGCCATTGCACCCCGAAGTGCTCACGACACGTAGGCTGGGGCGATCGTGCGACGCATCGTCTTCCTGCTGCTGCCCCGGCTGCACCTGCTCGACCTCGCCGGTCCCGCACAGGTGTTCTCCACCGCGGCCAACCACGGCCACGACTACACCCTGTCCTACGTCGGCCAGGGCGGGAACGTGGTGAGCGCACAAGGACTTCCGCTGCACGCCGACGCCGAGTGGCCGGAGCTGACCCCGGACGACCTGGTCCTGGTGCCGGGTTCGAGGGTGCCCGATCCGCCGCACTGGCCGCGGCTGCACGCAGCCTCCGCCGAGCGGCTCCGCGCGCACCACGACGCCGGTGGCGCGGTGGCCAGCGTCTGCTCCGGGGCGGACGCCCTGGGGCAGGCCGGGCTGCTGCACCACCGGCGCTGCACCACCCACCACGACCTGCAGGACGAACTCGCCCGCCGGTACCCGACCGCGACCGTGGTGCGCGACGTGCTGTTCGTCGAGGACGCCCGGATCACCACCTCCGCCGGGATCGCCAGCGGCATCGACCTCGCACTGCACCTGGTCGCCACCGACCACGGCCCGGGGGCAGCGGCGAAGGTCGCCCGCGACATGGTCGTCTACGCCCGCCGCAACGGCGACGACCAGCAGGCCAGCGCGATGCTGCGCCACCGCGCGCACCTCAACGACGCGGTGCACCGCGTCCAGGACCTCATCGACGCCCGCTTCGCGGAACCGCTCCCGCTCGCCGAGCTCGCCGCTGCCGCGGGCTGCAGCGAGCGCACGCTCACGCGCTCCTTCGCGCACGCCACGGGGCTGACGCCCCTGCGCTACCAGCAGGCGCTGCGCATCGAGCGCGCCGAGCACCTGCTCGCGCAGGGCGCGACCACCGACGCTGCCGCGCGCGCCGTCGGCTTCACCGACTCGCGGATGCTCCGCCGCCTGCGCTCTCGCGGCAGCTGACACCGGATCGGCGTATCCGCACGCCGTGACAAGCCGTGGTCGGCTGTTTAGCATCGGATTCACTACGTGGAAATATCTTCATAACCGTGAAGTGAGGGTGGTCCGGTTGCCGTCGCTGGATGAGTTGGGATTCCGCCTGCACGCCGATGATTCGGTCCTCATCGCCCGAACCGACGTGGCGCCGGGCACCTACGCCGGGCTGCACGTGCCCGACGAGGTCCCGCGCGGGCACAAACTGGCCACTGTGGACATCGCGCGGGGCGCGCCGGTCCGCAAGTACGGCCAGATCATCGGATTCGCCTCCCGACCCATCACCGCGGGCGAGCACGTGCACACGCACAACGTCGACTACCAGGAGTTCCACCGGGAGCACGCGTTCGGCGCCGACGTGGTGCCCACCGAGTACGTGCCGAGCGCGCAGCGCGCCACCTTCCAGGGCTTCGTGCGCCCCGACGGCCGGGTCGGCACCCGCAACTACCTCGCGGTGCTGACCTCGGTGAACTGCTCGGCGACCGCGGCGAAGATGATCGCCCGCCGCATCGAGGCCTCCGGCGTGCTCGACGACTACCCGAACGTCGACGGGATCTGCCCGCTGACGCACACGCTGGGCTGCGGGCACAGCGGGCAGGGCAACGAGGGCTTCGAGGTGCTGCGGCGCGCGCTGCGCGGTTACGCCGGGCACCCCAACATCGCCGGACTGCTGGTGATCGGCCTGGGCTGCGAGGTCAACCAGGTCAAGAGCCTCACCGAGGACCTGCGGCTACCGCCGGGCATGCCGGTGCACGCCATGACCATCCAGGAGCTCGGCGGCACCAAGAAGACGGTGGCCGAAGGAGTCCGGCGGATCGAGGAGATGCTGCCGATCGCCAACGCCTTCCAGCGCCAGACCGTGTCCGCGGACAAGCTGATCCTCGCCATGGAGTGCGGCGGGTCCGACGCCTACTCCGGGATCACGGCCAACCCCGCGCTGGGCGCGGCAGCGGACCTGCTGATCCGCAACGGCGGCACGGCGGTGTTCGGCGAGACGACCGAGATCTACGGCGCCGAGCACCTGCTCACCCGGCGCGCGGTCAGCCGCGAGGTCGGCGAGAAGCTGGTGGACCGGATCGCCTGGTGGGAGAAGCACGTCCAGATCGACGACAGCTCGATCAACAACAACCCCTCCCCCGGCAACAAGGCGGGCGGGCTGACCACGATCCTGGAGAAGTCGCTGGGCGCGGCGGCCAAGGGCGGCACCACCAACCTCGTCGACGTCCTGCAGTACGCCGAGCCCATCACCGACCGGGGCCTGATGTTCATGGACACGCCCGGCTACGACCCGGTCAACGCCACCGGGCTGATCGCCGGCGGGGCGCAGCTGCTGTGCTTCACCACCGGCCGCGGTTCGGCGTTCGGCTGCAAGCCCGCGCCGAGCATCAAGCTGGCCACCAACACGCCGCTCTACGACCGGATGAGCGACGACATGGACATCAACTGCGGTGTCATCGCCGACGGCGAGCTGACCGTGGCGGAGATGGGTGCGCAGATCTTCGACCACATCCTCCGGGTGGCCTCCGGCGAGGAGACCAAGAGCGAAGAGCTCGGCTACGGCGAGGAGGAGTTCGTCCCCTGGCACCTGTCCACAGTGCTCTGACCCTGCGACGGCCGATTCCCGCCGGACACCGGCAAGTCCCGCGCACCACGATGCGTCCATGCGCAATGCCGACGACGTGCTGTTCGAGCACCTCCGCCGGACCAACGAGGACTTCGCCGATCTGGTGGGATCGGTCGAGCCGGAGCAGTGGACCGCCCCGACGCCGTGCGCGGACTGGGACGTGCGCGCGCTGGTGAGCCACCTGGTGCAGGCGAACGTGATCTACCGGATGCTCCTGCACGGCGGCACCAGCGACGAGTTCCTGACCATCCGCGAGCAGAACTCGCTCGGCGACGATCCGGCCGGGCTGTTCCGCACCGCGGCCGAGGAGTGCCTGGCCGCCTTCGCCGAACCCGGCGCCCTGGACCGGGAGGTGGACTACCCCTTCGGCCCGGCCGACGGCCGCAAGCTGCTCGGTCTGCTGATCGCCGACACGGTGGTGCACACCTGGGACCTCGCCCGCGCCACCGGAGAGCCCGAAGACCTCGACCCGCAGCTGGTCGAATGGATCGACGACAACTTCGAGCACCTCTACACCGGCGTGACCGAAGGCCCGCTGGACCAGAACCGCACGTACGAGCACTTCGCAGCTCCCGCGCAGCCGCCGACCGCCGAGACCCGCCAACACCGGGTGCTCCGCCGCGCGGGCCGCCGACCGTAGGACCGGGCGTGCCGATTTCGCACGAAATTGACACCGCCCCGGGCGATGGCTGCGGAGAAAGCGCAGGTGGGGCGCCTTCCGCTTGGTCGTTCCGCGGACGGCGCCCCACCTGGACGGGTTACGCCGGGACTGCTTGGCGCTGGATCCGGAGGTCCCAGCGGTGCCGGGTGAGGACCACCGGGACTCCTTCGCCCCGCGCCTCCGCCGCGAAGACCTCCGCGCGGGCGCGGCGCCACCACACCACCGTCCGGGACGCGCCGAGCAGCAGCAGCCCCACCAGGGCCAGCATCGCGACCCGGTAGTCCGCCCCGTTCGGCATGCCCTGCGCCAGGTCCAGGACCAGGCCCACGCACAGCACGCCGAGCGCCGTCGCCGAGTGGCCACCGGCGTTGGCCAGGCCGGTCGCGGTGCCGGCCTGGTGCACCGGGTTGAAGTCGCGCACGAGGACCATGGCCACGGACGAAACCGGGCCGCCCAGGGCGAAGACGAAGAACGCCGCCGCGATCACCGCGATCGGCGGGTGACCCTGCGGCCAGGCCAGCAGGACGACCCAGGACAGCGCGTTGACCACCAGGTAGCCCATCACGATCCACATCCGCCACTCCGGCCGGCGGCCGATCAGCGCGCCCACCACCGGGCCGCCGACGACCTGGCCGATGATCAGCAGGCTGAGCACCACGCTCGCCGTCGATGCCGGCACCCCGAGCCCGTTGACCAGGTACGGGAAGCCCCACAGCAGCGTCAGCGCGCCGGAGGCGAACAACGTGCAGAAGTGCGTCCAGAACGCCAGCCGGGTGCCCGGCACCGACCAGGCGTTGCGCACCTGCTGGAGCACC
Organism: Saccharopolyspora oryzae; assembly: GCF_027853915.1. GTDB lineage: Bacteria > Actinomycetota > Actinomycetes > Mycobacteriales > Pseudonocardiaceae > Saccharopolyspora > Saccharopolyspora oryzae. Next base: position 120,887 of record NZ_JAQGLA010000002.1, read on the forward strand.
GGCGCGCTTCGGCGCGGCTGGCCGCCAGCGGGCGCCGCGTCGCGCACGACCGTTCCGGTCACCGCCGCGTACCCCAGCGTCAGCGCTCCCACCAGCAGGAACGTCGCGGTCCACCCCAGGTTCTGCAACGCCATCGCGAGCGGGAACGTGGCCGCAACGCCCCCCAGCGCCCCCAGCGCGCTGGACACCGTTGCCACCAGTGCGTAGCGGCGGGCGGAGAAGTGCGAGGCCACCAGCCGCAGGATGCTCACCCAGATCAGCGCGTCGCCCAGACCCAGCACCGCGCGGGCCGCCAAGCCCATCGCGTACGTGTCGGCGACGGCGAAAAGCACTTGCCCGGTCCCGAGGAGGACCACCGCGACGGTGATCACCCGGCGGGAACCGAAGCGGTCCACCAGCAATCCGGTGGGAATCTGCATCCCGGCGTAGATGCCGACCTGCAGGACCGTGAACGCGCTCAGCGCGGCCGGACCGACGTCGAAGCGGTCCAGCGCCTGCGTCCCGGCAACCCCCAAGCTGCCCCTGTGAAAAACCGCGGCGAGATAGGCGATCACCGCCGCGCTCCAGATCCACCAAGCCCGACTCTCCGGTCGGTCGGCAGCCACCAGAGACCTCCTCTGTTCAGATGTTTCGACCGATCAGCGTTGATCGGTTGTCCACCGTGGTTGTCGCCGCGCGCCGCGGCGGAGTTACGCCGAACGCGAGTGGACTGCACCACACTTAGCGAATTCCCGGAAAACGGCGGAAAACTCGCCAGTAACTCCACAATGGACAGACATGCGGAGCAACGGGTCGGGAGTGACCGCGGTCGCTCTTGCCTCGGGAACTAGAGCTCGGCCACGACCTCGTCGAGCAGGCCGACCAACCCCGCCAGCGCCGGGTTCGCATCGCCCTCGCGCCACACCAGGGCCAGCGGCACCGGCGGCGCGTCGTGCACCGGGACCAGCACCACGCCCGGCACCTTCAGGTGCGCCGCGGTCGCCGGGACCAGACCGACGCCGGAACCCGCGCCCACCAGGGACAGGATGGTGTGCGTGTCCGGCGCCTCCTGCACGAAGTTCGGGTTGAAGCCGTGGCGCAGGCAGACGGCCTGCACCAGCTGGTTGACCACCGAGCCCCGGTTCGTCGGGTAGCTGATCACCGGTTCGTCGCGCAGGTCGGCCACCCCGACGCTGCGCCCGTCGGCCAGCCGGTGGTTGTCGGGCAGGGCCACCGCCAGCTGGTGCTGCTCCAGCTCCCGCACGCTCAGCCCCTCCAGCGGCACCGGCAGCCGCAGCAGCCCGGCGTCGATCTCCTGCTGGTGGATGCGGTCCACCAGCTCACCGCCGTAGAGCGGGCTGACGATGTCGAAGCGCACGTCCGGGTAGCGCTCCCGGAACTTGCGCACGATCAGCAGCATCACCTGGTACGAGGTCTGCCCGCTGAACCCGAGGCGCACCACCCCGATCTCCCCGGCGGCGGCCTGCCTGGCCAGCTTCGGCGCCGCCTCCGCCGACTCCAGCGTCTTGCGCGCCTCGCGCAGGAACGCCTCCCCCGCCGCGGTGAGCGCGACCTGCCGCGTGGTCCGCCGCAGCAGCGGCACGCCGACCTCGTGCTCCAGGCGCTTGATCTGCTGGGACAGCGGTGGCTGGGACATGTGCAGCCGGACCGCCGCGCGCCGGAAGTTCAGCTCCTCGGCGACGGCGACGAACGCCTGCAGGTGGCGCAGCTCCAAGCCCGACCTCCCGACCACGAGCACCTTTGCCCAGGTCAGCGCGCATAATGTCGCGCCGACGAATCAAACCTAGCCGATTTTGGTGTTAGACGGAACACATTCGCTGACCTAGCTTCGAGGCACCGGGATCGCAGTGCGGCGCCCGTGGGCCCCGGCCGCCGCGATGATGAATCAGCCGGTGCGCCAACGGGTTTCGCCCTGCAATCCGGCAGGCACCCGCCTTCGGTGGAGACGGAGCCAATGCGATGAGACGTCTTTCTGAACAGGAGAGAATGGGCCGCAAGGCCGGTATCGCGTCGTTCGTCGGTACCAGCATCGAGTGGTACGACTTCTACATCTACGGCACCGCCTCCGCGCTGGTGTTCGGCAAGCTGTTCTTCCCCGTGGTCACCCCCGCGATCGGCGTGCTGGTGTCGTTCGCGACGTTCTGGGTCGGCTTCCTGGCCCGCCCGCTGGGCGGCATCGTCTTCGGGCACCTCGGCGACCGGGTCGGCCGCAAGAAGGCGCTGATCATCACGTTGCTGCTGATGGGCTTCACCACCGTCGGCATCGGCCTGCTGCCCCCCTACGCCACCATCGGCATCGCGGCGCCGATCCTGCTGGTGCTGCTGCGCGTCGTGCAGGGCCTGGCCGTCGGCGGCGAGTGGGGCGGCGCGGTGCTCATCGCCACCGAGCACGCCCCGAAGGGCCGCAGCATCATCTCCGGCTCCTGGGCCCAGCAGGGCTCGCCGTCCGGGCAGATCCTGTCCTCGCTGGCCTTCACCCTCGTCTCGCAGCTGCCCGACGAGGACTTCTACAGCTGGGGCTGGCGCATCCCGTTCCTGGCCTCGGCGGTGCTGGTGGTGCTCGGCCTGGTGATCCGGTTGAGCATCGAGGAGTCGCCGCAGCTGACCAAGCTCAAGGAGACCGGGCAGGTCGCCAAGTTCCCGCTGCTGGACACCTTCCGCCACCACACCGGGCTCGTGGTGCTCGGCGTGTTCGCCTGCGCGATCGTGTTCTCCGCGTCGTACTTCAAGAACACCTTCGCGGTGTCGTGGGCGACCAACGAGCTCGGCTTCCAGCGCGAGACGTTCATGACCGTGGTGCTCATCGCCAGCATCGTGCAGTTCTTCGTGCAGCCCTTCGGCGCCGTGCTGGCCAGCAAGTTCGGCACCCGCAAGATCGTCACGGTCCTGCTGGTCGCCGAGCTCCCGGTGATGCCGCTGATGTTCCTGCTGATCAGCACCGGCAGCTTCGCCTGGTCGGTGGTGGGCATGGTGCTCGCGACGCTGCCGCACGTGATGTTCTACTCGATCCTCGCCGGTGTGCTGGCCGACGCGTTCCCGGCGCGCGTGCGCTACACCGCGATCTCGCTGTCCTACGGCCTGGCCGGGACGCTGCTCGGCGGCACCACCCCGATGATCGGGCAGCTGCTGCTGACCACCTTCGATTCGATCCTGCCGGTGATCGGCTGGGCGCTGGTCACCGTGCTGATGTCGCTGGTGGGCGTCCGAGTCCTGCTGACCCGCTCCGCGCGCGCGGTCGCGGAAGTCCCCGAAGTCGCAACAGTTCGAGCAAGTGACGAGTGATTGGTGACCTGGATGGATCCGAACGTGTTCGACGACGTGCTGCGCACGGTGCGCGACTTCGTCCGCGGCGAGGTGGTGCCCGCCGAGGACGAGATCGAGCGGACCGATGCGATCCCGCAGCGGTTGCGCGAGGCCGCCGCGGGCATGGGGTTGTTCGGCTTCGCGCTGCCGGAGGAGCACGGCGGGCTGGGCCTGTCGATGAGCGAGGACGTCCGGTTGGCGATGGAGCTCGGGTACGCGGTCCCGGCGTTCCGGTCGATGTTCGGCACCAACAACGGCATCGCCGGTCAGGTGATCGTCAAGTACGGCACCGAGGAGCAGCAGAAGCGGTGGCTGCCGCGGCTGGCCGCCGGGGAGGCGATCGCTTCCTTCGCGCTCACCGAGGACGGCGCGGGATCGGATCCGAGCTCGGTGAAGACCAAGGCGGTCCGGGACGAGGGGGGCACCTCCCGCTCGAGCGAAGCCGAGAGTGGGGGAGAATACGTGCTGTCCGGGGCGAAGCGGTTCATCACCAACGCTCCGCACGCCGACGTGCTGGTCGTGTTCGCGCGGACCGACTCGAACGTCGAGGCGCACAAGGGCATTTCGGTGTTCCTGGTCGAGACCGGGTTGGACGGGGTCCGGATCGGGCCGCCGAACGCGAAGATGGGGCAGGCCGGGGCGCACACCGCCGAGGTGTTCTTCGACGACGCGCGGGTGCCCGCCTCCGCGCTCGTCGGCGGCGAGGAGGGCACCGGGTTCAGCGCCGCGATGTCGTCGCTGACCCGCGGTCGGCTGCACATCGCGGCCATCTGCGTCGGGTTGGCCGGCCGGATCGTCGAGGAGTCGGTGCGCTTCGCCGCCCAGGCCGAGCAGGGCGGCGAGCCGATCAGCCGGTTCCAGCTGGTGCAGGCGCTGCTGGCCGAATCGCAGGCCGAGTACTACGCGGGGCGGTCGATGGTGCTGGAGGCCGCGCGCGAGTACGACTCCGGCGCCGACACCCGGTTGGCCCCGTCGTGCGCGAAGCTGTTCTGCAGCGAGATGGTGTCCCGGGTGGCCGACCGGGCGGTGCAGGTGCACGGCGGTTCCGGCTACATGCGCGGGGTTCCGGCGGAGCGCTTCTACCGCGACGCCAGGGTCTTCCGCATCTACGAGGGCACCAGCGAGATCCAGAAGCTGATCATCGCCAAGCAGCTCCTCCGCCAGTTCTCCTGACCCGTCGTTCCGCAAATTCCATTGAAATCGCACGTCCGATTTCAATGGAATTTGCGGAACCGGACACCCGAGCACTCCACCCGTTTCCCGCTGCGAGGAGGAATTCGTGGTCGCCAACTCCGCGATCCAGCGACTGCTGCACCCGCGGTCGATCGCCGTCCTGGGCGCCTCGGACAACCCGATCAAGCTGTCCGGGCGGCCGATCGAGCTGATGAAGCGGTTCGGCTACGCCGGTCGCCTGCTGCCGATCAACGCCCGCCGCTCCGAGGTCCAGGGCCTGCCCGCCTACCGCAGCCTGGACGAGATCGACGGCGAGATCGACCTGGCCATGGTGATGCTGCCCGCGGACAAGGTCGTCGACGGGCTGCGCGACTGCGCTGCGCGCGGCATCCCCGCGGCGATCGTCGGAGCGTCCGGCTTCGCCGAGATCGGCGAGCGCGGCGAGCAGCTGCAGCAGCAGCTGGAGGCGGTCATCGCCGAGACCGGCATCCGGGTGCTGGGGCCGAACTGCCTCGGCATGTTCAACGTCCGCGACCGCGCGATGCCGACGTTCACCTCGGCGATGGACGAGAGCGCCGAGCTGGTCGGCGGGCCGGTGGCCTTCGTCAGCCAGAGCGGTGCTTTCGGCACGTTCATCTTCAGCGCGGCGCAGCAGGCCGGGCTGGGCATCTCGCACTTCCTCAACACCGGCAACGAAGCCGACCTGTCGGTGGCCGAGGTGCTCGGCGGCCTGCTGGAGACCGACGGGGTCGAGGTGCTGATGGCCTACCTCGAAGGCGTGCACCAGGGCCACGAGCTGATGTCGGTGGCGCGCCGGGCGCACGAGCTGGACAAGCCGATCCTGGTGGTGAAGGTCGGCAGCTCCGAGGCCGGGGCGCGCGCGGCCCAGTCGCACACCGCCTCGCTGGCCGGGGAGGACGCCGTGTTCGACGGCGCGGCCCGCCAGCACGGGATCGTCCGGCTCGCCGGGCAGGAGGAGCTGCTCGACACCGCGCAGGTGTTCGCCAACGGGCGGCGCACCCGCGGTCGCCGGCTCAGCACGCTGTCGCTGACCGGCGGGGCCGAGGTGATCCCGCCCTACGGTTCACCGCGCAACCCGATCGACCTGACCGCGATGCTGATCAGCGACACCGACCTGCTGCGACGCGGTCTGGAGGTCGCCGTGCAGCACCCGGGGACCGACATGATCGCGGTGCTGCTGGGCAACGCAGACAACGCGTCCGCGCAGCTGATCGACGCGATCGAGCAGGCGTTCCGGAGCACCGACCGGCCGCTGGTGGTGGTGTGGACCGGTGGCAGCGGACGTCCCCGCCGGCGGCTGCAGGAGCTGGGCATCCCGTGCTTCACCGATCCCGGCCGGGCGGCTGCGGCGCTGAGCAAGCTCGCGGACTTCAGCCTGCGCCCGCCGCTGCCCGCGCCCGAACGCCCGGCCGACATCGACGACAAGGTGGTCCGCGCGATCGTCGAGGACGTCCGGGCGCAGGGCCGCACCCAGCTCGACGAGCACGAGTCGAGCCGCCTGATCGCCGCCTACGGCATCCCGTGCGCGGGGGCGTTCCCCGCCGCCACGCCCGATGCCGCGGTCGCCGCCGCGCACGACCTCGGCGGCCCGGTGGCGGTGAAGCTGCTGTCCGACCGCATCGGGCACAAGTCCGACATCGGCGGGGTGCGGTTGAACCTGACCGGCGACGCGGAAATCCTTGCGGCGGCTGGAGATCTGCTGGACATCGCCAAGACGGCCGGTGATCCCGATGCCCGGTTGCTGGTGCAGCGGATGGCCGGCGGCGGCACCGAGCTCATCGTGGGCCTCAAGCACGATCCCGCGTTCGGCCCGGTCGTGGTGGTCGGGTTCGGCGGTGTCCTGGTGGACGTCCTCGCCGACAGCCAGGTCGGCGTGGCCCCGCTCGACCCCGACGCCGCCGAACGCCTGCTGCTCTCGCTGCGCGGCAGCCGGCTCTTCGGCGAAGTGCGCGGCAAACCGCCGCGAGACCTCGACGCCGCGGCCGACGCGGTCGCCCGCCTGTCCTGGCTGGCCCACGACCTCGCCGAGGACATCGCGGAACTCGACGTGAACCCGCTGCTGCTCGACGAGGCGGGCAAGGGCGTCATCGCCGTGGACTGCCTCGCCGTGCTGACCCCCGCGGACTGATCGGATCCAAGGAAGGTGTGGAGGGATGAGTGAAGTGACGCCTCTCGTCGAGGCGCCGGAAAGCGTGTTCCGGGAAGGGCTGGCGGCCGGTGAGCTGCGGTTCCAGCGCTGCCGGGAGTGCTCCGCCGCGGTGTTCCAGCCCCGGGTGCTGTGCCCGGGGTGCGGGAGCGACGAGCTGGGCTGGGAGCGCAGCAGCGGACTCGGAACGGTCTACTCCACCACCGCGGTGCGGGGCCGGGACGGCGTGCACAACGTCGCGCTGATCGATCTGGACGAGGGTTTCCGGATGATGTCGCGGGTCGAGGGCGTCGACGCCGATCGGGTGGTCATCGGGTCCCGCGTCGAGTTCGCCGCTGTCGAGCAGGACGGGGAACCCGTCGCCGTGTTCCGGGAGGTGTCGTGATGAGCTTGCGCGGTAGGGCCGCTGTAGTCGGTGTGGCCGAATCCGATCTCGGGCAGGTAGCACCGGGGCTGACCCCGCTGGACCTGGCCGGGCAGGCGACGGTGCGCGCGCTCGCCGACGCCGGGCTGGACAAGTCCGATGTGGACGGACTGTTCACCGCCTCCTCCTACTACCCGATGTCGGGCATGGACACGGCCGAATACCTGGGCATCCGGCCGAAGTACGTCGACGGTTCGACCATCGGCGGCAGTTCCTTCGTCTCGCACGTGCTGCACGCGGCGGCAGCGATCAGTGCTGGAGCGATCGAGACGGCCCTGATCGTCTACGGCAGCACCCAGCGCTCCGACGGCGGGCGCCTGGTCTCGCCGTCCAAGCCGAACCCGTACGAGGCGCCCTACCGGGCCCGCCACCCGATCAGCATGTACGCGATGGCCACCGCGCGGCACATGCACCAGTACGGCACGACCCGCGAGCAGCTGGCCGACGTGGCCGTGGCCGCGCGCCAGTGGGCGCAGCTCAACCCGGTGGCGTTCGCGCGCGATCCGCTGACCCGCGAGGACGTGCTGGCGGCGCGGATGATCAGCGATCCGCTGACCAAGCTGGACTGCTGCCTGGTCACCGACGGCGGCGGCGCGGTGGTGCTGACCAGCGCGGATCGTGCCCGCGACCGGCCCGGCAAGCCGGTGTTCCTGCTCGGTGCGGGCGAAGCCGTCTCGCACCGCAGCATCTCGGCGATGCCGGACCTGACGGTCACCGCGGCGGCCGAGTCCGGCGAGCGGGCGTTCGCGATGGCCGGGCTCGGACCGCAGGACGTCGACGTGGTGGAGCTCTACGACGCCTTCACCATCAACCCGGTCCTGTTCCTGGAGGACCTCGGGTTCTGCGCGAAGGGCGAGGGCGGCTCGTTCGTCTCGGAGGGCCGCATCGCGCCGGGCGGCAAGCTGCCGGTGAACACCAACGGCGGCGGGCTCTCCTACTGCCACCCCGGCATGTACGGGATCTTCACCATCATCGAAGCGGTGCGCCAGCTGCGCGGCGAGTGCGGCGCACGCCAGGTCGAAGGCGCCGGCATCGCGCTGGCGCACGGCAACGGTGGCGTGCTGTCCAGCCAGGTCACCGCGATCTTCGGCACCGAAAGCGCGCTCTGAAGGAGGATTTGATGCTGCAGGACAAGGTCGCGGTGATCACCGGCGGTGGGAAGGGGATCGGGTTCGCCATCGCGGAGAACTTCATCGCTCACGGCGCGAAGGTGGTGCTCGCCGACATCGACGGCGCGCAGGCCCGCAAGGCCGCGGACGAACTCGACGGACCTGCGCTCGGCGTGGACTGCGACGTGACCGATCCGGACGCGGTGCAGGCGGCGGTCGAGGCCGCCACCGGCGAGTTCGGTTCGCTGGACGTGATGGTGAACAACGCGGGCATCACCCGGGACGCCACCATGCGCAAGATGAGCCTCGACGACTTCGAGGCCGTCCTGGACGTGCACGTCAAGGGCGCCTGGCTGGGCACCCGGGCCGCGGCGGCGGTGATGCGCGAGCAGGGCAGCGGAGCGATCGTCAACATCTCGTCGATCTCCGGCAAGGTCGGCATGATCGGCCAGACCAACTACAGCGCGGCCAAGGCCGGCATCGTCGGCCTGACCAAGGCCGCGGCCAAGGAGGTCGCGCACAAGGGCGTGCGGGTCAACGCGGTGCAGCCGGGTCTGATCCGCACGGACATGACCGCGGCGCTGCGCGAGGACGTCTGGAACGCCAAGCTGCAGGAGATCCCGATGCAGCGCGCGGGCGAACCGTCCGAAGTGGCCGACGTGGTGCTGTTCCTGGCCTCGGACCTGTCCTCCTACATGACCGGCTGCGTCCTGGAGATCACCGGCGGCCGCCACCTCTGACCCCACCGGGCGGGGCGCACCACCGCGCGCTCCGCCCGCTGGGGTCTTCCTCAGTCGCGGGGCGGTTCGGGGTGGCCGTCGAGCTCGGCGAGGATGGCCCGGGTGTGCTCGCCGACCTCCGGGATCGGATCCATCCGCGGCTCGCGCCCCGGCACCGTCACCGGGGGCAGCAGGGTGCGCAGCGGTCCGGCCGGGGAGTCGACCTCGCGCCAGCGGTCCCGGGCCTCCAGCTGCGGGTGGTCGGCGAACTCGGCGACGGTGCGCATCCGGGCGTTGGCGATGCCGACCCGCTCCAGCCGCTGCTCGATCTCCGCGCTGCTCATCGACGCGAACACCGCCTCGATGGCGACGCCCAGCTCGACGATGTTCGCCACCCGCTTCGGGTTGGCGTCGAACCGCGGATCACCGGCCAGCTCCGGCTGTTCCAGCACCTGCTCGCAGAACTTCACCCACTCCCGCTCGTTCTGCACGCCGAGGAACACCTTCCCGCCGTCGCCCGCGGCGAACGGCCCGTAGGGCGCGATGGCCGCGTGCCGCGCCCCGGCCCGCGCCGGAGCAGCGCCGCTGTAGGAGTAGTAGTACGGGAACCCCATCCACTCGCCCAGCGCGTCGAACAGCGACACTTCGAACGCCGTGCCCTGCCCGGTGCGCTCGCGCTCGTACAGCGCGGTGAGGATGCCGGTGTAGGCGTACATGCCGCCCGCGATGTCCGCGGTCGAGATGCCGGTCTTGGCCGGCTCGTCGGGACTGCCGGTGATGGACACGAGCCCGGTTTCGCACTGGATCAGCAGGTCGTAGGCCTTCTTGTCGCGGTACGGCCCGGAACTCCCGTACCCGGACAGGTCGCACACGATCAGCCGCGGGTTCTTCTCCCGCAGTTCGGCCGCGCCCAGGCCGAGTCGCGCGGCCGCGCCGGGCGCCAGGTTCTGCACGAACACGTCCGCGCGGTCCAGCAGCTTGTCCATGACCTCGCGATCGGCCTCGGCCTTGAGGTCCAGGACGATGCTCTCCTTGTTGCGGTTGAGCCACACGAAGTGGCTGGACAGCCCCTTCACCGAGGTGTCGTAGCCGCGGGCGAAGTCCCCGGTGGGGCGCTCCACCTTGATCACCCGCGCGCCGAGATCGGCCAGTTGCCGGGTGGCGAACGGGGCGGCGACCGCCTGCTCCAGGGACACCACGGTCACGCCTTCCAGCGGAAGCATCGACCCGCTCTCCTTCCCGCCGAGGATTTGTACGGCCAATCTCAGGTCAGCATTGCCCGCGCGCCAGCTGCGTGTCAATGCCAAAACACGCCGCGCAAGCAGCTATGGCCGTACATATATCCGGCGTTTTTGACAGGGCAAAACAACTATTGACCGGTCAAATTGCGGTGGGCTAGATTTCACCTCGTGGCAACCCCGGCTTACCTGCGCATCCGCACCGAACTGGAGCAGCGGATCCGCTCCGGCGCGCTGCCGCCCGGCACCCGGCTGCCCACCGAGGCCGAGCTGCAGCAGCAGCACTCGGTCAGCCGCGCTACCGCGCAACGGGTGCTGAGCGAGCTGGCGCAGGCCGGGCTGGTGGAACGCCACCGGCGGCGCGGCACGTTCGTCGCCGAAGGCGCGCGGCAGGAGAACCTGCTGCGCGTGGTGAACCCCGCGTTGCAGGGCCCGGAAATCCCGGGCCGGCACGCGGTGGAGTCGGCGGCGGTGATCCCGGCGCACGACGCCGACGTCGAACTGCCCGGCGTGCCCGACGACGCGCCGGTGAGCCAGCTGCGGCGGCTGAAGTTCGACGAGGACGACAACCCGATCGCCGTCGAGCTCTCCGCGGTCCCGTTCTCGCTGGCACCGCGGATGCTGGACGAGGACCTGGCCCACCTGACCGTGCACGACTACTTCGCCCGAAACGACATCCCCGCCGCGAAATCCCGCGTCTACATCGACCCCGTCCTGCTCGACGAGACCACCGCCGCCCGATTGCACCTGGCCGCGGGCGGAGCCGTGATCCGGCTGCGCCGGTTGACCTGGCTCACCGACGGCAAGCTCGCCGAAGCCATGTGGCACATCATCCGGCCGGACCTGGTCGAGTTCTTCATCGAGCAGACGGTTCTGTCCACACCGGACTCCTGACCTACATCCGTTGACCGGCCGGTTCAGCCCAGAGCCGGCCATCTGGAGCAACCCGTTTTCCGCGCAGTTCTGCCCGAAACTGCGCTGTCCCAGCACACCTGGAGCGGCCATGAGCCAACCTCGCGTCGCAGTGATCGGCACCGGCGTCATCGGTGCCATGACCACCTGGCAGCTCGCCGAGCGCGGAGCCGACGTGCTCGCGTTCGACACCTACTCCCCCGGCCACGACCGCGGCGCCTCCGCCGGGGAATCCCGCATCTTCCGCACCGCCTACAAGGAGGGGTCGAACTACGTCCCGCTCCTCCAGCGGGCCGGACGGCTCTGGCGCGAACTCGAGCGCACGACGAAGGCCGAACTGCTGACGATGTGCGGCGGCCTGACCATCGGCCCCGCCGACCACCCCGACGTCCAGGCGGTGCGGCGGTGCGCCGAGGAGCACGACCTCGACCACGAGGTCCTCGACGCCGAACTCGCCCGAAAACGCTTCCCCCAGCACCGGATCGACGACGACGAAGTGATGGTGCTCGACCCGAACGCGGGCGTGCTGCGCCCCGAACCCGCTGTGCAGGCGGCATTGCGCGCAGCTGCGGAGGCGGGCGCCGAGATCCTCCCCTACCGCCCCATCACCGAAGTGGCCGAGACCGCGCAGGGGTGGCGGATCACCAGCGAGGGCGAGGAATTCGACGTCGACCACGTCGTGTTCGCCCCCGGTCCGTGGGCACGCGGGCTCGAACCGCTGAGCGCGCTGCCGATCGAGATCAGGCAGATCACCGCCTGCTGGTTCGCCGCACACGATCCCGCCGCGCACCGGCCGGACCGGTTGCCGATCGCGATCCGCCGCCACCGGGAAGCCGGGTTCTCCTGCTTCCCGCTGCTGGACGGGGTTTCCATCAAGATCGTGCCGCACCACCTCGGCTGGCCCGTCCTCCAGGACCCGGACGACCTGCCGCGCAGCGCCGGCACCGAGCTCGCCCGTGCGGCTTCGGCCGCCGCGGAACGGCTGCTGCCCGGCGTGACCCCGCACCCGGTGCGCATCGGCACCTTCGTCGAGGGGTTCACCCCGGACGAGCACGCCCTGCTGGGTCCGCTGCCCGGCCACCGCAACGCCACCGTCATGACCGGCTTCTCGGGCCACGGCTTCAAGCTGGCCCCGGTCTTCGGCGAGATCGGTGCCGACCTCGCGCTGCGCGGGAGCACCGAGCACGACATCACCCAGCTGGCCCCCACCCGCTTCGCGCGCGCGTGACCACCGGAGGCGAACCATGCCCACAGGATCCACCGGACAGATAGCCGGGGTCATCATCGCCAGCCTGGTGGTGATCGGCCTCGGTGCCGCCATGTCCGTCTACTTCGGACGCAAGGCGAAGACCTCGCAGGACTGGCTCGGCGCCACCGAGTCGCTGCCGCTGTTCGTCGTCGTCATCACCCAGTTCGCCGCCGCCGCGGGCGGTGGCGTGCTCATCGCCCACGTCGGCATCGGCTACAAGTCGGGGTGGTCGGTTTTCGTCTACGAGGCCTGCGTGCTCGTCGGCTTCCTGCTGCTGATGCTCATCGCCCGGTGGTTGCGCCAGCAGCGGTTCACCACCGTGCCCGATGTCATCACCCGCCTGTTCGGGCAGAACCGGGCGGTCACCGCGATCGCCGCGCTGGCCGCGCTGGTGGTGCCCTTCGGCTGGCTGGCCACCCAGTTCGTCGCCTTCGCGCAGCTGTTCGGCCAGCTGACCGGGATCTCGATGCCCGTGCTCGTCGCGGTGATCATGCTCGGGTCGCTGGTGTTCGTGCTGCCCGGCGGGTTGACCTCGGTGGCGTGGGCCGACTTCGTGTTCGGCCTGTTCAAGATCGTGATGGCGATCGGCGTGGCGATCTACGGGATCCACCTGGCCGGCGGCTGGTCCCACATCACCGAAACCGTCCCGCAGCGGCTGTGGGCCCTCGAAGGGGTGACCGCCGTCGGCTGGCAGCAGATCTGGCTGTGGATCGCCGCGATCGTGCCGGGGACCCTGACGAACCAGCTCTACTACCAGCGCGTGTTCGCCACCAAGAAGATCTCCGACGCCCGCCTCGGCCTCGGGCTGTCCGGGATCACGATGCTCGTGAGCGGTGTCTACGCGGGCTGCATCGGACTGGCGGTGCGCTCGATGAACCCGAACCTGGCCGATGAGGAGGACGCCGCCGGTTGGCTGCTCACCCAGCTGCCGTCCTGGATGCTGGTGGTCTTCGGCGCGTTCCTGGTGTCGACGATCGTGGCCACCAGCGGCGCGGCGCTGCAGTCCGTGGTGGTCAACCTGATCCGCGACGTCTACCAGAACATCGCGGGCAAGCAGACCGGTGAGCGCAAGACCGTTGCGCTGTCCCGGCTGATCACCGTTGCGGTGTCGGTGCTCGCGGCAGTGCTGGCGGTCGTGTTCCCGAAGGCCCTCTCCTGGCTGGTGGCCACCTACGCCTACTCGGCCGCGGCACTGGCCGCACCGATCTTCCTCGGCTACCTGCTGCACAAGCACCGCCGGTTGAAGCCGGTCGCGGCGCTCGGCAGCATGATCGCGGGCATCATCGGCTGCGGCGTCGCGCAAGTGCTCGACACGACCGTGCCGTACGCGGTGTACGGCATCGGGGCGTCGGCCGCGGTGCTGCTGCTGTTGGCCGCGACGACTTCTGAGAAGCGCACTCCGACCCCCGCGAAGGAACTGGTGAGGGAAGCATGAAGGTCGCTGTTATCGGTCTCGGCGTGCTGGGGGCCAGCACTGCCCGCGCGCTGGCGCTGGCCGGTGCGGAGGTGACGGTCTTCGAGGCCGCCGCGCCGCTCGCCGGAACCACCGGCACGTCGTTCGCCTGGACGAACTCGCACAGCAAGGAACCGCGCTCGTACCACGACCTGAACACCGCGGGGATGGCCGAGCACGACGAGCTGGCGGCGGAATCCCGGGCGAACTGGTTGGTGCGCAGCGGAAACCTGGAGTGGGCGGAGGACCCGGCGGGCGCCGAGCGGCTGGCCGCGTCGGTCGCGGACCTCATCGGGCGCGACTACCCGGTCTCCTGGATCACCCCGCAACGGGCCCGGGAACTCGTGCCCGACCTGCGGGTGCCGAGCGGGGTCCAGGACATCGCGTTCTACCCGACCGAGGGGCACATCTTCCCGGCGCTGCTGGTGGCCCGGCTGTGGGGTGAGGCGCGGGATCGCGGAGCCGAACTACGCTGCCCGGCAACAGTTCTCGGTGTGTCTGAAGTGGACCGAGGGGTGCGGATCGAGCTGTCCGACGGCACCGCCGATTTCGACGCGGTGGTGCTCGCGACCGGTCGCTGGACCGAAACCCTGACCGCATCGGCCGGATACCGCGTCCCGATGGCCGACCCGGACGCGGCGGGCTCGGCGACGGTGGGCCTGCTCGGCTTCACCCGCCCGGTCGCGACCCGCCTAGACCGGGTGCTGACCACGCCGAACCTCAACGTCCGCCCGGACGGCGCAGGTCGCCTGATCCTGCAAGGCCTGGACCTCGACGCGGACGCGGATCCGGCCAACCCGCCGTCCCCCGACGGCGACCACGCCCGAACCCTGTGCAACCGCCTGAACGACCTCCTGGCAGGCACCGAAGGCGCGGGCCTGGAGTCCTTCCGGGTCGGCCAACGCGCCATGCCCGCCGACGGCCTCACGGTCGCCGGATTCTTGAGCGACAGCGCCAAGATCTACACCCTGGCGACCCACAGCGGCATCACCCTCGGCCCGCTGCTCGGTCGCCTGGCCGCCCGGGAACTGCTCACCGGCAACCAGGAGGACGCGCTCGCAGACTTCCGCCCCCAACGCCTGATCGGCCAGTCCGACCTGCCGCCGCTGAAACCGGCCCGCTTCGCCGGCCAGCAGTGATCCAGCCCCGCTCGGGTGGCGATCCCGGCTCACCACCCGAGCGGGACGAGGCTGGTCGACTTCTCGCGAAATGGACGACCACCTGGGAAAACCGGGGCACGATCAGGTGAGGTGGCGGCGGAGGAAGTCGAGGGTGCGGGGCCAGGCCGTCTGGGCGGATTCCTCGTGGTACGAGGCGGGGTTCTGGTCGTTGAAGAAGGCGTGGCCCGCCGGGTAGAAGTAGATCTGCGGGCGGACCTGCGACTGCTGCTGGATCTTGTCGCGGAGTTCGCCGACCGCGTCCTCGCTGATCGTGCGGTCGTACTCGCCGAAGTGGCACAGCATCGGGGCGGTGAGACCGGAGAAGTCGGTGTCGGCCACCGAAGGCATGCCGTAGAACGGCACCGCGGCGCCGACCCGATCGCCCTGCTGCGCAGCGAGCACGATCGCGAACTTGCCGCCCATGCAGAACCCGACAGCACCCACCGACGAACTGCTCACCTGCTCGTGCCCCAGCAGGAAGTCGACCGCACCCGCCAGGTCCCGGGCCGCTCGGTCGACCGGCAGCTGCTGCATCAGCCGCGCGGCCTCCTTGCCGTCGTGGGTGGTGTGCCCGCCGTAGAGGTCCGGGGCGAGTGCGACGAATCCCTCTGCCGCCAGCCGGTTCGCCACGTCCGCGACGTGGTCGGTCAGCCCCCACCACTCCTGGATCACCACCACGCCCGGCCCGGTTCCGGACGGTGTCGCCAGGTAGCCGTGCGCGGTGCGCCCGTTGCTGGGGAAGCTGACGTTCTGGTGGGGGTTCGTCACCTTGGCACTCCTCTGACCGGGACCGGTGGGCTGACCGGCACATGGTCGCGCCGGGCCAGGCTGATCGCACGCGCTCTGCCAGGGCGCCGAAGCCCCCGGCAAGATCAACACCGTATCGAGGTGCGCCCCGGCTGCCAACCGCCGATCAGTCGGCGATGACCTGATCGAGGACGGCGGTGAACGCTTCGCGGTCCACGGTGGCCGGATCCTCGGCCAGCCAGCGGCCGATCTCGCGGACGAACTGCGCCGGGGTCATCGGCGAGACCTGCTCGTCCTGCTCCACGGTGGTCACCTCACCGGAACGGCTCGGGTAGATCAGCACCGCGCCGCGCACCTCGACACCGGGCAGCAGTTCCTCGAACGCCTCGACGCCTTCGGTCAGCCGGGTCGCGCCACCGCGGAACGGGTGCCCGTTGCGCCACAACGTGCCTTCCTCGTCGGCCGTGTAGTGGCCGGGCAGCCAGGTCTTGGACTCCACCAGCACCAGCCGGCGCCCGCACAGCACCGCGTGGTCGACGTCTTCGAACACCGAGCCGGGCCAGGCCAGGCCGTGGAACACCCGCACCCCGGGCAATCGGGTCAGGTACTTGGCGCACAGATCGGCGGTCAGCTGCTGCGCGCGGTTGGCCGGATCAGCGGTGTCGTGCGACCCGAAGGTCCGGCGCCCGCCGAAGTCCGCGGCGAACAACCGGTCGGCGCGGTGCGCGCGGATGTGCTTGCGCAGCAGCACCACGATCACCGCCCCGGCCGCCACCAGCAGCGCGAGCCAACCGGCCAGCAGCGCGGCGGTCAGATCGACGGCCAGCCCCGCCATCAGCAGCAGCGACCAGCCGCCGACCAGCGCGAGCGTGGGCATCCGCTCCGGGCCGACCACCGGCAGGTAGCGGATGCGCGCGTCCGGGTCGACGCCGTCCCACCACGCGATGTCGTCCAGGCGCAGCCGGGGCAACCGCGGCACGTAGTTCGGATCGTCGCCGAAGTTCCGGCGGGGACGGCGGACCTTGGGCTCCGGGGCGCGCCGCTCTTGCGCACCGCCGTCGTAGCCCGCGCGGCGCACCGGATCGTTGAGGGTTTCGTAGGCCTCTTGCAGCAGGCGGAAGGTTCCCGCAGTGCCACCGACGTCGGGGTGCATGCTGCGGGCCAACGTCCGGTACGCGGACTTGATCTCGGTGGCGCTCGCATCCGGCTGCACGCCGAGAAGCTCGTAATAGTCGACCCCGCGCACGGCCCTCCCGCCTCCCACGACTGCGCGGCCATGATAGGGCTTGCGCCGGAGGCAAGATCAACCGCGGTGGGGTGTTTCGTCGACGAGCTCCGCAACGTCCTGCCCTCGGGTGACGTGGGCGCCGTCGGCGAGCAGGAACCGGCGCACCGTGCCCGGGTTGTCGACCTTGACCGGGTTGTAGGTCTTGACCGCCTCGATCACGGCGATGGTCTGGCCCGCGTCGACGTGGCCGCCCTCGCTCACGTACGGGTCGGATTCGGGAGCCGGTCGCCGGTAGAACACGCCCGGCTGCTGGGCCTTGACTGTGGACATGCTGGTAACCGTGCGCGCGGCGAGCGCCGACCGCCACTCGCGCGTGCGCACCCCGAACGCGAAAAAACCCGCTGACCTCCAGGTCAGCGGGCTCTTCCACGCGGATGGCCGGGACGGCGGGGCCGCCCCTCCCTTTTGACCACCCGGAACAGCCGGGCTCGGTCCTCGGTGGCGCCTCGAACCGGCTCGGCTAGCTGTGCGGTGCACCGCCGGATTCGCGGTCCGGAGCCGGGAGGGAGCTCCGGACGACTCGTCCGACACCGCCAAGTCCATCGACCGGCGGGATCGACCCACCGGTGCCGTGGATCACCCTAGCCGAAGTTCGGCGCCGTGGGGGCCCAACGTGACGGACGGCTCGCCGCACCTCAACCAGGACGGACCGGACATCGCCGGGTCGACACTTTTCGCACATTTCGCACTCAGGACGAATCGCCTGGTCAAAGCGGATGAAACGACCTTACGGGAGGAAAAATCGCGCCGCGGAGTCGCGGTGTTCACACTTGTTTGACACCAAGGTGAGCCTTACCTAGGTTTCCGGTCACCCGCAGTCGCACGAAGAGGGAAACGTGAATGCTACTCAGTAATGCCCTGATCGGCTTGCGGGAAGGCCTGGAAGCCGTCCTGGTGGTCAGCATCCTGGTCGCCTTCCTGGTCCGCACCGAACGCCGCCGGGCCCTGCCGCTGGTCTGGATCGGCGTCGCGGTCGCGGTGGCGCTGTCGGTCGGCCTCGGCGCGCTGCTGACCTACACCGCGGCGTCGTTGAGCTTCGAAGCCCAGGAGGCCTTCGGCGGCATCGCCTCGATCGTCGCCGTCGTGTTCGTCACCGGGATGATCTTCTGGATGCGCAAGGCCGGCCGCACCCTGGCCGCGCAGCTGCGCGGCCAGCTCGACGGGGCGCTGGAGCTCGGCCCGGCCGCGGTGATCACCGTGGCGTTCTTCTCGGTCGGCCGGGAAGGCATGGAGACGGCCGTGTTCTTCTTCTCCAGCGTGCAGTCGGCGGGCGGCGGCACGGTGCTGCCGCTGATCGGCTTCGTCGTCGGCATCGCGCTGGCGGTCCTGCTCGGGTTCCTGCTCTACGCCGGGGCCGTGCGGATCAACCTCTCGAAGTTCTTCACCGTCACCGGCGTGCTGCTGGTCTTCGTGGCCGCCGGAGTCCTCGCCTACGGCCTGCACGACCTGCAGGAGGCCGGACTGCTGCCGGGCCTGCACACCCTCGCCTTCGACGTGAGCGCCTACGTCTCGCCGACCTCGTGGTACGGCGCGCTGCTCAAGGGCATCTTCAACTTCTCGCCGCAGACCACGGTCGTCGAAGCCATCGCCTGGCTCGGCTACGTCGTGGTCGTGCTCCCGCTGTTCCTCCGCCCGCACCGCGGTACCGCTGCCGTCCAGCCCGCCGCCACCTCCTCGGAAGTGACCGAATGAGCAACCACACCCGCGTCCTGGTCCCCGCCGCGCTCTGCGCCACCCTGCTCGCCGGCTGCGGCTCGCAGCAGGGCTCCCCCGATGCCATCACCGTGCAGGCCACCGACGACGCGTGCACGCTCTCCGCGGCGTCCGCCCCGGCAGGCACCATCCACTTCCAGGTCACCAACGGCGGCAGCCAGGTCACCGAGTTCTACCTCTACGGCGAGGGCGACCGGATCATCAGCGAGGTCGAGAACATCGGCCCCGGGCTCACCCGCCAGCTCGTCGCCGAGGTCCCGCAGGGCGGCAAGTACACCGCCGCGTGCAAGCCGGGGATGCAGGGCGACGGCATCCGCTCCGACTTCACCGTGACCGGCGCGGCCGCCGCCCAGGACGGCGCGGCGGCGCAGGCCGTGACGGCCTACAAGGGCTACGTCGACGAGCAGGCCGGGGAGATCGAGAAGCTGACCGGGCAGTTCGTCGACGCGGTCAAGGCCGGTGACGTCGAGCGCGCCAAGCAGCTCTACGCCCAGGCCCGCGAACCGTGGGAGCGCATCGAGCCGGTCGCGGAGAGCTTCGGCGACCTGGACCCCAAGATCGACGGCCGCGAGGCCGACCTGGAGCCCGGCCAGGAGTTCACCGGGTTCCACCGGTTGGAGAAGGACCTGTGGGTCACCGGGCTGCAGCCCGACTCCGCCGCCATCGCCGACCGGCTGATGGCCGACGTCCGCGACCTGGTGGCGCAGTCCCGGACCGTGGAGCTGACCCCGACCGGCGTGGCGAACGGCGCCAAGGGCCTGCTCGACGAGGTCGCCACCGGCAAGGTCACCGGCGAGGAGGAGATCTTCTCGCACACCGACCTGTGGGACTTCCAGGCCAATGTGGACGGTGCGCAGCAGGTGATCACCTCGCTGCGACCGGTGCTGACCGGCAAGGACCCGAAGCTGCTGGCGACCCTGGACGAGAAGTTCGCCGCGGTGAACGGCCTGCTGGGCCGCTACCGGGACGGCGAGGGCTTCAAGCCCTACACCGACCTCAACCCCGACCAGGTCCGCGAGCTGGCGGCCGCCGTCGACGCGCTCAGCGAGCCGCTGAGCCAGACCGCGGGCGCGGTCGCGAAATGACCGGGGTGTCGCGCCGCCGGTTGTTCGGCATGACCGGCGGCGCGCTCGCGATCGCCGGCGCGGGCGCCGGAGCCGGCTACTTCACCGGGCGCCAGGGCGAGCCCGCGCAGGTCGAGCCGTTCCGCGGTGCGCACCAGGCGGGCATCACCACCCCCGCCCAGGACCGGATGCACTTCGTGGCCTTCGACGTGACCACCACCGACCGCGGCGAGCTGGTCGACCTGCTGCGCGAGTGGACGCAGGCGGCCGAGCGGATGACGGCCGGGCTGGAAGCGGTCGAGAACGGCGCGGTCGGCGGCGTGGCAGAAGCCCCACCGGGCGACACCGGGGAGGCGCTGGACCTGCCCGCCTCCTCGCTGACGCTCACGATCGGGTTCGGGCCGTCGCTGTTCGACGGGCGGTTCGGCCTGGCCGACCGCCGTCCGCCCGCGCTGGCCGACCTGCCGCACTTCCCCGGCGACAACCTCGACCCGGCGCGCAGCGGCGGCGACCTGTGCGTGCAGGCGTGCGCGAACGACCCGCAGGTGGCGGTGCACGCGGTGCGCAACCTGGCGCGCATCGGTTTCGGCCGGGTGGCGGTGCGCTGGTCGCAGCTCGGCTTCGGCCGGACCTCCACCACCTCGCGGTCGCAGACCACACCGCGCAACCTCTTCGGCTTCAAGGACGGCACCAACAACCTCAAGGCCGAGGACACCGCCGAGCTGGACCAGCACGTCTGGGTGCAGCCGGGTGATGGTCCACAGTGGATGGCGGGCGGGAGCTACCTGGTGGCCCGCCGGATCCGGATGCACATCGAGACCTGGGACCGCGCCCCGCTCACCGAGCAGGAGGCCATCGTCGGCCGCACCAAGGGCAGCGGCGCGCCGCACGGCGCGGCCGAGGAGTTCGCCCCGGTCGACCTGAA
This sequence comes from Saccharopolyspora oryzae, assembly GCF_027853915.1. GTDB lineage: Bacteria > Actinomycetota > Actinomycetes > Mycobacteriales > Pseudonocardiaceae > Saccharopolyspora > Saccharopolyspora oryzae. Next base: position 141,531 of record NZ_JAQGLA010000002.1, read on the forward strand.
GGCGAAGGGCTCGGACGGCGAGCCGCTGATCGCCGACAACGCGCACATCCGCCTCGCCGCCCCCGAGCGGCACGGCGGGGCGCGCATGCTGCGCCGCGGCTACAACTTCACCGACGGTTCCGACGGCCTCGGCCGCCTGGACGCCGGGCTGTTCTTCGTGTGCTTCAACCGGGACCCGCGCACCCAGTTCATCCCGGTCCAGAACCTGCTGGCCAAGAAGGACGCGATGTCGGAGTACCTGGAGCACAACGGCTCTGCGATCTTCGCCTGCCCACCCGGGGTCCAACCCGGCGAGCACTGGGGCCAGAGCCTGTTCGCGTGAGCCCTCCTGGACGGCCCGCACTCCGCCGGAGTGCGGGCCGCCGCGTTCGGTTCGAGCACCTGCATCCGCAGCGGTGTTCGAAGGACACCTCACCCCCAGGCACTGGGAAAACGCGCTGGTAACCCACAAGAATGGCAGCTGGTGGCGTCGTCGCAGATCGGTCTGCCCGGCTGCCCACCGCGGCTTAAACTCCCGTCGAATGGCAATCGGCCACCTGTGCGCGAATCGGATGGCGAAGCGCTCTCGACGCATGGGACCGGCTCGTGTCGGAAACGCCGGCAGCGGCGTCGGTCACGGAGGTGGGAAGTCCCATGGCATTGACCTACTGGGAACGAGTCGCCGAATCCCGTTGGGGCCGCTACATCACCGCCGAGGAGGAGCGGGCGATCGTGCTCGCCGGTGATCAGGTCGGCGCCCCAGGACGCGCTCTGGACATCGGATGCGACGGAGGCCGCTGGGCCCGCGTGCTCGAGCGCAGAGGGTGGAAGGTCACCTGCACCGATGTGGACGACGACGCGATCCGCCTGTGCACCGAACAACTACCGCAGGTCCAATGCATCCGGGTGAACCCGAGCGATACGAGGCTCCCGCTGGCGGACGCGTCGGTCTCCCTCGCTCTGTGCATCGAAGTCATCGCGGTGGTCAGCAGCGAATGGTTCGCCGAGGAAGCTGCTCGGGTGCTCGCTCCAGGCGGGATGCTCGTTGTGACCGCGTGGAACCGCAGCTCACCACGAGGGCTCGCCGCCTGCGCCGTCTCCCGGCTGCGCGACCGCAAACCGCATCCGTTCTACGGCCATTCGTACCACGCATTGCGGCGCAAGCTGCGCGCCGCGGGCTTCGAAATCTGCTCCGAACAAGGCCTGTGCTGGTTCCCGTTCAGCCGCGCCAGCGATTCCCGCCTCATCCCAGTGGCCGCAAAGCTGGAGAAGGCCACCGGGCTCGACCGCCTGGCCCTGCTGAGCCCCTGGGTTCTCGTCACGGCGCGGAAGGGCAACCGAACCTGAGGGATCGGTCGACGCCCTCAGCGGCCGTGACGCTTCCAGGTCACGCGGCGTCGAAGGTCCGCACGACCACGCGGTGTTTACCGCCCCGGGTGCGTTCCATCGGCTCGTCGGTCATCAGGGCGACTTCGACTGCGCCGTCCACCAGCCGTCGAACTTTGCCGAGCAGCTTGGAGCGCTCGTCCGCGTCGAAACCCGGTTCCACCTCAAGGCGCACTTGGACGAGACCGGCCTCGGGCTGGACGAACTGGTAGCGACGCACGTGGCGGGCATCGCGGAAGCACCGGACGAGCGAGAGCATGGAAACGCGCCTGCCGTTCGGCAAGTGCAACGCATCTCCCTGCCGACCGGCCACCCGCTCCAGGAACGTGCCTCCCGTGCCGCAAGGACACGTCCCCGCTCCGAGCACAGCTCGGTCCCCGACGCGGTACCGCAAGAAGGGCAGCGTCCGGGCGTGCAGGTTCGTCACCACCACGTCACCCTCCTCGCCCGGTCGACACCGGCGTCCGGCGTCGTCGAGGATCTCGACGATCGACACGTTCTCGGCGATGTGCAGCCGACCGTGCGAGCATCCTTGCGACATGATGCCGCCGTCGTTGCACCCGTACTGGTCGTGCAGTGGCGCGTCGAAGGCCTGCTCGATGCGCTCGCGCCAGGTCGGGAACAACGGCTCGGCTGTCGTGACGATCGCCATCGGCGGCGGCACGCGCACACCCGCTTCCAGCACGGCGTCGGCCATCGCCGCGACAGTGCTCGCGTATCCGTACCAGAGCGCCCCTCGCGCGCGCCCCGCGGTGAGTGCGCGTTCCAGGCTCGTCTCCCGGTCGATGATCCATCCGGTCGCAGAGACCACGCGGCCCTCCAGATGAGCCCGCAAGCGAGACTTCACACCCTCGCTCTCGGACTGCAAGGAGGGCGGATTGCCCAGCAGTACCAGGCGGTCCCCGTAGCGGTAGCCGGTGCCTTCCCAGAAGTACAGGTTCGCCGCGTAGATGTGCGTCCAGGCGCGCTTGTCGAGCGGGTACTGGAACGGTTCGCCGGTACTACCACCGGTCTTCTTGGCGATGTGCGGAATGCCCCGCCAGCCGCTGCTCAAGAAGTCGTCCATGCGTTGCCGCATCATCGCCTTGTCGACCACGGGGAGCTCGGCGAGATCCACCTCGTCCACGCTGCGCCCGGCCAGCACGTCGCGGTAGAACGGCACCGCTGCCTGCGCGTGTCCCAAGACGGCGCGCAACCGGTCCCGCTGCCAAGCTCGCCGCTCGTGCTCGGACCATGCGAAGAACTCCGGCAACCATCGCGCCGTGCTCAGGTAGGGAGCCCGGAGAACGGGCTCCACAACACCGCGCGTAACGGCGGAGACCACGCGCGGGCGCAACGAGGACATCATCCGACCTCCCGGACTGTTCGATCAGCACATCTTTTGCGGCGGACAGGATCAGTTCTGCGGTTCTCGGGCCGGATCGACCAGAGCTCCGGAGTAGCGCGCCACGACCTTGGTGAAGTCCCAATCCCGCTGGGGGATCCCGCTCCCCGAGTCATCGCTCGGGTCACCGGGACGGTCGCGGTTGACCGCCCAGAAGGTGAACCGGCCGAGGCGGCGATCGGTGGCGTAGTCCAGGAAGTTGTGGAAGTCCTCCAACCACACGGTTTCCTCGACTCCCCCGTTCTTCGACGATATCCCGGCCTTGCGGTACGCCTCTTCGAGCGGTATCGCGAAGGTGCCGGCGATCTCCCTCGCGAGCCCTTCGGTGGCCGAGATCGTGTCGCGGGTCATGTCGGTGCCCCCGAACGCGAAAGGCATGATCGTGAAGACGTCGACGTCGGAGCCGATCTCGTGCGCTCGCCGGATGAGCCGCTTGCCGTCGTCGTTCGGACCCGAGCGATCCACCGGGAACACCACGATCGTCTTCAGGTCGCGGTTCCGCTGCTTGAGGATCTTCAGCGCGCCGAGTTCGCGATCTTGCGCCGCGGGCGATTCGAATTCACCCTTCTCGATGTCGATGTCGATCGCTTTGAGCTGGTAGGCGTCGATGACCTTCTGGTACGCGTTCGCCAGGGACTGCTCGTCCGGGCAGACCTCGCCCAGCTTCCGCCCCTCCTTGTCGCTGCCTCCCATGGAAACGACGACATCACCGCCCGCGTCGCGGATCCTCTTGATCTGAGCGGCATCGTCGCCGTCCAGCGGCCGTTCGCCGTCCCATGCGGGATCGCAGCCGTTGCCGGCGAGTATGAAAGCGAGGGTGAACGCCTTGACGCCGGTTTCCTTCATCACCGCAACCGGGTCAGGGGGGTCGCCCCACCCGAAGAAGAGATACGGCGACGAAGTCACCGTGGCCGGACCCCGGGAAACGTCGTTGCTGTGCGTTCCGCAAGAGATGCACGCCCAACCGATGGCGAGAGCGGCGAGACACGCGCCTATCTTCGGCATGATGTGAGATTCCCCTTCCGCTGCTGCAGGCGAATGCCGCGTCACCACGTGGATGGTCCGGCAATCGCGTTGGCCCGTTCGGCCGGCGTGGTGACCGGGGCGCGATCTCCTCCCAGACGTGCCGAGACGATCGCCAGCAGCACGAACACCAGATCGCCCACGCCGCGCATCACCAGGTGGATGTCGATGACGGAGAGGACCAGGATCGTCCACCAGAACGCTTCGAGCGCGGTCGCATACGCACCGACCACGTCGTTGCGCGACCGCAGCAGTGCGGTTCCGCGGAGCACCGCGACCGAGAGCCAGATGAACCCGAGCAGCAGCGGAATGCCGCCCACCCACAGGAAGTGCAGGTACCCGGATTCGAGGTAGATCTCCTCGCGCCAGGTCTCCGGTGCGCGCAGCACCGAGTTCGGCGAAATTCCCAAGACGAAGCCGAAATCGGTCAGATGCGGCAAGTAGAAGGTGACGAGGTTGTCCCACCGCCCGTACCAGCTCTGGGGAACGCCTCTCGTGCCGAACTCCGACAACCGGGTGAGGAACGCGGGCGCGCCGACCACCAGCGCGATGGCGGCAACCGGCGCGATCCGGAGCATCTTCCGGCGAATGCCCGGAAAGCGGCGCAGCACCACGACACCGACCACCACCAGGGAAATCCAGGTGGAGAACTGGCCGGTCGCGAGCACACCGGCGCCGAAGACGAGACCCAGCAGCGTCGCCTCCCGGCGTCCGACAATACCCCGCACGGCACAGGCGACCATCAACGTCAGTCCGATGACGAGGTAGTCGCCGGTCGCGATCGAGGAGCTCAACGTCGAGGTGCCGCGTTCGGCGAGCGCCGCGGAATCGGACGACCACATCGAGTCCAGCGCCGACACCACCGGCGGAAACTGCAACACCTGCAGCACCGCGATCAGCCCGGTCGCCGCCGCCGACCACACGATCAGCCGCATGCAGCGGACCAGCTGCTCCTCCGACAGGACGGTGCAGCGCACCAGCAGCAGCAAAGCGACCAGCTTGCACACCGGCGCCACCGCCATGATGTCGGAGGCTGCCGGTGGGACGCCTCGCAACAGCATCGATTCCAGCGGCCACACTGTGCTCAACAGAACGAAGGCGATGAGTGGAACATCCAGTGGCCGCAAGCGAATCCGCACCGAGGCGCCGCGGAGGAACCGCACGTACGCGCCCACAGCGGCACCCAGCAGCAACAGGGCGAGCAGTGCCTCGTTCGGCCGCACCAACGGGATCAGCGTGCCACGGCCGAGTCCCGCGACGAACGGCAACAGCAGAACGTAGGCATAAGTGGCGCAGATCGGCCGGTAGGCCGCGCCGGCGACCAAGCCGATGGCCCCGAGCACACCCAGTGCCGCCGGACCGGCGATCAGGCTGAGCAGTCCGGCGAACGTCATGCACATCAGCGCGGATATGGCCCAACGCGCGTGCGTTGAACGAACCGCCAGCAGTGGAGTCGCTGCAGTCATGAGGTACGTCCTGTCCACAGATTCATACTCGTTCGCAACACCAACGCGTAGATCGCCAGCGCCAGCAACCCGCACACCCCCAACATCGCGACCGTTCCGATCTGGTCAACCCCTTGGGAATCGAGGAACCACCGCCCGACGACCACGACCGGGGCCATCGCGACGGCCGCGGCCACCACGCCCACGATCTCCGTCCACTCCACCAACCGCTCGGAGCGGATCGCACGGCGCAACCTGGCCAGCACGAGGGTCACCCCGGCCAGCTCTCCGGCGAACAAGGCCACGCACAGGATCACCAGTCGAACCTCACCAGGCGGCGCGAACAGCGATCCGACGACCACCGCGAAGCTGACGCCGAGGGTCATCGCGGCACCACGCCGCGGCCCGACGATGTCCAGCCGCGCGTACAGCGCTTGGCGGCCGATCAGGTGCACACCCGCCACCAGCTGGGCCAACCCGACCACGACCAGGCACCCGGCGAGTTGGTCGATCAGGGCAGCGGAGCGGAGTTCGCCGTGGGCGAGCGCCGTGGCGATCGGGTGGGAGAGCATGCCCAGCAGGAGCAGCGGTGGCAGACCGGTGATCGCCGCGTAGCTGAGCGCCTTGCGCCACGCAGCCGCGAATCCGGTGCTGTCACCACGTTCCACCGCAGCGGACATCCCGGGAAGGATCACAGTGGACACTGCCCGCGAGCCCAACGCCAGCGCACTGCTGTACGCCAGGTAAGCGGTCTGCACCACGATGGCCCCGCCCGGCACCGTCGTTCCGGCCGCCACCAGGAGGAGCATGCCCGCGGTCGGCGTGATCGCGACGGTCACCGACTTGCCGATGCGCCGCGCGACGTCCACGGTCTCCGGATCCGCCCGCCACTGCATCCGCGGTCGCACCGGTAGCCCCACCCGGGCAGCACCGAACAGCTGCACACAAGCATGTGCGACAACCGCCAGCGTGCTGCCGATGCTCAAGGTCAGCAGGAGCCCGAGCGGAACGTCACCGACCTCCAGGCCCGTGCCCCACATCGCGCCGGCGAACAGCACCACACCGATCACGACGAGGTTCTCCACGACCGGCGCGACGGCGGCCAGCACGAACCGACCACGCGCTTGCTGGGCCGCAGTCCCGAAAGCGGCTGCGGTGTAGCACATCACCTGCGGCGCCATCAGCAGGATCATCACCACCGTGAGTTCCTGTGCCGTACCGCGAGCCACTGGATCGTCGATGCCGAAAGTGAGAACCCACGCCAGCAGCGGCGACGTGATCAAGAGCAGCCCGGTTATCGCGCCGGACGCGGTGACCAGGAATCCGCCGACGCGGCCGAGCAACTCGGTCGCGTGGGCCGGTCCGCGTTGCGCGGTGGCCCGGAGGACGGCCGGGACGATCATCGGCGCGAGCGCGTGGCCCGCGATCAGCAAGTACGCCTGCGTCGGCAGGAGGTTGGCGGTGACGAAGCTGTTCCCGAAGTAGGTGGGGCCCAGCACCGCGCCGATGACCACGATTCGGACCAGCCCGGTCAGCCGGCTGATCAGCGTTCCTCCCGCTACCAGGGCGGAATGCCGAGCCGTCCCGGTGGCGTAGTCGGACTGCCGGCTGCTGGTCATGGGACGTACCTCACCGCCCGGGTCCAGCGACGCGCCGCCACCGCGACGACCCCGGCCGCTACCAGGAGTCCGGCCAGCGCCCCGGTCAAGGTGGTGAGCCACGGCTGCGGGCTGACCTGCTGGTCGACCGGGTACGGCTGCGTCAGGAGTTGCGGACCGCCGCCCTGCTCGGCGTTGAGCTTGTCGATCTGGCTCAACAACTGCTGCTCGCGGTCGGCGAGACCCGTGGCGCTGGGAGACTGCCCGGCCCTCGCCGCGGTCAGGTCCTGCTGCACGGAAGCCAGCTGTTCACGCAGGTACTGGTCCGCATTGGACGTGCTGTTCCGCTGCGCTTCCCGCAGGTAGCCGTCGACGACGGCCTTCGAACGCCGGATCGCTGCCTCGGGGGAGTCCGCTCGCGCCTCGACCTGGATGACCTCGCTCTCCGAGAGCACCACGCTGGAAACCTGCTTCTCCAGGTCCTCGACCCGGATGTGCTCGCTCGCGGCCACCGGCCCCAGCACCCGCCTGCTGTGCAACATCACCAGCTGGGTCGTCAAACCGCGGTCCTGGCGCAGGAATTCGGAGGGTTTCTCCGAACTGACCTCGTAGAGGATCTCCGCGCGAGCCGCGTACTGCGCGGGTAGTACGAACGCGCTCGCCAGGCCGATCCCGGTGCCCAGCAGCACGATCACGGCGGCGACCACAGCCAGCCTGGTCACCAATCGCCGGGGAAGGGACACCCGTGCGTTGTCGGAGGGTCCGTGCTCAGCCTTTCCGCTAGGAGCCGCGGACGGAGATCCAAGGCTCAAATGCCCGTTCTTCATTGCGGAATCGCGCAGGTCGGTCATGGTCATGCACCTTTCAGTACGTCGCTGGCCTGGGTCACTTCGTCGCTCCTCGATGTTTCGCAGTGCAAGTCGGTGTCGAGTTCCTCGATGTCGTCCGGCGAGCGAAGCGCAGCGGAACCCGCCACCTGTTCCCGTCGAGGTGGTCCAGCGCCAGAGCCACCGCGACCACGACTGCGAAGCCCAGACAACCTCCCGCCACGATGTCCGTGGCGTAGTGCAGGTTCAGCGAGGTCATGGACGTGGCCATGGCGGTGGTCACGCAGCCGAGGCCGAAGAAGGCCAGTCCGCTGAGCACCGTGACGGTGATGCTCGTGCGGTGGAACCAGATCACGCCCGCGGTCGTCAGGAGGGCGACCAGGGCGGTGGTGTGTCCGCTGGGCAAGGCCCAGTAGTCGTTGATCGTGCGGCCGATCAGTGGCTTCAGCAGCTGGCTGAGGACGATGGCCGCAGGCGGGCCGATCGCCGGGAGCAGCAGTTGCTTCCAGCGACCGCTGAGATATCCGATACCGCAGATGAGGGCGGTCGCCGCCAGCGCGGGTCGGTGGTTCCCGAGTTCGCCGATCTCGTGCAGTGCTCCGATGTGCTGATCGGCGATGTGCGCTCGCAACCAGCGCCGAGCGGCGAGGTCGAGAGCACTCGGCTCGGTGTGCCCGGCGTAGCGCACGCTGAGCGCGACCAGGACCAGCAGGCAGGCACCCGCGACCAGCGCCAAGGGCCACCTGAGCGGCGGTGCGATCAGCACCGATCGCCGCACCACCGGCCCGGCTGCGTTCGGCGATGGCCCGGCCCGCTCTTCCTCGCCGACGTCCGCGCGAGGAACCCGGTCGGCTTTCACAGCCGCTCCACCTCAGCGGCGCGGAGCCGGTTGCGCGTGTCGAAGACCCGATCGGCGTGGCGCTCCAGCAGCACCCAGTCGAACGCGTCGTGGTCGGTCAGGACGATCACCAGGTCCGCGCGCTCGATCTGCTCCGGGCCCCACGGCACGATCGCCACCTCCACCGGAACCTCCGCCTCGTCGATCAGCGGATCGACCGCGCGCAACTCGGCACCGAGCGCGTGCAGGCGCTTGGCCACGCCCATCGCCGGGGACAGCCGCGCGTCGCTCGAATTGGCCTTGTACGAGAGGCCCAGGAGCAGGATCCGGCTCCCGTTGACCGCCATGTGCCGCCGGTTGAGGTGCTCCACGGCGCGGGCCACGACGTAGTCCGGCATGTGCTCGTTGACGTCGTTGGCGATTTCGACGAACCGGAAGGCCTTCCCCAGCGAACGGCGGACCTGCCAGGACAGGTACGACGGGTCGATCGGCAGGCAGTGGCCACCGACGCCGGGCCCCGGGGAGAACCGCATGAACCCGAACGGCTTGCTGGCCGCCGCGTCGATCACCGACCACACGTCCACGCCCAATCCGTGGCAGTACATGGCCAGTTCGTTGACCAGCGCGATGTTGACGTGCCGGAAGGTGTTCTCCAGCAACTTGGTCAGCTCGGCCTCGCGGGTGCCCCGCACCGCAACGGTGCGGTCGACGAGCTCGTCGTAGAACTCCTGAACCGCGCGCAGCGATCGACCGTCCACACCGGACACGATCTTGGGTGTGTTGTGGAACTGCCAGGCCGGGTTGCCCGGGTCGATCCGCTCCGGGCTGTAGCCGACGGCGAAGTCCACACCCGCGCGCAGCCCTGAACCGGCCTCCAGGATGGGCAGGAAGACCTCGTCGGTCGTGCCCGGGTACGTGGTGGATTCCAGGATCACGCAGCAGCCCGGCGTGACGTGGCCGGCGAGCGTCCGCGCGGCCTGCTCGATGCAGTCCAGATCGGGAGCGCCTTCGCGCAGCGGTGTCGGCACGCAGACCACGGCCGTGTCGAACCCCTCCATCGCGCTGTGGTCGCTGGTGGGCAGGTACCTGCCCGTCGCCAGTGCCGCGGTGAGCTCGGCATCCCCGATGTCGTCGATGAACGTGCTCCCCCGGCCGAGCAGGTCGACGCGGTTCTTGTCGGTGTCGAAACCGACCACGTCGAAACCGACTTCGACGGCGCGCATCGCGAGGGGCAGTCCCACGTAGCCCTGCCCGATGACGACCACGCGGTGGCCTGTGCTGGTAATCATTTTCCCCCTCCTCGCACGAGCTGCGCGCTCGCGGAGATTCGTTGCGGTGGTGGAACTGCGGAATCAGCAGAAGTACCGGTACAGCAGAGCCCCGGCCTCGTCGGTGATCCGGTCCGGAACCGACTCGTCGGTGAACAGCCGGGTGATGTCGCCGAGCACCCGGCCCGCCTCGGCTTGTGCCGGCGACGGTTCACCGGCCGACTTCAGGGCGACGATGCGCTTCTCGTCGGTGGCGTACTTGCTCTTGAAGCGGATCAGGCCGGGTTGGTCCACATCGCTGGCGCCCCAGTCGACGGCGCGCATGCCGCGTTCGGCGGCCCAGCGGATACCTGCCCAGTAGACCGCGTCGTTGGGTCGCATGGCCAGGTAGTCGGGTCGGGACGCCGCGAACTTGCAGTGCAGGATTCCGTTCCAGGCCAGGAAGACCACGCCTGCCACGGTGTCCTCGGCGTGCCGGGCGAGCATGGTCACCACCGAGCCGTCCGCGCTGAACCTGTCCCAGATGTTCTCGAAGAACTCGACGGGCTGGGCCAGCATGCGGTACTTCCGCTTCCGCAAGCCGACCTGGAGCTGGTGGAACTGCTGCACGCCGCGGATGCCGCTGATCGCCTCGACGCGGATGCCGCCGCGGTCGGCCTTGGCGATGTTCCGCCGGGCTGCCTGGTCGATCCTGCGGTGGATGTCCTCGATCGGCGCATCGATCCGGGTGGTGTGCTGGACGGTTTCGCCGGTGATCCGCAACCGGGGATCCGCGACGGGTTCCGCCGCGTGCAGGCAGCGCAAGGTCAGGCTGGTGCCCGGTTCGATCAGGCCGTCCACGAGCGCGTTCCAGGTCGCGGTGTCCGGTGCGACCGGATCGGCCCAGTCGGAGAACGGCAGGCTGCACAACCTGTCTCCGCGGAGGTCCGAAACCGGAACCCAGGCCAGCCCACCCCGCGGCGTGCCGTCGGCGTCCAGCGCGATCCGCGCGGCCGGGGTGAATCCGTAGGTCGAGCAGACCGCGTCGATCCACGGTGGCGAGGTGAACAGGTCTCCGTGCTCACCCGTGGCCAGGGTGCGCCAGAGCTCGTCCTTGCGCGGATCGACGGTGGTGATGGGAGCAATCGTGGTCATGAGCTTCTCCGGCTGGATCGCGAACGCAGTGCGAACGGTGCTGGTGACTGCCGTTGCCGCACCGACGTGGTCAGCGCGGCCATCAGGTCGTCGGGAGTGATGGAACCCGCATCGCGGTGCCGGGCCAGGCCCCGGCGGTCCAGTTCGCCGGCCAGCTCGCGCTGGTGGTCGTCGGTGGCCTCGCCGTGGCGTTCCTCCCTGGCGATCAGGACCGGTGACCGGCCCGCGTCGAGCGCCGTGACGACGGATCCGGTTCCGGCGTGGCTGATCACGATGTCCGCCGCGGATACCGCGGCCTTGAGGTCGGCAGCGGGCAGGAACGGGGTCGGGTCGATGGGCAGGTCCGCCACCTGGCCGGCCCCGGTCTGCCACAGGACGTCGACCGGGCGTCCCAGTGCGCGCTCCAGCGCACCCCCGCTGGCGAGCAGCGGCACCAGGGCGGCGATCAGGCGCCGGAACGGGAACTGGGAACCCCCGACGGTGACCACGACGCGGATCCGGTCGCCGATCCGAGGCGTCGCGGTCACCGCCTCGTAGCGGTCGAACTGGCTGCCGCCGTAGTGCCAAGGGCCGCGAGCCCAGTACGGGTGCTGGGTGTAGACCCGGACCCCCGGTGCCCAGCGCAGGATGCGCCCGGTGAGCGAAGGTCCGCTGACCCGCGCCGCGCTTTCGATGTAGTGGCACTCGACGCCGCGAAGCGCCAGGTACGGCAGGACTCCCACCGCGATGCCCGAGCCGGTGGAGACCACGCGGGTCGGCTTGCGCTTCCGCCACAGCCGGTGCGCGATCGGCACGCAGCGCAGCACGCCCCAGAGGTCGCGGCTGTTGACGTCGTGGATGAACTCGACGTCCCGCCCCGCGAGCAGGGAGGTGCTCTGCGCGTTGGACGGGGTCATCCACAGCGCGTCACCGTCCGGCGGGAGCCGGTCGGCCAGACCTTCGAGCTGGGTCAGGTGGCCACCGGTGGTGGCGACGAACAACGTGGTCATCGGATCTCCAGAATCTGCGGCGGCGCCAGGGATTTCCAGGAACCCGCGGGATCGCGCACGAGCGCGTCACCGCGCGCCGTCACCGCGCAACATCGACGGGAGGGTGCTCGCCAGGATCCGCAGATCCAGCCGCACGGTCCGGCTTCGGACGTATTCGGCGTCGAGCTTGAGCATGTCCAGGGTGCCGAGCGCGCTTCGCCCGCGGACCTGCCACAGCCCGGTCAGCCCCGGCAGCACCGTGAAGCGGTCCTGGAACTCCGCCGGGAACATCGCCGCCTCCCACTCCTGGCACGGACGGGGGCCGACCAGCGTCATCTCGCCCCGCAGCACGTTGATCAGCTGGGGGAGCTCGTCGAGGCTGGTGCGGCGCAGCCACCCGCCGAAGCGGGTGATGCGCGGGTCGGCGGCGAGCTTGCAGCTCCCGTTGACCTTGGTGTCCTCGCCGTGCAACTCCCGGACGATCAGCTCCCGGTGCGCGGCATCGGAGCTGTCGAGGCGCATGGTGCGGAACTTGTAGAAGGTGAACGGCCGCCCGTTCAACCCGACGCGCTGCTGGCGGAACAGCGCCGGGCCGCGGCTGGTCGACCGGATGCACAGGGCGATCAACAACATCGGCGCGGACAGCACTGCCAGAGCGGCGCTCGCCAGCGACACGTCCAGCGCTCGCCGGAACCGATCGTCCCATGTGGACGGACTGGCGTTCGCGGCCGGCCCGTCCGGCGCGGTGAGCACCGGCAACCGGTCACCGGTGAGCTCAGGGCTGGGGCAGCTCAGCTCGGTCATGTCCGAGCACCTCGCAACACCTCGCAGACCCGCGCCACCTCACCGTCGCTCAGCGAGGGGGACATCGGGAGCGACAGGATTTCACCGGCCGCTCGTTCCGCCACCGGAAGCCGTTCCCCGAACTCCTCGAAGGCCGGCTGCAGGTGGCACGGAACCGGGTAGTGCACGCCCCATCCGATCTGCGCGGCTGTCAGCGTTTCCGCGACCCGTTCGCGGTCAGCGGTGCGGACCACCGCGAGGTGGTGCACCGGAGCAGCGCCAGGTGCGACCGCGACCGGCGTGCACCAGTCCGGCAGCCAAGCGCGGTAGCGGGCCATCACGGAACGCCGCCGGTCGTTGTCGCGGTCCAGCCTCGAGAGCTTCGCCAGCAGCACCGCCGCCTGGAGGGTGTCCAACCTGCTGTTGCGGCCGGACACCTCGTGGCAGTTGCGGTCGCGCGCCGACCGTCCGTGGTTGGCCAGTTGCCGGACCCGGTCGGCCAGCGCGGGGTCGTCCGTCACGACAGCGCCCCCATCGCCCAGCGCTCCCAGGTTCTTGCCCGGGTAGAAGCTGAAAGCCGCGGCGTGACCGGCACTTCCGGCGCGCCGACCGTCCAGCCGAGCGCCATGCGCCTGGGCTGCGTCCTCGATGAACGCCAGACCGTGGCGGGCGGCCAGGGCTTCCAGTCGCGACACGTCGGCCAGCTGGCCGAAGAGGTGCACCCCGATCAACGCCGCGGTGCGCCAATTGATCGCGGCAGCAGCGGAATCCGGGTCCAGGAGCAAGGTGTCCGGGAGGACGTCCGCGAACCGCGGTCGAGCGCCGACCGCGCGCACCGCTTCGGCGGTGGCGGCGAAGGTGTTCGCCGGGACCACGACCTCATCGCCGGGCCCGACGCCGATCGCGAGCAGGATCAGCTCCAGCGCATCCGTTCCGTTCCCGACGCCCACGCACTTCGACGTCTCGCAATAGGCCGCGAACTCGTCTTCGAACCGTTCCACCTCCGGGCCGCCCAGGAAATGCCCGTGCTGCACCACCGACTTCCAGGCCAGATCGAGTTCGTCGCGCAGTTCGTGGTGGACGGCCTTCAGGTCCAAGAACGGCACGGACAGGTTTGCTGCGCTCATCGGTCTCCTCGTGCTTCTCGTTCTGCGGCGCGGAAAGCCGACCACCACGGGATGAGCGCCGGCACGGGTGCTCGATGCGTGGAAACGACTTCTGCGAGCCGACTGATGATCCAAATTGGACGGGCGTGATATCCGCATCCCCACCACCGCTCGTGGAATTCGGTCAGACCGGCGTGCAAGCCGCAGAACCGCTCTCTGATCCGAGCGCATGATGAAAGTGGAAAGAACCCCCAGTGGCTAGGAGCATATCGGCGCTCCTCGGCATATCACCAGCAACAATCCAACCTTTCACCGGTCGAGTGATGCCGGACGAACGGAAGGACATCGTTCACCCGCGTCGTTTATGGTCTGTGCTGCGCAACCGCAGGTGGGCCCGAACATCGGCCCTCAGCCGCCATCTCGCGCGTGGGCATGCGTCCCGACTGGACCGCAGCTCCGCTGGAGGCATCCCGGTTCGCCGCACGAAAATTGCGATGACCTACCTAAAAAGGCATCGCACAACCTGGGGGGGATTAAAGAATTGAGTAATACTACGTGGGTAGCCGTAGTCGGATATGGCTATTGGGGTTCGAAGCACGTTCGAGTCCTCAGCACTCTGCCCGACGTGAACGTCGTCGTGGTGGACGCCGACCCGGCTCGGCGGGCCGAGGCCCAGCGGAATTTCCCGGCGGTGACCGCGGCGTCGGAACTGGCGCAGGTCTCCGACCTCGTCGACGCCGTGGTGGTCGCGACACCGCCCACGACGCACGCCGAGATCGCGATGCAGGCGTTGGACCACGGCAAGCACACGCTTGTCGAAAAACCGCTGGCCACCTCCGTGCGCGATGCGCACAGCTTGGTCGAGGCCGCTGAGCAGCGCGGGCTCCACCTCATGGCTGGCCACACGTTCGTGTACAACGCCGCGGTGCACAAGCTGCGCGAGATCATCCGCTCCGGAGAGCTCGGGAAGATCTTCTACATCGACACGTCGAGGTTGAACCTCGGGCTCTACCAGCACGACGTCAACGTCATCTGGGACCTGGCGCCGCACGACCTGTCGATCATCTCCTACCTGCTGGACGACACCCCGAGCTCGGTCGCGGCGTGGGCCCAGCACAACGTCAGCGGCCGGCACGCCGACGTGGCGCACCTCAGGCTTGATCTGGCGAACTCCGCGATCTCGGCATTCGTCCACGTGAGCTGGTTGAACCCGCAGAAGGTCCGCCGCGTCACCGTCGTCGGTGACCGGAAGATGGCGATCTACAACGATCTCCTCGACGAGGACCGCGTCCGGATCTACGACTCCGGGGTCGACCTCCGGAACCCCGGCGGCGCCGAGAACTCCTACGCGATGCCGGTGACCTACCGCTCCGGGGACATCGTCTCGCCGCACGTGGCGTTCCGGGAACCGCTCCTCGTCCAGGACGAGCACTTCGTCGACTGCGTCCGCGGGAACGCCTGGCCGCGCACCTCCGGCGAGGACGGGTTGAACGTCGTGCACTCGCTGGCCGCAGCGGACCTGGCCCAGTCCGCGGGCAAGCCGGTGCGCATCGACAGCGCCGCGGGGCAGTTCAGGCGCCCCAAGGCGGTCGACGCGGATGGAAGGTCGTGGAACGTTCCGATGCGCGTGGTCTCCCCGTTCCAGCAGGAGAGGGGCGACGTGGCATGACGAGGACGGTCGCGGCACCGGACATCGCGGCGGTGTCGGACGCCGTCCTCCTGGAAGCTTCCGCGGCGGGCCCGGGGTGGCGCGCGGACGTCGTCCGGCTGGAAGGCCGCTACGGCCGCGCGGCCACCACGGCACCGTAGGAGCGATCTGCGCCACTCCGAGCGGGTGCTGCAGGACACACTCGACCGGACCGGAAATGCGGGGTGAGAACTTTACGCCAGCCGAAGAATCTTCTGCGCTCGTCCGCGTTGACGGTCGTTCCTGTCGTCCATAGCGTTCGAGCCTGGTACGCCCAGCACGTCGACGAGCCCCGGTGTCCGACCGCCGGGGCCGGTGCTTCACCATTTTCCCGCTGCGCACGACCATCGGAGATCCACAGGGGAGCAAGCATGTCCGGTTCCGCGCCCACCGCTGAACCCGCCACCGGCTGGGGCCGGGTGATGCGGCGCAAACCGATCAGCCTGCTCAACGCCGAGACCGGCGCCGACTCCGGCGGCGGCGAGCTGAAGCGGTCGCTGGGCGTGGCCCGGCTGACCATGATCGGTGTCGGCTCCACGGTCGGCACCGGCATCTTCATCGTGCTCAACGAAGCCGTGCCCAAGGCCGGACCGGCGGTCGTCCTCTCGTTCGTGCTGGCCGCGATCACCGCAGCGCTGACCGCGCTCTGCTACGCCGAGCTGGCCTCCACCATCCCGGTCGCCGGCGCGTCCTACACCTACGCCTACGCCACGATGGGCGAGCTCATCGCGTTCGTCGTCGGTGCCTGCCTGCTGCTGGAGTACGGGGTGGCCGCCTCGGCCGTGGCGGTCGGCTGGGGCGAGTACCTCAACGCGCTGCTCGGCGACGTCTTCGGCTGGCAGCTGCCCGCCGAGCTCAGCGCACCGCCCGGCGAGGGCGGGATCTTGAACGTGCCCGCCGCCGTGCTGGTCACCGCCTGCTGCGTGCTGCTGATGCGGGGCGCCAAGGAGTCGGCCACGATCAACGCGATCACGGTGTGCATCAAGCTCGCGGTGCTGCTGCTGTTCGTCGCGGTCGCGTTCACCGCGTTCAACTCCGACAACCTCAACCCGTTCGCGCCCTACGGTGCCGCCGGTGTCAGCGCCGCGGCGTCGATGGTGTTCTTCTCCTACATCGGCATGGACACCGTCTCCACCGCCGGCGAGGAGGTCGAGAACCCGCGGCGGACGCTGCCGCTGGCGCTGTTCTGGTGCGTCGTGATCGTCACCAGCATCTACCTGCTGGTCGCGCTGGCCGGGGTCGGCGCCCAGCCGTGGCAGGAGTTCGAGGGCCAGGACGCGGGCCTGGCGGCGATCCTGGGCAACCTCACCGGCTCGGGCTGGCCGGCCATCGTGCTCGCCGCCGGCGGTGTCGTGTCGATCTTCGGCGTCACCCTGACCACGATCTACGGCCAGACCCGGATCCTGTTCTCGATGGGTCGCGACGGCATGGTGCCGAAGGTCTTCCACACGGTCCACCCGCGCCGCCGCACCCCGATCCGCAACACGCTGATCGTCTCGGGCTTCGTCGGCGTGCTGGCGGCGGTGGTGCCGCTGAACACGCTGGCGAACCTGACCAGCATGGGCACGCTGGTGGCCTTCACGGTCGTCTCCGTCGGCGTGGTGATCCTGCGCCGCACCCGCCCGGACCTGCAGCGCGGTTTCCGCGTCCCGGGCTACCCGGTGGTCCCGGCGCTGAGCATCCTGGCCTGCGTCTACCTGATCTCGCAGCTGCCGTGGACGACGTACCTGATGTTCGCGATCTGGCTGGGCCTGGCGCTCACGCTGTACTTCACCTACAGCATCAAGAACAGCCGCCTGGCCACCGACGAGTTCGAACTCAGCCGGTAATCGCCCGAAAACGCAGCGAGCGGTGCCCAGTCCGGCTGGGCACCGCTCATCTTCGTGTTCCGCCAGCGGATTTGACACGAGGGGGAAAATGAAAAATCGGCGTGTCCACCACTATCCAATGGGGACTCCGCCGAATCTGGTACCAGAATAGCCGCTGCGAGGGGCAAGTGTCAAATCACGGATACGAGGACGAGCTGCGGTCCGAGCAGGACTACGTGGCCGAGCTCTACGCACGGCTCGACGCCGAGCGAACGCGGGTGAAGGGCGAATTCCGGACGGCGTTGCGCGATCACGGCGGGAGCGCGGTGGAACGCGACGTCGAGGTGCGCGCGCTGGCCAGGGAGGCCAAGCGGCTGGACGTCGCCGACAACGGGCTGTGCTTCGGCCGGCTGGACAGCACTTCCGGCGAGCGCTCCTACATCGGCCGGATCGGCATCTTCGACGAGGACGACGACTACGAGCCGATGCTGCTGGACTGGCGGGCACCGGCCGCTCGCCCGTTCTACACCGCCACCGGCGCGAACCCGGAGAACATGCGCCGGCGCCGCCAGTTCCACACCCGCGGGCGCCGGATCGTCGACTTCACCGACGAGCTGCTCGGCCGTCCCGACGGCGACGCGCAGGGCGACGCCGCGCTGCTCGCGGCGGTCAACGCACCGCGCGGCGAGGGCATGCGCGACATCGTGGCCACGATCCAGGCCGAGCAGGACGAGATCATCCGCCTCGACCACCCGGGCGTGCTGGTCATCGAGGGCGGTCCGGGCACCGGGAAGACCGTGGTGGCCCTGCACCGCGTCGCCTACCTGCTCTACACCCAGCGCGAGCGCATGGAACGCCACGGCGTGCTCGTGGTCGGTCCCAATCCCGCGTTCCTGAACCACATCGGCCGCGTCCTGCCCTCGCTGGGCGAGTCCGACGTGGTGTTCACGACCACCGGCGGCCTCGTGCCCGGCCTGCGCGTCACCGCGGAGGACACCCCGGAGGCCGCGCGGATCAAGGGTTCGCTGAAGGTGCTGGACGTGCTGGCCGCGGCGATCGCCGACCGGCAGCGGCTGCCGGAGCAGCCGATCCGCATCGAGCTGTCCGACGTCACGGTCCGCATCGACGCCGAGACCGCCGAGTGGGCCCGGCAGGAAGCCCGCGACAGCGGTGCGCCGCACAACGAAGCGCGTGCGGTGTTCACCGAGATCGTGACCTACGTGCTCACCGAGCGGGCCATCGGGCGGATCGGCCGGGGCTGGTTGACCAGGGACGACAAGGAGGCTTGGGAGCAGCTGCGCGGTGACCTCCTCGAGGAGCTGGCGCGCAACGACGCGTTCACCACTGCACTCGACGAGCTCTGGCCCGTGCTCACACCCGAAACCTTGCTGGCGCCGCTGTACGAATCCCCCGAGCGCCTGCGCGCGGCTGGCGCGGACGACGCGCTGCTGCGGGCTCAGGGCGATGCGTGGACCGTGTCGGACGTACCGCTGCTGGACGAGCTGGTCGACATGCTGGGACGCGTCAAGTCGGCCGACCGGGAAGCTGAGCGGGAGCGCGAGCGGGAGGCCGAGTACGCCGCCGGTGTCATGGAAATCCTCCAGGTGGAGCGCCAGGACATGATGGACGACGAGGACCACCTGCTCGCCCAGGACCTGCTGCACGCCGACGAGCTGGCGGACCGCTTCGTCGAGCGCGACACCCGCGACCTGGCCGAGCGCGCCGCCGCGGACCGGGACTGGACCTACCGGCACGTGGTGGTCGACGAGGCCCAAGAACTGTCCGAAATGGACTGGCGGGTGCTGATGCGGCGCTGCCCGAGCCGGTCGTTCACGGTGGTCGGGGACCTCGCCCAGCGCCGCTCGGCGGCCGGGGCGACCTCGTGGGGCGCGATGCTGGACCCGTACGTGCCCGGCCGCTGGGTCTACCGGTCGTTGACGGTGAACTACCGCACGCCGGCCGAGATCATGGCCGTCGCGGCCTCGGTCCTCGCCGAGTTCGCGCCCGAGGTCGCACCACCGGACTCGGTCCGCTCCTGCGGTGTCCAGCCGTGGTCGCGGCAGGTCGGCGGTGACGAGCTGATCGCCGCGGTGGAGGAGTTCACCCGGGACGAAGCCGGTCGCGAAGGCACCAGCGTCGTGATCGGCCCACCGGACCTGCCGGGCGCGGTGCCGGCGTCGGAGACGAAGGGCCTGGAGTACGACGCGGTCCTGGTGGTCGATCCGGAGCGGATCCTCGCCGACGGTCCGCGCGGTGCGGCGGAGCTCTACGTAGCCCTGACCCGCGCCACCCAGCGCCTCGGCGTCCTGCACCGGGGCGCGCTGCCGCAGGCGCTGAGCGGGCTCGACGAGGCCGTGCCCGCGCGCTCGTAGCGGAGCCGGGGCGATGGCGCGAGCGGGGTCACCGGCCGACCATGTGCACATGGCACCGACGCTGCGCGTGCGCATCGCCCCGGAGCTGCGGTTCTTCGCCGCTCCGCGGAACCGGGGCGACGTGGTCGAGGTGGCCTACGACGGCACGGCGACGCTCGGGCACGTCGCCGAGTCGTTGGGCGTGCCGTTGACCGAGGTCGGGGCGCTGCTGGCCGACGGCGTGCCGCGCGATCCCGGGTACCAGCCGCGCGGTGCGGCGACCGTCGAGATCCGGCCGGTCGAGCGCCCGCAGGCCGCTCCCCCGCGGTTCCTGCTGGACGTGCACCTGGGCAAGCTCGCCCGGCGGCTGCGGCTGGTCGGCGTGGACACCGCCTACCGCAACGACGCCGACGATGACGAGCTGATCGCGGAGGCCGCGCAGGCGCACCGGGTGCTGCTCACCCAAGACCGGGGATTGCTGCAGCGCCGAGCGCTGTGGGCCGGTGCCTACGTCCGGGGTTCCGATCCGGCACGGCAGCTGGTGGACGTCGTCGAGCGGTTCGCTCCCCCGCTGGCGCCGTGGACGCGCTGCACCTCGTGCAACGGACTGCTGGCCCGGGTGTCCAAAGAGGACGTCGAGGCGGAGGTGGAGCCGGGGACCCGGCGCAACTACGACGAGTACGCGCGGTGCCGGGATTGCGAGCGGGTGTACTGGCGCGGCGCGCACTCCCGGCGGATCAACGCGATCATCCGCTCCGCCCTAGACGCGTACCCCGGCGGTTGAGCTGGTGCGCGAGGGGTGGCAGGACGTCGGGGAAACCACCACCCCTCGCGGTCTGTCAGCCGGTGATCGCGTTGAGCACCGGGAGGTAGCCGTTGGCGTAGCCGCTGACGTTCGGGTGGAAGGACTCCACCAGCGGGTTGCTCGGTCCGTTGATCCACTCCTCGGAGGCGCAGACGCCGTGGCCGTCGAACGCGTCCCGGGTGTCGGCGTAGGTGAACCCGGCCGCCTCGGCGCGCTCGGAGATCACCCCGGCCAGCACGTCCGAACCGTCGTTGATGCGCTGCCGCTTGGCCTCGGAGAAGAACGGGACGCCGCACTCGCCGAGCGAGTTGAGGCGCGGGTAGCCGAGCACCACGACCTTGGCGTTGGGGGCCGCCTCGCGGATGTTGGCGTAGGTGGTGTCGAGCTTGGCGGGCAGCTCGTTGCGGGCCTTGTCCTCGCCCCCGGCGACCGCCGAGTCGCACTTCTCGTCCGTGCCCAGCAAGCAGTCCTGGATCACGCTGGAGAAGCCGACGTCGTTGCCGCCGATGGAGAGGGTGACCAGCGTGGTGTCGGCGCTGAGCTTGTCGAGCTGGT
Organism: Saccharopolyspora oryzae; assembly: GCF_027853915.1. Classification (GTDB taxonomy): domain Bacteria; phylum Actinomycetota; class Actinomycetes; order Mycobacteriales; family Pseudonocardiaceae; genus Saccharopolyspora; species Saccharopolyspora oryzae. The sequence continues at coordinate 162,476 of NZ_JAQGLA010000002.1, forward strand.
TGTTGTTGACGTCGTCGGTCACCGCGCCCGAGCAAGCGGCGAAGTCGAAGTTGGCGACGTCGTGCGAGTCGGCCCACAGCTGCGCGTAGGCCTTGGGGCTGCGCAGGCAGTCCCCGCTGTCTTCGAAGTACTCGCGGGTGCCGACCCCGGAGGCGTAGGAGTCGCCCAGTGCTGCGTAGTTCTCGGCGGCGGATGTCGCGAACGCCGGTGCGGCCAGCGCGGTGCTCGCCGTCGCCACCACCGCCGCGGCACCGAGGACGTGCCGTAAGTGACGCATTCTTCCTCCGATCGGAGAGATCGAAAAAGCGTCACCATTCAAGGAGCATCCGGCCGAAAACCGGAGAAATTGGCGAGTACCCGCCAGTAATGACCGCTGCGGCACGTGAAAGCCCTTGCCGCCAGCCGCCAACCGGGTGCACCTGTTCCCAGACGTGCTCGGCGCTCACCGGCAACACGACCGCGGCGAGCCGGGGACGGCTCCGACCAGCAGGAGCACGCCGCAATCACGTGTGAAAGCAGGCGCGCGACCGAGCGCCGAAATCACGCCGACCGCATTGACGTGATCTCACCTACTTCAGGTGACTTCTACCAGGGACTCCACGCCCACCTTCAGGCCCACCCGCGGCCATCCTGGCTATGACGATCTCATTTGGCCCCGGCTTGACGGCTTGATCTGGCCGATCGCGACGCTGTTGCGTTCTTCGCGCTCGGTCAGGACCTGGAAGAGGCCAAATCAAGCCGGCGAGGCTGGTTTGTCGGTGCTCGGACCTAGTATGCGGAGCATGACGCGGTATGCCGACGAGGATCTGCACGGTGCGGAGTTCCGCGAGTGCGATCTGACCGGGGCACGCCTGATCGGCGTCGTCATGCAGGATGCCGTGATCGACGGGCTCATCACCAACCTCGTGGTGAATGGTGTCGAGGTCACCGAGTACGTCGAGGCAGAGCTCGACCGACGTCATCCGGTGCGGGTGCTGATCCGCTCCGAGGACCCTGTCGATCTGCGCGAGGCATCGCGTCAGCTCCATGCCGACTGGGCCGCCACGATCGAGCGAATCCGCCGTACGCCCGGCATCGAGCGCCGCAGCGTGAACGACGAGTGGTCGGCGGTGCAGACGATGCGCCATCTGGTCTTCGTCCACGACTCGTGGTTCCGCCGCTGCTGCCTGGGCTCGACGGAGCTGTTCACGCCGATGAGCATCGGGACGACCGTCGAGCCCTACCGTGGAGCGCACGGGCTTGACCTCTCGCTCGATCCGGGCCTCGACGAGATCGTGAGCGTGCGTGATGCACAGGCCGCCGAGCTCGAGGCCTGGCTCGACGAGGTCACCGCTGTGCAGCTCGCAGCGCGAGCACCGGTGCCCGACGACGATGTCTGGCCGCCGTACGCCCGGGGCCGCTTGGTGCGGCAGTGCCTCGGCACGGTGCTCAACGAGACCTTCGAGCACCACAGCTTCTGCGTCCGCGACCTCGATCTGATCGAGGCACAGGACGCTGAGTAGGGCCGGCTACCGACTCAGCATCTTGCGGATGCGGGCATCGCTGACCGTCTGCGCGGTGCCGAGCTACTGGGCCCAGAGCTGGACGCGGTACTTCTCGAGCACCCGGAGGGCCTGACCTGGGTGCTGGCCGGGCGGGCGGCCGTCGGGAGCGCGGCGAGCTGGTAGATCAAACCGCTAAAGCCAGCCATCCCCACAGGCACAGGCAGAACCGCTTACATCAAGCCGATCTTGTTGAGATCACCTCATTGACGTGATTGCCGAATCCGGGAAATCGACTCCCTCTCGGCGCAACGACCGGGGCGATCTATCAGACCTGACGAGCAACCAGTTGTCTAGCGCAACGAAGAAACGCGACGTAAACGTTACCTTTACTTTCACAATGCGGAAACGTGCAGCGCACGAGTTGTGGCAAAAGTTACTTCCGGGTTCATATCTCCCGAAATTTCGTATAGGCACTATTGGGAATCGCGCATTTTCGCCCACCCGGCTGGAGAATTGCGCGAGAACTGAGAACGAATTCGGAGGAGTAGTGTTTCAACTCAGTGCGGTATCGACCGCTCTGTTATTGCTCGCGTTCTACGGGCTCACGTTCCTCATGACTCTCACCATTCGGGAGAAGAAGGAGAACGTCGACGGGTTCATGGTCTCCAACGGCGCGGTGGGCTTCGGCATCTCCGCCGCGAGCATGACCGCGACCTGGGTGTGGGCCGCCTCGCTCTACGCGGCGGCCAGCTCGGGCTACACCTACGGTGTGTCGGGGCCGATCCACTACGGGCTGTGGGGTGCGCTGATGATCCTGTGCATCTACCCGTTCGGTCGGCACTTCCGCAAGGTGGCGCCCAAGGCCCACACCCTGGCCGAGGTGATGCACGCGCGCCACGGCCGTTCCAGCCAGCTGATCCTGGCCGTGTCCAACATCGTCGGCAGCGTCATCAGCCTGACCGCGAACTTCACCGCCGCCGGCGCGCTGATGGAGATCCTGACGCCGTTCAGCTTCCTGCACGGCGTGCTGATCGCCGCGATCGGCGTACTCGCCTACACCCTGTGGTCCGGCTTCCGGGCTTCGGTGATGACCGACTTCGCGCAGCTCGTCGCGATGATGCTGGCCGCCGCGCTCATCGTCCCGATGGTGTTCTTCGCGACCGGCGGCATCAGCGCCCTGGACCAGGGCATGGCCGGGTTGACCGACGAACAGGCGAACTTCTTCTCCGGTGAGGCGTTCCTGGAGCAGGGCGGCCCGTACCTGGCCGCGGTGCTGGCCTACGCGATCGGCAACCAGACCATCGCGCAGCGGCTGTTCGCGGTGCGCCAGGACCGGATCAAGAGCACCTTCATCACCGCGACCCTCGGTTACGCCGGCACGGTGATCGGCCTGGGCATGCTGGGTCTGCTGGCCGTGATGGTCGGACTGCAGCCGATGAACGGCGACATGAACAACATCATCCCGCAGATGGCCTCCGAGTACCTGTCCCCGGTGATGGTGGGTCTGCTGTTCATCATGGTGATCGGTTCGCTGTCGTCCACCGCGGACTCCGACCTCGCGGCGCTGTCCTCGCTGGTGATGACCGACATCTACGGCAAGAACCTGGCGCGCGGCAAGGTCAACCCGCGCACGATGCTCCACATCGGACGGATCACGATGATCGCGGCCACCGCGCTCGGCGTGATGTTCGCGGTGTCGAACTTCAACATCCTCGACCTGCTGGTGTTCGTCGGCGCGCTGTGGGGCGCCCTGGTGTTCCCGGTGATCGCCAGCTTCTACTGGGACCGCATCACCAACCTCGCGTTCACCGTCTCCGTGGTCGTCGCGCTGGGGTTCTTCCTCGTGGCGCGCTTCGAACTGCTGCCGCTCACCGGGATCGTCGCGCTCGTCATGGAGTTCGCCGCGGTCATCGGCGGCGCGGTGGTGTTCGGCTTCATGGCCTTCGGCCTGTTCGGCAAGCAGGTCGGCTTCACCGTCGGCGGCATCGCGGGCGTGGTGCTGTTCCCGCTGATCATGGGCTTCCTGCGGGACTACCCGACGCTGCTCGGCTCGCTGGTGTCCTACGGCGTCAGCACCGTCGTGTGCGTCGCCATCAGCATGGCCAACAAGGACCGGTTCGACTTCGCGCTCATCAACGAGCGCGTCACCGAGTTCCAGCTGAAGGACCGGCCCGAGCCGGCCGAAGCCGCCCGCTGAGCACCGGTCTGAGACGAAGAACGGAGTACGTGCCGTGGAGAACTTGATTCTGGCCGCCTACATCCTGGTGTGGCCGGCGTTGACCGCGATCGTGCTGATCGTGATGTGCGTGGCGGTGGCCAAGGACCACCGGGACGCCAAGAAGAACAACCGGTCGGTCGTCTGAGCGGTCCCCTCGAACCCCGATCTGATCGAACTACTTCGCATTGGAGATGCAACCGATGACGTCCCGCATCGCGGTGATCGGCGCCGGCCCCAGCGGCCTGTCCCAGCTCCACGCCTTCGAAGAGGCGCGCAAGAAGGGCGCTGACGTGCCCGAGGTCGTGTGCTTCGAGAAGCAGAGCGACTGGGGTGGTCTCTGGAACTACTCGTGGCGCACCGGGCTCGACGAGTTCGGCGAGCCCGCGCACGGCAGCATGTACCGCTTCCTGTGGTCGAACGGGCCGAAGGAGTGCCTGGAGTTCGCCGACTACACCTTCGAGGAGCACTTCGGCAAGGCGATCCCGTCGTTCCCGCCGCGCGAGGTCCTCGCCGACTACATCCTGGGCCGGGCGAAGAAGAACGACGTCCGCCGGTTCATCCAGTTCAGCACCGCGGTGCGCTTCGTGTCGCACGACGCGACCACCGACCGGTTCACGGTGACGGTCGAGGACCTCAGCAGCAACGAGACGCGGCAGGAGGTGTTCGACCACGTCATCGTCGCCACCGGCCACTTCTCGGTGCCGAACGTGCCGCACTACCCCGGTTTCGAGTCGTTTCCCGGCCGGATCCTGCACTCCCACGACTTCCGCGACGCCCGCGAGTTCGCCGGCCAGAACGTGCTGGTCATGGGCAGCAGCTACTCGGCGGAGGACCTGGCGCTGCAGAGCAAGAAGTACGGCGCGAAGTCGGTGACGATCACCTACCGCACCGCGCCGATGGACTTCAAGTGGCCGGAAGGCGTCGAAGAGGTCCCGCAGCTGGTCGGGATGGACGGCGACGTCGCCCGCTTCAAGGACGGCACCACCCGCCAGATCGACGCGATCGTGCTGTGCACCGGGTACAAGCACCACTTCCCGTTCCTGGCGGACGAACTGCGCCTGCGCACCAAGAACGTGCTCTACCCGGCGAACCTGTACAAGGGCGTGTTCTGGCTGGACAACCCGAAGTTGATGTACCTGGGCATGCAGGACCAGTTCTACACGATGACCCTGTTCGACGCCGAGGCCTGGTACGCCCGCGACTACGTGCTCGGCCGGGTGTCCCTGCCGTCCCGCGAGGAGATGGCGGCCGACATCGAGGCGTGGGTCCAGCGCGAGTCGACGCTCACCGACGACGCGGGAATGATCGACTTCCAGGCCGACCACGTGGCGGAACTCCTGGCCGAGGTGGACTACCCGAAGTTCGACCTCGACCTGACCCGCAAGCTCTTCCGCGACTGGGAGCACGACAAGCAGGAATCCATCACCGGCTACCGCGACCGAGGCTTCCCCTCCCCCTGCACGGGAACCGAAGCCCCAACCCACCACACCCCGTGGTGGGAAGCCATGGACGACTCCCTGGAGACGTTCCTCAACGCTCCCAAGCAGAGCTGACGCTGATCTGAACCGAGTGAAGGGCACCTTCGACCGAGTAAGTCGTCAAAGGTGCCCTTCACTCACCACCCGAACGGAGTCGTGAGTGTGAAACAGTGCTCCAACACGGTTTCACACTCACGACCCACGCACTCACCGCTCGAACCGCCCAGTCTTCACAGCCCGCAAAAACCCCGTGATGTCAACGGAAAGCACCGGCCCCTCCGGGTCCTTCGAGTCCCGGATCAAGCCGCGCGGGTCGGATAACTCCACGCAGTTGCCATTGGCGTTGGAGTAGCTGGACTTTCGCCAGGTGGTTCCGTTCATCTTTCCTCCCACTGCAAGACGGCCTTCTCGATGAGGGCCAGCGACTCTGCTTCGTCCATCGCGATGTCCCGGAGCCAGTCGACGGCTTTCCTGTACTCAGCGACGTCGTGCTCCGTCGGGATGAACGCACCCGAGCTGTGGTGCTCGAAGTGCACGACAGGAGACGTGTCCGGGAACTCGTAGAAGACGAACGGGCCCGACCACCCTGGATGCCAGCCGATCCGCTGCGGCATCAGCTGCACCACCACGTTCGGACGCGCCGCCATCTGAGCCAAGTGCCGAAGTTGGTCGAGGACCACACCATCAGGACCGATCGGCTCGTAGAGCCCTGCCTCGCCGATCAACGCGTGGAAGTTCACCGGATCCCTGCGAGTGAGCACCTCGCGACGGCTCACGTTGAGCATGACGCGCAGCTCGACATCAGTCTGCTTCAACCCCGCAGCCACCTTGATCGCCCTGGTGTAGTCCGAGGTTTGGAGCAGACCTGGGATCACGATCGGCGACCACTCGACGATGGAGGACGCTGACCGCTCGCACTCGACCACGCCCGCCAGCTGTTGGGGAATGCCGTTCATCCCGACTGTGAGCCAGTTCGGCTCTGCCACGTTCCGCGCCAGATCCAAGATTCTCTCGCGTTCGCGCGGCGAGATTCGCAGCGCGGTGAGGATCATCGCGACGGTTTCGACGTTGGGTACGCGGTGGCCGTTCTCCCAGTGCGAGATCTGGGTGTGGGACAGCTCCAGATGTCTTGCCAGCTCACGTGAGCCCATGCCGTTCGCCAGCCGGGCTTCGCGAAGAGCCGCCGACAATGCCCTGGCACGCGGCGTACCTGCGGTTGCGGGCATGCACCACATCCTATCGGTTGACCTGCGCAAACAGATCACCCAATTAGATCACTAGTGGTGCACCCCGGCAACCAACCAGCATGGTGTCTACGCAACCAGAGACATCAGTCGAAACCACGGAGGTGCGCATGTTCGGTGTTGAGGTTTGGCCGCGGTGGTTGCCTTCGCCTGGGTTGCGGGGTCTGGAGACGCACTTCGTTGCTCGGCCGGGTGGGGACGGGGCTTGCGGGGCCGTTGTCATGTGGGCCGCCGTTGGGCATCCCACCACCACTCGGCCGCACTGCTGGATCTGCGAGCAGATCGCCTCGACGCGGGCCACTGCCCCTGCTCGGCCTCGCAGCACTCGGCGTGGGCCTGGCCAGCTGCGCGAACAGGAATGCGTCAAGCGGGCGCGTCGTTGAGAGTCTACTTCGGACGGATGGAGGTTTCCCGTGTTCTGGCTTCAGCTCGGCACTCTCGTTGCGATCAACCTCGTCATCTGGGGGATGTTGCTCTTACCGTCGTCGCATCGGCAGCACGGGGATGCTGGCGAGGGTTCTTACGACGTGTGGCGGTTGATCGGCGATGTCGAGGCCGAGCGGGCTGCCGAGTACGCGGGACGACATCGGCTTCGCGAGTGGTCCGGCGAGAGCTCGGTGTCCGCTGAAGCTGTGGTGTGGCCTCCGCCGAACACCCCTTGACCGGGCCGGCGCGTCGATCCCTCCCCGACACGCGCCGGTCCTCCCGGTAGCCGGGCACTGCCCCCGACCCCGCCCGGCTACCGGGGCCCCTCCTGCCAGACCGGTTCCGGCGACTCGCGGACCTGGCCTTCGGCGTGGAAGACCAGGAAGCGGTCGAAGGAGCGGGCGAACCAGCGGTCGTGGGTCACCGCGATCACCGTTCCGTCGAACTCGTCCAGGCCCGCCTGCAACGCGTCCGCCGAGACCAGGTCGAGGTTGTCCGTGGGTTCGTCCAGGAGCAGGAGGTTCGCGCCTTCCAGCTCCAGCAGCAGGATCTGGAACCTGGCCTGCTGACCACCGGAGAGCGTGTCGAACGGGCGCTGCGCTCCCTGCACGATGTCGTAGCGGGCGAGCAGGCGGCTGGCTTCCTCGCGGGTCATGCCCGCACGCCGCTCTCCCCCGCCCATCAGCAGTTCCAGCAACGTTCGGCCGGTGAACTCCGGGTGCTCGTGGGTCTGCGCGAACATGCCCGGCACCACGCGCGCGCCCAGGCGCGCGAGACCGGTGTGCGCCACCGGTGTCAGCGCTTCCTGGTCCGGTACGGGCACATCATCGCTGCCGCCCCGGGCCAGCAGCCGCAGGAAGTGCGACTTGCCGGATCCGTTGGCGCCCAGCACTGCGATTCTCTCGCCGTAGCGGATCTCGGTGGTGAACGACTTGGTCAGCCCGTCCAGCGCCAAGTCCTCGCAGACCACCGCGCGTTTGCCGGTGCGCCCGCCCGCCAGCTTCACCTTCACGTTCTGCTTGCGCGGCACCGCCTCCGGCGGGCCGGCTTCGTCGAACTTGCGCAGCCGGGTCTGCGCCGCCTGATAGCGGGCGGCCATGGAGTCGTTGTACGACGCCTTCTGCTTGAGCATCTGGACCAGCCGGACCAGCTTCGCCCGGTCCTCGTCCCAGCGGCGGCGGAGCTCGTCCAACCTGGAGTTCCGGTCCTCGCGGGCCTGGTCGTAGGTGGCGAAACCGCCGCCGTGCACCCAAGTCCGGTTGCCCACCGCACCCAGCTCGACCGTCACGATCCGGTTCGCGGTGCGGTTGAGCAGTTCCCGGTCGTGGGTCACGAACAGCACGCTCTTCGGGGTTTCCCGGATCTGCTCCTCGAGCCACTGCTTGCCCGGCACGTCGAGGTAGTTGTCCGGCTCGTCGAGCAGCAGCACCTGGTCCGGGCCGCGCAGCAGCGCTTCCAGCGCGAGCCGCTTCTGCTGACCACCGGAGAGCTTCCGCAGTTCGCGGAACCGGGCCCGGTCGTACGGGATCCCGATTGCGGCCGTGCAGCAGACGTCCCAGAGCACCTCCGCGTCGTAACCACCCGCGTCGGTGTACTCCGCGATCGCCTCGGCATAGGCGATCTGAGCAGCATCGTCGTCCTGCTCGATGAGCCGGTTCTCGGTCCGCTCCAGCTTCTCCGCCGCAGCGCGGATCCGCGGCGCGGACAGCGAGACCAGCAGGTCGTGCACCGTCGAATCATCGCGGGCGTGCCCGATGAACTGGCGCATCACGCCGAGACCACCGGATCGGGCGATGCTGCCCTCGGTCGGCGTCAGATCGCCCGAGACCAGCCGCAGCAACGTCGTCTTGCCCGAGCCGTTCGGCCCGACCAGAGCGGTCTTCGCCCCGTCTCCCACGCGGAACGACACGTCGTCCAGCAGCACCCGGCCATCGGGCAAGACGTAGTTCACCTTCTGCAGGTCGACGTGCCCCATGGCGGCTGACGAGCTCATGCCGCGGAAGCTATCGCGCCCGAGATGTCCGTGGCGAACGATTTTTCCGGACGCTGCACCGGAGGCGCCGAGCTCCGGTCACCAAGGGTCGCCGTCGCGGTGATCGCAGGTGATCTGCCCGGCGAGACAGCACCTCGCTGCTCACCGGGGCCCGCAAGATCACCCCTGTCCGTCCACGGATTCCCGTGCAAGTCCGGATCGAGCTCAGAACTTCCCGGGGTGCATGATCACCCAGACGATGAGCCCCAACCCGACCACGACGGCAACGAGGGGTAGCCAGTTCGCCCGGCCCGACGCGGTGTCGATCACGACCTCTTCCGGTTTGGCCGGGTCGTAGAGCACCTGAACCTGGGCTCCCTTCTCGGGGCTGGAGCTACCGCCGACCCTCGTCTTCGCCCGGACGAGCCGCCCCTCGGCGGTCCGGAACTCCACCACCGGGTAGCAGATCCTCCTATTGCGATGGGAACCCGTGCTGTGCCGCCAGTGCAGGTCCACCACGGTCCCGGGCACGCGCTCACCCGTCCGGTTCAGCCGCCAGCCCTGGTAAGCCGCCCATCCACCGGCCAGGACGAAGACCAAACCGCCCAAAATTACCCACAAAACGCTTCTCTCCCATTTCAGGCGGATTCCGAGACCGGCTGCGCGTTCGAAGCGTAATGCGCCTGCCCGTCCCGCGACAGCATTCCGGGCCGATTTGAGAAACGCGAAAGAGGACGGGCGGCTTCCGGGGTTCGAAAGCCGCCCGCCCTCGTTCACACCAGCCGTTTGCGCGTTACGGCTGGGGGAACTGCTCCGCGTAGGTGGTCACCGCGGCGTTGATGGCCTGGAGGTTGCGGTCCAGGGCCTGGGTGTCGACGTTGTCGATGGTGTCGCAGGCCTGGTGGTAGCACGGGTCGAACGCCTCGCCCGCCTGGCCGCCCCACTTCTGGGCCTGCTCTTCGCTCTTGGTCTCCTCGGCGCCGGTGAAGGTGCCACCCGCCGGGATGCCCACCTCGATGAACGGGCCGTAGTCGGAGCGGCCGTCGAAGTCGGTGCCCTCGGTCTCCACCCCGGCCGCGGCCAGCGAGTCGTTGAGCAGCTTCTCGATCTGCGCCGAACCTTCCGGTCCCGGCCCGGCACCCTCGCCGTCGGAGTCGTCGCCGTCGTAGGTGAAGTAACCGGCGTTGGGCGAACCGACCATGTCGAAGTTCAGGTACGCGGCGATCTGGTCCCGCTCGGCCTGCGGCAGCGACTCCACGTAGTGCGTGGAGCCGACCAGGCCCTCCTCCTCGGCGCCCCAGAAGGCGAAGCGCAGCTTGTTCTTCGGGGTCGCGCCGCTGCCCGCGTAGTCCAGCGCGGCCTGCAGGATCGCCGCCGACCCGGTGCCGTTGTCGTTGATCCCCGCGCCGCGGCTGACGCTGTCCAGGTGCGCACCGAACACGACCACGTTGTTGGCGTCGCCACCGGGCGTTTCGGCCAGCAGGTTGTAGGTGGTGCCGCCCATGGAGTCGAACTCCTGGACCGAGGTGGTGAAACCGGCCCCGTCCAGCTGCGCCTTGATGTAGTCCAGCGAAGCCTTGTAGCCGGGTTGGCCCGCCGCCCGGTTCCCGCCGTTGGCCTCCGCGATCTTCTGCAGCTCCTGCAGGTGGTCCTGCACCGCCGCGACCCCGGTCAGCGGTGCGGCCGGTGCGCTCGCCGCGGTGGCCGGCAGCGCGAGGGCCGACACCGCGGCTAACGCGGTGGCGGTCGCCAGTACTGGTCGTTTCGGCATGCCACTTCCCTTCGTCCTGGCCAAGCCGCAGCGGAAGGTATCCACCCCCGCCCGGGCGGCGGCTGGTTTGACGGGAAGTCGCCGGAGCACGTGTTTTTACCGGATTCACCGGTGCCATTCGGATGTTCGGCAGGAATCCACCGAGCGGACGCGGAGAGTCCACCGATCGGGCGCCGCGGCGGCCTACCTTCCGACCAGCCCCAGCACTAGCAAGACGAGGAGTCAACCCCAGATGGACCGTCGATCATTCCTGGTCGGAGCGGGTGGTTCGCTCGCCGCCACCGCCGCGCTGAGCACCTCGGCGCAGGCCGCGCCTCCACCGACCTCCGCTGACAAGGTCCGGTTCAACGTGATCAGCGACATCCAGGGCGACCTCGCCGACTTCGGCCGCGCGCTGGACGACCTGGCCACCATCAACCCGAACAGCGCCGGGCTCGGCATCGCCGGGGACATCACGCCGCGCGGTTACGACTTCGAGTACGCCGCCGTCCAGTCCACTTTGGACCAGCACCCGCACCCGCAGAACGTGGCGTGGGCGATCGGCAACCACGAGTTCTACGTGCCGAAGTGGCGCGACCCGAACACCCTGGCGCAGGAGACCTGGCCCAACGGCACCACCGAGGACTCGCTGTTCCGCAGCTTCTACCGCTTCGCCGCGCGCAACACCGTCTACTCCGAGACCTCGTTCGGCGGGATCCCGGTGCTGTGCTTGGGAACCGAGCGCTACTCGCACTACCACGACCAGAGCCTCTGGGACGAGGTGTGGATCAGCGACCAGCAGTTCAACTGGCTCGCCGACCGCCTCGAGTTCTGGGCCCGCTGGCGCAAGCCGGTCATGGTGCTGACCCACCACCCGCTGCCGAACACCGTCTCCGGCACGCACAACAAGCTGTACCGCAACGACTACCTGCAGGCCGACCAGCTGCTGCAGCTGCTCGGCCGCTACCCCGACGTGTTCCTGTTCTCCGGGCACACGCACTGGAACCTGGACCTGTCCGACTGGGTCGTCCGCCGCGTGGTGCGGGAAACCGGCAACCTGGAGGGCTTCAACGTGATCAACACCGGGGCCATCCAGGTCGGCTGGGAGGACGACGGCAAGGGCGGCGAGGTCTCCCTCGGCGGGGCGTTCAACCAGGGCCTGCAGATCGAGGTCGACGCGCGCACCGTGGTGATCAAGGCCCGCGACTTCACCACCGGGACCTGGCTGAAGCAGGCCACCGTCCCGCTGCACAACCCGATGTAACCGATCCGTCGCGCCGGGTGCGGTTCCACCAGACGCCGCACCCGGGCGCCGCGAGATGCCCATCACAAATGCCGGTCCCCTGTGCAGAACCTCTGACCTGCATGCGAGCATCGCCCGGGTTTCCACGTCCACGTCGCATTCGCGGCGTTCACCGGAAAGAAGGCTGATGCAGGTGCAGGTCTTGTGGGGTCTCGGCGGCATGCTCGTGGTGCTGCTGCTGGCGTTCGCGCTGTCGACGAACCGGCGCGCGATCAATCCCCGCACCGTGGTGGGTGCGCTGGCGATCCAGATCTTGTTCGCGGTGGTCGTGCTGCGCTGGGACCTGGGCAAGCAGGCGCTGTCCGCGGTGAGCAACGCGGTGCAGAAGGTGCTCGACTCCTCCAAGGAGGGCATCGAGTTCATGGTCGGGCCGATCCTGCCCACCGAGGGCACCGTGGTGGCCTTCCAGGTGCTGCCGATCATCATCTTCATCTCGGCGCTGACCGCGGTGCTCTACCACTGGAACATCCTGCAGTGGGTGGTCCGCATCCTCGGTGGCGGGCTGAGCAAGGTGCTGGGCACCTCGCGCCCGGAGTCGCTGAACGCGACCGCGAACATCTTCCTCGGTATGACCGAGGCGCCGCTGATGGTCCGCCCCTACCTGCCGAAGATGACCCGCTCGGAGTTCTTCGCCGTGATGGGCGGCGGCCTCGCCACCGTGGCCGGCACCGTGATGGTCGGTTACGCGATGCTCGGTGCCAGCCTGGACCACCTGATCGCGGCCAGCTTCATGGCGGCACCGGCCGGTCTGCTGATGTCCAAGATCATCGTCCCGGAGACCGAGAAGCAGGCGACCGCCGAAGTCACCGGCGGCTCGGCCGCGAAGGCCACTGAGGACTCGAAGGACGCTGCGCCCGCTGAAGCCGATGGCGCTGAGACCCAGGCGGTGGCGACCCGCACCGAGGTCGAGGAAGCCGTCGAGGACAAGCCGCGCAACGTCATCGACGCCGCGGCCAGCGGTGCCTCCGACGGTCTGAAGCTGGCGCTGAACGTCGGCGCGATGCTGTTCGCGTTCGTCTCGCTGATCGCGCTGGTCAACCTGCTCATCGGCGGCGTCGGCAGCCTGTTCGGCCTGGCAGACCTGACCATGCAGCAGATCCTGGGCTACGTGTTCTCCCCGCTGATGTGGGTGATCGGCGTTCCGTGGAACGAAGCGGTGGCCGCGGGCGGCTTCGTCGGCGAGAAGATCGTGCTCAACGAGTTCGTCGCGTTCGCCGACTTCGGCCCGCAGATCCACCAGTTCAGCGAGAAGAGCGCCACCATCATCACCTTCGCGCTCACCGGTTTCGCCAACCTCGGCTCGCTGGGCATCCTGCTCGGCGGCCTGGGCGGCATGGTCCCGTCCAAGCGCAGCTGGATCGCCCGCGACGGCGTCCGCGCGATCCTGGCCGGCACCCTGGCGAACCTGCTCAGCGCCACCATCGCGGGCATCCTGGTCGCCGCCTGACGAGAAGACCGCGCGTGCGCAACGGCATTCGACGGCCGTTGCGCACGCGCTTTTTCAGCTCCAGTGCGCCGCTGCTCGCTTCTGGAGCAGCTCCCGGTACTGGCGCGTCGTGTTCTCGTGCAGCTCGCCGGTGCCCCAGTCGACGATGACCCCGTACCTCCGGATCACGTCGAGCATGTCCAGCTCGCCCGCGCGGTACCGCCGGGCCACCGCGTGCGGGTCCTCGGCCAACCAGTCCCGCCGCTGCGCGGCGATGGAGGTCCGCAGCTCCGCGGTGGCGGCGGTGTCCACTTCGTACTGGTCCAGCTCCGGGTCTATCGGGAGCACCACGACGCCGTAGTCCGCGGCCGCGCGTTCGACCGACACGTAGCCGTCGATGACGTCCTCGACGACGAGATCCGGGTCCCTGGTCAGCGGATCCCCGTAACCACCGCCGCCCGCTGAGGGCCGGGTGAAGGAGTTGCCGGGCTCGATCGCGACGTTGGAGAAGGTGGCGCCCAGGAACCGCTCGTCCTCGGTGCCCTTGTTCAGCCAGACGCCGTGCGGCAACGAGGGCAGCCCGCCGGAGATTCCCCAGGTGATCGACCTGGCGCGATCGCAGCAGTACGACATGACCGTGCTCTCGCAGTCGGTGAGCACGCCGCCCTTCTCCAGACCGCAGCCGCCGCGATGCCGCCCCGGACCTCCGGAGTCCGTCACGATGGCGTGCTGGCTGGTCAGCACCGGGGAGAGCCGTTCCTGACCTTCGACCGGCTGGACGGCGAGCCCGGGCCCGAACACCGGTGCGGTCGCCCCGGATCCGTCCTTGGTCGCCCGGCCGCCCCAGCCACCGGCCATCCAGTCGTACCACATGAAGTAGGGCCGGTCCTCGGTCCGACCGTCCCGGCCGCCGACCAGCAGGTACTCCAGGTTGAACGCGCACGCCATGGCGCGTTCGGGCATGACCTGCGACCAGATCTCGAACAGCGCGTTCATCAACTTCTCGTAGGGCCCCGAGCAGAACCCGGTGACCGCGGTCGGCCAGGCGGCGTTGACCACCGTCCCCTCCGGACCGAGCTCGGCGTGCACCACCCGGTACAGCCCCGAGTTGAGCGGCACGTCGGGGAAGAACGTCTTCGTCCCCGCGTACAGCGCGGAGTGGGTGGTGCCGTACCCGGAGTTGAGGAACGTCGACACCGCCGGTGCGCTGCCGGAGAGGTCGTAGTGGATGCCGGCGTCGTCGATGCGCATCTTGACCGAGATCGGCACCAGCCCCTCCGGCTTGCTGGGGTCGGCGTCGAGGTAGTCGACCGTTTCCCACTCCCCGCGCGGCAGTTCGGCCAGCTTGTGCCGGACGATGCGCTCGACGTAGTCCTGCGCCCCCTCCATCGCCGCCACCACGGTGTCCTTGCCGTAGCGGCCGACGAGCCGGAGGAGCTCGCGCTCGCACACCGCCGTGGCTTCGGCCTGCGCGTTGAGATCGCCCATGCAGCTGTAGGGCGACCGGGTGTTGGAGACCAGCAGCTGCGCCACGTCGCGCAGCTGCTTGCCGCGGTGCCACAACCGGACCGGAGTGATGCGCAGGCCCTCGCTGAAGTGCTCCTTGGCGTTGACGTCGAAGGAACCGGGGACGTTGCCGCCGACGTCGGCCCAGTGCCCCTTGTTCTGGGCGAAGCCGATGATCTCGGAGCCGACGAAGATGGGCCGGATGAAGCTGACGTCGTTGAAGTGCGTACCGCCGCGGTACGGGTCGTTCACCGCGAAGACGTCACCGGGGTTGATGTCCTCGCCGAACTCCTCCAGCACCGCCTTGCACTGGAAGTGCAGCGTGCCGACGTGCACGGCGATGTCCGCGCTGCCCTGCATCACGGTGTTGCCCGCCGCGTCGCACAGCGCGGAGGAGAAGTCCCGCGCGTAGATGACGAAGGAGTAGCAGGTCCGCATGATCTGCTCGCTCATCAGGTCGACCGCGGTGACGAAGGCGTTCTTCAGCACTTCGAAGGTCACCGGGTCCAGGCCCGCGGGGGTCACCTGCTCGTTGGTCGTCATGGTTCAGGCCTCCGTCAGGTGGATGCGGATGTTCAGCCACTCGTCGATCTCGGCGCGCGCGTCCGGCGGCACGACGGTGGTGGAGTCCAGCTGCTCGATGACGGCCGGGCCGGTCAACCGGGTTCCGGCGGGCAGTTCGAACCGGTCGTGCACGGGGGTGTCGACCCAGCCGGGGCCGTCGAAGTAGACCTTGCGGGTCTGTCGCGCCGCGGGTGCCGCACCGGGCGTGACCTCGTGCGGGGCGACGACCGGTTTCGGCGTGACGCCGATGGCGGTCAGGCCCAGCTGGTAGATCTGCACCGGGGTGTCGTCCCGGCGGAACGAGTACTCCCGCTCGTGCTGCTCGTGGAACAGCTCGATCGCCTCGCGCAGCGCGTTCGGCCCGCTGCCGCACTTGACGGTCAGCGACCGCCACTGGCCCAGGTAGCGCATCGAGACCGTCCGCTGCAGGACGCCGTCTTCAGCGCTGACGCCCTCGTGGCGCAGCCGCGCCGACGCTTCGGCCTCCAGCCCGGCGAACGCGTTCTCGAACTCCTCGGCGTCGGCTTCGTCCCCGACCGCGCTGAACATCGCGGACAGGTCGTGGCGGATGTCGACCAGCAGGCACCCGAGCGCGGAGGTCACGCCCGGGTTCGGCGGCACCACGACGGTCGGGATGTTGAGCTCGCGCGCCACCTCCGCGCCGTGCAGCGCACCGGCGCCGCCGAAGGCGATCAGCGCGAAGTCGCGGGGGTCGTAGCCGCGCCGGATGGAGATCAGGCGGACCGCGTCGGCCATGTTGGCGTTGGCGACCTGCAGGACGGCGCTCGCGGCCTCCTCCAGCGGAAGCCCGAGCGGCCCGGCGACGTGGTCGAGGAGCGCGCCTTCGGCCAGTTCCGGCGACAGGACCTTGGCCCCACCGGCCAGGGCGGTGCCGAGCCGGTTGAGCACCAGATTCGCGTCCGAGTTGGTCGGGGCGGTGCCGCCCGCCCCGTAGCAGGCCGGGCCTGGTGAAGCCCCTGCCGACTGCGGCCCGTTGCGCAAGGAACCGGCCTCGTCGATGTGCGCGATGGAACCGCCGCCCGCGCCGATGGTCAGCACCTCGATCGACGGGAAGATGATCGGGTAGCCGTACTCGACCGACCACTCCTTGGTCACCCGCAGCTCACCGCCGTGGACCATCGCGATGTCGGTGCTCGTGCCGCCCATGTCGAGGCCGATCGCGTTGGCGTAGCCGCACTGGGCGGCGACGTGCCGGGCGGCGATGGCACCCGCGGCGATGCCGGAGGCGGCCAGCCGCACGGGATAGCGCTCCACCATGCGCGGTGTCATCGACCCACCACCGGAGTGCAGCAGCAGGAGGTCGCCGCGGTACCCGCCCGCCGCCAGCTCCTCGGCCAACCGGTTGACGTAGCCGCTGACCAGCGGCGCGAGCACGGCGTTGGCGACGGTGGTGTTGAACCGGTCGTGCTCGAAGATCTCCGGGAGGATCTCCGCGCTGGCGCAGATCGTCACCCCGGGCAGCTCCTCCTCGAGGATCTCCCGCATCCGGATCTCGTGGGCGGGGTTGACGTAGGAGTTGACGAAGCAGATCGCCACGGTCCGGACCGCGCGCTTGCGCAGCAGCGCCGCGACGCGGCGGGCCCCGGCTTCGTCGAGCGGGGTCACCACGTTGCCCGCGTAGTCGATTCGTTCGGCGACCTCGAAGCGGTCCCGGCGGCGGACGTAAGGCGGGGACACGTCGTTGTAGGCGTCCCAGAGGTCGTCCTTGGTGCCGTCGCGGATCTCGATGACGTCGCGGAACCCGGTGGTCGTGACCATCGCGGCCGGCTGGAAGTTCCGCGTGATCAGTGCGTTGGTGGCGACCGTCGTGCCGTGCGAGAACAGCGACACGTCGGCGAGGTCGACGCCGCCGCGCTCGATGCCGTCCAGCACCGCGCGCATCGGGTCGTCCGGGGTGGACGGGACCTTGGTGACCCGGATGCTCTTCGCGTCCTCGTCGAAAACGCACACGTCGGTGAACGTGCCTCCGACGTCGACGGCCACGCGCTGCTTGGCCATGCGGGTGCCTCCTCGGGTGGTGCGGGTGGGAAAGGTCCGCTGCCGGCTGCGGTTGGAAATGAAGGTTGCCCCACGCTGTGCTCGCTGTCACTGTGAAAATCACAAACGCGGTGGCGATGATCTGTCACTCCGCACAACCACGGGCGGGAGGGAAGGCCGGTGACCGGGGAGCGCCGCGGCGGGTGGTCGCAGTTGACCTTGCGCCACCTCGTCGACGAGCCGAGCCTGCAGCTGACCGTGGTGGAGCCCGGGGACCTGTCGAAGGTGGTCCGCGCGGCGCACTCGGTCGAGGTCGTCGACACCGCGAACCGACCGCGCCCCGGCGCGATCATGCTCACCACCGGGCTGCGGTTCGCCTCCGCCCCGGACGATCCCGAACCGCAGGAGCGGCTGATCGCCGATCTCGTCGCGGCCGACGCAGCGGCCCTGCTGTTCGGCACGGGCGTCCACTTCGAGCGGGTGCCGCACGGCCTGCGCGCCGCGGCGCGGGAACGGAACTTCCCGGTGCTGGGCGTGGATGCGAGCGAGACCTCGTTCGACCTCGTCGCGGACTTCATCAGCAGCGGGGCGCTGTCCGCGGAGACCTACCTGCTGAAGCGGACGGTCTGGTTGCAGAACGACCTGCTGCACGCCTTGGCGGCCTCGGATCCGGTGAGCGCACTGGTGGTCCGGCTCGGCACGTTGTGCAAGGGGACGGCGGTGCTCTACGAGGGCGATGGGCGGATCGTCGCCTCGACCGGCCACGGTCCCTTGCGCCTGGTCTGGGAGGAGATCAGCGCCCGCCAGGGCGAGTCGCAGCGGTTCACCGTCGGGCAGTGGACGGTCACCACCCGGCCCTTCCTGCTCCGCGGGGTGCGGTTCCAGCTGGCGGTGGCTTCGCGCAACAGCGCGCTGCTCGACGACATCAGCCCCGAGCTGCTGGAGACCGCGGAGCGGGTGCTGGCCGCCGCCGGCGCGTCGCGGTCGTTGGTGATCAGCCAGGAGCGGGCGGAAGCGGCCCGGATCGTGTCGGCACTGCGCGGCGGGCTGACCGCCTCGCAGGTGCGCCAGACCTGGGACCGGTTGCGGGCCTTCGGTTTCCGCGTCGGCGACGATCTCCGCGTGGTGTCGGCGAGCCCGATCGGCGACCGGTCCCGGAACCCGGTCGAAGCGCTGCTGGAGCAGGCCGACGTCGACGGCGTGCCGCTGATCCTGGACGCCGTCCGCCAGGACGAGTCCGGCGAGCTGACCGCTGTGCTCGCGGACCGAGGCGCGGCGGATGCCTGGCTGGACGAGCTCGCGCGCACCCACCTGGTCGGCGTCAGCGGCCCGTTCAGCGATCTCACGGTCGCGGGGCGCTACGTCCAGGAGGCCGGCACCGCCTGGCACCTCGCCGGACGCCGCCACGGCCGGGGCAGCGACCGGACCATCGTGCGGCTCGACGAGGTGGACTTCGCCGCGTGGCTGCTCACCCGCCGCGACGACGCCCAGGTCGCCGATCGGCTCGAGCGGCACTTCGGCGCGCTGCTCACCTCACCGGACCTGGTGGAAACCGTGGTGCTCTACCTCGCGTGCGACCAGGACGTCAAGCGGACGGCCGAGCTGCTGTTCATCCACCCCAACACGGTCCGCTACCGCCTCCGCAACGTCGAGCAGCTCGTCGGCGGGCGGATCTCGTCGGCGAAGGTCGTCGCGAACCTCTACCTCGCCTTCCAGGACGACATCCTGGCCCGCGCCGAGACCGGCGGGCGACCGAAACCGCTTTGAAGTTCCCGGCGAACGGCATTGATCTCCAGTTAAGTCGAACTCCTAACGTCGTCGGCGTGAGCGCGGATCCGCGTTCACGCCGACTTCCACGAGGAGCACGACATGCGCGCGATCCGGCAGCACGAGTTCGGCCCGGCGGAGGTCCTCCGCTACGAGGAGGTCCCCGATCCGCACCCGGGTGCCGGGCAGGTCCGCATCGCGGTCGCCGCAGCCGGGGTCCACCTGGTCGACACCTCCATCCGGCAGGGCGGCCGCAGCCCGTTCCCGCTGCCCGAGCTGCCCATGACCCCGGGCCGCGAGGTGGCCGGGGTCGTCGACGAGATCGGCGAGGGCGTGGCCGAGGAGTGGCTCGGGCGGCACGTCGTGGCGCACCTGGGAATGGCCAGCGGCGGTTACGCGGAGTTCGCGGTGCGCGAGGTGGAGGCGGTGCAGGTGGTGCCCGAGAGCACCGATCCGACCGAGGCGGTGGCGATGATCGGCACCGGGCGCACCACGATGTCCATCCTGCGCACCGCGCGGCCGAGCGCCGACGACGTCGTGCTGGTC
Organism: Saccharopolyspora oryzae; assembly: GCF_027853915.1. GTDB lineage: Bacteria > Actinomycetota > Actinomycetes > Mycobacteriales > Pseudonocardiaceae > Saccharopolyspora > Saccharopolyspora oryzae. Next base: position 182,158 of record NZ_JAQGLA010000002.1, read on the forward strand.
ACCTCCGCCGCCGGGGGCATCGGTGCGCTGGCGATCCAGCACGCGCGCAACGTCGGCGCGACCGTCGTGGGCGCTTCAGGCGGGCCGACCAAGGTCGACAAGGTCCGCGAACTGGGCGCTGACCTGTCGGTGGACTACACCGAGGCCGACTGGGCGGACCGGGTTCGCGAGGAGCTCGACCAGCCGGTGAGCCTGGTGCTCGACGGCGCCGGCGGCGCCTACGGGAGGGCGGCGTTCGACCTGCTCGGTCCGGGCGGCCGGATCGTCATGTACGGCCGCGAGCTCGGCGAGCACCGGTTCACCTCCGACGACCTGCTCGCCCGCGCGCTGACCGCCACCGTCGCCCTCGGCCCGGCCCTGCTGAAGGTGCCCGGCGGCATGCGGGCGCTGGAGGACGAAGCGCTCGCGGCGCTGGCCGATGGGACCATGAAGCCGCTGGTCGGGACGCCGTTCCCGCTCGGCGAAGCTGCCGAAGCGCACCGATCGCTGGAAAATCGGCAGACCTACGGCAAAGTGGTCCTGGTGCCCGAACGGCACTGATCGACGACGCGAAGAACCATGGAGGTCGCACCAGTGGAACAGGTGGTACTGCTCGACGAGTCCGGTCAGGCGATCGGGGTCGAGGACAAGACGACCGTGCACCACCGGGAAACCCCGCTGCACCTGGCCTTCTCGTGCTACGTGTTCAACGACCGGGGCGAGTTCCTGCTGACCCAGCGGGCCCACCACAAGGTCACCTTCCCGAGCGTGTGGACCAACACCTGCTGCGGCCACCCGGCTCCCGAGGAGGAGATGAAGGCCGCGATCGTCCGGCGGCTGGGCGAGGAGCTGGGGCTCACCGTGCGCGGCCTGGAGCTGGCGCTGCCCGGCTTCCGCTACCGCGCCGAGATGCCCAACGGCGTGGTCGAGAACGAGATGTGCCCGGTGTTCTTCGCGTTCACCGAGAACACCCCGGAGCCCAACCCGGAAGAGGTCGCCGAGACCCGCTGGGTGAGCTGGAAGGAGTTCAGCGCTGGGGTGCTCTCCGGCGAGGCCGACGTCTCGCCCTGGTGCCGGCTGCAGGTCCGCCAGCTCGTCGAACTCGGCCCGGAACCGGCCCAGTGGCCCACCGGCCCCCGCACCGACCTCCCCCCGGCAGCCCACGTCGCCTGACCCGGCGGTCCGCAAATTCCATTGAAATCGAAGGTGCGATTTCAATGGAATTTGCGTCTTCAGGCGCCGGTGGACTCGTACTGGTGCTCCGGGCGGCCGCTGGCGCCGTAGCGGAGCGTCATTCGGGCCTTGCCGTCCTGGGCCAGCCCGGCGAGGTAGCGCTGCGCGGTGGCGCGGGCGATGCCCAGTTCCGCCGCGATCTCCACTGCTGAGCGCGGGCCGTCCGCCGCGTTCAGCGCGTCCTGCACCAGTCGGGAGGTCACCGCGGACTGGCCCTTCGGCGCGCCCGGCTGGTCTCCTTCGTGCAGCACGCGCATCGCCCGGTCGATCTCGTCCTGGCCGACCTGGCCCCCGGTGGGCGACAGGCGCGCGTGGTAGCGGGCGTAGGCGCTGAGCCGGTCCGCGAGCTGTTCCGCGGTGAACGGCTTGACCAGGTAGTTCAGCGCTCCGGCGGACAGGGCCGCACGCACCGATGCGGCGTCGGCGGCCGCGGTCAGCATGATCACGTCGACGTCGAGGTCGCCGAGCAGGGCGATGCCGGAGCAGTCGGGCAGGTAGTTGTCCAGCAGCACCAGGTCGGGGTTGCTGGAGACGATCAGGTCGCGGGCCTCGGCCGCCGAGTGCGCGGTGCCCACCACCTGGAACCCGGCGACCCGCTCGGTGAACTCGGCGTGCACCCGCGCCACCCGGAAGTCGTCCTCCACCACCAGCACGCGGATCATCGATCCTCCTCCTCGGTCTCGGCCACCGCGCCGGGCAGCCACGCGTGGAACACCGCGCCGCGCTCGGCCGGATCGCCCGGATCGACCAGCCGCACGTCGCCGCCGAAGCTGCGGGCGGCCTGCCTGCACAGCGCCAGGCCCAGCCCGTGGTCACCGTCCTTCGTGGACACGCCTTCCACGAACAGATCTTCGCGCATCTCCTCCGGAACTCCGCCACCGCTGTCCACAACGGACACGTGCAGGGTCGCACCGTCCGCGAGCAGGTCCACCTCCACCCAGGCCGGTCGCCGCTCCCCCAACTGCGCCGCGGTCACGGCGTTGTCGACCAGGTTGCCGACCACGGTGGTCACTTCCACCGGCGCGCGCACCCGGCCCGGCACCCAGCTGGTCTCCCCCAGCTCCAGCTCCACCGACTTCTCCGCCGCGACGGCCTTCTTCGCCGCCAGGAACGCCAGCAGCACCGGATCCCGCACCGCATCGGCAGCCGGCCCCAGCCCGGTCACCGGCCCGCTGGTCAGGGCCTGCAGGTAGGCCACGGCGTCGTCCTGGTGACCGGTCTGCAGCAGTCCGGACAGGGTGTGCAGGCGGTTGCTGAACTCGTGGCGCTGGGCGCGCAGCACGTCGGTCATGCCGCGCACCGACTCCAGCTCGCGGTTGAGCACCTCCAGGTCGGTGCGGTCGCGCAGGGTCAGCACGCTGCCCAGGTCCGCACCGTCGCGGCTGACCCGGCGGTGGTTGGCCACCAGCACCCGGTCCCCGGCGACGGTGATCAGGTTCTGCACCGGCTGCCGGTCGTCCAGCGCGCTGCGCAGCCGGGACGGCAGGTCGAGCTCGCGCACCGGGGTGCCGGGCGCGACGGCGGTGCCCAGCAGCTGCTCGGCCTCCTGGTTGGCGAACGACACCCGCCCCTCGGCGTCGACGGCCAGCACACCCTCCCCGATGCCGTAGAGCACCGCCTCCCGCTCGCGCACCAGGTCGGCCAGCTCGTGCGGTTCCAGGCCCAGGGTGCGGCGCTTGAGCCCGCGGGTGAGCAGCGCCGCGCCGAGCACCCCGACCACCAGCGCACCGCCGGTGAAGGCCGCCGTGGTGCCCAGCAGGCGCAGCAGGGCGTGGTCGATGTCCTCGGTGTCGAACCCGACGCTGACCTGCCCGACCACCGCCCCGGTGCGGTCGCGCAGCGGCACCTTGCCGCGCGCGGAGAACCCGAGCGTGCCGCGCTGCACGTCCACGACCTCGTGACCGGCGAGCACCCAGCTCGGATCGGTGCTGACCGGCTTGCCGATCTGGTCCGGGCTCGGGTGCGCCAGCCGGATGCCGTTGCGGTCGGCGACGACGATGAACAGCGCACCGGTGGTGGCCCGGATCCGCTCCGCCCGGTCCTGCACGGTTCCGCTGCGGTCCTCGCGGGCCACGGCATCGGCGAGGGTGACGTCCGCGGCCGAGGCGCGCGCCACCGCGAGCGCCCGCTGGCCGAACTGGTCGACCAGGGCGCGGTCCAGCAACGACGCGACGAGGACGAAACCGATCCCGACGACGAGCGCGATCAGAGCGATCTGCAGCAGCAATGCCTGCCGCGCGAACCGCATCGGCCGGCGTGACATGCGTCGACCCTAACCCGCGAGCAATACGAGCAGAACGCGGAGAACGCGATGTAGGCGGACAACGCGCACAAGACTCCCCGCGCCCGATCCGTTCACCTACGGTCTCGCCAAACGAAACGCCGCTGTTACGCGGACCACTCCGGTCCGGTGGGAAGGAGGAAGGCGTTGATCGCTCTCCTCGGCTTGGGCATGGTGACCGTCTTCCTGTTCCTGGTGATGACCAAACGACTATCACCGATGGTGGCGCTGGTCGTGGTGCCCGCGGCGTTCGCGGTGCTCGGCGGCTTCGCGCCGGACCTCGGCGACATGATCACCGACGGGATCAAGTCGGTGGCGCCGACGGCGGCCATGCTGCTGTTCGCGATCCTCTACTTCGGGATCATGATCGACGCGGGCCTGTTCGACCCGATCACCCGCGCGGTGGTGCGGCTGACCCGCAACGACCCGCTGCGGCTGATCGTGGGCACGGTGGCCCTGGTCGCCGTGGTGTCGCTGGACGGCGACGGGACCACCACGTTCATGATCACCGTGTCCGCGCTGCTGCCGCTGTACAAGAAGCTGGGCATCAGCCCGGTGCTGATGACCGGTCTGGCCTGCCTGACCAACGCGATCCTGAACGTGGTGCCGTGGGGCGGTCCGTCCGCCCGCGCCGCCAGCGCGCTGGGGCTGGACCCGCAGGAGCTGTTCGTGCCGATGATCCTGCCGCTGGTGGCGGGACTGGCCACGGTCTTCGTGCTCGCCTGGATGCTCGGCCTGCGGGAGCGGGCCCGGGTGCGCAGCGGCGAGCTGGTCCTCGCCGGCGCCGGTGGTCCCAGCACTCCCAGCACGGGCGGCAGCACCGGTGACTTCGCCGACGGCGACTTCGACGTGCTGGCCCCGGACCGCGAGTCGCTGCGCCCGAAGCTCATCTGGTTCAACGCGGCGCTGACCGCCGCGCTGCTGGTGGGCCTGATCGTCGGCGTGCTGCCGATCGCCGTGCTGTTCATGCTCGGCACCGGACTCGCGCTGCTGGTCAACTACCCGCGCCTGGCGCAGCAGCGGACCCGCATCGCCGCGCACGCCGACAGCGTGGTCTCGGTGGTGTCGATGGTGTTCGCCGCCGCGGTGTTCACCGGCGTGCTGTCGGGCACCGGGATGATCGAGCAGATGGCGCACTACCTGCTGACCGCCATGCCGGACGGGCTGTACCCGTTCTTCAGCGTGATCGTCGCGGTGCTCAGCGTCCCGTTCACGTTCTTCATGAGCAACGACGCGTTCTACTTCGGCATCATGCCGATCCTGGCCGAGGCGGGCGCCCAGCACGGGATCGCGCCGATCGAGATCGCCCGCGCTTCGCTGCTGGGCCAGCCGATCCACATGCTCAGCCCGCTGGTGCCCGCGATGTACGTGCTGATCGGCCTGGCCAAGGTCGACCTGGGCGACCACCACCGGTTCGCGATCAAGTGGGCCCTGGTGGTGTCCGCGGTGGTGATCGCCACCGGCTTCGCCCTGGGCGTCATCTCGATCCACTGAGCAGACCTCCATCTCGGTCAGGTTAGCCTTAGCTAACCTGACCGAGAATGCGAGGTTCTCCGATGCACCCAGCGCGCCTGCGGCGACGAACCGCTTCCCTCCTCAGCGCGCTCGCCGGGCTGCTGCTGGTCACCGCTTGCGGAAGTGCGAGCCCCGACCCGCAGCAGCCCGGCGACGGCACTTTCCCCGTCACCATTCAGCACTCCCAGGGCACGACGGAGATCCCCAAGCGTCCCGAGCGCGTCATCGCCCTCGGCTACACCGACGTCGACCCGCTGCTCGCGCTCGACGTCGTCCCGGTGGCCATGCGCCCGTGGGGCGATCTGAAGGGGCCCGGCTCGTGGGCGAAAGACCGGCTGCACGGCGCGCAGCCGTACCTGTTCCAGACCCAGGGCGAGGTCGACCTGGAAAAGGTCGCCTCGCTGGAACCTGACCTGATCGTCGCGGTCAACGCCGCGGTCGACGAATCGCTCTACAAGCGGCTTTCCGCGCTCGCGCCGACCATCGTGCGCCCCGACGGCTACCCCGACTACGGCACGCCGTGGCAGGACACCACCCGGATGATCGGCAAGGCGGTCGGCAAGTCCGAACAGGCCGAGCGGCTGATCACCGACACCCAGGCCCGCATCGACCAGGTCGCCGCGCAGCACCCGGAATTCGCCCGCGCCACCGGCGCGGTGGCGCTGATCAACCCCCAGGGCGGGTACTGGCCGTACACCCGCAACGACGCTCGCGGGCAGTTCCTCGCCGGACTGGGCTTCCAGCTGCCGCCCGGCGTGCAGCAGCTCGACGACGGCAAGTCGTTCTACGTCGACCTCAGCCCGGAGAAGACCTCGCAGCTGGACTCCGACGTGCTGGTGCTCATCGACCAGAAGGGCGACACGCAGCGGTTGGCCCAGGACCCGCTGTTCCAGCGGCTGGACGTGGCCAAGCGGGGCGACGTGATCACGATCCCGTTCATGGAGGACGGAATCGCCTTGGCGCACAACACGGTCCTGAGCATCCCGCACTCGCTGGACACGATCGTCCCGATGCTGGCCGAGAAGCTCGCCGACCGGTGAAACGCGCGATGCCGTGCCGGGCTTTCCGCCCGGCACGGCATCGCCCAGCCGCTCAGAGCTTGGTCGTGTCCGAGTCCGGAGTGCGCGCGGCGGGGACACCGTGGTCCTGCGCCGGCGCGTCGGGCGACCCCGCGGGCGCGGCCAGGACCTTGCGGGCCTGCTCCCGGTCGAAGGCACCGTCCCACTTGGACACGATGAAGGTCGCCACGCAGTTCCCCAGGAGGTTGGTGACCACGCGCATCGTGTCCATGAAGCGGTCCGCGCCGAGCATCAGGGCAACCGCGGCCACCGGAATGACGCCGACCGCGGACGCGGTGGCGGACAAGGCGATGAACGCCGACCCCGGCACCCCGGCCATGCCCTTCGAGGTGAGCACCAGCACCAGGATCACGGTCAGCTGCTGGCCGAAGGTCAGGTCGACACCGACGGCCTGGGCCATGAACAGGGTCGCCAGCGACAGGTAGATGGAGGCGCCGTCGAGGTTGAACGAGTAGCCGGTCGGCACGACGAGCCCGACGGCTTCCTTGCGGCAACCGGCGCGTTCCAGCTTCTCCATCATCCGCGGCATGACCGCCTCGCTGGAGGCGGTGCCCACGGCCAGGGCGAACTCCTCCCGGGTGTAGCGCAGGAAGCGCCACAAGCTGAGACCGGTGAAGGCGCGGAGCAGGATGCCCAGCACGCAGCAGAACAGCAGCGCCGCGCCGTAGCAAGCGGCGATCAGCTTCGCGTAGGTGCTCAGCGACGACAGCCCGTACTGACCGATGAGGTAGGCCATCGAGCCGAACACCGCGAGCGGCGCGAGGCGCATGACGTAGCCGATGATCTTGAAGATGATCTCGCCGGTCTGGTCGACGAAGGCGAAGACCTGCGGAGCGCGGGTGACCCCGACGTGCAGCAGACCGGCGGCGAACAGGACGGCGAACAGCAGCACCTGCAGCAGCTGGTTCTCGGCGAACGCGGCGACCGCGCTCTCCGGGATCATGTGCAGCACGAACTCGGCCGGCCCCGGCATCTGCTCGCCGTGGGTCTTCGCCACCACGCCGGACGCGTCGAGCGTGGCCGGGTTGACGTCGAGACCGGCGCCGGGCTGCAGGACGTTGCCGGCGATGAGCCCGAGCGCCAGCGCGGCGGTGGTGACGACCTCGAAGTAGATCAGCGCTTTGAGCCCGATGCGCCCGACCGAACGCATGTCCCCGGCCTTGCAGATGCCGACCACGACCACGCAGAAGATCAGCGGCGCGATCGCCATCTTGATCAGCCGGATGAACCCGTCGCCGATCGGCTTGAGCGCCGAACCGAAGTCCGGCCAGAAGTGACCGACGGCGATGCCGATGGCCGCCGCGATGAGGACCTGGATGAACAGCGAGGAAAGGATCTTCTTCGCTCTACCACCGGAGGTCTTGCGTTCGGTTTCGCGCATGATCACGCTCTTTCGTCCTGCGGAAAATCGATTTCGCCATGCGAGCAACGAGTTTCCGCAGCCAGAACGCGCCAGTCAAGACCGTCCGGACGTTGAATTCGCGAATTCACGAAAATCAACAAAACGTTTAAATATTTGCCGTGCGGGACAATTCGGATACGAATGCCCGTGCCGCCGGGGTGCTGCGGCCCTCCAGGGTAGCCACCGCTACGGTGCGGCGGATCCGCGGCTCGCAGTCCAGGTAGCGAACTCCGGGCTCGTCGAGCCGTTGCGCGATGCCGGGGACCAGCGCGACCGCGAGCCCTGCCGCGACGATCGACAGCATGGTGGCGTAATCGGTCACGCAGTGGTCCACCTCGACGTCGACGGCGCGCGAGCGCAACGTCTGGACCAATGCCTCGTGCGGTTCGGATCCGGGCGCGCAGCTCGCCCATCGCAGCCCGGCCAGCTCGTCGACGCGCACCGATTCCCGCTCGGCCAGCGGATGATCCGCGGCCACGGCGAGCTGCACGTCCTCGGTGAGCAGCTCGGTCAGCTCCACCCCCGCCGGCATGCGAGCGGGCCAGCCGGTCCAGCTCTCGAAGACGACCGCGTCCAGCTTTCCCAGTCGCAGCGCGGGAATCAGGTCGACGCCCTCGCCGTCGCGCACCGTCGGGCGCAGCCTCGGGTGCTCGGCGGTCAGCGCCCGCAGCGCGTCCAGGACGAAGAGCCGCAGCGCGCTGGCGACGGCGCCGATGCGCAGCGATCCGATGATCTGCTGGTGGATGTCGGCCAGGTCGTGCTCGGCAGCGCTGACCGCGGCGGTGACCGACCGCGCCGCCTCGGCCAGCACCTGCCCGGCGTTGGTCAGCCGGATCCCCCGGCCCGCGGGCTCGACCAGCCGGCACCCGGTCTCGCGCTCGAGCTTGCGCAGGTGCTGGGACACCGCCGGCCTCGTGAGGTGCAGGGCTTCCGCAGCGGCCGTGACCGACGACTGCTCCGCCACCGCGGCGAAGACCCGAAGACGCTCCCAGTTCATCACGTAAGCCAGGCTAACGCCGATGCGCAAAAACTGGTCAATAGTGCTTTCACCTACTGGTTGGCACAGTGAGGATCGTGGTCACGACTACCCCTCCTATCTCGCAACCCACCAGGACCACTGGTCCGGTGCTGCTGATGATCGCGGGAGCCGGCTGCCTGTCCTTCTCCGCGATCGTCGTCAAGCTCGCGGACGTCAACGCCGGGACAGCGGCGTTCCTGCGCTGCGCGCTCGCGCTGATCGCGCTCGTGCCGCTGGCCGTCCGGGAATGCCGACGGCACGGCCGGTTCGAGCCGTGGCTGGTGTGGTGCGCCCTCACCGCCGGTGCGCTCCTGGGGTTGGACTACGTGATGTGGACGGCGAGCGTCCTCGACGTCGGGGCCGGGATCTCCACCGTGCTCATCAACGTGCAAGTGGTCATCTTCCCCGCGCTGGCGCGGATTTTCGGCGGAACCCCGATCCGCAGGCGCTTCCTGCTCACCTGCCCGGTCATGCTCGCCGGGATCGTCCTGGTCGGCGGTGCGCTCTCGCACGACCCGAACGCGCAGCACCAGGTGCGCGGGACGCTGCTGGGACTGGCGGCCGGTGCCGCCTATGCCGGTTACCTCTACCTGAACCGCCTTTCCGGCCAGCGCAGTCCGCGGCACGTGGTGACTCCGGTGTGCGTCGCGACGGCTTCGGCCGCGGCGGTGGCCGGGCTGATCGGCGCGGCCACCACCGGCATCAGCCTCGACCTGCCGGTCGCGTCCTGGTCGTGGCTGGTCGTGCTGGCGCTGGTCGGCCAGGTCGCGGCATTCCTGCTGATGGCGGCGGCGATTCCCCGGCTGGCACCCAACACCTCCGCCTCGCTGCTGCTGTTGCAGCCGGTTCTGGCCGTGGCGCTCGGCATGATCGTCGTCTCGGAAACTCCCGCGGCGAGCCAGCTGGTCGGATGCGCCGTGGTGGTCGCCGCCGTGTGGTTCGCCGGCCGCGCCCCCGTCATGACGGCTGGAGGTCGCGGGACCACGACCACTCCCCCGGCTCCGGCGCGCCGACCAGCTTGAGCCCTGCGCCGCGGAGGGTTCGGGCGATCGCGGTGTTGTCGAGGTGGGTGTGCGCGGTGAGGGTGCGGAGGCCGAGCCGCTGGGCGTGGTCGACGAGCTCCTCGGCCAGGACCGTGCCGATCCCCCGGCGCTGCCAGTCGTCCCGGACCAGCAGGGCGATCTCACCGCCGTCGCCGTCGTACATCAGGTTTCCCATGCCGACGACGTCTCCGTCCGGCGACAGCACCAGCAGCGAGCGGCCGAGCGCCGGGGTGAGCAGGCGTTGCAGACCACGCTCGCCGGAGGCCGGGCCGGGACCGAAGTAGCGCCGGTAGCGGGCCGCGCTGGAGCAGCGCTCGTGGAACTCGGCGACCAGGTCGACGTCCGATCGATCGGCCTGGCGGATGGTCAGGTCCACGCCGCTCGACGTTCGGACGGATTCCGACATCGGGCGCAGGCGTGCGCGGCAGGTGGCTGCCAGGTCGACCATCGCGCTGGCCCGGGCGAACTCGGCCGGGGTGAACGACCCGCCTGGGCGGGTCAGGACCAGGACGCCGCCGCCCGGTGCGGTCAGGTGCATCTCCTGGCCGGTGAACGAGCCGACCTCCGGGGACTCCTCCTGCCAGCGGACGTCGACCCTGCCCAGGAGTGCGCGCAGGGCCTGGACGAGATCCGTGCAGCCGCCGACCAGGTCTGCGGCCAGGTTCGCGGTGCGCGTCGGGACGTCCTCGAGCTCCCGCACGTCTGCTCGGGCGACCACGACGTCCCTTCCGCCCGCCGCTTCGACTGCTTTGATCAGGTCCCAGCGGGTGATGCGGTCCGGCGCATGGAGGAGGACCTCGTCGACTGCGCCGTCCTCGACCGGGTGCACCTGCATGGTTCGGATGTCGGCGCCGAGTGCGGCCAAGCCGCCGGCCAGGCGGGCGAGCCTGCCCGGGGTGTCGGTGACCGAGGCTCGCAGGCGCCACAGGGTTTGGCGGACTTCTGCGGCTTCCGGAGTTGGTTCCGCTGCTGGGGCTTCGGGCCGGGCTGGGCGTTTGGCTGATCGGCGGAACGCTGCGGCTGCGAGCAGGAGTGCGCCGATCACGACCAGCGCGGTCGAGCTGATCGTCGGAGTGTGCGTGATGGCCAGGTTCACCGCGCCCGCCGCCAGGAACAGGGCGGCGAGCTCGACGAGTTCGCGGGTCCAGTTCCCGCGCTGGTGGCGGTGCGATGTGGGCGGCATGGGTTCCATGGTTGCGGTGCTGTGTTGCATCCGTTCGAACTGCGGTTGCACCTGGGTTAACGGGCTAGATCACACTGGGCGTCGGTTTGGATCGTGGACGACGCGGTGGAGTTCAGCTGCGGTTTTCGGGGTGGTTGGGACTTGTGTTGGTTCCGTTGTTTGTTGGCCATCCCCGTGATTTGGGGATTTTGGGGGCTGCGGACCGGATGTCAAGCCCGGCCTTTCGGCCGCCCCTTCGGGGTTTCAGGCTTGACATCCGGTCCGCAGCCCCGGTTTGGCTTTGGGTCACGGGGATGGCCCTGGTGTGGGACGGTCGCCTGTGGGGTGGGGGGTTTCTGGCTCGTGGGTGGTTGGGGCTTTGCGGAGGGTGGTGGGTGTTGTCGCCTGGCGGCGTGTTTTTCTTCGGAACCTGTTGTGTTGACTGTTGTTTCGTGCTTTCGGGGTTGTGTTTTTCTTTGGTGGTTTGACTTTTCGATCTGTTTCATCGCTCGTTGATCTCATGTGAAGACGGCTTTCGCAGGGGCTTGTTTTGGGAAAACCTTTGGCAGGTTTGGGTGAAGTTGCCTCTTGCTTGAGATGGCCGTCTGCCCCCAGAAGCGACAGCGATCGCGCTCCAGGGCTGGGGGTGCCGTTCTCCCGGGGCGAGAACCGCTGCGAGCGGGGTTTGATCACCTTATCGAGCTACCTTTATTTGATCGAATCTATGTTCGATTCGTGGGACACTTGAGGCATGGCACCGCTGATGACGTCCACTGATGTTGGCGCCGACGCCTCTTTTGGCGCGGCGGCGACTCCGACTGCGCCTGCTGGGTTTGGCGTGGTTGTCGAGTCTTGTCCGGCGGTGGGGTGCTCCGATGCCGAGCTCGTTGCTGAGATCGCCGAGATCGAGCGGGCCGTTCGTGTTGCTCGGATGCGGCAGCTGCAGCTGATCGCCGAGGCCGAGCATCGGAGGTTGCCGTCGGAGCAGGGCGCGCGTTCTGCGCAGGTGTGGCTGCAGGAGTTGCTCCGCATTGACCTGTCCGAGGCGAAGACTCGTGTTGTCGTCGCTCGCGATGTTGAGCGGCAGACGAGCAGCTACGGCGAACCGCTTGCCGCCGATCTGCCCGCTACGGCCGATGCCCTCGACGACGGGGCGATCGGGATCGAGCATGCGCGGGTGGTTTCTCGCTGCGTGCGCAGCATGCCCGAGTACGCGCGCGTGCATCACACCGCCGACATCGACGCACTCCTGGCCGACAACGCTCGTCGCATGTGTCCGCGTGATCTCGCCAAGCTCGCTGAGCGCATCAAGTACCTGCTGGACCAGGACGGGGCTTACCGCGACGAGGAAGCCCAGTACGAGGCGCGGGAACTGCACTATGCCACCGGGCGGGACGGCATGTTGGTCATCAAGGCGCGCCTCGACCGGGAGACCGGCGCGAAGTTCGTGGAAGCCATCCGGCCGCTGTCAGCTCCCCGTCCCGAAGCGGACGGCGAGAAGGATCCGCGTGATGCCGGGCAGCGCAATGCCGACGGGCTCGCTGCGATGGTCGATCTCGTGCTGAACTCCGAGCAGATGCCGCGCACCGGGGGTCAGCGTCCGCATCTGAACATCACCGTCGACTTCGACGACCTCAAGCGGGGGTTGCTGCTCGGCGACGAGGGCATGCCCGGCACTCTGCAGGCCACCGAGCAGTCCATCACCGCGGAGAACGTCCGTCGCATCGCCTGCGACTGCGAGGTCCTGCCCGTCGTTCTCGGGGGCGACAGCCTCCCGCTGGACGTCGGAACGGCCCAGCGGACGGCGCCCACGCACATCCGGGCGGCGTTGTTGCAGCGTGATGGGGTGTGCGCGTTCCCGGGGTGCGACCGTCCGCCTGGGACACCGCAAGCGCACCACGTCACGCACTGGATCGACGGAGGGCCCACCACCGTCGACAACATGATCATGCTGTGCGGGCACCACCACCGCATCATCCACAGTCAGCAGTGGCGGATCGCGTTGCACAGCGGGCGGCCCGTGTTCACACCACCGTCCGATGTGGACCCTTCGCGAACACCGAGGCCAGGCGGCAGAGCACTGCCCGCCGCCTACCGCGACACCCTCCGGGATCTCATCCCTGCACCCAGGGCCCCGGAGGGCATCGCGTGACGCGCTTTTCCGCTCAGCGCGGCTGCTGGCCGTATCCGGAGAACAGCTCCGCGCAGCGGGCCAGCTCCTCCTCGCTGAGCAGACTCGGGTCACCAACTCGCGTTGCGGTCAGCCACAACTCGCACAGCCACTCCAGCTGGCGGGCTCGGTTGTAGGCCTTCGGCAAGGAATCCGCGATGGTGACCGTGCCGTGGTTGCGCAGGATGCAGCCGGTGCGATCCGCCAAGGCCTTCGACATCGACTCCGCCAAGGCGTCCGAGCCGAACGTCGCGTAATCCGCCACCCGCACCGGGCCGCCGAAATCCGCCAGCTGGTAGTGCACCGCCGGAACCTCGTTGCGCAGCAACGACAACGCCGTCGCGTGCAGCGAATGCGTGTGCACCACCGCACCCGCGTCGTGCTCCCGGTACGCCGTCAGGTGCATCGGCAGCTCCGAGGTGGGCTTGAGCTCGCCCTCGACCACCACACCATCCAGGTTCACCACCGGGATGTCCGCCACCTGGAGATCGTCGTAATCGACGCCCGACGGCGTCACCGCCACCAGATCACCGCAGCGCACCGACACGTTGCCGGACGTGCCCACCACCAGCCGGTCCGCCGTCATGCGCTGGGCGATGGCGATGACCTCGCTCCGTTGCGCGGCCAGTCGCGAACTGCTCACTTCACACCTTCGTTCAACACGAGACGCCAGGAACTTCCGACGCCGCCGACTCGTAACCGCTGATCGCCGCCACCTTCTCAGCCGACGCCGACGACTCGTCGAAGTGGTAGCCCAGCCACTCCCCCGCCAGCTTGCGAGCCAGCTCCAAACCGACCACCCGCTGGCCGAAGCACAGCACCTGGGCGTTGTTGCTCAGGATCGAGCGCTCCACCGAGTAGCTGTCGTGCGCGGTGACCGCGCGGATGCCCGGCACCTTGTTCGCGCTGATGGCCACGCCCAGACCGGTGCCGCACACCAGCAGCGCGCGATCCGCCTTGCCCTCGGCGACCAGACGCGCGGCGTTGACCGCCACGTGCGGGTAAGCCGTGTGCTCATCGGAGCCCACGCCCACGTCCACCACATCGGCCACGCGCGGGTCGTTCTCCAAGTCCTTCTTCAACGCGTCCTTGTACTGCAGCCCCGCGTCGTCGGAACCGACCACGATGCGCAGCGGCGCCTGCTCAGTCACTTCTCCTCGTCCTTCCTGTCACCGGCGAGCACCTCGCCGATCCGGGTGAGCGCGAGCGCCAACGACGTCGCACCGGGATCCGGCGTTCCGACGCTGCGCTCCGCCAGCGGTCGAGCACGACCAGTGCGGGGGCGCAGGTCTGCGGTCTTCGCCGCGGCCTCCGTGGCGACCTCCGCCGCGCGGGCCCAGGCCTCGCGGCCGCTCGCACCGCCGTCGACCTCGCGGCGCAGCGCCTCCACGAACGGCACCATCGCGTCGACCAGCGTCTTGTCGCCGAGCTCCGCACGACCCAGCCGCTGCACGGAAGCCAACGCCGCCGACGCACCGGAAGTCAGATCGCCCGGCAGTGCCGCGCGGTGGTCCGGCAGCATGTCGCCGAACGACCGCAGCGCCGCGCCCCACAGGACGCCCGAGGTGCCACCGGCCTTCGCCGCCCAGGCGTCACCGGCATCGACCAGCACCGCCGCCGGGCCGACGCCCTTCGCCGCCGCTTCCTCCGCAGCCGCGATCGCCGCCGCGCTGCCGCGCGTCATGCCCCGGCCGTGGTCGCCGTCGCCGGCGATCGCGTCGAGACGGCCCAGCTCCTCTTCCTCGTCGTGCAGCAGATCCGCGATCGCGCGGAGTGCCTTCACCACGGTCGCCGAGGTCGCCTGGCCTTCCGCCGGGGCCACCACGGTCACCTTCTCCGGCAGCTCCGGCAGCTCCTCGTCCTCGACCTCCGCGTCCGCGGCGGCGATCTCGACGTTGCCCTTGCGGTACGCCGGCGAATCCGCCGGGGCCTGCCACAGCCGCTCCAGCTCGTCGTCCAGCCAGGTCAGGGTCAGCGAACAACCCGCCATGTCCAGGCTCGTCACCAGCTCGCCTACCTCGGGCGCGACGACCTCGATCCCGGCCTCGGCCAGCAGGCGGGACACGGTGCCCCACACCACGAACAGCTCTTCGTACTTGGTGGCGCCCAGACCGTTCAGGATCGCCGTCACCCGACGGGATCCGGTCTCCGGAGCCTCCGCGAGCAGACCGTCGACCAGGATCTTCGCCAGCTCCGAGGCCGACGGCAGCTCCCGCTCCGAGACGCCCGGCTCGCCGTGGATACCCAGCCCGAGGCCCATCCGGCCCTCCGGCACCTCGAACAGCGGGTGGTCCTGGCCCGGCAGCGTGCAGCCGTCGAAGGCCACGCCCAGGCTGCGGGTGCGCGCGTTGGCGTGCTCGGCGACCCGGATGACCTCGTCGAAGTCGTAGCCCTCCTCGGCCGCCGCGGAAGCGACCTTGAAGACCACGAAGTCACCGACCACGCCGCGGCGCTTGTTCTGCTCCGCCGCCGGAGCGCTGGCCACGTCATCGGTGACCACCACGTTGTGCGCCCGGATCCCTTCGCGCTCCAACCGCTCCACGGCCAGACCGAAGTTCATGTTGTCCCCGGCGTAGTTGCCGAAGGAGAACACCACCCCGGCACCGCGGTCCACCGCGCGGCCGACCGAGTACGCGTCATCGGCCGACGGCGAGGTGAAGATGTTGCCGATGACCGAACCGTCGGCGAAGCCCGGCCCGACCACGCCGCAGAACGCCGGGTAATGCCCAGATCCGCCACCGGTGACCACGGCGACCTTGCCCCGCCGCGGCCGCTTGGCCCGCACCACACCGCCCGGCACCTGCCGGACGTAGGAAGGATGCGCAGCCACGAAACCGGTCACCATGTCCTCGGTGAACGTCGCCGGGTCGTCGTACAAGCGCGTCATCGCACTTCTCCTCAAGCAGCAGTCAGGAGCTCGCGCCCCAGTGCGGGCGGGCGCGGTCGATCGAAACCAGGTACTCGCGGTAGCCGCGTTCGTAGAACTCCACCGCGTTCGGGTGCGGCTGCACGGTACGCCGCCCCTGGGCCCACAGCTCGCGGTCCACCGGCTCGCCCAGCGAGTCCCACGCGGTCATGGCCGCGCCGCGCGCGCCCACGCCTTCCTCGTAGGGCACGTGCAGCGGACGGCCGAGCACGTCGGCGAAGATCTGGCTCCACGCCGCCGAACGCGCCCCACCACCGCAGGCCGAGACCTCACCGGTCAGACCAGCGGATTCCAGGTTGTGCCGGGCCGCGTAGGCCACCGCCTCGCACATCGCGCGGACCAGGTCCGCCTGCGCGGTGTCCAGCGACAGCCCGGTGAACTGGCCGCGCGCGTGCGGGGCCACGAACGGCGCCCGCTCGCCCGAGGTGGACAGGAACGACAGCGCCGAAACACCGCCGGCACCGGGCTTGCTGCTGGCGAGCAACGTCTCCAGCTGGTCCACCCCGGCGCCCACCATGGCCAGCACCCAGTCCAGGTTGGCGGTGCCGACCATCGCCGGCATCACCCGCAGGTAGCGCTGCTCCAGCGGGGTCGCCAGCCACATGCCCGCGGCCTCGCCGTGCGGGTCGATGGCGACGTCGTCGCGCAGCACCTGGCAACCCAGCGTCGTGCCGATCACCAGGCTGCCGTCACCGACATTGCTGACGCCGGAACCGAACGCGCAGGCGGGCAGGTCGAACGGACCCGCCGACACCGGAAGTCCCGCAGGCAGACCGAGTTCCTTGGCCGCCTTGCCGTCCAGCGCGAACAGCTTGTTGCGCGGTGCGGGCTCGGCCAGCAGCCGCCGGTGCTCGGCGATCCCGCACGCCTCCAGCGCGGCCTGCGAGTAGGCGCGCTCCTTCACGTCCAGGAACGGCAGCGAAGCATCGGAGGCGTCCACGGTGATCTCACCGGTGAAGCGCTGCACGATCGCGTCGACGCAGTATCCGGCGACGGCGGCCCGCTCCAGGCGCTCCGGGGCGTGCTCGGCGAGGTGCGCCAGCAGCGGCCCCGCCGAACCGGGGAACATCCCCGACCCGGTGAGCTCGAAGACCTTCCGCTGCACACCGGATTCGCCCCAGCTGTCCAGGACACCGGCCGCGCGGGCGTCCAGCCACGAGATCGCCGGGCCGACCTGCTGGCCCTGGTGGTCGCGCAGCCAGAGGCCATCGCCCTGGCCGGTGATGGCCAGCGCTTCGACCACTTCGCCGGTGCTCTCGGCGACCGCAGCGACCTCGCGCACCACGCGGACCACCGAACCGATGACCTCGTCGAGGTCCTGCTCGACCCGGCCGCCCGGCAGCCGGTTGAGGGTGCTGCGCATGCTGTGCGTGACCAGGGCGGTTCCGTTGCGGTTGAGCAGCGACGCCTTGGTCACGGACGTTCCGACGTCAACCCCGATGATCATGGCTGCAGACCCTCGAACTTCGCCAGCACGTCCGGGTTGGCCACGAAGCGCGGGCGCTTGCCCTCGAGGTACAGCGCGACCTCGCCGGCCACGATCTGCGCGGCTCGGTGCGCGGTCTGGCGGGTGGCACCGGCCAGGTGCGGGGTGGTGATGACGTTCGGCGCGTCGAACAGCGGCCAGTCGCGGGGCGGCGGCTCGATGTCGTAGACGTCGACGGCCAGCGCGCCGAGCCGACCGGACTTCAGCAGCTCCGGCAGCGGCGCGTAGTCCAGCAGGCCACCGCGCGCGGAGTTGATCAGCACCGCGCCTTCCGGCAGCAGCTTGAGGTTGTCGGCGTTGAGCAGGTTCTTGGTCTCCGGGGTCAGCCGCGCGTGCAGGCTGACCACCGAGCTGCGGCGCAGCAGGTCGTCGAGCTCGACCAGCTCGACGCCGTCGCGCGCGGCGTCCTCGGTCTTGACGAACGGGTCGGAGACCAGCACGTGCGAGCCGAAGGCCTTGAGCACGCGGGCCACGATCTTGCCGATCGCGCCGTAGCCGACGAGACCGACGGTGGCGCCCTCGAGCTCGATGCCGGCGTTCTCGTAGGCGTAGTAGTCACCGCGCCAGTTGCCCGACTTCAGCTCCGCGTCGGAACCGGGGATGCGGCGCAGCGCGGCGAGGGTCAACCCGACCGCGAACTCGGCGGCCGCGGCGGCGTTGCGGCCCGGCGCGTAGCTGACGATCACACCGTTGTCGGTGGCGGCCTGCAGGTCGACGTTCACCGGCCCGCCGCGGCAGACGCCGACGAACTTCAGGTTCGGGGCGGCGGCCAGCACGTCGGAGGTGAACGGCGCCATCTGGGTGGCCACGATCTCCGCGTCGCCCAACGCGTCGAGCAGCTGCTGCTCGGTTCCGCTGGCCTCGAGCACGTTGCCGACCGGGCCGAACGGCTCCACCGGCCACGGCAGCTTCAGGGTGCTGAACTGCAGGTCGTGCGCACCCGCGCTGTCGCGGAGGGCGTCGACGAACACCTCGGGGGCGACGAAGTGGTCGCCTGCGGCCAGAACGCTGGTCATGGAGGACTCCTTTGTCACAAAGGCTGTCTTGCTGCGCTGCCCCGATTCTGCGTGATCAGAACCGTTCTACCTGCCCAGGAGCGGGGCGGCGCGGACGGGAGGAACGGGGGGTCAGCTGCCGACCGGCTCCGGCAGCGAGCCCACCAGGCGCTGCCGGACGTCGTCGAGGTCCGAGGCGACGTAGCTGGCACCGGCCAGCGCATCCTCGGCCGGGGGGTAGTCGGCGTTGGGGATGGCCACCACGGTCATCCCGGCGGCCGCGGCCGCGCGCAGGCCGTTGCTGGAGTCCTCGACCGCCAGGCACTGCTTCGGGTCCTGGCCGAGCTTCTCGGCGGCCGCCAGGTAGACGTCCGGACTGGGCTTGCCCTTGGGCACCTCGGCGCTGGACACCGTGGCGCTGAAGTGCTTGACCAGGCCGTGGCGGTCCAGCACGGCGTCGATCAGGCGGCGCGGCGCGGAGGAGGCGAGCGCGATCGGGGCCCGGGCAGCGGACTCCTCGACCATCCGGGCCGAACCCGGCAGCAGCTCGATCTCACCGCCGTCGAGCGCGGCGATCATGTCGTCGACCACGATCTTCTCGGTGGCCTCGGCGGATTCGGTCGCCTCGGCGAACTCGGCGAGGAACGCCGACCACTCGGGGGCGCTCATGCCCTGGACCTGCCGGGTCTGCGCCACCGTCCAGGTCTTGCCGCGAGCGGCGGCGAACTTGGCCCACATCCGCTCCCAGAGGTGTTCGCTCTCGACCAGGACGCCGTCCATGTCGAACACGACCGCGCGGTGGACGCCGTTCGGCCCCTCGGACTGGGTCATCTCAAACCTCCCGCCAAACACTGGTACGGCTCAAATTAACATGACCAACGTTAATTGTCACCCTTTGATTGATAGTTCGGCGTCACCTCCCGAACAGGCCCCCGCGCGGGGCAAGATGACCGCATGGCGTCCGCACCGAAGAAGCAGTCCCCCCGAATCCTGCGGCAGCAGAAGATCATCGACCACGTGGTCGCGCAGGGTTTCGCGAGCGCCGCGGAGCTGTCCGAGCTGACCGGGGTCAGCCTGATGACCGTGCACCGCGACCTCGACGACCTGGTCACCCGGGGCCTGCTGCGCAAGTACCACGGCGGGGTCTCCGCCCAACCGTCCACGGTGTTCGAGAGCAGCTCGGACTTCCGCCTGCACACCCACACCGCGGAGAAGGAAGCCCTGGCCAGGGACGCGCTGCAGTTCATCACCCCCGGCATGTCGGTGATGCTGGACGACTCGACCACCGCGCTCGCGCTGGCCAGGCTGCTGCCCGACGTCGGCCCGCTGACCGTGGTCAGCAACTACCGGCAGGTGCAGGAGACGCTGCGCGACGTGCCCGACATCCGGCTGATCGGCCTGGGCGGCGAGTACTCCCGAACCCACGACTCCTACCTGGGCCTGCCCTGCCAGGAGATGATCAACGCCTTCTCGGTGGACATCGTGTTCCTGTCCACCTCGGCGATGAACGCGCGGCTCACCTTCCACCAGGAGCAGGAGATCGTGCTGGTCAAGCGGGCGATGCTGGCCAGCGCCACGACCAAGGTGCTGATGATGGACGCCAGCAAGGTGGCCCGCTCGGCGCTGCACCAGTTCGCCCCGGTCAGCGCCTTCGACCACGTCCTGCTGGCCGGCGAGCTGGACCCCACCCTGGTCGAGGAGATGCGCGAGCAGACCGACGTCCGGCTCGCTCCCGTGGAGTGATCGACTGCGCCGCCCACCCGGAGCCGCGGTAGATATCGTTTAAATTAACGTCTTGCGCGTTAATATGAACGAGGTGCATGATAGCCAGCACTCGTAGACCGGCCCGCTGTGAGCGTGCGCCGAGAACTTCCACTCCTTGGAGACAGTGATGTCCCAACAGACCGCAGCGGAGGCCGAGGCGAACCGCCCGGCCAGCAGACTCGACCGCATCGGCATTCCCAAGCCCCTGTTCTGGGGCTTCGTCGCCGTGCTGATCTTCATGATCGGCGACGGCGTGGAGACCACCTTCCTCTCGGACTACCTCCAGCAGCCCGAGGGCGGCGGACTGCCCGGGTCGACTGCCGCTTTCGCCACGGTCACCATCTACGGCGTCGCGGCGATGATCGCCTCCTGGTTCTCCGGGACGCTTTCCGCGATCTGGGGCCCGCGCCGGGTGATGTGGCTCGGTGGCGCCTGGTGGGTCGTGTTCGAGCTGCTGTTCCTGTTCGTGGCGCTGCCCTCGCACAACGGAACGCTGATCGTCGCCACCTACGGCCTCCGCGGCTTCGCCTACCCGCTGTTCGCCTTCGCGTTCCTGGTGTGGGTGCAGATCGCCAGCCCGGTCAAGATGCGCGGCTCGGTCGCCGGCTGGTTCTGGTTCGCCTTCACCGGTGGTCTGCCGACCCTGGGCGCGGCGCTGGCCGCGGTCGCGATGGGCGTCTTCGGCTTGGACCAGCACGGCACCCTGGTGCTGTCGCTGGTCGTGGTCACCGCCGGTGTGCTCATCGGTAGCTTCGCGGTCCGCGAGAAGCACGGCCTGCTGCCGATCGCCGACGAGACCGTCGAGAACCCGCGCAGCCTCAAGCGGCTGGCCGAGGGCGTCGACATCCTGTGGCGCGACCGCCGCACCCTGGCCGGTGGCCTGATCCGCATCGTCAACACCGCGCCGCAGTACGGCTTCTTCGCGATGTTCCCGTTCGTGCTGGGGCCGGCCACGCCGGGCGGCGGATTCCTCACCTCCTCGGAGGTGGCGACCCTCGCCTCGATCAGTTACGGCGCCAACATCGCCGCGAACCTGTTCTTCGGGGTCTTCGCCGACCGCTTCGGCTGGCGGCGCACGATCACCTGGTTCGGCTGCGTGGGCTGCGCCATCGCGACCCCGCTCTGGTACTTCACCGCGGTGAGCACCCAGAGCTTCGCGGTGACGGCCACCTTCGGCGTCGTCTACGGCATCCTGCTGGCCGGGTTCGTCCCGCTGTCGGCGCTGATGCCGTCGATGGTCTCCCCCAAGGACAAGGGCGCGGCCCTGGCCATCCTGAACCTCGGTGCCGGTGGCGCCGCGTTCGTCGGCCCGGTCGTGGTCACCATCCTGTTCCCGCTGGTCGGCGGCGGTGGTGTGGCGATCGCCTTCAGCGTGCTCTACATCCTGGTGGCGCTGCTGAGCCTGAAGGTCAAGGACCCGTCCGACCCGGGCGAGGCGCGCAAGCTGAGCGCGGCGGCGCAGACCGTTCCCGCGGCCTGATCGCACTGATCGATGAGCCCGCGTCCCCTTCGGGGGGCGCGGGCTCACGTGCATCCGGCCGTCGTCGCCCAGCGCGGCCACGAAACGGCCGTCCGGGGTGAAGGACGGATCACCGACCGCCGGTCCGAGCACGGCAGTCCGGGTCTCGTCGAAGACCTCGACGAAACCATCGGCGTTGCGGGCCGCGAGGACCGGCGGATTCCCCGCCGCCAACGCCGGGTCGGAAGTGGCCGAGGCCTCGACCCGGCGGACCACGGCCCACCCGGCTTGCTCCCCCAGCACCACCAGATCCCCGGTCCCCACCTCGCGAAACGCGGCGAACGCGAACTGCCCGCGCGCCACCGCTACCGCCCCGGCCGGGCGGTGCGCCGACGGCGACGAGACCAGCTCCGCCTGCCCGGACGCGGTCAGCCTCCAATGCAGCAATCCCACGTCCGCCGCAGCCAGCACGTGCACTTCCCCTGCCCCCGTCACGAGCACCGAGACGCCGTCGCGGACACCGGTCCCACCGAGATCGGTCCACGCCGGTGCGTCGGCGAAGCGGATGCTCACCCCACCCGAGGGATTCTTCGCAGCGACCACGGTTCGACCGCCGGGAACAGCAGCGGCTGCCGGTGCCCCGACGTGCGTCACCTGCTCGCCTGCACGCGGCGCACCTAGCGCGCGCCACGGATTCCCCTTCTCCCGCAGGAAGATCTCGCCGGTGTAGCGGTCCTGCGCGACGATCGTGCCCGCGTCCACGAGAACCGCCGAACGCGGTACGAATCCCGGGGTAGCCACCACCGACTCCGCGGATCCGGATCCCTCGATCAACCGGTCACCGCGCACGAAGACGTGCACTTCCCGACCGCTGCTGTCGGTCACGATCCAGTTCGGGCCCCACGGCCAGCGCTGCCTCATGCTCCGCAGCCAAGTCGCGTACGGCTCGTCGAGGCTGACCACCGGGTCGTGCCGGGCGTAGTGCTCGAAGATCGCCCGCTTGTCCGCCACGACCTCCGGCGGCAGGTTCGGCGGCGCATCGGCGATGTCGTAGTCGCGGTAGTGCACGAGATGCGCTTGAAACGCGGCGCTGCGCATCGCGGTCTCGGCGAATCGCGCGGTCATCACGTGGTCCGGGTGGTTGTGGTGCTCTCCCCACTGCGGCTGGTTCCGGGGATCGGGTTCGGGATCGTGGGTGCGGACGATGGTGGGCTCGACCTGCCGGAGGAGATCGGCCAGCAGCCCGATGATCGAGGCCCGGTCGTGCTCCACCACCGCCACCGGAGAGCCGTCCGGCCGCAGCGTGGCGACCCGAGCGGTCGGGTCCCGCCAAAGCCGGGTGAGCGCGTGCTTGCCACCGGTGGCCTGCGGATCGTTGTCGTCGGGCAAGTTCAGGAAGATCAACCGGATTCCCGGCCGGGCGCGCAACGCGTGCATCTCGACTTCCCCACCGCCGATCCGGAGCGCAGTGACCCGCCAGTCGTCGACGACCCCTGCCATGGCCGCGAACGCGGCACGGGTCCCGGCGCGACGATTCGCGGCGTACTGCGCGGCCGGCTGCACGTCGCTCTCGCCCGCCGTCAGGAACACCGTCGTCACCTCGGCCCCGGAACGCACCGACACCGCCAGATCCGGGTTCATGAACAGGATGTCGTCGTCCGGGTGCGCCACGACCTGCATGTGCGAGCGCTGCGGATCGGCAGCGACCGGCGCGGCGAGCACCAGGAGAAGCGCCACCACGACGAGGACGACCGCTCTCATCGCCCCCACCTCCGTGCCAGCGGTGGCGCGGAAAGCACCGCGGCCAGCGCCGCTCCGGCGCAGATCAGCACGACGTACCAGGCGAAACCGGGTGGGCTCCAGGACAGCACGAGCACACCGCTGGACGCGTTCGGGACGTTCACCCTGAGCAGCCCGGCACCGGTCTGCCCGACCGGAACCGGACGACCGTCCACCTCGGCGCGATAACCGGGCCAGGCGAGGCGGGCGAACACCAGCTCCGACCGCTCCCCCGCACCTGCGAAGCGCACGGTCTCCCGGGTCTGCCCCTGCACCACGTCATCGAGCACCCGCACATCGCGTGCCGAGCTCACCCGACCGTTCGGCCACGGGACGGGCGCGTTCCGGCTGAGCACGACGACTTCGGGGTCCCGTCGTGCGACGCGCCACCCGTCAGGCGGCACCGAAACCTCGCGCAACCGGCGCTGCACCACGACGTGCTCGACGCGCAGCTGGTCGGCCAACCCGTCCGGTCCCCACAGCCGGTCGTAGGCGCGCGGACAAGTGGCGCCGAAGTAGCCCAGGCAGAGCTCGGTGTGCAGTGCGTCGTACCCGATTCCCGTGTAGGACACCAGATTCGCCGTGCCGGCCGCCGCCGGCATGTTGCCGAACAGCAGTTGCGACCACGCCTGCCGCGATGCGATCTGCTCGGGTGGAACCAAGCCGCGATCGGCGACCTGCACCACGGTGCCGTCACCGAACGGGGCGAAATGCGCGCGCAATTCCCGCACATCTGCGGGGAAGTTGTACGCCGCGACGTCGCGATTGGCCGGGAACCACGCCATTTGCAGCGCCAGCACGCACACCGTGCCCAAGTGCAGCACCGCGACGAGCATCCGAGTGCGCAACGCCAGCAGGAGCAGGCCACCGACCACGACCAGGGACACCAGGTGCTTCGGCGCCTGCGCAGGCCACGCGGCGACCGCCAGGTACCCGCCGACCAGCAACGATGCAGCGGAACAGGCCAACCGCACCTTGAACCGGTCGGTGCGCAGACCTCGGGACAGCAGAACGGCGAGCAGGACGGCGACGGCCAGGTGCAGCACCACGACGTTGCGCAGCGGCCAGCGGAACATCCACAGGTTCGACGGCCCCAGGCAGAGCAGGAAGTAGCAGCCCGCGAGCACGACAGCGCAGCTCCGCCACCGGATGGCGCGCCAATCCAGCCAGGCCAGCAACGGGACCGCGAACCAGGCGAAGTAGGTCGCGGGCACCGACATCCGGAACGTGCCGAACGTGGAGATCTGCGGGAGGAAGGAAGGCAGGCTCGCGTTGAGCAGATCACCGATGCCCGGCACCAGCTGACCGATGTTGAAGAACTCGTACCCGGACCGCCACCCCACCGCCGACGCCGCCAGCACCGGGCCGTAGACCAGCGGCAACGCGGCGCCCACCGCCACGCCGAGCAGCACCAGCCGCAACCGGTCCCCGGCTCGCTCGACCAGCAGCCCGGCGAAGACCAAGCACAGCGCCAGCACGCTGTAGGGGTCACCGGCCGAGACGCAGAGGAAGCACAGCAGCCAGGCCACGACCGGTGGCACCCGGTCGGTGCGCAGCGCCCACCACGCCCACGGCAACCAGGCGAAGCCCATGAGCCCGCCCGCCCACGAACTGGCCTGGAAGAACAGCACGAACCCGGACACCGGCAGCGCTGCGCCGAGCACCGAGGCGATCCCCCGCGTCGCACCGTGGCTCCGGCACAGCACGAAGGTGCCGACACCGAGGACGACGAGGAACTGCGTCTTCACCACCGCGGCGGCGACCGCGAGATCACCGATCCACACCACCAGCAGGAAGTCCAGCAGGTGCACCGGGTTCCAAATCCCGAACAGCGCCTCGGCGGCCAGGTTCCCGCCCATCCACGAGTCGAGGTCCAGCGCCAGCGGCCACTCACCGGCCAGCAGCCGCTCCCCCAACCGGTGCCACATCGGCAGGAACTGCGCCGCGCTGTCGTCCCAGAAGTAGAACGACGGGTTCACCAGCAGCGGGATCTGGCTCAGCACCGCGACCAACGCGCCAACCCCGGCAGCCGCGGGCCAGTCGCCGAAACCCGCACCACCGCCGGAAGCCGGCCCGCGCCGCGCGGTCAGCACCGCACGGCTGGCGAAGAACGTCGCAGGCAGCACTGCGGCACCCCCGACGAACGGCGCCAGCACCGGGTCGACGCCCACCGCGACCGCAACGGCCACCGCCACCGTGCTCAACCCGATGAGCACCAGGTTCGCCAGCGGGAACAGCACGAAGGTGCGGGCCCCGACCGGGACCCCGAAGGTGAACCGGCAGTTGAGCAGGTAGGAGCACAGCGTGGCCACCGCGGTCGCGACCACGTGCGCCAGCAAGTACGGCACCAGCGCGAACAGGGTGAAGTAGACCGCGCAGTGCACGGTCGTGTTCGCCCCGCCGACCAGCGCGAACCGCCCGAGCTGCGTCCCGCACCGCATCACGACACCAGCTCAGCGGGGCGCAACCGGCGCGCCACGACGTCCGTGCCCAGTTCCGGGCTGCGTTCCTTGATCAGGTAGTGCGGCCGGCACTTGGTCTCGAAGTAGCTCCGCCCCAGGTACTCCCCGAGCACCCCGAGGAAGCACAGCTGCAGGCCGCCCATTCCGGCCAGCCCGACCAGCAGCGCTTCGTCCACCGGCAGCACTGAACCGTCCACAATGGTCTCGAAAGCCGCGCGCACCACCCACGCGGCCGACGCGAGCACCACCAGCGCCCCCAGGTAGATCGACATCCGCAGCGGTTTGGCGTTGAACGAGGTCAGCCCGTCGATGCCGTGCTCGAGCAGCGCGCCGAACGTCCACTTCGACCGACCATCGCGCCTCGGCACGCCCCGGAAGGACACGTAGGCGGTGTCGAAACCGATCCAGGAGAACAGCCCCTTGGAGAACCGGTGGTGCTCGGGCAACGACAGCACCGCGTCCGCCGCACGCCGCGACAGCACCCGGAAATCACCCGCACCGTCCAGCAACCGGACCCCGGCGAAGCGACGAACCGCCCGGTAGTACGCCCTGGCCAGCGTCGACCGCCAACGCCGCTCCCCGCTCCTGCTCCGGCGGGCGACGACCTGGTCGTAACCGGAGTCCAGCAGCGGCAGCATCCGGCGCAGCAACTCGGGCGGGTGCTGCAGGTCGGCGTCCAGCAGCGCGATGCGATCGCCGCGCGCGTGCCGCAATCCGCACAGCATCGCCGATTCCTTCCCGAAGTTGCGGCTCAGCGACACGTAGCGGAAACGCGGGTTCGCCGCCGCCAGCCGACGGGCCTCGCGCAGCGTCCGGTCGGTGCTGCCGTCGTCGACCAGGATCACCTCGTAATCCCGGCCCCATGCTTCTGACCAGCACATTTATGAAGATCATGGGACATACATGGGATGGGATGGGCCTACTGCACTAAGAGCACGAAGGGACAGTCCCATGAACAAGAAGAAGCACCGCGTCCGCAACTTCATCGTGCTGCCCGCCATCGGCCTGCTCGCCGCCGGCGTGATCGCAGGTATCGCTGGCGGCAGGGGCCCCACTTCTGCGCCGAGTTCAGCCCCAGCAGCAGCGGACAGCCGGGCAGCCAGCCCGCAGCCCGCGACGCCGTACGTTTACACGCCGCCGAGCTACCCGGCGATCCCGGACTTCACGGGCACGGACAGCATCGTGTTCGAGATCACCGGGTCGGGTACGGGCATGGTCACCTACAGCTCGGACTCGAACTTCTCGATCGCCCAGGAGACCGGCGTGGACCTGCCCTGGTCGAAGACCATCGAGTTCGAGAAGGCGGCGATCCGGCCCGTGACGATCAACGCGCAGCACACCGCGGGCGCCGGCGCGATCGGATGCCGGATCACGATCAACGGCAAGGTCGCCGTCGAGAACTCCAGCAGCGGGCAGTACGCCGTCGTGTCGTGCACGACGAGCTAGCAACGCGATGAAGCCCCGGGCTGAGCAGTGCAACTTCCCCTTGCACGACTCTCCCGGGGCTCCCCCATCGCCCCGCCCCGGTCGGTGTGCAGTGGGCGGCCGATGGTGCGCGAACCGCGCGACCGCAGCTTAGAACATAGTTTCGACTGATCGCCATCCGGCACCGACCGGGCCTTAAGTCCCGACTTCGTTTAAACGTCTTGTGTTCATGAAAATCGCAGGTCAAGCTATATGCATACATCCGGTCATCCCATCATTGGACTTCTGGGGGCGAGTGCAATGACCACAGCGAACGGAAACCTTCGGACCCGCGAACTCTGGCTGGAAGACGCGATCGAGGCCCTGCGTCCCCGCTTCACCGAGGTCGGCCTCCCGCTTCCCGAGCGCGTGCACGTCAGCGTCGGTTTCGGCTACGGCGCGAAGCGCGAGTCGGCCAAGATCCTGGGCCAGTGCTGGAAGCGCGAAGCCTCCGACGACGGCGTGAACCACATCTTCATCAGCCCGGAGATCGCCGACACCGGTCAGGTCCTGGCCACCCTGCTGCACGAGCTGATCCACGCCGCCGACAACAACGACTCCGGTCACAAGGGCAAGTTCGCCGAGGCCGCCACCCGCCTGGGCCTGGAAGGCCGGATGACCGCCACCACCGCCTCGGTCGAACTGGCCGCCGAGTTCATGTGCCTGGCCGAAACCCTCGGCGACTACCCGCACGGCGCGCTGCACCCGGTTCCGGTCGCCGCCCCCACCCCAGTGCCCGCGGGCGGGCCGCTTCCCCCCAAGGTCCACTCGGGTCCACGCAAGCAGGGCACCCGGATGCTCAAGCTGACCTGCGGGCACTGCGGCTACACCGTCCGCACCACCGCCAAGTGGCTGGAGCGGGGGATGCCCCGGTGCCCCGCAGGCGAGGAGATGAGCCTCTGAAAACGAAAGCGCCCGGTCCACTCGGACCGGGCGCTTCTCCTTGTGGGGTGGTGCCATCACACGAGCCGCTGCACCGCTTCGAGTCGCAGATCAGTTCGGGCAGACGACACGGTTTCGGCGTAGCTTCGCGCACGCTGGATGGCCTGGCGCGCGGCATCAAGGTCACCTGCCCGCGCATGCGACTCGGCGAGCCACGTCAGGTAGAGCGCGACTTCACGGGCGTGCTCCGGCGGGTAGTTGGCGATGGCGTTGGCCAGCAGCGGCTCGGCGTCGTTCGGCCGGCCCAGCTCGATCATGCAGCGCCCCGCCATCACGTCGATCTCGTTGCGGTTGAGCCAGTAAACCCATTCCGGTTCGCCGTCGCCGCGCTGTTCAAAGGAGTCGTCGACCGCGTCGAGCGCGCGCCATGTCGCGTCGGTCTCTCGGGCTCGCGCCGATGCCCACGCCACCCGCTCCAGCAGCAGTGCGCGAACAGCCGGAGTAGCGCTTTCGGCTCCCATGACCGCAGTCCGGGCGAGCAACGCCGCTTCGGCCGGGTCGCCGATGTTGGCAATCTGGTAGCTGAGACTCGACAGGAGCTGACTTCCAAGGACCCGGTCGCGCGCTTCACGCGCTGCACCGACTCCCGACATGTAAAACCGTTGCGCCCGCGCGTATTCGCCAGCGTCGCTCGCGACCCACCCTGCAAGCTGCGACAGTTCGCCGACGGCGACGAACAGCCGCCGCCCAACGGGTTCCTTGAAACTGGCGGTGCTAACCAGTTGCTCAGCCTCGCCTAGCTCCTTGGTGATCGCTGGCAACAAGTCACGGCAGCTGACCACATCGTCGAGGTGCCGCAGCTCGATCACTCGCTGTTCCAGTTCGCTGGCCAGCGATTCGCTCACCTTGCGTCCGGACCGCGTATGCACTGCCACTGGGGAGTCGTTGACCAGCCACTCGTGCGCAACGCGCAGCGGGTCACCCGGGTTCAACGCCAGGGGCACCCCGAGCACCTGCTCGTACGCTGCGACCACGTCGTCGGCGACCGGCCGCTTACCGGTTTCGATCATGCTCAGGTACGAGCGGGCGAAATGGGTCCGCTGAGCCATCCTGCTCAGGCTCAGGCCCGCCGCCTCCCGCTTAGCACGCAGATCTGAACCGGCAAGCATTCCTTCGACTCCAGCTGTGAACACCTGTGAACAGCCAAACCCTATCGCCCACGTTCTGTAGCCCCGAAGCTACTTAACGGCGGCACTTCCAGGAAGATTCCCCGACCTTTCCGGGAGTGCCGCCAGCAAAAACGCGGGAGGGACGACGTGTGGAGACGCTGGCGATGGTGCAAGAGGATCAAGGAGTGGGCACGTGTCTGGCGGGCCCGCAGGGAGCGGGAACGCCGCAGGGTCCGGGTCTATCTGTGATCCGTCGTCCGATCCAGACCACTGCCCATAAGACGTGGGTGGAACCGGGGTCGCGCCTGGTACACGCCCGCAGGCCTGGCGCGCTCGCGATGACGTTGTGCGGACTGCTGGTGGTCGTCGCCGACGACGGCTACGAGCCCTGGCCACGCGAAGGCTGTGAGGGCTGCGTCAAGTACGCGATCCGGCACGCCATCCATCTCTGAAGGCTCCCGCGCCCGGTGTTGTTGATCCCCCCCCGACCAGCACCGGGCGCGGGTCACCACGCCCCGCTAAGAACCCTTCGGGGCGATCGCAGGACGTGTCCGGCCACGGGCACGACGAAATCAGGAAGGAGATCGCAGTTGGCTCAGATGACCAGCGATCCAATGGCCTCGATCAGTGGCCAGTTCCCGCTGACGCGACCGGCATCGGCACCTCCGGAAGGTGAAGAACCGTCGGAGGTCGGCGCGCGCCCTTGGGCGCTGAGCAACGTCCGTTCGGCCAACGGCACCTGCAGCGGGGTACTCGGCGAGTACTCCCACGAGCTGCAGATGAACGTCGACCGCGACGGCGCGCCGCTGATCGACGGACTGCGGGCCGGCCCGCCGACGGCGAACACGACCTCCTCGGTGGATGGTGAAGATGGGCCCAGCTCTGAGGACTGGAACAACGACTACGCGCCGGAGGACCCGTCTCCGGTATGAGTGTTCTGATCCTCACCGAGGAAAGCGACGTGAGCGCCGACTACATGGTGCGCGCGTTGCAGCGTCGCAGCGTTGACGTGTTCCGCGTCGACCTCGGGTGGTTCCCCGCGCAGCTCAGCTTCACCGCTGAGCTGCGCGGCAGCCACTGGGCCGGGCACCTGCACACCCCCGCCCACACCATCAACCTCGAGGACATCCACAGCATCTGGTACCGCGCACCTACCGCTTTCCAGTTCCCGGACGGGCTGACCGCCGAGGAACGCCGCGTCGCCTTCGTCGAGGCGAAACTCGGGCTCGGCGGCGTACTCGCGAGCATCGACGTGCTGTGGGTGAACCATCCGGCGCGGGCCGCCGACGCCGCCTACAAGCCGTTGCAGCTGGTCACCGCAGCCCGGTGCGGCCTGGAGGTGCCGCGGACTCTGGTATCGAACGAGCAGACCGGTGTCCGCGAGTTTGCCGCAGCATCGGGCACCGGGACGGTCCGCAAGCTCTTCGGCGGCACCAGCCTGATCGAGCACGTCGACGGCCGCGACGTGCGCCGCGTAGCGCACACGCATCGCCTCGGCGAGGACGACCTAGCCGACCTGCGGGGCGTTGAGACGACCGCCCACCAGCTGCAGGACTGGGTGCCGAAGGCGTACGAGGTGCGGCTGACCGCCGTTGGCGACCGGCTGTTTTCGGTAGCCATCCACGCGGGCAGCGCATCGTCGAAAGTGGACTGGCGCACCGACTACGACGCCCTACGCTATGAACAGATCGACACGCCCGCCGAGGTCGCCGACGGGGTGCACCGATATCTCAGCGCCATGGGTCTGGTGTACGGCGCGTTCGACTTCGTCGTTACCCCGGATGACCGGTGGGTGTTCCTGGAGTGCAACCCCGGCGGCCAGTATGGGTGGCTGGAAGAGCCCGCGGCCGTGCCCATCACTGACTCTCTCGCCGACCTACTCGCCACCGGGAGCGCATCGTGACGACCACCAGCGAAGACTGGACTGCACGTGCCGCGGCACTCGCCGACGACATCGAGAAGGCCGGCGTGCCGCTGTCCGCCGAGTGGCGGGCTGCGGTCGGAGCGGTCCCCCGCCACGTGCTGGTGCCGGAGTTCTACGAACAGCAGGGCAACCAGTGGCGCAAGGTCTCCCGCCGTCAACAGCTACTGGAAGCCACCTATTCGTTGAAGACGCTGGTCACCCACGTCACCGATGGCCAGCCCACCTCGTCATCGACCACGCCGACGCTGATGCTGCGAATGCTGGACTGGCTGGACGTGCACGACGGCCACGATGTCCTGGAGATCGGCACCGGGACCGGGTACAACGCGGCACTGTTGTCCGCGCGACTCGGCGATGCGCACGTGTTCAGCGTCGACGTCGAACCCGAGCTGGTGGAGCTTGCCCGACAGCGACTCGCTGAGACTGGGTACAAGCCAACCCTACGAGCTATGAACGGGGCCGACGGCATGCCCGATCACGCGCCGTTCGACCGCATCATCGCGACCTGCTCGGTGCCGCACATCCCGCTCACGTGGTTCGAGCAGCTGCGGACTTACGGCCTGCTGCTTGCCGATCTCAAGCTCGGCATGAACGCGGGCAACCTGGTCCTGCTGCGCCGGTTGCCTGATCGCCTTGAGGGAAGGTTCGTCAACCGCTGGGGGAGCTTCATGTCGCTGCGCCCGGAGCCCGCCGCGACCCTCGATCCGCCCGCACAGCAGGAGCGCTCAGCCGGCGAGGTCCGGGAGCGAACAACCCTGATCGAGGGCACGCCGTGGTTCGACGATCTGGTCCCCTGGTTCATGCTCCATCTCGACGGCACGGTGCAGGCAGGCGCGACGTTCGGCGTGACCATGGATTCGACGCTGGGCAGGCCGGACGGGACTCACCTGGTCGACGTCGATGGCAGCTGGTGTGAGGTCGACCTGCGTGTGGACGGCAAGCCCCGCCGCGTACGGCAAGGCGGCGACCGCAACCTCTGGGACGCCGTCGAGAACGCCTACACGGCATGGGCGGGTCTCCGCCACCCGGGTTGGGAACGCCTCGGCCTCACGGTCACTGCCGACCACCAGACCGTCTGGGTCGACGAACCGGACGGGCATCGGTGGCCACTCCCAGAGCCGCGCTAGCTGGGGTACGTCCTGATCGAGTCATGATTCAGTCATGATCGAATCATGATTGAAAGCCGATCAGAATACCAGTTAGCTGGTAAACCAGTTGATGGGGCTCTAACGACATTAAAACAGGTAATTTGAGCTATCGTAGTCAACCGGAGCGCGCCTACGCGGTTTATCACTTGACTAGGGGCGTTCCAACGGGAGGGAAGCCGTCCGGCTGGTTGACCAACCGGACGACTCCTAACTACCGGTGGTAGCGGTTCACGATGTCCCACGCGACCTTGATCGCGAACAGGACGGCTTGCGCCACCACTGCAAGTAGTCCGGGCCGACCATCCCACCACGGTCGTGTCGGCCCGGGCTTCTTCCCACGCTTCGCGGGCATTCAGCTCCTCCTTAGCACTCGCTGCCAAATTACTTGCGGTGCACAGCGGTAAGGGCGGAGCAATGCCCACGTTCACCACTGAAGGTCGTTCAGCGGCAGTGCTGATCGTACCGGTAGCGCAAACAGGCCTCTTGCCCTACCACTTGCACTACCACTTGCACTACCAACGTTTCAGCGAAAGGCCTGGGGCTACGGCACGGGACAGTTCGAACGTAGGAACGCGGAATGTGTTGGTCGGCCTACTCCCTGAATGTCGCCGCCGACCCCTTGTCCCCGACCATTCCGGTCGCGGCGAGCAGACCGC
The DNA here is from genome assembly GCF_027853915.1 of Saccharopolyspora oryzae. Lineage (GTDB taxonomy): Bacteria > Actinomycetota > Actinomycetes > Mycobacteriales > Pseudonocardiaceae > Saccharopolyspora > Saccharopolyspora oryzae. The sequence goes on from NZ_JAQGLA010000002.1 coordinate 215,154, forward strand.
GAGCGGCCTCGAGGACGGCGGCACCAAGCACGGCTTTGCCGACCTGTGGCCAGTCGAGTTGGAAGAGGTCCAGCGCGTCGCCGGACACCGCACCGATGAACACCACCAGTGCGGCATTCAGCGCGCGTTCGGCGAGCGACCGCGCCAGATTCAGGCTGAGCATGCACGTTCTCCAGTTGTGAAGAAGGTGCCCGCCCCCAGGAGCCCTGGACCGGGGACGGGCAGTCCGGGAGTCAGGCGGCGTCGGGTTCCTGGCCGCTGACGGTGACGTCGACGCGCACCAGGTTCTCCGCCAGCGCCGCCACCAGGGCGGACTTCACCGCAGCGGCGTCGGCGTGCTGGCCGGCCTCGATCTTCTGGATGACCTCGGCGACCCGGCCCTGCAGGTCAGCCGCGCGAGCGTTGGCGGAGGCGGCTTCGGCGCGGGCCCCGCGGACGTCGTCGAGGGTGTTGACGATGTCGACCAGCATGGCCACGACCGTGCGCGGCCCGTTCTCGGTGCCCCAGCCCTGAATCTGGCCCTGCGGTCCGCGCGGGCCCAGCAGCTCGTGCAGCACCTGCCGCAGCATCGTGTCCTGCTCTGGCGTCAAGTCATCATCTCCTTGTGCCGGTGGCGACGGAACCGTTCCCCCGCCGGTGATTTCGCTGAGCGGGCGGGTTGCCCAGTTCAGGTCGACGTTGCCCGCGACGCCGTTTACACGGCCCGATTCCGAGTACTGGTGCATCACGGTCCGCGGCGTCAGATACGGCGAGTTGCCCGGCGCACCGTTGTAGTGCGCGACCCACGCGACGGTGTTGGGCGGCAAGGCGGCGTCGCCGACCTGGTTGCGGTAGAACGAACCGCCCGCGTACACGATCACCTTGTGGTCGCCGATCAGCTGGCGCAGCCGGGTGATGAACCGCTGCACCCACCAGCCCAGGTGACCGCCGCCGACCTCGATGTCCAGACACGGCGGCAGGAACCCGGGGCCCTTCGCGCCCTTGGCGTTGACCATCCGCGCGAACAGCTCGGCCTCGCCTTCCGGGCCGTTGAGGTCCGGGCGGGCGAAGTGGTAGAGCCCGCGCACGATGCCCGCACCGGTCGCCTCGGCCCACTGCCGGTCGACGTGGGTGCTGACGTAGTTCGCGCCTTCGCTGGCCTTGATGTAGGCGTAGTGGACGTCGGAGTTCTTCACCGCGCCCCAGTTCGGGTAGCCCTGATGGCTGGCGACGTCGATGCCGCGCATTCAACCTCCTGCGATCAGCCGGATGGCTTCGGCGAGTCCGGCGCTCACGCCCGCCGCGCAGCCGCAGGCGAGCCAGATTTTCCTTTCGAGCGAACGGATTCGAGTTTCGTGGTCGGTGATGGCGCGCAGCTCAGCGCGCATTTCCCGCACCTCGTCGTGGGTTTGGCGGACCTCGCCGTACATCTCGGCGAAGGAGATGGTGACGCCGTCTTCACTCATGCGGCACTCCCAGCGCGGTGCGAAGCTCGGCGATGCTCACGCCGGCTGCGGCGGCGACCTTGGTGAGCGTCGTCGCGCGCGCGGCGGCCTCGTCCGCGAACTGCTGTGCTTCGGCTTCTGCCGCAGCCACATCGGTATTGCGCTGCGCCTGCTCGTCGTTGGTCAGGGGGCGGCAGTGCCGGTCGCCGGTGGTGCAGTCGACCTCGATCACGTCCACGGGGCAACGTCCTTTCGATCAGCCGAGCCCGTAGAGGCTGACTTGGGAACCGACCTTGAAGCTGCTCCCGTCAGCGAGAGTCAGCGTGATCTTCGCGATGGGGCTGCTGGAGCCCCAGAGCCACCCGGCCGAGGACCAGCACGTCAGAGTCCCGCCGCCGGGGGTCGTGAAGCTGGAGCGCGACAGGGTGTTGTGCCGCTGCGTCCGGCTGTAGTTGGGGATCAGGCACTCGCTGGAGCTGAGGTTGACGTCCCCACCGGAGTCGTTCGACGAGGCGTGCCCGACCTCCACTCGCGTGGCACCGTCGATCTCACCGGCAGTCACGGACGCCGCGCGGGCGCTGGTCCACTGCAGGTCATAGGAGGCGGTCGCGATGTCGTTGAAACGGCACCAGATCGCCTGGTTGGCCGTGGTGTTCGACGACAGCACCGACGCCACGATCTGCAGGTGCCGGAACGTCTGCGGGATGTTGTCGAACACGATCGATGTCGTGCTCGCTGTCGGGATGACCTCCGCAATCAGCGCCCCAGGCCCGTACTCGTTGGAGGTGTAGCGCTCCCGCCGGTCGGTGACGTTGGCCGCGGTGATGGTCACGGCATTGGCGGCCACCCGCACCCGCGCCAGCCTGATCTCCCACAACGACGTCGACTGCGTCAGCGCCGGTTCGGTGGGGCTGGCCGCTGGGGTACCGGTCTTGACGTCGAGCACGATCTGGTTGTTCACGAAGTCCGCGCGCAGCACCACCAGGTCATCGCGCGGGTTGGTGGGGTCGGACGCGACGATCGGCAGGGTCTTCTGGGCAGCGTTCTCACCCCAGTGCCCTTGAATCCAGCAGTGCCCGGTACCGACCTTGACCTGCATGCCGGTGGAATCGGCGATGACCTTGAAGTGGTCGTCGCCGTTGCGGATGATGCCGGTCTCCAGCATGTACTTGGCGAACCCGCGCCAGGTCGACTCCATGACGTTCGCCCCCGGCCCAGCATCGAACGGGGCATAGACGTCGAGGGTGGTGGCCACTACTGCACCTCCAGGGTTCCGCTGATCACCAGTGAGCCGCCCTCGGGGAAGGCATCCAGCCCACCGACGTCGGGCACGGCTGGCGAGCTGGACACCTCGTGGTCGATGCGCATCCAGGTGATGCGGCAGTTGGACTCGGAAAGCGGGAAGAACGGAAAGACCCGCTCGCTGGCCCACGGCACCAGGGCGGTGCCCAGCCAGTCCCGGTCGGTGAAGGCCCCCGTGCCCTTCGGGTCGCGGGAATGGGTCCACAGGTGCGCGGGCAGGCGGTGGTCGCCGGTAGGTGCGGCCTTCAGGCCGGCGGGCAGCTTGGTGAAGATGCGCCCGGTGCCGCCGAACCATTCGGATTCGGTGGGGCCCCACCGGAAGTCGTAGCGGACCTGCAGGATCTTGCCGACGATGAACCACCGGCAGTACTTCGCGCTGCCGCTGCCAAGGTTCACCACGTTCTCGTTGAGCGACCCAAAGGTGCTGCCCTCGTAGTACAGCGGCGGGTCGAAGTGGTTGAACACCCCGACACCGCGGCGACGCCGCTCGTCGGTGACCTTGTTCGCGGCGATCGTGGTCACCCCGGCGTCGACGCGCACCTGCGCCATCGGGATTTCCCAGATCGACGAATTCTGCGCCATCGACGGCGCGACCGGGCTGGTGCTCGGCGTGCCGGTGAGCACGTCCAGCTCCACCCGGTTGTTCACGAAGTCCGCGCGCGCCACCACCCGGTCGATGCGCGGGTTGGTGGGGTTCGCGGCGGTGATGGCCAGCGTCTTCTCGAAGGTGCATTCGCCCCAGTGGCCCTGGATCCACACCTCGCCAGGTTTGGCCTTGACGTTCATGCCGGTGGAGTTGGCGTAGATCTCCAGCTCATTGGGGCTTTCACCGTCGACCGGGGCGGTGCGGCGTGCGATCACACCGTCGTCGCGGGTGTGGCCCATCATCTTGCGCCACTCGGCCTCGGCCACGTCCGCACCGGATCCGGCGTCGAACGGTGCGAAGTCGTCCAGGGAAACGGCCATCAGCGTCGCTCCAGGTTGTTCACCCGCGCCGCCAGGCGGCGGAACTCGCGGAACAGTCGGAAGATGTCTTGCTTGTTCGGGGTGCCGATCTTCGGCTCGATCCGCTGCTTGTCCGCCGTCATCGACACCTTGACCTCGCGGACGACCTCCTGGATGTGCCCGCCCTCGAACTTGCGGCCCAGGTACAGCGAGTCGGCCTGCTGCTGGCTGATCAGCGTGTCGGTGGGGCCGGGGCTGGACAGGATCGCGGTGACCTTGTCGCCGAGCTTGTAGTGCACGTCGAACGCGCAGCCCTCGGTGTCGATCGGGGTGATGGACAGCTCGCCGGACTCGCCCTTATCTTCCAGCGTCTCGGTGATCTTCTGATCGAGTTCCTTGTCGTCGCTGGTGTCGCGGCGGTCGACGAACTCCTCCCGGCGGCCCCAGGTGATGCGCTCCCCGGAGTTCTGCCCTTCCTTGATCTTGCGGGCGGTGCCCTCCCCCTGGCCCCCGGCGTAGACGTAGGTGGTTTCCGGGGCCACCGACCGGAACTGGTAGCCCATCAGATTGCCCAGCTCCTCGCCGAACTTCACGGTCTCGGTGCGGTCGACGGGCTCGTACACCTGGAACTCGATCTGGTCGTCGACCTGCACGCATCGGAACCCCAGCCCGCCACCGGACACCGCGAGGTCCTGCAGCGCGGTCAGCAGGTTCTGCCAGCGCAGCTTGCCGGTGACCGTCTTGCCGATCAGCGGGTCTGCTGCCTGCAGAACCACGTTGTCCATGCGGCGCTCGGAGTTCGCGCCGGGACCGAGGTTGGCGTTCACGTAGGTGCGCAGCACCGTCGAGCAGGTGCCGGTGACCACGTGGTTCTCCTGCGAGCTGTACGGAGGCTGGCTGGCCGTCGGAACCGGGTGCCCCAGCCGCCACGACAGCAGGGCGTTGTCGTCGACGCCCTCCAACCGGATCGTCTTCTTGTTCACGTCGTGGGTGAATTCACGGCCCTCGATCGGCCCGGTGAACAGGGTGTTGCCGGTAACGTTGGAGATGACCTGGATACCGAAACCCGGTGTGGTGAGCGGGATCGCTTCCGGCACCCGCTCGTCGATCTCCATCGTCCACTTGCCGATGTCGTTGAACTTCAGGACCGCTTCGAACGAGCGGAAGTCGCTGACCTGCGCCACGCGCCGCAGCGCACGGTCGCGCACGTAGATCGACCAGTCCGCGCCCAATGCCGCTCCCCTACGCCGTCAGGTACCGGGGCCGGATCGCGGCGCGCAGGTACGAATCCGTGTTGGAACCCGACATCTCCAGCCGCACGAGGTTGCCGCCGGGCCGCAGCGACCACAGCGCCGAGTCGTTGGAGACGTAGGGCCACAGGTTGGTCCCCTCGCTGCGCACCAGGGTTTTCTTGCCGGGCCGGGTGTCGATGATCAGCGACTCGCGGGCGTTGAGCGCCAGCCCGCCGCTGGCGGACAGCTCCAGCTTCTTGCCGGTGGTCAGGTTGCGCAGCACGATCGACGACCCCGGGCCCTGCAGGGTCCACACCGGCCACGCCTCCACATCGCCGGGGTTGTCGATCGAGGACTCGGTGAAGATCTCCGACGATGTGAGCCGCATCGGGAAGATCGGGAAGAACTTCGGGGTCTCGCCGATGGTGAGGGTGACGATGGTGTCGTTGACGTCCATCCAGTACGGGTCGTGGGCCCGGAATACCACCGCGGCCTTCTGCGCCCGCAACCCGGTGTTGTCGCCCAGCGACTCGTCCATCTCCAGCCCGGCCGCGTACCGGCAGCGGATCTCCCGCTGGTCGCCCGCCGGCGACTGCACCCGAATCTTGCCCTCGCCGCGCACCGGGTCCATCAGGGCGACGATGCGCCGCATCTCGCGGCGCAGCTCAGCCTCGGAGCTGTAGGTGCCCAGCCACAGCGGCAGGGTGAACTCGCGGACGTCGTGGCGCACCGACCGCACCCGTGCGCCCGGTTCGCCGGGCACCACTTCCTCGTCGTACTTCGGCGGTGGCGCGAATCGGCCGGAGACGCCCCAGGACACCCCGAGCACCGTCGAGGTGCCTTCGGGGTCGATCCACCAGATGACCTCGCCCTCGGACGACGTCAACGACGAGACCGCCGGGCTCAGCGCCAGCGACACCGACAGGTGGCCGATCGTCGACACTCCGCACGTTGCGGTCCGGGGCCCCGTCGGCGAGGTGGCGGTGACCTGCTCGTGTGCGACCGCCCCGAAGGACCAGCCCGAGGCGAGATCGCCGTCTTCGGTCATCCCAGCCGGGGGCGTGTAAACGCGGCCACCACCGCCGGCGGTCGCGCCCCACGCGCAGATCAGCATCGAGTTCAGCAGGGTCGGCTGGACCGACGGCGCGACGTGCAGGTTGGTGGTGGACGCCGCCCCGCCCCACACCACCGTCGGCACCGGCACCGCGTGGTCGACCCCGGAGAACGCCTGCACGACCAGCGTGCACGAGGCGCTGCTGGTCATCGTGAAGGTGTAGTTCGCACCGTCGGTGCCGTCGACGATGCGGTACCAGACCTTGCCGTTGGACACCCCGGACTGCAGCCCATCAGCCCCGGCCTGCAACCAGCCAGCCGGGGCGGCCATGTCTTCCGGATCTCCGGTGGCGAAGTGGGTGGCCACCAGCACGTCGCCGACCTGCACCCCGGCCGGTTTCGCCACCGTGACCGTCGGGGTCAGCTCGGCCTGCGCGGACGCCGCCGAGCGGAACTGGATTGCCATCAGATACCGCCCAGGATTTCCATGCGCCGGAACTGCTCCCGCAGGTCGATCTCGTCGTTCCCGGCGCTGTACACGGTGAGGTGGTAGTTCACGGTCTTCGAGCCGAGACCGCCGCCCTTGACCGCGCGCCACTGCTCAGCGGTCAGCACCGCCTCGGGCTTGCCGGTCTTGTTCACCGCGGCCGTGGTGCCCGGATCCAGCCAGCCGCCCGAGTCGTAGCCGTGGTTGTGGTGCGGGCCGGGGTTGAACCAGCTCGCGCCGTACTTCCGCATGGCGTAGCGGGCACCGGCGATGATGTTGTGCACCGGGTTCCAGATGTCGGTGTGGCCCGGCAGGGCGTTGGCCGCGAACGTCGTGGGGATGACCTGCATGACGCCGCGCGCCGCGTTCGGCCCCGAGTTGATGTCCTGGACCTGCTGCATGATGTTGCGGCCACCTGTCTCGGACATGATCTGCTGGAACAGGCCGAGCGCGTAGTTGGCGGGCCAGCCCAGGATGCGCAGCGCTTCCATGATCCAGCCGTTGATGACGCCGGGCGGGGCCGCGCCGCCGGAGATCGGACCGGCCATCATGCCGACCTGGTTGAGCTTGCCGATCGCGCCGTCGATCATCTTGTGCGCGGTGCGGCGCACCAGGTCCGGCCACAGGTTGCCCTTGTTCGGCGACCACCACGCCCCGTTCACGCCCGGGTCGACCTTGGCCTTCAACTCGTTGAGCTTGCGGATTGCCTCCACCGCCGCCGGGTGCGGCCCGAAGTCGATGCCCGCAGCCCCACCAGGGTCAACCGCACCACCCATCGCCTCCGGGGTCATCGCCCAGTGCACGTGGTCCCAGTGGTCGGCGTTGTCCTTGGCGTAGAAGTGCGGCTGTCCGTTGAGGACACCCGTACCACCGCGCCATTGCGCCGAGATGATCTGGGTGGCGTTCGGGAACCGCTCGAAAATCCGCTGTGCCGTTCCCGCCCCAGCCGGGACGACGTCGATGGCCTGTCCCTTACCGTGGTAGCCGGAATGCCCAATGCGGTCCAGGTACGCCGAGGTCACCGTCATCCCCATCTGGCGCGCGATGTTCGACATCGCTTGCCAGGTGTGGCCGCCGCTGGCGAACCCCCACACCGGGCCACCGCCCGGTCCGTCTCCCGACGCCCCGCCGAGCAGGCGCGGCGCGGGGGTCTTCTGACCGCCGCGGGCAGCCTGGTGCGCGGCGTCGACCGCGCCGAGCCCGCCCATGTTCGCCACGGCCTTCTTGCTCAGCACGTACTCGCCGGGCATCAGCTTGGCGGGCACCTTGTCCTTGTTGCCCACGCCCGGCACCGGGCCACCGGTGGCGAACGGGATGGGCTTGGGCTGCAGCTCGGGCTGGCCGAACACCTTGGCGGCGTCGTTCCAAATCGGCACCAGACCCTTGTTCCAGACGTTGTCCATCACCCAGCGGATGGGTTCGGCCGCGTAGCCCCGGATGCGATCCCAGTTGATGCGGATGCCCTCGGCGGTGCGGGCGAACATCTCGCCCACCCCGGCCGTCGCACCGTTCAGCTGGTCGTAGAGACCGCGGATCTCGCCGACCTTCACCCCGATGTGCCCGGTGGTGTTGGTCCAGGAGTTGTTCACCGACTGCGACAGCAGGTTCGTGTTGGCGTCGAGGTCGGCGTTGCCCGCCTTCAGCGTCCCGTAGTGGGTGGCGGTGATGACCAGCGCCGACGAGCCGATGTGCTGGGTGGTCCGGTCCCAGGCGCCGTTGATCGACTGTGCGGTGAGGTCGAACGACAGCGCGAGGTCGCCCAGCCCGGTCTTCAGGCCCACGAAGTGGATGCCGTTCACCGTCGCCGTCGACGCGCCGATGTGTCCCGTGGTGCGTGTAAACGCATCCATCGCGGCCAGCGCCCACGCGCCGAACGCCATGCCCAGGTCGGTCAGCCCCAACCGCAGGCCGGTGAAGTGCACGCCCGTGATGGTCGCGACTGACGCTGCGGTCTGGGTACTGATCAGCGTCCAGGCTCCGGCGACCTGCTGGCCGAACAGCTGGTAGGCCAGCGTCAGCGGCGGCAGCGCCGCGCCGTGGTTGGCCAACGCCAACGACAGCCCGGCCAGCGTCGTGTTGGCCACGGTGACCTGGGTGTTGACCGTGACCAGCGTCTGGTCGAGGGTCTGCAGGGCGAGGTTGAGCGCCTGCACGGCCGCCGTGATCGCGGCGATGGCGGCAGCGTCCAGCGGGAGCATCCCGGCCGTGCCGGGCGCGCCCGTCGCTGAGCCCGCAGGGGCGGCCCCATCCGCCGGTGCCGTGCTCGCTGCAGCAGCGCCGAGCATCGCGCCCTCGGCCAGCCTCGTCAGCCCGAAGCCCATCCGTGCGGCGGTCTCAGCGAGGATCGCGCGCGAGCGCGGGTCGTTGTTGATCGGGATGAACGCCTCATCGTCGCGGGCCCGGTCGCCCACCACCCGCCACGTGTTCGGCGGCACCGTGGTGGCCACCTGCGACGACATCGGCGTCAGCCCCTGCGCCCGCGCCTGGTCCCGCCACATGCCTCCCGAGGCGTACTGGACGATCGCGCCGTGGGCGTTACCCATCCGGCGGGCCACATCCATGCGGTTCATGGCGCGCCCAGCCTCGACGTTGCCGTCGGGCAGGTCGATGAGCAGCTGATGCAGCCTGCCGATCTTGGCCACGGCCATGTCGATGTCGGCGTCGATCTTTACGACCTTGCCGCTGGGCAGCACCGCCACGGCGTGGCCAAACTCATCGGTCTTGATCCGCGCCCCGGCCGCCGCCAACGAAGCGGCGTCGGTCTTGGCGATCATTTCCTGCAGCTTCGGCGGCAGGTTGTCGCCCGCCTGCGCCGCCATCTCCAGCAGCGACCGGGTGCCCGCATCGACAGCCGCCCGGTTGGCCTCCACCGAGTCCTTGACCGCGAAGTGCGACCGGGCCTCTTCCTGGGCGGCACGGATCACGGCCAGCATCGACTGCTCGTGTTGCAGGCCGGCCTGGCGGGCCTCCAGGCTGCCCGCGCCGTGGTTGCGTGCGGCGTCGGCGGCGGAGCGCTGCGCCTGCTCCTCGCTCAGCAGGGCCTGCCGGTATTGCAGGTCCTTGTCCCAGCCGTTGAGCAGTTCGTTGCGCAGGTCGACCACAGCCTGGAGGTGCGCCCGCGTCGCCTCGGCCGTCCGGCGCTGCTGATCCTCCAGCTGGCGGGCCTTGACCGCCGAGTTGTCGACCTGGATGCCCATCCGCAGGTGTGCGGCCTCCAGCTGGCCGATACCGCCGCTGGCGCGGTCGGCGGCCATCTGGGAGTGGTTCATCTCGTCGGAGAACGTGGTGACGCGCCCGGTCGCGGCCTGGGTGGCGGCGGCCTGCTCGTTGATTTTGATGACCGCCGTCGCCATCGCGCCGACCAGCGTGCCCACCGCCACGGCGGCGGCCACCAGCGGGTGCGTGGACAGGAACGTCAGCGCACCGTGCAGCCCACCGACCGCCGTGGTGGTCGCCCACAACGCGAGCTTGAACCCGACGAACCCGCCGACCAACGGGACGATCAACGGGGCCAGGTCACCGATCATCCGGGCCAGCGGCGGAAGAACGGCCGCGACCAGGTGAGCCAGCCCGGTCACCACGGGCTGCAGCTCGATCGCGAGCTGGCTGAAGGCGCGCCCGACCTCGGGCAGCGCGGGGCCGAGGCTGCGCACGATCTCGCCGAACATGCGCACCACTGCGGACAGGCCCGGGGCCACCGCGTCGACGACCAGGCGCAACGTGTTGAAGAAGTTGTGCAGCCCGGCCTGGCCCTCGGCACTGCGCAGGAACGCCACCATCTGGTCGGTGACCTGCCGCAGCACCTGGAAGAACCCGACGCCGTGCTGGTTGGCCGCCGAGAACACCTCACCGACGATGCGACCGACGTTGACCAGCGTCGCGCCCATGTCGCGCAGCACCTGTAGCGCCTGGTCAATCCACTGGCGCAGTTGCCCGGTTTCCCGCGCGCGAGCGATGAACTCGGCGAACCGCTGCGCCGCAGCACCCGCACCACCGGTCAGGTCGGCCAGTGCCTGCGAGCCAACCACGCCGATGTCGCGGAACGCGGCCAGCAGCCACGGCATGGCCTGCGTGCCGAGGTTGCGCACGATCAGGTCGATCGACTCGAACATCCGACGCACGTCGGCCACGGTCTTGGCCTGGGTGTAGAACTCGAGCACTCGCCGGATCAGGGTGTTGATCTGGTCGGCGACTCGCCCCATTCCCGCGTGCAGCTCCGGCAGCAAGGCACGGGCCATCTCGCGGAACGGGGCGGCGAGGTTCTGGAACAGCACGCCCTGGACGTGCTGCTGCAGGGCGACGAATTCTCCGCGAATCCCAGCCACGGCCAGCACGAACTCGCGTGCCGACGGGGCCAGCTTCCGCAGCGCCTCATCGAGCTTCGCGGCGTCACCGGACGCGACCGCGCTCAACGCAGCACCGACGCCACGGACACCAACGACCAGGGTGGCCGCAGCCCCCACCCCCACGGCGATCGCGCCGGGGATCATCAGCGCCGCCGCCGACGCAGCCACCAGAGCAGCACCCAGCCCTGCGACCCCGGAGGACGTCGCGCCGAGCGCGGCGACCGCAACAACCGCCGCACTCGCGCCAGCCGCCACCCGCACCGAGCTGCGGCCCACGCGACTTACCACCGCATCCAGCGCCGCCATCGCCAGCAACGCCGCACCCATGTCGACGTCGACGTTGATCGTGGCCGTGCGCCCCCGGGCCAGCATGTCCAGCCGCGAGTTGGCGACCGCCTGACCCTCGAGCTGCACACCGATTTTCGCCGCACGATCACGTGACGCCTGGTCGATCCGCGCGGCAATGTCGCGCAGCACCGTCTGGTTGGTGTCGACGTTAATGCGGGCGGTCCGCGGCTTCGCGGCTTGCTCCAGCGACTCGCCCAGTTTCTTGATCGCCGTGTCGTGGCTGGCGGTGGCCCGCTCCGACTCACGGGTGGCCGCAGTGTGCGCCCGACGCGCCGACGCCAACCGCTCCTCGGCGGTGGCCAACCGCGACGCCGAGACGTTGGACTTGCCGCGCAGCTCCTCCAGCTTGGATTCCTCGACCCGGACCTTGCCGGCCGCGTCGAGTTCCTTGTTGCGCGCGGTCTCCACTCGCTTGGACGCCTTCTCGACCTCATCGGCCGATGAACGCGCGGAAGCGCGGGTCGCGGCCTCTGTCGTCCGCAACCCGCGCAGGTAGTGATCGTTGTCCAGGCGCAGCTGTCCCAGCAGGGTTCCGACCGACATTGCCATTGAGCCGAAACCCCCGCTATTCCGCTATTTCCGCGCCCTGCGGGTCGCCACCCGCGTCTGCTTCTTCTCGCCGATGGCTTTCATGAACCGGGACTCGAGACTCAGCCCGTTCAGATACCACTTGAACAATCGGGTGGGCATCTCCCAGATCTCGTCTGGGGTGAGCCCGTATTCACGCCGGAAGTCGGCGAGAATCAGCGTGAAGTGCCGCCGGAGGTTTTCCCATTCCGGGTCGTACGGGCCGCGGCGCGCCGCTCCGCCCGATTCGCCGCTGCTTTTCCCTCAACCTCGCCGGCCGCGGCCTCACGAGCCGCCGCCTCGTTGGCCTCGTACTCCTCGAAGGCCTCGGGGAAGCCCATCTTCTCGCCGCCCGCGTTGCGGTAGGCCCACAGCAGCAGGACACCGCACGCCTTCACACCGGGGTTGGCTGCCTCGATCTGGTCGGCGATGTCCTGGCCGAGAAGCCCTGCCAGCAGTTCCAGAACGTTCTGCTGGGTGGCCTCTTCCTCGGACTGCTGCGCCATCCTGGCCTGCAACGTCACCCCCAGCGGGGTGTCGGTGGGCACCGGGACGGACACACCGAAGAAGTTGATCGACTCCTTGGGTGCCTTGGACTCCATGAAAGCAGCGACGTCGAACTGCGAATCGACCTTTTGACGTGCAGTGGGCATGAGGGGGCTCCTATTTCTTGCCTTCGATGACTCGCCGAATGCGATCGGCCATGACCTCGTACAGACGCCGCCCTGGGGACAGCTCGTATTCGAGGAACCGTGCGCTACCGCCCCTGGGGTGGGTGTAGTCGTAGCGCTGGTGCTGCGGGATGGCGTAGTGCTCGGTGCCCCTGCCGCGGGGGTCGCTACCGGTGGACCCGAAGTGGACCACCGCGACAGGGAACGCCACGTCAGCCCGGCCGGAGCGTTTCAACGCTCCGGATCGGACCGGTACATCAGCGTCGGCCAACGCCTTGTCCGCGGCGGCCTCCAGTGCGTCCTCAGACGCTTCCTGGATCGCGGCCTGCACACGGGCGAACCGGGAATCCCAATCCCAGTCCAGGCGCTTGCACGTTGCCACTTACGGAGTCGCCTCGCTGGTGAACAGCTCGAACTTCACCGCAGACCCCGGGCCCGAGCCCGAGTCGATGCACTTGTAGGCGATGTTCTGCTCCAGCACCTCGGGCCCCTGCACCGTCGGGGTCTCGCCGTCGAAACGGACGTTGCAGGTCACCACGAGCTTGTAGGTCAGCGCATCCTCGATGACCACCCCCGAGTCGAAGGTGAGCACCAGCGCCGCCTCCTGGCCCTGGATGAACTTGTTGTAGAGGTCCAGGTTGTTGAACTCGGTGGCAACTTCGCCCTCGAAGTTCAACAGCTCCGCCTGCACCGGCTTCTTGCGCAGCTGGCTGCCCAGGAAGTACCGGTCGTCATCCAGCCCGTTCTCACCCGACAGCGAGAATTCCTTGACGTCCAGCGGGGTTCCGTCGATCGTCAACGAGCCGTGGATGAACGTGTAGATGTGGTTGTTCGCCGGGTAGGTGGCGGTCACCAGCGGCTGGCTGGTGGCCTCGTCCCGCCCCAGCAGCGAGACCGTGAGCTTGACCGGGTCACCGACACCGGCCTCCAGCTCCCACTCGCTGATGTTGCAGCCGACGTAGGAGAACGGCCGGGTCACACCATCGATGGACGTACGGCCAACCTGGCACGTCAGGCCGGTCGGAACCTCGTCGGGAATGAAGGTGTGCTTGTAGACCGTCGGCGAGTTGGCCACGTCCGGCTGGGTCGTGGTGACCCCGCCGAGCATGTGCTTGAGCATCAGCCCAGCGCCCTTGGTCATCAGCTCCAGCTCGACGTCACCTTCGACGTTCTTCTTGCCGGGGGTCCAGCGGTCGGAGCGCAGCGTGCGGGTGCCGGCGCGCAGGGCCTCGGACTCGACTCGCTCGATCTCCATCTTCAGTTCCTCGGACAGGAACTCGTAGAAACGGGTAGGCGCGGTGTACGTGCCGTAGGTGGTCTCTTCGGCGAAACCGAGTTGCGCCGACAGGCCCGAGTACAGAGCCATTACCGGTCGTCCTCCTTCTTAGCGACGCGCTCAGGCTTCGCCTTGCTTTCCTTCACTTCCTCGAAGTCCGGCTGCTCGAGCAGCTGGCGGGACTTCGGGGTGTCAGCGATCTCCTTGGGCACGCCATGTTCGAGGACGACGCCCCCAACGTCGGGGACCTCGACGGCGTCATACCGTCCCTTGTAGACGATCAGCACGGGATCTCTTTCCTTTCCCTATGGGTGAAGACGAGCCCGCACCCGGACCCGAACATCGAAACGGGAGCCGTGCCCATCGCTCTTCGCCAGCGCGCCGACGTGGTGGGTCCAACCGTCGATCTCGGCCCACAAGATTTCTGGGATCAGCTCGGGCTTCTCGGCCAACATCTGCTGCAGCTCGATGAGCAGTTCAGCCGCCCGGTCGTCGGCGACGTCCTGCCCCTCGGCCTGGGTACGCAGCACTTGGCAGGCCACCGTCAGCGAGTAGTTCTCCTCGACGCGCTTGGTGCCCATCTTCATCGTCGGGATGCCCAGCTCGGCGCGTGCGTCCTCGATCCAGATCGACTCGTCCCAGATCTCGGTTTCGGGGAACCCGTAGGAGATCTGCACCCCGACCAACCCGGGGCGCGCTTGCAGGGTCTCGACGAGCGCTCGTTTAAACGCCACCAGCGTGGTTCCGGTGCTCACAGCACCACCTGCCGGGGCTCCTGGATCTCACCGGACACCAGCTGCCGCGCGGCCATCGGGATGCCCCAGCGCGGGAAGTTGGCTTGCGGCATGTCGAACTCGTTGACCCCGCCGGTGGCATCCAGCTGGGACCGCCAGAAGTTCTCCAGCATGAACTTCGCCGCGAGCTTGTACCGCTCGGGGACCTCCGCCGTCGACGCGCACCGCCCAGCGACGTAGGACACGGCCACGTTCGCCTGCCCCGACTCGAACCGGGCCCGTCTGCCCGCCCTGCGCCGCAACAGCCGGCCCGACCACAGCGACGGGATCACGTCGTAGCGCTCCAGGAGATACGCCTCGTCCGGCTTCACCGCGTTCGACTCCGCGGTCAGCACCGTCGAAGTGGTGTCGCTGTACTCGATGACCTGGGTCACCGACACCACCGGGAACAGGTCAAGGAACACCGACGGGCGTCCGCCGTCGTGCACCTCGTTGGTGACGGTGCGCTGCACGACCGGCCCGATGTAGAGGTCCAGCCGTTGCGACACCGCCGTGATGTAGCTCGGCAGCTCCGCGTCGTGCTTGGTGACGCTCTCGGAGATGTTCAGCGCCTGCTTGGCCTCGGCCAGCGTCAACACGTCCAACGGATCGGCCATCACTTGTCCTCGTGCTCAGCCCGATTCTTCGAGACCGGTGGGCGGCCCGGCTTCCGCTTCGGGGCGGGATCGGGGTTCGGGATCAGCTCCTGCATGACCGCGGCGGGGACGTCGTCGCCTACCCCGTAGGCCAGGAACGCCGCCGCCGGGTCGCCCTCGTAGACGTGGCGGCCGTCGGCCGTCTTGTAGATCCGCTGCTCGGCCATCAGACCTGCGCGCCCACCAGCGTCCACACCGTCGCGGCCAGCGTGCCGGTGTTGATGTAGAGCTTGCCGGTGGTGCTGTCACGCAGGACCGCACCCTTGTCGGCCTCACCGTTGAAGTCCCCGTTGACCGGAGCGCCGGCCTTCACCAGGTCGCGGTGCCGAGCACCCTCGATGTAACCCATCCTGAAGTCCTCACTTCTTCTTGCGCGGGTTCTTGCGCTGGTATTCGGCCTGCTGCTCCGCTCGGCGGCGACGCTGCGAAGCCGACATGTTCTGCTGGTAATCCCGCTGGTACTCGGCCCGCCGACGCCGCTGCGACGAACTCAGGTTCTGCTGGTACTCGCGCTGGTACTCAGCACGATCACGACGCTGCGACGCGCTCGGCTTCTTCCGCTTCGGGGCAGCCATCAGCGGCCACGCCTCGCAGGCTGCTTCGGGGCCGGCTTGCCCGCCTGCGGCTTCTGCCCCGGCTTGCCCTGCGGCTTCTTCGGCGCAGGCTTCTTCGGTGGCTTGGTCGCCATAACCTCGTGTCCTTCCGAGGATGGCGGCGGGGCCCCTCAATCGAGCAGCCCCGCCGCGTCCGTCATCAGATGCCGGTGACCGTGCAGAACGCGGTCGGCCGGTACACCACCAGCGCCACACGCATGTCGGCGCGGATGGCCTGCTTGCCCTGGATGAAGAACTGGTCGTGCGAGTTCGTCACCTGGACGTCGATGCCCCGGCGGGACACCAGCTCGGTGAAGTTGCGGAAGTCGCCCACCAGCGCGGTGCCCTCAGCGATCACGTCGTTCTCGACGATCGGCAGGCCCCAGATGCGCGGCTGCCCAGTCTCCAGCGGCGAGCCCCAGATGTAGATGCCGTCCGCCGTACGCAGCAGGCGGATGTCCTGCCAGTCGTTGGAGTGCATCACCACGTGGTCCGGGCGAGCTCGGCCCGTGACCTTCACCTTGGTCATCGCCTTGTAGATGGCGTCGGGGCCGGCATCGGTGCCCTTGGCCTGGGTCTGGATGCCGACGGTGTTGAGCACACCCCGCAGGTTCGGGGCGGTGCCGTTGCCGTTGAGCAGCTGCGAGTCCAGCCGCTGCCGCAGCATGAACGGCAGACGGTTGTTGACGTAGCCGCGGGCGTGCGACTCGTCCTCCAGCTGCTCATCGGTGATGGGCAGCCACACCGCGATCTTGCGCACCGGCGACTGCTTCTCATCCAGCGCCAGCGCGGCCTCGGGGAACGTCCCGGCCTCCAGGATCTCCCCCGCGGCGTTGGTGTACGTGGTCTCCTCCATGTAGACCACGGCCTGCTGCGAAGTGGAGCCGGTCGGGAAGACGTCGGTCACCTGAATCGGCCTGGTCGCGAAGTCCACGACCTTGCCGGTCCGGGTGGTCTCCGGCGGCCAACCATCGCCAGCCGCGGCCGAGCCACCGGTCTCGAACAGCGCCTTGAGGTCGACGTCGAGGTGCGCGACCGGGCCCTGCGGACCGAGCTTGCCCTTGACCGCCGCCGACTTCACGAACGCATCACCGATGCTCTTGAACGCCGCCTCGCGCTGCTCGTCGGCCTTCTCCTCGCGCTCACCCTCGCGGGCACCGCGATTCGCCGAGGAGTAGTCGGCGGCCTTCTGCACCGCCTTCAGCTCGTCGACCTCCACGCCCAGAGCGTTGATCTCCTCGTGGAGCGACCGAATCGCGTTGAGCGGGTCGGAAACGCTCTTGACCTGCTTCATGTCCAGCTCGGGACCGGCCTCTTCGAAGATCGCGGCCAGCTCGGCGTTCTTGGCTTCCAGCCGCCCCTGGGCAGCCTTCAGCGCCGGGAATTCACTCATTCCCGTTGTCTCCTTTGGATTCTTGGCTTACGAAGCCAGTCCGTGTTGGCTGCCGACCCAGCGCAGGTATTCGCGCAGCAATTCGTCGTCGGAGCCTTCTGACTCAGGCTCGGGGGCCGGCTCGACCAGCAGGTGCTTCAAGCACTCCAGCTCGTCGGAGACCTTCAGCAGCAGATCGCGAGATTCACTGCCCAACCCTTTGCCCGCTTCGCGTCGCTTCGCCAAGACTTCCGCGCCGCGGCTGGTCAGCTCCTGCAGAGCGGTCAAGACCTGCTCGCACTGACCAGCAAAACTCGCACCCTGCGACTTCACGCTCAGGGTCTGCGTTCCGATCCCAGCGCCTTTGAGCACCGGGGAAACCTCGTAGACGTTCAGTTTCTTCAGAAACCGCGCCGACTTGCCTTCGAACTCGCCCTGCTCGAAGTCGGCGACGGTGAACCCGTAGGACCACTCCCCCAGCTCGCCGAGTTCCTTGACGACCTCGAAGGTCTCGCGGCCTGCGGTGGTGTTCAGGAAGAACCGCCCCTTGAGCACCGCACGGTCGTCGTGGACCTCGATCTGGCCCTTGCCGACCGGCAGACTGCCTTCCCACGAGCCGTGGTTGTAGGCGCTGATCTTCACGGGGTGGCCGTGGGTGAATGCTTCCTTCAACGTCACGTCGCCGTCGTGGTCGCGCACACCGAAGCGAGAGAACACAGCCTCGACTTCGCCCGCGGCGGCGTCCTTCACCTCGATGGGACCAAACGATTTCGTGTTCATCGCGTCCGTTTCCTCACTGGTTCGCGCCGCCCGGCTGCGGCCTCGGTTTCGGTTGCGACACCGCTTGCTGCTGTGGCGACGGCGCGCCGCCCGCTGGCTGCCCGCCCATCGCGGGATCGCCCGGCAGGACCTCGCCGGTCTCGGGGTCGAACTGCCCCATGCCCGGCGGCAGCAGCTGCACACTCAGCAGCCCGGAGTGGTTGCCGATCAGCTCGTCGACGTTCATCGACTTGGCGACCTTCACCGACGCGTCCGGGTCGAAACCGCCGTCGACGAGCTGGCGGATCACGGCGGCCTGCTGGGCGAGGATCGCGGCCTGATCGGACAGGTCCTCGCGCAGGAAGGCGATGTCGCGATCGTCGACCCGCAGGTGCTCGGGCTTCTTCAGCGACACCAGCGATTCCAGGGCGACCCCGGCCATGCGCCACAGCGGGCGGATGGTGTTGTCGGCGAACCGACGGCGGGCCTGCCCGTAGTTGGAGTAGGTCGCCGACTCCAGCCCCTCGGACAAACCCACGATGATCGGGGGAACGCCCGAGGCGGCGGCGATGCGGGTCTCCCCCGCGCCTTGGGTGGTCTTGAAATCCAGCTGCGAAAGGTCCGAGCCGACGGTGGTCACCGTCGCCCCGCCCGCCAGGAACAGCGTCTTGTAGGCGTTGTCCACGCCCTGGTGCTGTTCCTTGAACAGCTCGGCGAACTCGCGGGCCTGCGGCCCGGTGATCTCCTTGTCGAGCGCGACGGCCATCTTCGGTGATGCGCCCAGCTCGAAGTACTTCAGCTTGTGTTTGGTGGCGGCCTTGTCGGCCTTGACCTCGTTGACGATCGGCGTCAGCCAGGACATGCCCCGGTAGCGCATCGACGGGTCCGGGATCGGGCTGTAGTGGCAGACGTCCTCGGGCAACAGCAGCAGCGACTGCTGCTGGTCAGAGATCACACCCCACTGGGTGCCAGCCGCGGGCGGGTTGTACTCGTAGGCGATCACCTTGGCGGTGACGTCGTACGGGTGCGCGTCCTCGGGATCCTTCCGGGAACCGATGATGATCGTGACCCAGTCCGGGCGCAGTCGCACGATCCGCTCGCCGGGCCCACCACGAGCAGCCCTGCCGATGCGGCCAAGGTCGTCGACGGTCGTGGCGTAGAAGTTCCCAGCCAAGCTCACATCAAGTTCCATGCGCGACAGCAGCTCACCGATGGTGCCGTTCGACCACGGCCGGCTCAGCAGCTCGATGCCCGGGGTGTACTTCAGGTCGCCGGGGCGACCGTCCAGGCCGTAGCGGCACACCGCGAACCGGGCCTCGCTGAACGCCAGCTGCCGGGCCAAGATGCAGGCGAACACCACGCCGCTGGACTTGTACGCGCCCTGGACGTAGCCCTCGAAGTCGTTGCCGATGTCCTCGCGGCTGCCCGACATCGACGCCGAGATCAGCGGCCAGCGGGTCACGTCGTCATCGAGCGACCAGAACTCCGGCTGCGCCCACGACTTGCGCCGCGCGCCGGTCAGACGCCGGAACAGGGTCACTCCTGCTCACCTCCTGGCCAGTCCGCCAAGAAAAGCACGGCGTAGACCGCGGTCAGCACGCCCGACACCACCAGCGCAGGCCCCAAACCTGCCAGCAGCCCAACACCGACAACGACTTGCAGCCCAGCCAGCAGCAACAGCGCGGCGAGCGCGATTTCACCCATGTGTCCTCAAATCCACGCCATCATCGGGGTCATCGGCTCGTCCGGGACGCCATAGAGAACGAACCCGTGCACCGCCAACGTCGCCGCCACCAGCGGGGCCACGTCGTTACGGGACTCCTTGCGGTTCCAAACCCAGGCATCACCCAGCGGACGCTTCTTCGCACCCGCCACGGCGGCGTTCACGGGCGGCTGGTCGAAGTGCCGCAACTCGCCATTGACCACCAGGTCAAAGAACGCTCCACATGCCTGCCCTGCCTCGCGGGTGGTCAGCAGGACGGGTTCGATGCCCTCGTCCTGCAGCGCCGCCAGCAGCCCGCCGGCGGGGCCGCCGGGGTCCATCACCACGGCCGCGGGCTCGTGCCGCTCGATCAGCTCGCCGATCCGGTCGACCATCCAGGCGGTGCCCTCGCGGTAGTCGACCAGCTCGGAGTGCAGCAGCCCGTCCTCGCGCCGCCCGCACACCGAGATCGCACCGTGCGTGCGGTTCAGGCTGACGTCGAGCCCGAACACCACCGGCCCCGACCGGCGCGACGCCGAGTCGGCGACGGCCTGCCAGTCCCGGGCGCGGATCACGACGTCGGCTTCCTCGTCGTACCAAATCCCCAGGCGCTCCCGGGCGAACTCCAGCCCGCCCATCGCCGCGGACTCGGCCTCGATGAAGTCCTCGGTCAGCCGGATTCCCAACGCCGGGTTCGCCCGCGCCCACTCGTCGCGGTCGGCCAGCGCGGTCTCGTAGTTCTTCGCGTCGGTCTGCGCCGACCACTCGAAGTAGGCCAGCCGCTTCGCCCGGCCCTGCAGGTCACCCTCGAGGCCACGCTTGCGGATCTCACGCAGCTGGGTGGACTCCTCCATCCCGGCGCTGGACGTGTACCACAGCTGCGGGTTCGGGCGGGCCGCCAGCGTCGGCAGCAGCGCCGCCATCGCCTCGCTCGGCAGGTTGTACGCCTCATCCAGGATCACCAGGTCCGCGGTGAACCCACGGCCCGAACCCGTCGAGCGAGCCACGAACCGCAGCCGCCGGCCGTCCTTCAGCTCGATGCCCTCCTCGCCGTGCGAGGTGCGCACCCGCGCGACGCGGCGTTTCAACGCCGGGGTGTCGTCGATCAGCCGGTTGATCCGGCGGAACGCTTCCTGCGCAGTCTTGAACTCGTGCGCCGAGTGCAAGATCAGTTCCTCGTCGAGCAGGAACAGCCCGGTCAGCTCGCGGGCCTCCAGGATCGAGCCCTTGCCGTTCTGGCGGGGCACGATCACACCGACCTCGAACGCCGCCCAGCTGCCGTCGTCGCGCTCGCCGAGCGAGTCGCGCAGCACCAGCTGCTGCCACGGGTCCAGGTGCAGCCCGGCCATCGCGCACAGCTCGATCGCCTCGTCGCCCGAGGTGTGGGCGTAGCGGGGGACGCTGTGAACTCGCGGGGTCTGGCTACCCCGAACGCCGGGCATCGCGGCGAGCCTTCAACTCGTCGAACTCGTCGGACTCCTTGACCCCAGTCAGCTCCGCGATCTCGGCCATGACCGCGCGCAGCTCCTTGCCCATGATGGAGAAGTCCCGGCCCGCGGCCTCGTTCGCAGACTGGGCGTGCTGCAGCCGCACCATCTCGGCGGCCAGCGCGTCCCGGTACGCCTCCAGAGCCTTCACGCGGTCGCCGCGGGCCACCACCGTGTACAGCTGCTCGCCGTCCATCACAGGTTCTCCGTGACCACAGCGCCGTACATCGCGGTGCGCCGGTTCGCGCCCGCCACCACGTCGCAACGCCAGAACGTCGAGCCCGGGGCGGACACCACTGCGGCGGGCACGGTGAACTGCGCCAGCCCGCCGGCCGCGTTGGTGATCGTCACGTCCGTCGGGCTGACCAGCTTGGTCACCGACGGATCGCCGTCCGGTGTCGACGCGGAGGGTTTAAACAGCACCTCGACGGTCTTGCCGGTCAGATCCTCCGCCGACCCGGTGGCCTGCACAGTGAAAGACAGCGTGATCGTGTCCGTGTTGCCCTCGAAGAGATTCAGAACCGTGCTCGCTGGCACCACAGCCCCCTACGCGTAATCAACGGTCCCGCCAACACGATTCGTCTCCAACGCCCCGGCCGTCCGGCCGGGCACCGACGCCGAACCCACCAGCCGAGAAGCTGGAGACGCCGCGCCGTTCACGCGGTCCGCGAAGGCCACCGAACCCGCCACCTGATTCGTGGACCCCGCCAGGCGATCCGAGATGCCCGTGGTTCCGCCCAGACGTTGGATGACCGCCACAGCACCCGTCAGGCGCTGCAGCACCATTCCCGCCGACAACGCTGACCCGGACTCGCCGGCCAGCGTCGCCGAGTCGCTGGACGCCACCTGCACCGACACCAGCGCGGTTTCGCCGACCGTCGCCGCATCGGTGCCGACGGCCAACACCTGCAGCACTGCGGATTCATCGAGCGCGCCGCCGCCGTCGGTGCCACCGGCCGAAGCCTGCAGCACCGTCGACTCGCCGACCGCGCCACCATCGGCGCCAGTGATCGGCACCGCTCCCGCTTCCACGGAAGCCGACTCGGTGAGCAACCCGCCGTCGGTGGCGAGTATCTGCACCGTCAGCGCCGCGGAGTCGGTGGTTGTCGCCGGATCGGAGGTCGTGAACTCCGCCGCGACGCTCGCCGCGTCCGTGATGGCCGCAGCGTCCGATCCGGCCGTCACGACCGCCAGCTGGACCAGCTCGATCACGCTGGCGGTGTCCGTGGTCGTTCCGGTCGCCGCGACGCCCGCCGAATCCGAGACCGCCGCCTGATCCGAAGCAGCCGATGTCGCCGACACCGACGCCGAATCCGCGACGCCAACGGAATCTGCCGGGGCGGTCGCGGCAGACAGGAAACCCGAGTCCGTCGCGCTCGCCGAATCCGAGCCGCTGACGGGAGTGGAGCCGCCGCCCGGACCGACAGGCAGCAGCGCCCACATCTGGCCGATCGCCGGCGCGGTGTTGCCGGTGTCGATCGTGAATGTCTTGTCCGTGACCGTCATCGCGCCCGGCATGAGCGCGTAGTCCAAACCCAGACCGATGTTGTCGCCGGGCTCAGTCGCGAAGTCCTCGCGGTCGCAGATCTCGTTCCACGCCAGCCCGTCACCGGACAGCACCGTCAGCCCACCACCGGGCTGCCAGTCGCTCTCCCGCACACCAGCCACCAGAACGATTCCCGCGGCGGTCGTGGTGACCCCGGAGATCGGGCCCATGTCCTTCTGCACGCCGTTGTTCGACGCGGTGCCCAGCACGTCGGCTGGGTCACCCGACGCGACCACTCCCCGGAACGCGAAGATCTGGGTGAAGCGGATATCGCTCGTCGTGCCCGAGTACGCCAGCGTCGGAGCGGCATCGCCCGACTGATATCGGCGGTAGTACCAGGACAGCCGCCCACCGGTCGTCGCCGACAGGGTGCTGGCCTTCTTCGTCCAGCCCGACGGCGTGGCCGGCTCGTTCGCGGTGCCCGCCCACGACGTCATGCCGTACAGCAGCACCATCAGATCGCCGTCCTGCAGTCCCGCAGGCAGGCCCGGGGTGTTCGCGGTGTTGCTGGCCACCAACGACTCGGTGCCCTTACCGACGTAGGTGATCGCCGGGTCCGCCGGCGGCACCGCCAACGTCCACGACACCCACGGGGCCGTCGCCGACGTGAAAGTGCCCGGGTCCTCGGTCAGGCTCGCGGTCACCGTCCGCTCGGCGGTGTTCGTCGACGCCCCACCCGTGCCCGCCGCCGCGATGCTCTGCAGCGTCGCATAGCTCGCCGGGGCCGCCGTCGCCACCGTCGTCGAGTCCCCGGACCTGGTGGCCACCCACAGGTGATCCGCCAACACCAGCGCGCTGTGGCTCGGCGGGTTCGAGTTCGTGCCCGAGGCATTCGCCGCAGTACCCGTCGGCGTGCCGGTCGTCCCGGTGATCCGCAGAACCACGTGCGACGACTGCTCCGACGCCGAGGTCGTCACCGTGCAGGTGTCGCCGCCAACGGCGTACTTCCAGAACACCGCGCCCGTGACCGCGGTCCCGTTGCTGGCCTGCCCCAGCTTGGTCCAGCCCGCCGAAGCCGTGCAGGTCGGACTGCCATCGCTGGAGAACACGACGAGCAGCAGGTTTCCGACCACGATCCCGCTCGGCATCGTGATCGCGTGGCTGGTCGTGTTGGTCGTGGTCGTACGACCGGTCGACCGTGCCGCGACGGTCGGTGCCGCCACCGTTTACACCTACGCCAACGACAGAGTGACGGTCAGCGTCCAGGTCGAACCCGACGCCTTCGTGCCCAGCGATTCGACCTTGCGGTTGAGCATCCGGCCAGCCGCCGAGGCATTGAAGATCGCCCACTCGTTCCAGGCGAAGTTCGCATCCGACGATCCGAACGTGGACCGGTACGTGATGCTCTTCGCCCCGGCCGAGCTGGTCGAGTCGGTGTGCTGCGGGTAGGTGGCGTCCATCGCCTTGCGCAGCTTGTTCGACGCGGCCTGCAGGTCCGTCTGCGTGTCCGCCGCGGCCGTCGTCGAGTCGCCCACCCCGAGGTAGGCGTTGGTATTGTCGAACGCGGTGACCGCAGTCCCGATCAGACGCTCCCACAGCGCCGACGCCCCGCCGATCACCAGCAGATTGCCCTCGCGCTCGATGACCTCAAACGCGCGTTCTGCGGAGTAGTCCGCATCGCTGGCGTACTTCGCTACGCACCACTGCACGCGCCACTGCAAAGCCTCTCCCCGCATACCTTGGCCTCCGTTTTGCCTGGTTCTCGGCGGTTTTCGACCGTTCCGGCCGGTTCTCGACGGTTTTGGGTGCTGCAACTGGCAGAATCCTGCTCATGGCAAATGGGGCGTGGCGGACGATGGCAAACGGCAAGATAGTCCCGATCACACGACGAAGGGGGCCAAGGGGTAGGACGAACCCGCACGTTCTTTCCGAGGTAACCATCTGGATCTGGGGAATCGTCCTGGTCCTAGTTGCGGTCGGCTCGGTCTGGGGAATGCTCTACTTCTTCGGCAACGACCCAACGGGCAGCACTCGGCTCGAAGCAATCCGAATAGCCAGCACAGTTGTAGTTGGCACGGGCGGAGCCGCCGCGCTTCTCCTTTCCGCCCGTCGGCAGCGCTTCACCGAACTCGACGGCACCGAACGCCGCATTACCGAACTTCAAACCAAAGCCGCCGACCAGCTAGGCCATGAGAAAGCCGCAGTCCGCCTTGCCGGACTCCATAGCCTCGAACGGCTTGCGCAAGACCACCCGAGCCATCGGCAGACAATTGTCGATATCATCTGCGCCTACTTGAGGATGCCATTCACGCCACCAAGCAGCGAAAGAAGCCGGTCTAAAATTTCCGGTTCACTATTGCATCGACGCGATCCCGCATGGAAGCGAAACTGGCCTAATGCATTTCCAAATCAGACTGACTCTCGCCACCAGGAAATGCAAGTCCGCCTCACAGCACAGCGTATTCTAACAGATCACTTACGCCCCTTCCGCGCAAGAACGCGGGGCATGTTCCACACAAAGAAGATAGACAAGCCAACGCATGTAAACTTCTGGGAAGGAATGAATCTCGATCTTACCGGGGCCACTCTCCATGACTTCGAATTTCAATTTTGCGAGGTCGGAATAGCGAGTTTTCAGAAAGCTCGATTCACTGGAAACTCGGCGAATTTCAAGTGGTCCCGATTTAGGTCTTCCACATTGTTCGACGCCGCCGACTTTCACACATTATCGTCATTTTTCGACTATGCTCACTTTGAGCACACGGCTCAATTCAAAGCAGTAAACTTCGACCATACATCTTTCGCCAATGCAATCTTCGCCTGGCGCGGAGGAAACCACCTTCAAGTCCTGTTCGATGGTTCAAAATTTCCCAGCGTCACATTCAGGGGAACCAAATTTATGGGACCAGTAAGCTTTATTGACGTCACATTCCATCAGCCGCCCCGACTCGACGAAGCGAAATTCCGTAAGGAGCATTTTTTGCACCCCTGAACACGGGAAAACAAGTGGGGAGAGAAAAGGTCGAGTCCCGGCCTCTCAGCCGCCCCCTTGATCCTTCGATCAAGGGGTACCCCCCGGGTCCCCGCACCCCACCCTGCTCTCAGCCACCCCGCTCCAGTGACGCCCACCAGGCCCCAGGACCGCGAAAGGACACACCCCAGAAGGGGACCCCTTACGGCGCACCAGTCATGCGCGCACGGCCACACCCGGCAGAACGGTGTTTGATATGCCGGTCACCCCGACTGGCTGCACAGCACCGGACACGCAGGCTGGAACACGGGGCGCACGCTGACTCGACACGCTCTCGCTGGTGTCGCATGCACGCAACACACAAGGATCACACGCACTACTCACGACAGTGGGCATAGAGCAAGCGCATTGGCAGGTCCACGCACGCATGCACCAAGCAGGTCAACCTGCAGCATCACCGGACACCACGGCATATCAACCCTGATGTCCACATGCATATCAACACTAACCTACATATCAATTGCACACATATACCTATCAACTAGTAGTACATACTAACTAATAGATACATACATACTAACACTATGCATACTACTAACTAATGCACATATACGCTTACGAATACACTAGGAGGGGATCGAGTCGAATAGACGTTCAGTCGTTAGTCATTCGGTTAGTATATGCATCACTACTTCAGTACTACCAAGCTTCAGATGTGCTGAACACAACCGCTTTCACTACTGGTCGTGATCTATCACCCTTGCGTTGGTTGCACTGCAGGTGTGCAGGTCGACAGTTGTCGGGGTCCACCGACGCACCGCCCTTCGACACGGGCCGCACGTGGTCCACGCTGAAGGACCAGGGGTCGGGATACGGCAGGTCGTAGTCAATGAGCTGCCCGCACAGCCAGCACGGCAGGCCCTGCGCCTTCAGCTCCGCCCGCAGCCGCCGATACGGCCGGCCGCTACGCCCCTTGTTGTTGGCCACCGTCGACCACGATGTGCACCGCCAGCCACGCCAGCGCCCCCACCAGACCAGCGATGCCCGCCGAGCGCCACGGCCTGCGCGGTCGAATCCCCAGCCACCGCTTCGACGTCGCGGTCAGGGTGTGTCCGTAGTCGGGGCGTCGGTACGCGCGCCACTCCAGCACGCCAAACGACACACCCACAGCGGCCAACCACGCCGCCCAGACACGATCGGCCTGCTTACTCATGCCGCGCCCCCAACTACGCCGGTGTGCCGCTCCAGGTAGCTCGCAGCGGCTCGAAGAATCACCGGGTCTTCCCGCGCATGCCCGAGCAGCAAGTTGCACCACTGGCACAGCACGCCGCGGACCTTGCCCGTGACGTGGTCATGGTCGATGTGCAGGAACCGGGAATCGTCGTCGCTGAACACGTATGGGCAGATTCCACAGCTGCTT
Organism: Saccharopolyspora oryzae; assembly: GCF_027853915.1. Taxonomy (GTDB): domain Bacteria; phylum Actinomycetota; class Actinomycetes; order Mycobacteriales; family Pseudonocardiaceae; genus Saccharopolyspora; species Saccharopolyspora oryzae. The sequence continues at coordinate 242,024 of NZ_JAQGLA010000002.1, forward strand.
TGCGACGTCAGCAGCTGGTCCATTTCCGCGACCGTCAACCCGTACCTGCGCGCCCGTGCCTTCCGCACGTTTCGTGCCCCATGGCAGGGCTTGCAGTACGAGGCCAACCACTCTTGACCGGTATCGGTCTTGCGGCTGACGTAGAACTCGCTCGTCGGCTTGTCCGCACCGCAATCCCGGCACCGCTTCACGACCGGGCGCTTCCCGGCATGTGCTCCAGGCGCGCATCCAACAGGTCATCGATCGCAGAGCATGTTTCCCGGTACGCCTCGTCGTCGAACTTCGCGAGGTCGGCGAACTGCTTGTGCTGCTGTTCTACAAGCCACGCCAGCACGTCGTCGATCTGCGCCAGCGGCACGTCGGGCAGGCGTTCCAAGGTCTTTCGGGCCGTACGCGAATCCAACGAAACACCTGCCTAGGGTGCGGTACGGTGCTTCTGTGAGCCTTGAGGAACTGATTCGGAATCGTCGGAAAAGGTCGAGGATTTCCACGGCGTGGACGCTCTCGGCTGCCGTTTCCTGCGTCCTCGTTTTTCTAGCCGACGCAGCACTTCGACAGCCACAGAACGGCACGACACTTTCGCCCATTGATTACGCTGGCCTGCTAGGCGCACTCGTATGTTCCGTCCTGTTCACTGCGATATTCGCTGTTCGAGCCAACTTGATCGAGTTGAATCTCACTCTCGCCATACGGCGACTTCGATCAAAAGAATCCGAGAAGCTACAGAACGAATCGGTCTCAGATCGAATCTCGGCGCTGACCGGGAATCTGGCCGAGTCCCAACGCCTGATCGACGAGCTCGCCACTGAGGTACAGCTGCGGAGCGAGGCGCTTGAACGCCTGACCGCCGAGGCCGAAGAGAAACGAAACCTGGCGGCTCTGCACGCCGACGAAGCCGCAGCTGTAGATGCACTGGTCAGTCGGCGCATGCAAGAGAGCGTGGATCGGTTGGAACGCGGCTCACGTCGCCAGCAGTGGAGTTTCCTGTTTCTTGGCTCCGTGCTTGTCGCTGTGCCAATCGGCGTGATCGGGAATTTCGTTTTCGAGTGGCTGAAGTAGGAGGCCCCGCAGCTGAGAGACCACACACGAGCACGGGGGTCTAGTTGATTCGATCAGCTGCGGGGCTGGTTTCATCCCAAGGTAGCGACGCGTCCAAGAAGACACGCCCACTGTAAATAGTGTTGGTGTGACGGGGTTTTCAAAGCAACTCAGGCGGCGTCCCGCATTTGAAGAAGTTGGACCACGTCACCAACTCTGTAGCGTGGAAGGTGTTTCGGGTCTGCCGGATGCGGTGCCTTCTGCACCAACTTGCCGCGCTCGGCCCACTTCCGCACCTGCTCGGCCTTCAACGGCCGCCCCAGCAACGTCAAGGCCCGGCACAGCTCGGTGGTCGTGGCCAGCTGGTCCTCGATCGCGGCCAGCAGCTGCTCGCGCCGAGTCCCGATGTCGTAGACCGCTCGGCACGCGCTGCACTGGACCTGTCCTGTGCGCGCCCGTGCGTACAGGTCCTCACCGCAACCACACCGGCCTGCGTACCACCGATCCACAGGACGATCGACGACCCGCACCGCGGCCGCCACCACCCTCCCGATGCCATCCGCCACGAGACCAGCCGCAGGGTGCGCCTGAACCTCACTGAGGTGCCGCAGCAGCCAACTCGCCAGCCCCGACACCGTCTCCGGCGCGTCCACCCGCAGCGCCCGCAGCCCAGCAAGGTCGTGGCACCATGTCGACAGCTCCCGCTGCAGCTCGGCAGCCGCATCCGAAGCACGCAGGTTCACCGGCAACGGACGCTCACCACCGCGCACCACCACACCGATGGAGCTACCGAACCTGTGCTGCCGGGTCAGTGCGACGTTCAGATCACCAGCCAAGGAGTGCGCCATCCGCAGGTCCGCCTCGAGCTGCATGGTGCAGGACTCGCACAGTGCCGCGCCGTTGGACGATGGCCGGCCACAACGTGATGCCTGGCAATCGGTCACGTTGTCGGGCTCCACGTCGGGTCAGCCTCGAGCCGATCTGCAGCGGCGGTCCACGGGTCGGAGTGCTCGACGCCGTCCTGGATTTCGGCGAGCATCGCACGCACCGCCGCCCACGCTCGATCTTCCGAGACGCCCAGGGCCGCCACCCGCTTCCAGAACCGGGCCTCGCTGGCCTTCGCCTTGTACATGCTTTCCACATGCGACTTGTTCGACACGTCGATCACGACGCCCACCTCACCCCGAACGCCTCGCCCCAGGACTGGGGCACCCGGTACTCCTGGCCAATCCGCTCATGGTTCCACGCGGTTTGGCACTGTTCGCGGCAGAACCACTCGCACGGCGAGTCCTTCGGGACCTCTTCGCCGCAGTAACCGCAGGTACTCATGACTCGTCGTCCTCGTAGTACGGCTCATTGAGCACGATCTGCCCACCGGTGGCCATGGCCTCGGCGTACTGCCTCTCCAGGCCCCTGTCGGTGTCCTCCTCGACGCATTCCTGAGCGCACGCGGCGTAGCCCGCCATATCGACGTAGTTGTCCCGCCGAGGCTGCTCGACACCACGCGCCAGCTTGGTCGCGATCATCAGATCCGCCACCTGCCGGGTGGTGATCGGCTCGGTCAGCTGCTCGCCCAACAAGACGTTCCAGATGTCGGCGATGCGCTGGAAATTCACCATGGGCGGCCCGTACGCGGCATTGCGATCGCTGTGGATGAGGTCGCTGGCTTCGGCGAGCACCGACTGGCGGACGGTGTCGCGCCTCATGCCCCGTCCTCCTCGTCCTCGAGGTCAATCATGTGCATGGCGGTGACTTCCTCGAAGTCCTTCGCCAGCTCCACCAACCCTCGGCGCACCACCGAATCCGTGCCGGGCGAGTACGACACCCCAACCCGAGTCATGCCGTCCTCGGCGTTCTGGATACGCAGCACCACCAGGACGTCGGTCACGTGGTCCTGCTTGGTCAACCGGGTCTTCACGCCCAGCTGGTCGACGATCTCGCCTACGCTTCGCTCCCCCACAGCCCGCTCCTCTTGTTCGTCTAGTCCCAAATGCCCGTGGTGATGTAGCTGCCGACGGCACACGTACTTCCCGCATCGATGAAAACGACACACCGCCCAGCTCAACGGCGGCCACTACAGCATGCCGAGGGCCGCTGACGCTTCATGCGGAGACGTCCGAGACAGCCTTGCCAAAGTTCGCCCAGATCAATCATCCAAGACATATGTGATGCACACCACATTGAAGCGAAACGTGCCCCCAAAGCCACAACTTGCGAATACGTTGGCGCGAAGGCTTGCACCTGAACACTGGCTCCGAGGCGCGACAATGAGAAAACGTCCGACAGCAGCGGGACACAAAAATAGACCGACCGGCCGCACCGGAGCACGACGCCCTGGATCCTCACAAGCACCAGAGGAGCCCACTTCCGGCAAGAAATCAGGCAAGAAATCAGGCAAAAAATTCAGTTACACGACGAGCTTAATTTTACCACTTATCGCCATCGTAACTGCATTTTTCACCAGCCCAGCATACGATATGTGGAAAGATTTTAAATTAGGCCGCGAACCAGCTCTGACGGCCGATGTTCAAGCGATTCCCGGTCCGGAAAACGGGTCTTTCGGCTGGTATTTTCCTCGCGGGCTGACGCCACAGCAAATGAGACCGCTTTATGCGCAGTATATGACCGAAGATCCAGTTGAGACCTTGCAAAATGCTGGCGCCATTCGAGTGGGCGAGACTGAAATGCTGCGAGGAAACGCTAGTCGCTATCGCGTCAACCTGGTCGGGCACCGTCGCGAGAAAGTTCGCATACTGGATATGCGCGCACACATCTTAGAACGCAAACCTGCCCCAAGCGGCGGTGCGCTACTTTACGGCCGCCCCCAAGGGGGAGCCGATGCAGATAAGGTAACCATCAATCTCGACGGCCCCGACCAGCGCGCATACTCGGAGAAAGGCAGCGACGGAACCAGGCAGGCGTTTTTCGATGGTAAGTCGAGATACGCAGAAGAAGGAGAGCCAATCCCCTTCGAAATAGTTGGCTCGACGGATCAGTGCTGGTGCCTCTGGGAGCTCGTTGTCGATGTCGCCTACGAAAACAAAGAAGAAACGGTTACTATCCGAAGCGATGGAACCGCCAATGGTCCGCCCTTTCAAACCGTAAACTGGAGATTCGGCGAAGGTCGATATGACGACGAGTACGAAATCAGCCCCGCGAACGGAGAATGGGTAAGCTGCACAGAAGCGCACCGGGGCAATCCGGACGCCGTACGTCGGGCACGCGACCTTTGGGTTTGCTATTAACGCGCATTCTCTCACTTACGCAATGTCAACCCCGCCAATGCATTGGCGTGATCCTTCGTGACTTTGTACGGCACGGGCAAGCCGGCTAGGTGCGCACCCATCGAGGCGAGCCCGAGCGCATCGCACACGTCCGAGCTGCGCAGCTGAACGTCCGGCCACATGCGGGCCACCCCGAGCGCGACGTCGAGCTTGCCCGCGTTGCCCTTTCCGGTGACGTACTTCTTCAGCGTCGTGGGCGGCACCACGATCACGGGCATGTCGAAGCGGGTGATGCGTCGGAACACCAGCCACCAGCAGCCGGCGAGGGTGTGTTGGTGCGCGGTCTTGGAGGAGTAGGCCCCGCCCTCGATGACGACGAGGTGGGCCTGCCCGCAGGTTTCGGCGACGGTGGCGGCGATGCGGTTCATGCGGTCCAGCAGCGCCGCGGGTTCGGTGCCGGTCGAGGTGGTGGGGACGGTGTAAACGTGCTGGGTCCATTCGTCGCGTGGGGTGCACGCGAGGGTGGCGACGCCGGTGTTGGTGAGGCTGACGTCGAGTCCGACCACGCGGGTGGTGTGTGCGTTCATCCCCATGCCTCGGCCTTCTGTTCGTTGGTCATTTCGGGGCCTGCCCAGAGGCCGCCGCGGAGGTGGGCGAGGCGTTCTCCGGCTTGCCCTCGCAGGGTTTCGGGGTGGTGGCAGCGTCCGTTGCGGCGGTGTCGGTCGAAGAGGGCCAGCCCGCTGAAGGTGTGGTGGCAGCTGCTGCAGTGGCAGCGACTGGTGCCGGTCCAGGTGTTGGGGCATTGGTGGCAGGTGAGTTGTTCGCCCATGATGTCCTCATTTGTTAGGTGGCCCTTAGTTGTGCGGCCGTGCGGCCGGGCCGCACTCGGGACGCGGGCCGCATGTGCGGCCGTGCGGCCCACCTCTATAGGTGGGCCGCAGGGACGCGGTTCAGCCCGCCTTTTCGTGGTCGTCGTCGGAGTCGCCGTCGAAGTCGGTGTCGCCGCGTTCGCGGTACGGCTTGACGGACTGGTGCACGGTCGCGGATCCGACGGTGGAGCGGGTCACGTAGCCGTCGTAGATGAGGTGCTCGATGGCCGCTTTCACGTACTCGTCCTTGCCGGTGACCGCGGTCAGGATCATGCGTTGGCTGGCCATCGGGTGGTCTTCGATGAACCGGGAGACGCGCTCCATCAGCGCGGTGGGCTTGAAACCGCCGCCGTTGTCCTGCTCGGGTGGCTCGATGGTGACGAGGGTCTGCCCGGCCCGGGTGGAGTCGACGATGACGCGGGCGGCTTCCTGGGTGCGGTCGGACTTGCGCCACTTCCCGCAGTGCGGGCGGATGGCTCCGGGCCGGTCCTTGGCGATGCGCAGCACGAGCACGCCGCGCATGCCTTTGCCGAGGGGTTCGGCGGGTTCGACGACGTAGGCCGCGCCGTCGACGCCGGCCATCTTGTGTTGGCCGCCGATGGCGAATCGGCCGCGGGACTCTTCGCCTTTGGCGACGTGGTCGATGCACACCACGGCCGCGCCGGTGTAGCGGGCGATGGCGCGCGGCACCACCCGCATCCACGCGGCGATCTCGTCGTTGTCGACGGACTTGGCCATGTTGAGCACCAGGGCCTCGGTGACGCCGTCGACCACCGCGAACTCGTAGCTGCGGCTCAGCAGCTCCGCGTAGGTCTCTGCTTCCCGCAGCGCGGCGACTTCGGGCTGGACGTAGTCGAAGCGGTCCCGGATGGCGGTGGCGGGCACTCCGAGCGACAGCAGCCTGCCGACGACTTCGGACGCGCTGGACTCGTGGTCGATGTAGAGCACCCGGCCGCCGTCGACGAGGGTGCGGGCGGCGGTGATCTGCGCGACCCACGACTTCCCCGACTCGGATTCGCCGTGGAACCAGTGGATGTGCGCGGGGTAGAGCAGCCCGTGCGAGTCGTCGCGCACCAGCAGCCCCGCTTCGGGTGGCTGGTAGGTGCCGTCGAGCACCGGGCCAAGATCGATTGGCGCCCACGTCCGGCGTTCGGGCTGTTCGGCGTCGTCGGGGCCTGCGGCCACGTCCGTGCTGGGTTCGAGCACGTAGGCGGGCGCGATGTCGTCGACGGGTTCGAGGTGGACCTCCTTGGGCGTGGTGGTGCCGTCGTGGGCGGCGCGGGTGACGGTGCGGGCGATCTCGGTGTCGCCGAGCCCGGCCGTTCGCGCGGCGCTCCACAGGGCGTCGATGACTTCGGGCTCGTCGATGAGGCCCGCGCCGACGTAGCGGCCCATCTTCCACGCGGCGGTGTTCAGCTTCTCGTTGCGCCCACCCTGCCCGGTGGCGGCCAGCTCGTCGCACTCTGAGCGCAGCGCGGCGCGGGCGTAGCGCAGCCCTTGCGGGTCGCCGGGCCGCACCGCGGGCACGTTGAAGGTGCGCGCGTTGGGCGGCGGGGTGGCTTGCCGGAGTCCGGCGGCGATGGCGCGGCGCACCATCTCGTGCTGCTCGCTCACGCCGCGCCCCTGAATGCGCCGCTCGGCCTCGCCGCAGGGTCGTCGATGGTGTCATCGTCCCACGCCATCGGCACCGGCCACCGGTGTCGCAGCGCGTGCCGGCGGGCTCGGCTGGCGGTGATCTGGTCGCGGTGGGTTTCCTCTGGCGGCGCGGTGCTCCACAACCGGTCGTAGAGGCGTTGCATGGCGCGGGCCGTGCTGACGAGGACGTGCTCAGCGGCGATGACCCGGCCGAGGTTCGACGGGCTCATGCCCAGTTCGGCCGCGAGCTTGGCCTGCGACCAGCCGATGGCCACCAGGCCCTGGAGTCGCCGCCGGGTGCCGGTGCCGTCGATGACAGCGTGGTCGGCGAGGGTCACGCGGACGGCCAGCAGCTTCTCCGCGGTGTCCGGGCGGATCCGCTTCGAGGGCCCCATGCCACGCGACGGGCAACCGAACAGCAGCTTCTTCATCACCGAGCGGCCCACACCGGCCTCGTCGGCGATGCGCCGCCAGCCCATGCCGACGGCCTGCAGGGCACGTACGTGGGTGCGCACGGGCTCGGCGTCGACGAACGCGGGACGGCCGTAGGCGTTCTGGCGGGTGCGGTACCGGGTGTAGTCGCTGCATGCCTTCCGGCAGACGTCGCAGCGGCAGCCGTCGAGCTTGTACTTCGCGTACCCGTGCGCGCGTGGGCGCTTCGTTGGTGCGTTCACGCCGCTGTTCCTTCCCGTGCGGTCTTCGGTGCCAGCGGCAACGCGAGGATGGCGTCCGCGACTTCGCGGATGACGCCGTTGCGGGAGCGGGCGGTGACGTTGCGGACGGTGTCGACGGGCACCCCGCTGGCGGCGGCGATGTCGCGGAGCAGCCAGCCCATCGCCTGCAACTGGTGGGCGTGCTCACGGGCGGGCCCCACAGGCACGCGCCGGTAGATGCCGCGCTTGCGGGCCTTGTCGTTGGCGGCCTTGCGAGCCCGGCGCTGCGCGGCGGTGAGGTGGTCGCGGGTGGCGTTGTAGGGCTGGGCGTCAGGGTCGTCCAGGGCGTTGTCGTCCCAGTCGAACGGGGCGGGCCAGCCGCGGGCCTCGGCCCACTTGCGGGCGCGCGTGCTCGGGCCGGGTGTGAGGTACAGCCGGTCGTAGAGGGAGCACACGGCCTCGTGGTCGGCGACCGCCGTGGTGTCCTCGTACATCAGCTGCGACAGTCGGCCCGGATACCAGCCGGCCTCGGCGTCGAGCGTCTTGAAGGGCCAGCCGAGCCGGGCGAGGGCGCGAGCGCGGCGGCGTAGTCCGATGCTGGGCACCGACCGGGCGGGGGTGGGTGTAAACGGCACGGAGGCGATCGCGTGCGCGGTGCGGCGGCGGATGCGGGCGTACTGGCCTTGGCGGATGCGACGCAGGCATTCGACGGTCACGCCGGACAGCTGGGAGATCCGCTGGTAGGTCAGCCCGGCGTCGTGCAGTTCCTGGATGCGTCGGCGGGTGTTGGCGGCGGGCACCATGCGGGTGCCGCCCGCGATGTGCAGCTTGGTGTAGTGGAAGCTGCACAACCCGGTGTAGAGCACGGGGTCAGCGCAGTTCGGTCGGATGCAGATGCTCATGGCTGGTCCTCCTCCCCCGCGTCGTCGGGGCAGTGAAGGTCTTCGAGGGTGATGTGGTCGACCTGGCGCAGCTGCGCGAAGATCCAGGACACGGCGTAGACGACGGCAAGAACGCCCACGATGATCAGCGCGCTCATCGGTCAGGCGGCCTCGTCTTCCAGCGGCGGGACGTCTTTCTTCGGCGGCGCTTCCAGCCCGAGCGCGAGCAGCGCCAGCCGGTAGGCGGCCTTCTCGGCCCTGCCGTGCGGTTCCTCGTACCCCGCGAACGCGCGGCGCAGCTGGTGCGCGGTCACCCAGTCCTCGTAGACCCCCAGCAGCAGCTCGGCGAGAGCGAGCCGCAGGTCACCGATGTCACCGACGAGGCGTCCGTTGACGAGCGCGCGATGCTCGTCGCTGTAGGGCGAGCGGAGCGCCTGCACGGCGTGCTGGACGAGGTAGACCGGGGTCGTGTCCGGGGTGAGGCTCATGCTGCCGCCTTGCGTTGCTGTGTCTGGGAAAGAAGCACGGGCGAGGGCTTGATGGCCCACCGGTAGCGGAGCCCGTCGCAGTCGTAGCGCACCGACGGCGGGGCGACGATGTAGCCGCCGCGGCCCCGGAAGTCGACGCCGGGCAGGAACTTGCCGAGGTTGCCGTCCCCGGTGGGTTCGACGAATACGTGGAACCCGCCCGACGGGGTGGTGGTCTCGCCGTGGATGTCGGGGTGGTAGCCGGATTCGCGGAACTCTGACCACGCCCAGATGCCCGCACCCTTGGCGGCGCAGTCGACGTCGATGACGTCGAAGGCGATGCCGGTGGGGATACCGATGTTGAAGTTGGAGTTGCGTCCCCACCAGGCGCGGATGGTGGCCGGGTCGGTGGTGGCGTCCTCGAACCCGTTGCCGCCTGCGCGCTTCGAGATGCCGGGCACCTTGCTGCCCGGGGCGATCGGGAACACGGGCCAGCCGTAGTCGGTGGCGTACTTCAGCGCGGCTTCCAGCAGCCGGGGCGGCTGGGCGTCGATCTCCTCGATGAACGCGGCGTGGCGGTCGACGGCGGCGGTGTCGCCGCTCCAGGCCGCCTCCTGCATCAGGCGGATCGCTTCGCTGATGTAGTCGCGAGGTTCGGTGCAGCAGGGGTGAACGGCCTGGTTGATCTGGTAGATCTGCATGATCTCGCCGCAGTCGGCGCAGGTGCTGAAGGTCTTGGGTTGCATGGCTGGTCCCCCAGGGATGAATCGGTGCCAGGCGCGGGGCCGAGAGTCGAAGTCGTCGACCCCGCGCGGCGAAGGTGTTGGTGTGGCGGTGAAATCCAGGCCGCGTGGTCGCGCCCAATCTCGCCTTAGCGCGCTGGATCTCGCCCTTACCGGCTGGGCGGCCACACTGTCGCGCTACTCGTCGATCAGCGTGACGTGCGCCGAGAGTTTCGTCCGCAGATTCGCGAGGCTGTCAGCTTTGATCGCGAAGGATGCGATCTCGCTGACGTCTCGTGCTGCGCCTTCGAGAACGCGCAGCCCGGGGCTCTTGACGTGGTCCACACGTTCAACCTTGAGGTGAGCCACGTAGTGGTAGGTCGTCACCTCGTCGCCCTTGACGTACGTCATCAGAACGGGGCCTGGGTCTTGCTGGCCAGGTAGCGGCGCGCCACTTCCTTGTCGGCGTCGGTGGGGTCGCCGAGCATCCACGGCGCGGACTGGCCGGGCTTCTTCTGTCCCTGCCCGAGGCGGCCCAGGTTCATGCGACCGGTGCCCGCGTTGCCCTTCACCTGGCCCTGCAGGACCTTCGGGAAAATGAGGGTGTCGGCGTACTCCTCGCCGGCGTCGGGGCCGTCGAGGACCACGACGTCGGCGCGCACCGCGGAGTTCTCGCCGAACGCGGTGTTCACCATGACGTCCTTCTCGTGCGGGGTGATCAGCAGCAGCCGCCCGTTGAGGTCGGCCCAGGTGATTCCCGATGCGCTGCCGGGTCCGTCGAATTGATCGCTCATGATCGTTCTTTCTCTCGTGCTCGGTCCGCCACGCCTTGTGACGCGGAGGTCTTTCTGGATGCGGGCATGCCGGGGCACTCGTGCATTTCCCGGAGTTCCCGCCAGTTCCGCCCGGCGGGGGCGAATTTCGGGGCCCATCCCAAGCGCGGACCCATGTACTGGTAGACCCGGTGTCGGTATTCCGGGGCCATCAGGTCCGCGGTGATGGGCAGTGGATCGGGTTCGAGGTAGAGACGCAGGCCGGTGCCTTCGTCAAGGAATTCGTCGACGGGGCGACCGCACCAGCGGCAGTTACTCGCCTTGTGGCTCGGTCCTGTGTGGACCATTCTCGGTGTTCTCGTCGGCGATTGCTGGGTTCTCGGCGTCGGATTCGTGGGATTCCAGAAGAATCCGCTGGATCTGATACTGGTAGTAAGCGGCGACCCGGTACCGCTCCTCCGGCGACATCGAGATCGTGAGCAACAGCGTCTCGGAGCAGTAGTTCAGGACGTTGACGATGGTGTTGCGGGCGTGATCGAAGTTGTCCCAGTTCGGGTGCTGGTCCAGTTCGTGGGCGGCGAGTTGGGCATCGGCGCGCCAGTCCCAGGCGTGCAACGGGTCATCGTCGATCTTGGTTGGGTCGATCACGCTGCACTCTCCAGTTCCTGCTTGCGCGCCTTGCACAGGGCGTCCAGCTCGTCGGTGTACGCGCCGGCGAGGTCAGCGGCGGCCCAGATGTCGCGCAGCTGCTCGACGGCGGTGGCCTCGGCGACCATCGCCGCCCAGTCCGTGGCGGCGGCCTCGATCGCGGCCTGTTCAAACGGCTCGTACCAGTCCTTTTCACCACGCCAGTCGCGCACCGCCTTGGCGACCAGCACCGCGTCCCAGCCCTTGCTGATGTCGATCCAGCGCAGTTCGCAGCGGCCGGTTCCGGCGGGCAGGTGGATCACGATGCCGCGGTCCTGGTCGATGTCGCGGGGCCACTGGCCGCGCGTGTGGGTGCGGAAGTCGTACGGGGTGGAGCGGGAGTACACCCCCAGCTGCATGGCGATCTTCATCGCGCCGAAGTCGATGCTGCCGGTCTTGACGTCGGCGATGTACAGCTGCCCGCGGTACTCCACGACGCGGTCCGGGGTGCCGCCGATGCGGAACGGGTCGTAGACGCAGAACTGCTCGATGGCGACAGAGTTGAGGTCGACGGTGGCGCGCCGGTATGCGTCGATGTCGCGCTGCGCGGTTTCCGGCAGGGCGGGCAGCGGCTCGCCGCGGTCCACGCGTTCGGTCAGGGCGTGCAGCGCGGTGCCGGTGGTGGCGGCGCTGCTGGCCTTGGCCGCTTCCTTGGCGGCGTTGGCGACCTCGTTGAGCTTCTTCTTGTCGTCGCGGTGCGCGGCCACCGCCAGCAGCAGGTCGGCGCGCTCGGAGAGCCCGATGGCCACCATCCGCTTCTCCCACTGCGTGAGGTTGTAGGTGTCCTCCAACGCGTCGACGAACGTGGTGCAGCGGGTGTAGCCCTCGGGCTTGCCGCTGCCCTCCGGTGGGTGGACGAGTGGACGGCCCCAGCGGTCCCGCTGCACTTCGGTCGGGGCGTCGAACGGGTCGCTCATGATGCGCTCTTCCTTGTTTCCTTGCGGGCGAACTTCAGATCTGCGGCTTCACGAGCGCGGGCGAGATTCCGTTCGGCCTCGGTGAACCCGAAGTGGACGCCGCCCCAGACCCCGACTCGGGCGAACTGGGTCTCGGCCAGCGCATCCGCCAGGCACTCCTCCCGGACCGGGCAGCGTCCGCAGTAGCCGTACGCCTCCCGCAAGCTCGGGTGCGCCTGCGGCTTGTGTTTAAACGTCTTCAGCTCGGTCTGGCTGCGCTGCCGGAACAGTTCGGGGTCGGCCCCCCTGCAGGCCGCGCTGGCACGCCATCCACCGGGGTCGGCCCCGTACGAGGTGCCCAGGTCAGAAACCGGCCGCGTGAGCGCGTTCCTCATTGACGTTCACCTCTTCCAGCAGCTTGATCAGAGCGGTACCGCTGAGCCGCACGGCGGTGGCCAGCTGTTCCCAGGTCGCGCCGCGGGCGACGAGTCGCCGCGCGACGTCGCGTTTCTCGACGGGGGTGAGCGGTCGGCCGATGCGGTCGCCGCGCCCCTGCACGGCCAGGTCGACCACGACCCAGTCGTGCCAGTTGCGGCTGCCGGGGCAGGTGCAACCGGCGGCGGTGCATGCTTCCCGGGTACGGTGCCCGTGCTCGCAGAACACGCACGGCGCACCCCGGTAGGGCTGCGGGCTGTTCATCGGCCAGCCGCCTCGTTGCCCATGTCGATCGCGTTGCCGATCCGGCGCAGGATCTTGGTCAGGAACTCGACCTCGTCCCGCAGGTCAGAGACGTCGTTGGACAGGCTGTGCACGTGCCGGTCCTGGCGCATCAGGGCGGTTTTCAGCTCGTCCTGGACGTGCTGGACCTTCCGGTCGACGTCGCGGGCAGTCGGGCCCTCCGGGCGCGCGGCGGGAGCCGCCAGGCGGTTCAGCCGCTCGTTGAGCAGGTGGATGCCGTTGCGGGCCTTCACCCCCTCCAGGGCCACGGAGCCCCGCAAGTCGGCGATGGCGTCCTCGGTTGCCTTCTCCCACGCGGCCAGGCGGGCTTCCAGCTCCTGCAGGCGCTCGGAGTTCTTCATGCCGCCTCCCCCGGTTCGACGCCCGCGTACGCGCGCAGCACTTCCAGGGCGAGCGGGTGCTTGCCGGGCGGGAAGTGGTCGACGTCGCCGAGGACTTCCAGCAGACCGGGCACCGTGGTCCACACGCTCAGCTCGTGACGGAACAGCGCGGCCTCGACGGACACGAACGCCATGCCCTCGATCGACTCGACCCGCAGATGCGAGTCCGGCAGGGATTCGGCCCAGCGCGCCAGGTCCCGGGCCACGTCGTCGCTGTGCCAGGCGCGCAGCTGCAGCACCGGCCGGTCCAGCGAGTCGCAGACGTTGACCGGGCACAGGTCCGGGTTGGCGGTCAGGTGCGAGGCCAGCGCCCGCAGGAACAGGGCCTGCTTGACGGATTCGGACACAACGGTGCCCGCGGGTGAATTGCTCATGGGAATTCCCTGGGTTCAAAGGGAAAAGGAAGGAGTGCGGTTGCTGCTGGTCACAGCGTCGCAGGAATTCGAGTGCCATGTGGGCACCCGTACGGCTACTTTTCGTCGGCGAGCAGGAAGTACGCGATCGCGACGGTGCACAACACCAAGGCGGGCAGCAAGTCCCACCAGGTGGCGACGGGGATCATGGCTCGGCCCGCAGTGCGGGGATGGGGTGGCCGCCGGCGGCGACGATCGCCAGCATGCAGGTCCAGCAGAGCGTGCCCCACTTCGTCCAGTTGTCCTCGCCGCCGTCGTGGGAGACCACGTGGGGATTCTGGACCCAGGTCAGGTAGGCGATGTGTCCGGCGGCGTGGTCGCAGAGGCCGCAGACGCGGTCGCCGAGGTTGTTGGGCACGTGGATCACGCGGAGCTGGTCGTCGGCGAGGTCGTCGACGGCGAGGGTCCAGTTGTAGGTCGACAGCTCGACGTAGTCCTCTGGGTTGCTGGGGTTCATGCCGCCCACCTCCCGTGGTGCGCGTCGTGGGTGCGCCATTCGGCGAGGGCGGCGTGCCCGGCGGGAGTCAGGGTGACTCGGCGGGTGGCTCGTTCGCAGACGGTGCGGGGTTGCTGGGTGGCGATCAGCTGGGTGCGCCACAGCGTCGCCAGGGTGGCCAGCTCGGGCAGCGAGAGCGCCGCGCCGTTGACCTGCCGGAATCCTTCGATGGGCGAGTCGACGGTGTGGAACACGATGTGGTCCTCTGCGACTTCGCTGAGCGCTGCAAGACGTTCGTCGGTGAAGGCGATCATGTCGGCCCTCCCCCTTGGGCACGTTGACGTTGGTTGATCTTTTACGACGCGCGCCCCAGGCGACGCTGGGGGCGGTCTCCTCGAATCCAGGCGTCGACATCGTCGCGATGGATGCGCCAGTGGCCTCGACGAACTGGCTGGGAACCCGCTAGCTGGCGGGCTTGCAGGGCCCTGAGCACTGTCTTTGTTGATCGGGAGGCGTAGGCGGCGACCTGGCTGACGGTCATCCACGGGGAGTGGATGGGGACTTCTTCGGACATGCACCAAAGCTAGGTCGGACGCCGTCGAACGTCAACGGATCCGTCGAAGTAACGTGGGACATTCACCCAGAAGGTGAAAGTTTGTCCGTTAATGTCCGTCGAGAACCGTCCGCAGCCAGGGTTTCCCCAGCTAGACGACGCTTACCCAGCACGCAATCGGGACTTTGTACCCTGGCGGACACGTTGAAGAACTCCCCCGATCAAGGGGTAATCCGTTGCCGATCAGGTCACGGACGTAGCCCGAACAGCGCAATCACCTACGTTGAAGTACGTTGAAGTTCTACGGGTTCCATTGAAGTCCGTCGATGTCTGCGTTAGCGTTACTTGGCATGGCACGCATCAAGCTCGACGACGCAGCAGCGGACCGCCTCGCCCGCGCCGTTCGAGCGCGGCGGGAAGATCTCGGGTGGGGCCCCGTGGAAGTCGAACGAAACGGGGGCCCCAACCGCGACCGCATTTGGGCCATCGAGAACAAACGCCAAGGTGCCTACGACAGCAAGGTTCTGGACGCACTGGAAACCGGGCTGTGGTGGGAACGGGGGTCTTGGCGGGACATCGTCTACAACAAAGCCGAGCGCGGCGTCCCACAGCCCGGGTCAGAAACACCCAGTGCCGCGCCGCGCATAGAAGAGGGGCCGCACGACACGCCCAGCGTGGGCGGCCCGGAACCGGATTCCAGCGAAGAGCTTGGCTGGTACACCATGCTGTTGGGAGCCTGTCGAGCCTTGGGTGCCGAAAGATTCATCGAGCTTTCGGCACGGGTGGCCGGCGAGATCCGCTCGCAATCGATCCACCCTTCACGGCAGCAGTCGGACGACGACCCGCCGCCTACGCAACCACACAACAACACCCCGCTCCACGACCGCGGGGCGTGACGGTTCGCCGGGAACGTGCCCGGCGGAGGGGGTTACCGGCCCATGAGGACTACGAAGTACATCCTCCTGACAGCGGCCATTCTTGTGACTGGCGCATACGCCGCGTCCCTGGTGCTTCTTCCTGGCGAGTTGCCTTCATCAGTACGCGGTTTCGGCCTAGTCGCGATTGCCCTTACCTGGGTCGGTTTCATGACCGTGAGTATCCAGCAAACCGTCCGGGACACGATCAACCTGCGCATGGAACGGGTCAACGACGAGATGCAGGCCCGGATGGATTCGGCCAAGAGCGAAGTCGTCGCCGAGATCGTCGCGCAGTTCCAGAAGGTCGATCTGATCCGCAGCGTCGCCCGTGAGCTGGGCAAGCAGCAACAGCAGCTGCATACGCAGTCCGACGGTGGCCGCAAGGTGGCCGAGGGCGAGCGCACCGAAAGTTCCGGGTGATCGATTATGGCGAGCACGGAGAAGCTTCCCAGCGGCAACTGGCGTGGCCTCTACTATGACGCGGAAGGGCGCAAGCGACGTGTCCAGGGAACATTTCCCCGCAAGAAAGACGCCCTAGACGCCGCGCAGGAGGCCGAGGTCCGGGCGCGGCGGCGGGCGACACTAGCGACGGATGGAGCGCTATCCGCTTCGTTGAAGTGGGGCGACTGGTGTGACATCTGGTGGCCGACAAGGCAACTGGAAGACAGCACCAAGGAATCCGAGCGCAAGGTGTTCAACAAACACCTCTACCAGCCGTGGGGAGACGTGCCACTCAACAGGATCTCAAGGCGCATGATCCAGGATTGGGTGAACGAGCTTCGCCAGACGGTTCAGACACAGGGTTTCCTGCTGCGTGTTTACAGCTTGTTCCGCACGTCGATCATCGCAGCCGTTGATCGCGGCATCTTGGAAGCCAACCCATGCGTGTCGATTAAGATCCCTCGGCCACCCAAGACTCGTCGTCTCCATCTCGAAGCTGACCGGTTTTCGACGCTCCTGCAAGCCATGCATACGGAGCGCTATCGCGAGGCTGTCGAGTTCTTGTGGGATACGGGCCTTCGCCCGGGCGAACTTGCTGGTCTCCATCGCGACCACGTTGAGGATGGCTGGCTCGTTGTCGCGCAAGTATGGACCGGCAAGGCGATTAAGTCCTACCCGAAGGACGACGATGTCCGGGAGATCCCGTTGACAGCACGCGCGCAGGAGCTGCTTGTGAAATGGGAACGTGAGACGCCCACAGGCTCAGGTTGCTGCTTGCCACATTTGGCCGGGAAAGCCTGCCGATCAGACCTTGCCTTCCGGCAACCAAACGGGAATGTTCTGGACTTGAACAACTTCTACCACGTCGTACATCGCGGGGCCGTGCGCGCGAAGTTGCCGTCAGGGGTCTCGCCATATACCTTCCGCCACTCCTACGGCACCCGTCTCGCCGATGCTGGCGTCGACGCTTTCGAGCTTTCGCGGTTGCTTGGACACAGCAAGCTTGAGCAGAGCCTGACCTATGTGCACAGATCGGAAGCAGCCCGTAGCCGAGTGCTAGCCGCTCTTGGGGATGAAGAGATGGGCAAGCTACACATCGTGGGACGCGATCTTCCGCGTGGGACGCAGCGTGGGACGCAGCGTCGTACCTCCGTGTCCGACCATGACCAGTCTGAATCTCGAAAAAAGGAGGTATAGCAAGGACAACAGCCTGTACTGACCAATCAGTTCGTATCATGTCCGATCACGAAATTCGCAGGTCAACGACCTGCCAGGATCACCTCGTAATCCCGGACGCCTTCGGACAGCGCTGCGACCAGCGCGTCGTGGAACCGTTGCAGTCCGAGCTCCTCGTTGAAGCACGGCACCACCATCGACAGGTACATGGCAGGTCTCATCCGTCTCGGCGGCCCCGGTCGAACACCGGAAGCCGCTGCGGTCCTTGAAGATTCGCCTCGAAGGTAGGTTCGGCGCCGGACCGCACCCCCGCCCGACACACCGACGAATAATCCGTCCGCGTGGCAGATCGGAACCTGCTCGCACCGCAGCGGTCCGCGAATGGCAGGCTGGATCCATGTCGTCCGCGTCATTCCCCCGCCGCAGCGCCCGGACTCAGGGCTTCACCCTCGGCGCTCCCCGGAACTTCACCGCCACCGGCGATGGTGCGACGGTGCTGTTCCTCCGCTCGGCCAGCGGCACCGATCCCCGCAACTCCCTGTGGGCGCTGGACACCGCGACCGGTCAGGAGCGAGTGCTGGCCGATCCGGCGGCGCTGCAGGAGAACGACGAAGTCACCCCCGAGGAGCAGGCCCGCCGCGAACGCGCGCGGGAACGCGCGGGCGGCATCACCGGCTACGCGGCCGACCGCGAGGGGAGCTCGGTCGTCTTCATGTTGTCCGGTCGGCTCTTCCACACCGCCGTCGCGACGGGCGAGACCCGCGAGCTCCCGGTGCGCCGGCCCGTCGCCGACCCCCGCCTGGACCCCGACGGCCGACGCGTGTCCTACGTGTCCGGTGGTGCGCTGCGCGTGATCGATGTGGACGGTTCCGGTGACCGCGCGCTGGTCGAACCCGACGGCGCGAACATCACCTGGGGCGCAGCGGAATTCATCGCCGCCGAGGAGATGGGCCGCTTCCGCGGCTACTGGTGGGCGCCCGACGGCTCGCGGCTGCTGGCGGCCCGGGTGGACGAATCCCCGGTGCGGAACTGGTATCTCGGCGACCCGAACGACCCGGCGCGCGAGCCGACCCCGATGCGCTACCCGGCGGCCGGGACCGCGAACGCCGAGGTGTCCCTGGCGCTGGTCGACCTCGACGGCGACCGCGTCCCGGTCGAGTGGGACCGCGAGGCGTTCCCGTACCTGGTCACCGCGCACTGGTCGCAGCACGGCAGCCCGCTGATCGCCGTGCAGACCCGCGACCAGCGCACCCAGCTGGTCCTCTCGGTCGACCCGAGCACCGGCCGCACCACCGAGGTGCACCGAGACACCGACCCGCACTGGGTGGAGATCAAGCCGGGCTGGCCCGCCTGGACCCCGGACGGACGCCTGGTGCGCATCAGCGCCGAGGAGGGCGCGTACCGGCTCGTCGTCGGCGACCGGCCGTGGACGTCGGCACCGCTGCAGGTTCGCAGCATCGTGGACATCGCCGACGACGGCATCGTGGTCTCCGCCTCCGAGCAGGACCCGACGCAGGTGCACCTCTACCGGGTCACCCAAGCCGGCGCCGAAGCGCTGACCACCGAGCCCGGCGTGCACGTCGGCACCCGCTCCGGCGAGGTGCTGGTGGTCGCCAGCTCCACGCTCGGCGAGGCGGGCACCCGCGTGCGCGTGCGGCGCAACGGCCAGGAGATCGCCGAGATCGCCAGCCGCGCCGAGGCCCACGGCATGGACCTCAACGTCGAGCTGCTGCGCCTCGGCGACCGCGAGCTGTGCAGCGCGCTGCTGCTGCCCAACGGCTACCAGCCCTCGGACGGTCCGCTGCCGGTGCTGCTGGACCCCTACGGCGGCCCGCACTCGCAGCGGGTGCTGTCCCGCCAGCAGGGCTTCCTGACCTCGCAGTGGTTCGCCGACCAGGGCTTCGCGGTGCTGGTCACCGACGGCCGGGGCATGGCCGGTCGCGGACCGGACTGGGACCGCGCCATCGCCGGTGACCTGGCCAACCCGCCGCTGCAGGACCAGGTCGACGCGCTGCACGCGGCGGCCGAGCAGCACCCGGAGCTGGACCTCGACCGGGTGGCCATCCGCGGCTGGTCGTTCGGCGGCTACCTCTCGGCCCTGGCCGTGCTGCGCCGCCCGGACGTCTTCCACGCCGCGGTGGTCGGCGCCGGAGTGGTCGACTGGCGCCTGTACGACACCCACTACACCGAGCGCTACCTCGGCGACCCGAACGAAGCACCGGAGGTCTACGAGGCGAACTCGCTGCTCGCCGACGCCCCGAAGCTGGACCGCCCGATGCTGATCGTGCACGGCACGGTGGACGACAACGTGGTCCTGGCCCACGCCCTGCGCCTGTCTGCGGCCCTCACCGCAGCGGCCCGACCGCACACGGTCCTGCCGCTGCCGGGCGTCAGCCACATGCCCACCGACGAGACGACCAGCGAGAACCTCCTGCTCCTGCAGGTCGACTTCCTCCGCAAGTCGCTCGCGCGCTAATGCGGTCGTGAGTGCGCAGGTGCGCTCGAGCCCGGCTGCGCACTCACGACGTCGTCAGAGGATTTCCAGCGGGACCGGGTGCTCCGGCGCCGGGAAGGCCGCGTCGAGCTCGGCCAGGTCCTCGGCGGTCAGCTCGATGTCCAGCGCCGCCCGGTTCTGGTCGACGTGCTCCGGGGTGGCGGCCTTCGGGATCGCGCAGACCCCGTCCTGCGCCAGCACCCAGGCGATCGCGATCTGCGCCGGCGTCGCCGCGTGGCGTTCGGCGACCCGGTTCAGCACCGGTTCGCCGAGCAGGCGGCCCTGCTCGATCGGCGAGTACGCCATCACCGGCAGCCGCTGCTCCCGGCACCACGGCAGCAGGTCCACCTCGATGCCGCGCCGGGTCAGGTTGTAGAGCACCTGGTTGGTCGCCGACTGCCTGCCGAGGTCGCTGGCGAACAGCTCGACGACGTCCTCCGCGTCGAAGTTGCTCACGCCGAAGCGCTTGATCTTGCCGTCGGCCCGCAGCTGCTCGAACGCGTCCAGCGTCTCGGCCAGCGGCGTGCTGCCGCGCCAGTGCAGCAGGTAGAGGTCGAGGTGATCGGTACCGAGCCGCCGCAGGCTCCGCTCGCAGGCCTCGATGGCGCCGCGACGGCTCGCGTTGTGCGGGTAGACCTTGCTGACCAGGAAGACCTCGTCCCGGCGCCCCGAGATCGCAGCACCGACGACCTCTTCAGCACCGCCGCCGCCGTACATCTCGGCGGTGTCGATCAGCCCGAGTCCCAGATCCATCCCGCGTCGCAGCGCAGCCACCTCGGCCGCCTTCTGCCCGCGCCGCTCCCCCATGCCCCAAGTGCCCTGCCCGAGCACCGGCAGTTCCGCTCCGCCGGGCAATTGGATACCACGCATGCACGCTCCCAAGTTCGGAGTTCATCGCTGCCGGGCGTGCGGCCAGCATACGGTTCGGGACTGGCACGGGCTCAGCCCCGCTCCGGTTCAGCGCTGCTTCGGCAGGACCGCGGTCAACCGGAACCCACCGTCGTCGGACGGCCGGGCGTCGAGCTGGCCACCGGCCATCCGCACCCGCTCCGACAACCCGGCCAGCCCCGAACCACCGCTGCCCACGTCGACGGTGCGCCCGCGCGGCGCGCTGTTGGTGACGACGATGTGCAGCGCGCCCGCTCGGCTCTCCAGATCCACCGTGATCACCGAGCCCGGCGCGTGCTTGGAGGCGTTGGTCAGTGCTTCCTGCACGACCCGGTAAGCGGCCCGCTCCACCGCGGGCGGCACATCGGGATCGCTCACCTCGCGCGCCAGCTCCACTTCCACCCCGGCAGCGCGGGCGTGCCCGACCAGCTCCGGAATGGTGTCCAACCGAGCCCGACCGGTGCTGCCCAACCCGAGCGTCGCGCGCATCTCGTCCAGCGCCTGCTTCGCCAACCCGCGCAACCGACTCGCCGTCTCCTGCGCGGCGGGATCCGCGGTGGTCGCGCTGAGCGCAGCCGACTCGACCGCGATCAAGGTGACGTGGTGCCCGACGGCGTCGTGGATCTCCCGAGCGATGCGCGACCGCTCGTCGGCACGCGCGGTCTCCGCCTTCGCCTCCAGCTCCGCCGCAGTGGCCTCCTCCAACCGCCGCAGGCTCTCCGCCAGCTGCTGCCGCAGCGACACCAGCGCGCCCAGTGCGACCGGTGCACCAGCCGCCAGCAGCACGTACGCCAAGGTCAGCACCACCGAGCCCGCAGTCAGCGACTGCAGGATCAGCACCGGCGCGACCGACACGCCGGCTGCCAGCAGCACCCAGGCGATCAGCGACCTGGCCTGCGGCTGGGCCCGGCCGAGCGCGAACAGGGCCACGATCGTCGCGGGCCAACCGAGACCACCCGCCAACGCGGGCATGCACAGCAGCACCGCGACGCGCGGCCACCGCTTCCGCAACGGCAGCAGGAACGCCGCGACCACCCCGGACACCACCGCGTAGCCGAACGGGTCCGGCGTCGCCAGCACCGCGGCGGCCGGGATCGCGACGGCCAGCGCCTCAAGGACGAGAACACGCCACCGCACAGCGCTCACCAGTGGTTGCCCACGTCCGCGACGCGCTGGGCGATCAGCGCGGCCTGCACGCGGTTCTGCGCGCCGAGCTTGCTCAGCACGGTCGACACGTAGCTCTTCACGGTGGCTTCGGTCAGCCCGAGCCGCAGCCCGATGTCGGCGTTGGAACGCCCGTCGGCCAGCAGCTCCAGAACCTGCCGCTCCCGAGCGGACAGGCCACGCACCAGCTGGATCTCGCGCGAGTTGCCGGTCGTGCCGCGCAACCGGGGCAGCAGCCGCGCGGTGATCCGCGGATCCAGCACCGCGCCACCGGCCGCCAGGTCGTGCACCGCCCGGACCAGCATCGCCGGGTCGGCGTCCTTGAGCAGGAACCCGCTGGCGCCGTGCCGCAGCGCGTCGGACACGTAGTCGTCCAGGTCGAACGTGGTCAGCACCGCCGCCGCCGGCGGGTCCGGCAGCGCCACCAGATCGCGCAGCGCGGACAGCCCGTCCTTGCCGGGCATCTGCACGTCGATCAGCGCCACGTCCACGCGATGGCTGCGCACCGCAGCGAGCAGCTCGTTCCCGTCGCCGGCCTCGGCGACCACACGGATCGTGCCGCTGCTCTCCAGCAGCAGGCGCAAGCCGCGACGAAGCATCGACTCGTCGTCGGCCAGCACCACCCGGACCGGTTCCCCGCGGTCGTCCGCCTGCACCTCTCGGCCACCTCCCCTAGCTCCGAAAGGGTTGGTCAGCAGACTAGCGGGGTGGTGCGCACGCAGCGCGCACACCACCCGGCCCACCGTGATCAGCGGTCGGGCAGACCCCGCTCAGCGGCGCCCGTCCTTGCCCTTGCGCTCGCGGACCCGCACCGAGATCCGCACCGGGCTGCCGACGAACCCGAAGGTCTCGCGCAGCTTGCGCTCCAGGAAGCGCCGGTAGCCGGGCTCCAGGAAACCGGTGGTGAACAGCACGAACGTCGGCGGCCGGGTCTGCGCCTGGGTGGCGAACAGGATCTTCGGCTGCTTGCCGCCGCGCACCGGCGGCGGGTTGGCCGCGACCAGCTCGGACAGCCAGCCGTTCAACCGGCCGGTGGGCACGCGGGTGTCCCACGAGTCCAGCGCGGTGCGCAGCGTCGGCGCGAGCTTGGCCACCGCACGACCGGTCTTGGCCGAGACGTTGACCCGCTCGGCCCAGCGCACCCGGACCAGCTCGCGGTCGATCTCCTTCTCGAGCATGTGGCGGCGGTCCTCGTCGACCTTGTCCCACTTGTTGTAGGCGATGACCAGCGCCCGGCCCGCCTCCTCGACCATGGAGATCACCCGCAGGTCCTGCTCGCTGATCGGCTCGGACCCGTCGATGAGCACGATGGCCACCTCGGCGGCCTCGATGGCGGCCTTGGTGCGCAGCGAGGCGTAGTACTCGGTGCCGCTGGCGGTCTTGACCCGCTTGCGCAGACCCGCGGTGTCGACGAACTTCCAGGTGTCGTCGCCCAGGTCCACCAGCGAGTCGACCGGGTCGACCGTGGTGCCCGCTTCGTCGTGCACGACCGAGCGCTCTTCGCCGGTCAGCTTGTTGAGCAGGCTCGACTTGCCCACGTTCGGCTTGCCGACCAGCGCGACCCGCCGCGGCCCACCGGTGGCGCCGAACACCTCCCGCGGGGTCTCCGGGAAGACCTCCAGCACGGCGTCGAGCAGGTCACCGGAGCCGCGGCCGTGCAGCGCGCTGACCGGCATCGGCTCGCCCAGGCCCAGCGACCACAGGGAGTGCACGTCGGCCACCCCGCGCTGGTCGTCGACCTTGTTCGCGGCCAGCAGCACCGGCCGCTTGGAGCGGCGCAGCACCTTGGCCACGGCTTCCTCGGTCTCGGTCGGGCCCACGCGGGAGTCGACCACCAGCAGGATCGCGTCAGCGGTGTGCATGGCCAGCTCGGCCTGCGCGGCCACCGAGGCCATCATCCCCTTGGCGTCGGGCTCCCAGCCGCCGGTGTCGACCACCGTGAACCGGCGGCCGTTCCACAGCGCGTCGTAGGCCACCCGGTCTCGGGTCACTCCGGGGGTGTCCTGCACGACGGCCTCACGACGACCCAGCAACCGGTTGACCAGCGTGGACTTGCCCACGTTGGGGCGGCCGACCACGGCCAGCACCGGCTGCGGAACCGGCGGTGCGGCGTCCTCGGGGCCGGCGACCCCGTCGAACTCGGCCCACTCGGTCTCGTCGGACCACGTGCCGTCCAGGCCTTCCAGCGACTCGTCGGTCACGCTCGTTTCCCTCTCACATCGTCTTCGCGGTGGTCGGCGACCAGCCGGTCCAGTTCGGCGATCAGCTCGACCAGTTCGTTGCGCACCGCTTCGGTCGCGGAGACCAGGCCGGTGCGGCCCTTGCCTGCGGGCAGCGCGACCGGCTCGCCGAACAGCACGTCGATCCTGGGCAGAAGCCTACGGCCCCGCCCTTCCGGACGCCGCGTGCCCCGGACGGCGACCGGCAGCACCTGGGCACCGGAGGCCCGCGCCAACCAGGCCGCGCCGTGCTGCGCGTTCTCCGCGTCACCGGACCCGCGGGTGCCTTCGGGGAACACCCCGACCAGCCCGCCCGCCTTGAGGACCCGCACCGCGGTCAGCAGCGGCGTGCGGTCGGCTTCACCGCGCCGCACCCCGATCTGCCCGATCTGGCGCAGGAACCAGCCCAGCGGGCCCTTGAACATCTCCTGCTTGATCAGGAACACCGCGTTGCGCGGCAGCATTCCGATCAGCAGCGGCCCGTCCAGCAGCGAGCTGTGGTTGGCCACCATCACCACCGGGCCGGTGCGCGGGATCCGCTCGACCCCGTGGACGTGCACCCGGAAGGGAATCCGCACGATCCGCCGCGAGATCCACTGGCCGAACCGGTGCATCCGGGGCGAGGCACCCTCGGGCAGCGTCTGATCGCTCATGCCGGTCCCCCGTCGGTCAGCAGGCCGCGGCTCTCGACGTGCTTGTGCAGCTGCTCGAGCACGCCCGCCACGTCCAGTTCAGTGGTGTCCAGCTCCAGCGCGTCGTCCGCCTTGCGCAGCGGCGCCACCTTGCGCCCGGAGTCCAACGCGTCCCGGCGCTGCACGTCGGCGTGCGTGCGGTCCAGGTCGCCGGTCCGGCCCTCGGAGACGTCCTGGGCGGTGCGCCGCTGAGCGCGGGCGGACGAGGAAGCCGTCAGGTAGACCTTCAGCCCGGCGTCGGGCACCACGACGGTGCCGATGTCGCGGCCTTCGACCACGATGCCGCCTGGCTCGGACAGCGCCTGGCCGATCAGCTCGCGCTGCAGCGCGACCAGCTGGTCCCGCACCTCGGCGACCGCGGACACCGCCGACACCGCGCCGGTCACCTCGGGACCGCGGATCTCCTGGCCGACGTCCTGACCGTCGAGCAGCACCGAGGGCCGCTCCGGGTCGGTGCCCATGGTCAGCTCAGCCGCGCGCACCACCCGCACGACCTCGGCCACGTCCGACGGCTCGACCTGCGCGCGCAGCACGGCCAGCGTCACGGCGCGGTACATCGCACCGGTGTCGAGGTAGATCGCCCCCAGCGCCGACGCCAACTTGCGCGACACCGTCGACTTGCCGGTGCCCGACGGACCGTCGAGGGCCACCACACCGCGGAGCTTGGCGTGTGCCACGTGCTCTTCCTCCTGCTCGTCGCCGCACCCGGCCAGCGGCCGGACCAACCGTCCATTCTGCCTGGTCCCCGGCCACGGGTCCCAATCGCATCCCGATCCACCCGAACTGGCGGACGAAAGGGATGGATCACCGAATATGGTGGATGGGTGGACGTAACAGTGACTCCGCTGCCGGGACTCGGCACGCAGCAGGACTTCACCACCCGCTCCGGCCACCGCATCGGTGTGATCACCTACCGGGACGGCCGGTTCGAGCTGATCGTCTCCGACCACGAAGACCCGGACAAGGTCGCCGCCTCGGTCGACCTGACCACCGCCGAGACCAGCGCACTGGCGAACCTGCTGGGCGCTCCGCAGCTGGTCGCGAAGCTCTCCGAACAGCAGCGCGAGGTCACCGGGGTCACCACCTGGCAGCTGCCGCTCGCACCGGGTTCGCCCTACGACGGCCGCAGCCTCGGCGACACCGAGATGCGCACCCGCACGTCGGTGTCGATCGTCGCGGTGGTCCGCGACGGCACCGTGCACGCCTCGCCCCGCCCGGACTTCGAGTTCGCCGGCGGCGACCTGGTCGTCGTCGTGGGCACCAGCACGGGCCTGAAGGCGGCCAGCGAAATCCTGGAGAAGGGCTGATCCCAGCCCGCTCCGCCTTCCCGGTCACCGACCGGGACACGCGTGGCCAACGGCGTTCCGCGCGTGCTGATCCCACAGGACAACTCCATACGCAGTAACACGCGAGAGGAAACACCACGGTGCACGACACGGCGATCTCGTTGATCGAGCTCGGCGCGGTTTTCTTCGGTCTCGGCGTGCTCGGCAGGCTCGCCTGGAAAATCGGGGTTTCCCCGATCCCGCTCTACCTGCTGGGCGGACTCGCGTTCGGCACGGGTGGGCTGGTCCCGCTCCACGGCATAGAACCGTTCACCCACCTGGCCTCCGAGATCGGCGTGGTCCTCCTCCTGCTGCTGCTGGGTCTGGAGTACTCCGCGGGCGAACTGGTCACCGGGCTGCGCCGCTCGTGGTTAGCGGGCCTGATCGACATCGCGCTCAACGCGATTCCCGGCGCGGTGGTCGCGCTGATGCTGGGCTGGGGCCCGATCGGCGCGCTGACCATGGCCGGTGTCACCTACATCTCCTCGTCCGGCATCGTCGCGAAGGTCCTCGGGGACCTGGGTCGACTGGGCAACCGGGAAACTCCGGTGATCCTGTCGATCCTGGTCTTCGAAGACCTGGCGATGGCCGTCTACCTGCCCATCCTGACCGCCCTGCTGGCCGGGGTCAGCTTCCTCGGCGGGCTCACCGCGGTCGGGGTGTCGCTGGTGGTGATCACCCTGGTGCTGGTGATCGCGCTGAAGTTCGGCAAGTACGTCTCGGCGCTGATCGACAGCCCGGACCCCGAGGTCTTCCTGCTGCGGCTGCTGGGTTCGGCCCTGCTGGTCGCAGGCATCGCCTCCGAGCTGCAGGTCTCGGCCGCGGTCGGCTCGTTCCTGCTGGGCATCGCGATCTCCGGTTCGACCGCGGCGAACGCCACCCGGATGCTGGAGCCGCTGCGCGACCTGTTCGCCGCGCTGTTCTTCGTGGTGTTCGGGTTGAACACCGACCCCGCAGAGATCCCGCCGGTGCTGCCGGTGGCGCTGGCGCTGGCGGTGATCACCGCGGCGACGAAGATCCTCACCGGCTGGATCGCCGCGCAGATGCAGGGCGTGGGCCGGATGGGTCGAGCCCGGGCCGGTGCCGCGCTGGTGGCGCGCGGTGAGTTCTCCATCGTCATCGCCGGACTGGCGGTGGCCTCGGGCGCGGTGTCCGGTGAACTGGCCGCGCTGGCCACGGCCTACGTGCTGCTGATGGCGATCCTCGGCCCGGTCGCGGCTCGGGTCGTGGAGCCGGTGGCCCGCCTGTTCGTCAAGCGCACCGCCACCCCCAAGGCCTGAGAAGGCGAAGAGGCCGCCGATCTCCGAGGAGCTCGGCGGCCTCTTGCACTGCGCGGATCACATGCCGACGATGCGGTACAGCGAGCCGACTTCCTGCTGGTTGAGCGGACGGATCGCGCCCTGGCGCTCCGTGGTCAGGCGGACGTCGCCGATGCGGGTGCGCACCAGGCGCTGCACCGGGTGACCGACGTGCTTGAGCAGTCGACGCACGATGCGGTTGCGGCCCTCGTGCAGCACGATCTCGACCAGCGCGCGGTTCTGGTTGGTGTCGACGACCTTGAAGCGGTCCACCTTCACCAGACCGTCCTCCAGCTCCACGCCGTCGCGCAGCTGCTGGCCCAGCTCCTTCGGGACCGGGCCGATGACCTCGGCCATGTAGGTCTTGCGCACCTGGTAGGACGGGTGCATCAGCCGGTTGGCCAGCTCGCCGTCGTTGGTGATCAGCAGCAGGCCCTCGGTGTCCTGGTCCAGCCGCCCGACGTGGAACAGCTTGCCCTCGCGCTCCCGCAGGTAGTCACCGATGCACGGGCGCCCCTTGTCGTCGGACATGGTGCACAGGATGCCGCGCGGCTTGTTGAGCAGCAGGTGGGTCAGGTTGTTGTTGACCATGATCCGGCTGCCGTCGACGTGGATCACCGCGGTCGCCGGGTCGACGCGGCGACCGAGTTCCATGACGACCTCGCCGTTGACCTCGATGCGCCCCTCGACGATCATCTCCTCGGCCGCGCGCCGCGAGGCCACACCGGCCTGGGACAGCACTTTCTGCAGGCGCACGCCTTCCTCGGCGGCGTTGGACGGGCGGTTCTCAGACGTCATCGATCGAATCCACTTCGGGCAGCAATGGGGCGAGCGGCGGCAGATCCTTCAGCGACGACAGGCCCAGCCGCTCCAGGAACAGCTCCGTCGTGCAGTACAGGTTGCCGCCCGTCTCCGGGTCGGTCCCGGCCTCTTCGATAAGGCCGCGCCCCACCAGGGTACGGATGACGCCGTCGACGTTCACACCCCGTACGGCCGCCACCCGCGATCGGGTCACGGGCTGCCGGTAGGCGATGACGGCCAGCGTCTCCAGCGCGGCGCGGGTCAGCTTCGAGCGCTGCCCGTCGAGCAGGTAGCGCTCGACGTAGGGCGCGTAGGTCTCCCGCGTGTAGAACCGCCACCCGTCGCCGACGCGGCGCAGGTCGATGCCGCGCTCGGCTTCGGCGTAGCTCTCGGACAGCCGCCGCAGCGCCTGGCGGATCCGCCGGACCGGCTGCTCCAGGGTGTCGGCCAGCAGTTCCTCACCGGCGGGCACGTCCACCACCAGCAGCAACGCCTCCAGCGCGGCGTCGAGCGCGTCATCGGACGTCAGGTCCG
>NZ_JAQGLA010000030.1 GCF_027853915.1 Saccharopolyspora oryzae
CGGCGGGCCCCGACACGCCGACACCTGTGGACAAGTCGTCCTGCCTGTGGAGAACTTCCGCAAATTCAATGGAAATTGGATGTCCAATTTCCATTGAATTTGCGGAGGGTGCGGTCTGTGACCGCGAAGCACGGCCGGCACCGCGCGGTGAGGGTCGCATGCGCCGCAGGCGCATAGCACGCCCTCGGCACTCGCACCGCCACGCAGAGAGCGGATGGAAAACCCTCAGTGGGAACTGCGGATCCCTGGCGGGCGTCACCGGGCGGGCAGGCGGTTGGCGTAGATCGCGAGGCTGCCGACCAAGAGGAGGACGACCATGGACAGCAGGCCGACCACCGTGCTACCCGTGGCGTCCTTGACGAAGCCGATCAGCGTCGGGCTGACGAATCCGCCCAGCAGTCCGATGCTGTTGATCAGCGCGATCCCGCCCGCCGCGGCCGTGCCCTTCAGGTACTGCGACGGCATCGCCCAGAACACCGTGTACGACGCCCACATGCAGGCCGTCGCGATGACGATCGCGATGAGCGACACCGCGAAGTTGCTGGCCGTGAACGCCGCGACCGCGAGCGCCACGGCGCTGAGCAGCGCGGTCACCGCACTGTGCAGGCGACGTTCCCCGGTGCGGTCCGAACGGCGTCCGAGGACGATCATCAGCACGATGGCGAACGCGTAGGGCACGGCCGAGTACAGGCCGATCGTCACGGTGTCGGTCAGCCCGTTCTCCTTCAGGATCGTCGGCAGCCAGAAGCTCACCGCGTACAAGCCGCTGATCAGGCAGAAGTACCCGACGGCCAGCAGGTACACCTTCGGGTCGCGCAGCACCTGCCGGAAGCTGTGCTGCCCCTTGTCCTGATCGACGGCGATGTCCCGCCGCAGCTGGTCCTTCTCCGCCGCGCTGAGCCACTTCGCCTGTTCCGGCGTGTCCGCCAGCGTCTTCCAGACGATGAACCCGAGCACCACGCACGGCAGGCCTTCCAGCAGGAACATCCACTGCCAGCCGTGCAGTCCGGCCACGCCTTCGAAGTTCGTGATCAGCCAGGACGAGATCGGCCCGCCGAGCATCGAGCCGATCGGGCCGGGCAGCATCAGCAGGCCCATCGCCGCCGCCATCCGCGCCGGCGGGAACCAGTACGTCAGGTAGAAGATGATGCCCGGCGCGAACCCCGCCTCGAACACGCCGAGCAGGAACCGCAGCACGTAGAAGCTGGTCGCGTCGCTGACGAACATCATCGCCGCCGACGTCAGCCCCCACAGCACCATGATGCGGAAGATGGTCTTGCGGGTGCCGATCTTGGCCAGCAGCAGGTTGCTGGGGACTTCGAAGATCACGTAGCCGAGGAAGAAGATCCCGGCGGCCAGCCCGTAGACGGCGTCGCTGATCCCGACGTCGGACTGCATGTGCAGCTTGGCGAACCCGATGTTCACCCGGTCCAGGTACGCGAAGGTGTAGCAGAGGATCAGCAGCGGGAGGATCCGCCAGCTCACCCGTCTGTAGAGGGCGTCCGTTGCCGCAGCGGTCTGGGTCATGTCTGCTCCGTCAGTCGCGGTGACGACCGAAGACCGGGTCGCCCGGCAGCCGGTCGAGTTGGATCTGCGCATCGCGGACCACGAAGGTCCCGCCCACCAGCACGTGGTCGACGCCGGTGGAAGTCCGCACCTGGGTTCCGGTGGCGGGGCTGGCGATGGTGGCGGGGTCGAAGACCACGACGTCGGCGTCGGCCCCGACCTGGATCCGCCCCTTGCGCTGCATCGCGGGAGCCGCCGGTTCCAAGATCTGGGCCGGCAGCAAGGTGCACCGGCGAACGGCCTCGCCGAGCGAAAGCACCCCGAGCTCGCGGACGAGCCAGCCGAAGGTGCGCGCGTAGCAACCGACGCTGCGCGGGTGGGTGTGCACGTCGTCGGCGACCGGCCAGGTGTCGTCGACCTGCCCCATCAGCGGCACCGCGTCGGAGGCGATGGCGGTGTCGGCGAACAGCAAAGACCGTTGCAGCGTCTCGAGATCCGCCGGCGAGGACTCGTCCAGCCAGTCGAAGACGATCAGCTCACCGGGGCTCTTCTCGCGCAGTTCGGCCAACCGCGCGGCGTTCGCGACGCGCTCCCCCGTCGCCACGCAGAGGATGTTCTCCGGCTTCATCCCGAGCCGGTGCAGCTTCTCCGGCGCGAGGAACGCCGCACCGATCACGGTCGACGCCGAACCGTACGGGTAAGCCTCGGTCGTGACCTGCACGCCGTAGCCGCGGGCCCGGTCCACCGCCGCCGCGATGTCGTCGATCATCCGGTTCGACGTGCTGTTGAGGTGGCACATGTGCATGTGCGCGCCGGTCCCGGCCGCGGCCGCGATCACCTCCAACGCGCCCTCCAACGACGTTCCCGGTTCTTCGGTGGAGATGAACCGGGTGTGCGTGAAGGTCGGCACGCCCAACCGGGCTGCCAGCGACGCGACGGCGAAGTACTCGTCCCGCCCCGAGTCCGGCGCGTACCCGACGAGCATCCCGATGCCCAGCGCACCGTCGCGCACCTGCTCTTCCAGCAGGTCCAGCACCCGCGCCTGGTCCCGCGCACCGACCGGGAGCCGCCAGTTCGGCGCGCCTTGGTACTTCGCGAACACGTCGAACGACCCGCCCGGTTCGGCGCCGTCGAGCAGCCGCATCCGCGCCAGCGCCCACCCGGCCGAGAACCCGAAGTTGATGGGCCGACCTTCCGCGGCCGCCCCGGCGTAGGCGTCCCGGACCGGCAGGGCGCCCGCTTCCAGCTCCAACGCGGTGGTGACGCCGTCCATGGCCTGCAGCCGGAGCCCGGTCACCGTCTGCGCGTGGCTGTGCATGTCGATGAAACCCGGTGCGAGCACGCGGTTCGAGACGTCGACGACGGTGTCGCCGCGGAGCGGGTCGGCGGTGACCGCAGCGATGCGCCGACCGTCGATGCCGACGTTGCGCACCGCGTCGAGCCCGGTTTCGGGGTCGATGACCCGCGCCCCGGCCAGCACCAGGTCGAAGTGTTGTGGATCGCGCATGCGAAGCAGCGTCGGAGAAACCTCGCCACAGCACGCCCAGAACGATGGATTTCCGCGTTCCACCCCGCTTGGATGTCTGAAAACGACACCGGAGGCGCCGTGCTGGACGAAGTCGACCTCGCGTTGGTGGACGCGCTGCAGATCAATCCGCGGGCGAGCTGGACGGCGCTCGCCGAAGTCCTGGAACTGGCCCCGATCACGCTGGCCCGCCGCTGGCAGCGGCTCACCGACGCCGGAGCGGCCTGGACGACGGTGGCGCTGGGCAACAGCGCATCGCGGGGCGCGACGGTCGAGTTCGCCTGCGCGCCGGGCACCGCGACGGAGGTCGCCGAGCAGCTGGCGGAGCTGCCGCACGTGATCACGGTCGGCGTGACCACCGGCGAGTACCAGGTGTTCGCGCTGATCATGGCCCCGTCGCTGGCGGCGATCTCGGACGTGCTGCTGCGGACGCTGCCGACGCCGCCGCAGGTCACGAAGGTCCGCAGCCACGTCTTCGGCAGCACCTTCGGCGGCGTCATCTGGCGGCTGGGCGTGATGAACCGCAGCCAGGCCGACCAGGTCCGCGAGCAGATCGGCCCGCCACCACGCGAGATCCGGCCGTTCGGCGCCGAGGACCGCGCCCTGTTCCTGGCGCTCGGGCACGACGGCAGGCGCAGCTACGCCGATCTGGCCGCGGAGCTGAATTCCTCGCCGCAGGCGGTGAAACGCCGTCTCGACCGCCTCCGCCGCCACGGCGACATCGCGTTCCGCTGCGACGTCGCCCGCCCGCTGGCCGGTTGGCACACCATGGCCCTGCTCTGGCTGACCGTCCCGGACACCGAGGTCCACCAGGTCGGCCGAGCGGTCGGGGCGTGGCCGGAAACCCGCCACTGCGCAGCGGTGACCAGTCCGGCGAACCTCGGCCTGATCGTCGGCCTCCGCTCCCTGAACCACCTCGACGACCTCCTGCTCCGGCTGGCCGAAGACCACCCGAGGGCGAAGGTCGTGGACCGAAAACTGGTGCTGCAGATGACGAAGGTCCACGGCCGGATCCTCGACGCCCAGGGCAAGAGCACCCGAGTGATCCCGGTCGACCCCTGGGCCGCAACAGCTCCCAGCAGCGAGCTGTGATCGAGCACACGTAGTGGAGTGGGTGTTCTAGAGTGTGCGCTCCAGTACGGTCCGGCTGTGGCTCGACCTCGACTGCACTCGCTCGACGACCTGCTCGACGTCGCCGAGCAGCTGGTGACCAGCAGTGATCCTGCCGGGCTGACCTTGCGCGCGTTGGCGACCAGTGCCGGGGCGTCGAACGGCACGATCTACCACGCGTTCCGCTCGAAGGAGGACCTGCTCGCGAAGTTGTGGCTCCGCGCGTGGTCCCGGCTCGGCGAGCTCATGAACGAGGCGCCCGCAGCCCACGAGGGCGGGATCGAGGCCGTGGTGGCGGTCTCGCTCGTGCCCGCCGAGTTCGTGCGCCGCTTTCCCACCAGCGCGCAGCTCTTCTTCACCCAGCGCCGCGACCAGCTGTTCTCCCCCGAACTACCCGCGGACGTCGCCGAGGAGCTCAACGCCACGCAGCAGTGCTTCGTCGACCTGCTGATCTCGCTCGCCCGGGGCGTCTGGGACCGCGGCGATCGGGAAGCCGTCGAGGCGATCGCCGTCTGCGTCGTCGACGTGCCCGGCGGAATCCTCCGCCGCGCCCTGCTCGAAGGGCGCAGTCCCGACGAGGCCACCGGGCGCCGGATCGAAGCGGCCGTCCGCGCGATCCTCGCCCTCGACCCTCCCCCACCGCAGGAGAGAGGATCCAGATGACCGGCACAGCGCAGGGCCTCGACCGATCGGTCCTGGCCCGCCCCCTCAAGCTCCCCAACGGTTTCGAGATCCCGAACCGCCTGGCCAAGGCCGCGCTCAGCGAAGGCCTGGGTCGCCGCGACCTCTCCCCGGGCGACCGGATCAAGAACCTCTACCACCGGTGGTCCGGCAGCGGTGTCGGCCTGACGATCACCGGGAACGTCATGGTGGACCGCACCGCGCTCGGCGAACCGGGCAACGTCGTCGTCCAGGACCGCCGCGACTTCCAGGACCTGACCGAGTGGGCCGCGGTCGCCAAGTCCGGCGGATCCAAGGTCTGGGTGCAGATCAACCACCCCGGCCGGCAGACGCCCCGCACGCTGACGTCCCGTCCGGTCGCGCCGTCGGCGATCGCAGTTCCGGGCACCGCAGGCGTTTTCGCCCAGCCGCGCGAGCTCACCTCCCGCGAGATCGAGGACCTGATCGGCAAGTTCGCGACCACCGCAGGCATCGTCACCGAAGCCGGTTTCGACGGCGTGCAGATCCACGGCGCACACGGGTACCTGATCAGCCAGTTCCTGTCCCCGCTGTCCAACCAGCGCACCGACGACTGGGGCGGTACTCCGGAGAAGCGCCGCCGGTTCGTCGTCGAGGTGCTCCGCGCGATCCGGGCCGAGGTCGGGGCGGAGACCCCGGTCGCGATCAAGCTGAACTCCGCGGACTTCCAGCGCGGCGGCTTCGGCGAGGACGAGTCCATCGAGGTCGTCCACGCGCTGGCCGCCGAAGGCGTCGACCTGCTCGAAGTCTCCGGCGGCACGTACACCTCGGCGGCGATGCTCGGCGTCGATCCGTCGCTGAAGGAGAGCACCCGCAGGCGCGAGGCGTACTTCCTGTCCTACGCCGAGCGGGTCCGGTCCGAGCTCCCCGACCTGCCACTCATGCTCACCGGCGGTTTCCGGACGGT
The DNA here is from genome assembly GCF_027853915.1 of Saccharopolyspora oryzae. Taxonomy (GTDB): domain Bacteria; phylum Actinomycetota; class Actinomycetes; order Mycobacteriales; family Pseudonocardiaceae; genus Saccharopolyspora; species Saccharopolyspora oryzae. The sequence continues at coordinate 5,748 of NZ_JAQGLA010000030.1, forward strand.
CGACGGCATGGTCGACGCCCTGGACTCCGGCGCGGTCGACGTCGTCGGCCTCGGGCGACCGCTCACCGTTCAGCCCGACTTCCCCGCCGAGCTGCTGGCCGGGCGTGCCGACGAGAGCATCGTCAATCCGCGCCGCAGCGGCATCCGGATGCTGGACAACCTCACCGAGCTCACCTACTACAGCGTCCAGATGCGGAGGATGGCCGCAGGGAAGGAACCGGCACCCGACCGGCACGCCGCCCTCAACGTCGGCCAGTACCTGCTCAACAACGGTTTCGAGAGCCTGCGGAGGCCTCGGCGCGGCCACTGATCGGAAGGGGAAGCACGTGCACACGCTCACCACCACCCGGACGATTCCCGCTCCCATCGACGACGTCTTCGAGGCCTACATCGACCACGAGAAGTTCTCCCAGGTCCCGCTCGTCCGCTCCTGCGAGCTGACGCGGCGGGGCGACACCGAGAAGAACGGGCTCGGCGCGGTCCGCGAGCTCGACTGCGGCCCGTTCCAGTTCCGCGAGGAGATCACCGGCTTCGACCGCCCGCACCGCATGGAGTACCGCATCCGGGAGTCCCGGCCGTCTCTCGAGCACACCTTCGGCCGCGTCGACCTGGCCGAGGTCCCCGGCGGCACCTTGGTCATCTGGACCACGGTCTTCGGCGTCCGGGTCCCGGTGGTCGGCAAGCTCGTCGACCCCGTCTTCGGAATCGCCCTGGAGATCGCGTTCGGCCTGATCCTGTGCAACGTGGAGAAGCGGGCGATCGCTTCGGCGAAGAGGCGCTGACACGGGCGCTACGACGTGTCAGGCTGCTGACCAGTAGGGAGAAGGAGAGGCCGTGTTCGACACCTCCGACGACGTCGGCACCAAGCTGTCCACAGTGGATTACCTGGCCGGGCCTGCCACCGCCACGACGGTGTTCCTGGCCGACCGGCTCGGCAAACCGCTGCTGATCGAAGGTCCCGCCGGGGTCGGCAAGACCGGTCTGGCGCAAGCGGTCGCCTCAGCCACCGGCGCGGAGCTGATCCGCCTGCAGTGCTACGAAGGCCTCGACGAGGCCCGGGCGCTGTACGAGTGGAACTACGCCACGCAGCTGCTGCGCATCCAGGCCGGGCGGGACGCGGACTGGGAGCACACCCGCGCCGACATCTTCACGCCCGAGTTCCTGCTGGAACGCCCGCTGCTGGCGGCGATCCGCCGCGAGGGGCCGACGGTGCTGCTCATCGACGAGGTGGACAAGGCCGACGTGGAGTTCGAGGCGCTGCTGCTGGAGGTGCTGTCGGACTTCCAGGTCACCGTCCCCGAGCTGGGCACCGTCCAGGCCCGGCACCGCCCGTTCGTGGTGCTGACCTCCAACGCCGCCCGCGAGCTCTCCGAGGCGCTCAAGCGGCGCTGCCTCTACCTGCACATGGACTACCCCACGCCGGAGCGCGAGCGCGACATCGTGCTGACCCACGTGCCGGCGCTCGGCGAGACCTTGGCGGGCAAGCTCACCGAGGTCGTGGCCGCACTGCGGAACCTGGAGCTGACCAAGGCCCCGTCGATCGCCGAGACCATCGACTGGGCCCGTTCGCTGCTGGCGCTGGGCATCGACGACCTCGACGACCCGGCGCTGGAGTCCACGCTCGGGGTGGTGCTCAAGCACCCCGGCGACCACGAGCGCGCCCTCGTGGGGCTGGGGCTGCGCGGCGCGGAAGCACCGCGGCGATGAGCCTGCTCGACCGGCACACCGATTTCCTCGCCGCCCTGCGCGAGCACGGCATCGCGGTCTCCACCGCCGAGGGCATCGACGCCGCCCGCGCGCTCGCCTCCGTCGACCTGCTGGATCGGGAGACGGTGCGGATCGCCTACGCGGCCACGCTGGTCAAGCGCCACAAGGACGTGGCGGTCTTCAACGCCCTGTTCGACCTGTGGTTCCCGATCGCCGTCGGCGAAGGCCTCACCACCAGCTCCGAGGTCGAGCAGGAGGTGGAGGTCACCGGCGCCCACGGCACCTCGCCCGAGCTCCACGCCATGCGCACCGAACTCGCCCAGGCGCTGTACACCGGGGACAACGCGGCGTTGGGTCAGATCGCCCGCCGCGCGCTGTCGCAGTACGGCAGTTTTCCCGGCTCGGGCGGGAATCCCGGCTCGTGGTCACCGCGTGCCGCTTTGGAGCAGTTGGATCCGACAACGCTGCTGGCCGGACTGATGCGCACCGCTGAGGGGAAAGCACGGCCCCTCGGAACCACCGCCACCGCGACGAAATCCCGGTTCACCAGCCGGATCGACCGGTTCAAGCAGCTGGTCACCGCTGAGGCCTACCGGCGCATCGCCGAGCAGAAGGGCGAGCGGTACGTTGCCGACAACCTGACCGACCCCGCGCTGGACCAGGTGTCGTTCCTGGGCGCTTCGCAGGCCGACATGGCGGCGATGCGGCGGGCCGTCCACCCCCTCGCCCACCAGCTCGCCACCCGCATCCAGCGCAAACGGCGCCACGGCACGCGCAGCGGGACGCTGGACTTCCGCCGCACCCTGCGGTCCGCGCTGGCCACCGGCGGGGTGCCGATCAAGCCGCACTTCCGGCCGCGCCGACCGCACAAGCCGGAACTCGTGGTCCTGTGCGATGTTTCGTCGTCGGTGGCGAACTTCGCGCACTTCGCGCTGCTGCTGGTGTACACGCTGCACGAGGTCTTCTCCCGCACCCGGGTGTTCGCCTTCGTCCGCGACGTCCACGAGGTGACCGACCACCTCCGCCGCGGCCGAGACGCCGCGGAAGCCCTGGCCGCGGTCCGCCGCGACACCCTCCAGCTCCCGGGCACCGGGACCGACCACGGCCGCGTGTTCACCGACTTCGCCGACAAGCACGGAGACGTGCTCACGCCTCGCACGGTCCTGCTGATCCTCGGCGACGCGCGCAACAACAACTACGACCCGGAGCTCGACGCACTAGCCGACCTGACCGACCGGTGCAAGCGAACCCTGTGGCTCAACCCGGAACCCAGCACGTCCTGGGGCACCGGCGACTCCGTGGCGCCCGAGTACGCCGACCTCGTCGAAATGGCCGAGTGCCGCAACCTCGCGCAGCTGACCGACCTCGTCCAGTCGCTCGCCTAAAGGTTGTCCCATAATCATGGGTCTGGGGCGGTAGTGGATCATGTAGCGGTGCAGGTGGTGCGGATCGCACCATGTCTGCTCAGGTGCGGCCGGAGTTCTGCGCCGGTGCCCGGAGCGGCCCAGAACCCTTCTTCTACTTCGAGGACCCAGTGCACTCCGCGGGAATCGGGCGCATCGGGGTTAAACCCGATGCCACCGAGATTCCACGCAGGCGAGCCGTGCCGGACTACCCTCTTGCTCAAACGAAGCGAACATCAGTGGCGGAGGGATCCGATGACTGGGCGCTATTTTGAAAATCCCGCTCTCGACCCAACACATCCATGGGAGGACAGCCCCGAAACAGAAACGGAGCTAACCCTCTTGATCAGCGGAATACGGAAACGAGTACACGAACACTGGGGCGTGGACGTCACGCAGTTCCTCGCCGCACTCGCCGAATCCGGCACGGCACTCGCGAAAGAAGACGAGCCTGTTGTCGCGTTCGTCAACAAAAACGCCACGGCCTTCGGGTACGTTCCTTTGATCGAGCGTCATCAGGGATCGTGCTCGGTGACGCCCGGGGCACGGGAACCACTGCGCAGGGCACTGGACAGAATCGCCCGCAGCGCCGGCTGAGCATCAGGCATCACACCGTCTCGGGCCGCGTTTCCCTCGCACGCCACCAGTACTTGATCATTACGGGACAGCCTTTAGGGCGTCACGAGGTCGAGGAATTCCCAGTGCGCTTCGGGCTTTTGGCCGCTGAGCGACTTTCCGCAGTTCTGCAGGACCAGCGGGCCCGATGTGACGTGCTGGCTGCCGGTGCCGAGGTCGCGGAGGAACCGGTCGATCGGTCCACGCCGGATCGCCGTCGTGCCCGCCCACCGGTGCACCGTGCGGCCCACCTCGTGCGCGGTCCAGGTCGCGTGGTTGAGGGTCAGCTTGATCAGCGTTTCCTGCTCGGTGCTCACCGGCTCGCCCGCGGCCAAGGTGTCCTCGATGCCCCGCCACTCCTGCATCACCCACGCCCGCGCTGAGCGGAGCTTGGCTTCGGCGGTCGCGAACTCGGCGTGGAACTGGGCGGTGTCGACCGCGGCGTTGTACGTGCCCGATTTGGCCACCGCGACCGACTTCAGCTCGTCGAGCAGCCGCCGTCCGACGCCGAGCGCCCAGCCGGTGTGCCCGATCGCGGCCATGTTCACCAGGCCGATCCGGTAGACAGCGCCGCCGTTGGCCGGGGTGGTCGTGGTGGCGACGTAGGTGTGCGTTTCCGGGACGAACACGTCGGTGCAGTGGTAATCGATGCTGTTGGTCGCGCGGAGCCCGAGCACGTCCCAGTTCTCGACGAGCTCCACCTGCGATTTCGGCATCGCCAGCACCCGCAGCTCCCCGGTGCCCTCGACCTGGATCGCGCTGTGGACGTGGGTGGCCAGCGCCATCCCGGAGGCGAACTGCCAGCTCCCGCTGACCAGGAAGCCGCCGTCCACCGGAACTGCCCGGCCGGGCCGGGTGCCGTGCCCGGCCAGCCGCGCGTAGGAGCCGTTCGCGGTGCCGGAGAACAGGTCTTCCGCCGCCACGTCACCGAGGTAGGCCGCCGTGGTGCCGGTGACGTGCTGCATCGCCATCATCGTCCAGCCGGCCGCGGCGTCGTGGTAGCTGAGCCGCTCGATGGTCTCGATCATCTGGCGCGGGGCGAACTCGTGACCGCCGAGGTTCGCTGGCAGCGCCGCCCGGATCACCCCGAGGTCCAGCAACGCCTGCGCGGTGTCCCCGGTGAAGCGACCGAGCTCCTCGGCTTCCGCCGCGTTCGACTCGAGGGTCCCGGCGAGTGCGTCGATCCGTTCGAGCATCGCCGGGAACTCCGAGCTGACGTGCAATCGAACCATGGACTGGTCACTCCTCGTGAACGGTGCCGATGCACGGCCACCGTACCCAGGAGGTCCCGCCGCTCATGGTCGTTCGATCGAGATCGAACCGCGCTTCTGCCGCACCAACCCGACGGTCACGGCGACCGCGGCGACGGAGAAGGTGAGGAACAGCGAGTGCCGGGTGGACGGGTCGACGACCATGAGCGCGAGGAACGCCACCAGCGCGACGACCACCGCCCACGACAGGTACGGGTAGCCCCACATGCGCACCGTCAGGTGCTGGCCGTCGCGCTCGGCGCGGGCCCGGCTGTGCAGCTGGGTGGTCGCGATCGTCAGGTAGAGCAGGACGATCACGGAACCGCTGGAGTCGACCAGGAAGTCGAAGATCGCGGTGGTGGTGAAGAAGTAGTTCGCCGTGACGGTCGCCAACCCGGCCAGCGCCACCACGAGCACGGCGGGCACCGGCACCCCGGAGGCGTTCGACCGGGCGAGCACCCGCGGGCCCTCGCCGTTGCTCGCCAGCGCGTACAGCATCCGGGACGCGGTGTAGATCCCCGAGTTCAGGCAGGACAGCACCGCGACGAGCACCACCAGGTCCATGATCAGCCCGGCGTTCGGGATCCCCAACCGGTTGAGCACCGCCGAGTACGGGCTCTCGGTGATCCCGGCGTCGTCGTACGGCAGCAGGGTGGTGATCACCGCGATGGAACCGATGTAGAAGACCAGGATCCGCACCATCGTGGTCCGGACGGCCCGCCGCACCGCCTCGGCCGGGCGCATCGCCTCACCGGCCGCGATCGTGACGACCTCGGCACCGCTGAACGCGAAGGACACCACGAGCAGCGCGGGCAGCACCGCGTACCAGCCGTTGGGCGCGAATCCGCCCTGCCCGAACAGGTTCGTCCCACCGGGCGCCGGAACTCCGGGCAGCACACCGAAGATCGCCAGCAGGCCGAGCCCGATGAACGCGACGATCGCGACCACCTTGATCAGCGCGAACCAGAACTCCACCTCGCCGTAGGCGCGCACCGCGACCAGGTTCGAGCCGGTCAGCACCAGCAGGAACACCAGCGCGGCGGCCCAGTCCGGCACCACCGGCAGGATCCCGTGCAGCAGCGCGCCGCCGATGACGGCTTCCACGCCGACGGTGACGCTCCACGAGTAGGCGTAGAGCCAGCCGATCGCCAGCCCGGCCCAGCTGCCGAGCTCGCGCGAGGCGTAGCTGGCGAAGGACCCGGTTTTCGGTGCGGCGACGGAGAGTTCGGCGAGCATCCGCATGATCAGGACGACCAGCAGCCCGGCGATCGCGTACGCCACCAGCGCCGCGGGACCGGCCTTGTTGATGACCGCGCCGCTGCCGACGAAGAGGCCGGCGCCGATCACCCCGCCGATCGCGATCATGCTCATCTGCCGGTCCCGGAGCGCTGGTCGCAGCCCGCTCGCTCCGGTGGATTCCTGGGTCCGTTCCGCGGACGTCGATTGATCGTTCATCTTGCCTCCAAGATGTCTCAACCGATCGATCGATCGAGAGATTCATGCACGATAGGTCCCGCAAATCGGAGGGTCAATAGCGACTTCTGCTGCCCACGCCCGATGTATCCGTGTCGTCACCGGTACGGTTGGAGGCGATCAGATCGATCAATCGACCGACAATTCGGGGAGCGCGAAGCGATGAGCGCACGAGGACGCGCGGGAGACGACACCCAGCGGCAGGTGTGGGCGGCGGCCGTCCGGCTGTTCGCCGCGCAGGGCTTCCACGGCACCGGCATCCGGGAACTCGCCGACGCCGCGCAGCTCTCCCCGGCGACCCTCTACCACTACATGGGCACCAAGCAGGACCTGCTGTTCTCCATCATGCGGACCTGCTTGGACCGGCTGGTGACGGCGGCCGAACGGGTCGCGGTCGACGGCGCCGAGCCGCAGGAGATCATCGCCAGCCTGGTGCACGTCCACGTGCTCACCCACGCGCTGCACCGCGACGAGACGACCGTGGTGGACAACGAGCTCGGGGTCCTCGACGCCGAGCGCAGGGCGACGATCGTCGAAATCCGGGACCGCTACGAGGAGTTCTGGCGCAGCGCGGTCGCGGACGGCTGCGAGCGCGGCGTCTTCGCAGTCCCGGACCAGCGCTTCGCGCGGATGGCGGTGCTGGAGATGTGCTCCGGCGTGGCGAAGTGGTACTCCCCCGAGGGCGAGGAGAACCTCGACGCGATCGCCACCGCGCACGCGCAACTGGCGCTCCAGCTGCTCGGCGTCCCGGCCACCCGCCTCGCCTCGACCGCCCTCCCCGAGGCCACCGACATCCACGGCCTCGTCGAGGAGATCTGGCACATCCAACTACCGTCCATGCGAGCCCGAGCAACCCGCACCTGACCTGCGCTTCCGCTCGGAGTGCCGCAAATTCAATGGAAATTGGATGTCCAATTTCCATTGAATTTGCGGGCCCCAGGGGACGGAGGGGGTGCGGCCGGGCGGTGTCGGGGAGGGGAGCGATCCCGCCCGGCCGCTCGACTCGATGCTCGGGGGAGGTGCATCGAGCCGGGTTCAGAGGCGTCGCAGGGTTTCCAGGACGCGGTGTTGGAGTTCCAGCGGCGGAGCTTCAGGTGGGGTTTCCGGCCATTGCGGTGGTGGTTCCGGGGACGGCTCGCGGAGGTGGTGCCTGCCGGTGGAATCGGCGCGGCGGGCTTCGGATTCGACGTGCTCGATCAGCTGCCAGACGTTCGTCGCGCCTTCGCCCGCGCCCGCGTGCTGGGGAAGCCGCCGGCGGTGGACGTGCATCAGCGTCATGCCAGTGAGCAGCGACAACAGGCAGGCCAGGGCGGTCAGCATCGGGGACATCAGTTGGTTCCTCCTGGTTGATCGATCGTGGTCGGCGGGATCTCCCGCAGCAGGTGGACGACTTCTTCGAGGGCGGTGGCCGTCGCATCGACGTCGGCGGTGTCGAGCTGATCGGCTCCGGCGCTGAACGCGAGGTCGTCGATGAGCCACTGGGCACGACGCAGGAACACCGCCAGGGTGGCGGTTTTCGAGCTCACGGCTCGACACCGGCGAGCCGCCGAGCCTCCCGGTTGCACTCGACGCAGGTGCCCCACAACCAGGCCAACTCGCTGTTGTCCGCGGAAACCACCTGCTGGCACAGCGTTTCGAGCTCGGTCCCGCTCGGATAAGCACACCCAACGGCCTTCTCGGCCAAACTCGCATGCCGCTGCCCAGCAGCAGGCACCCAATGAAACGGATACATCGGCGACCCCCAGGAAGGTTCGGTTCCGTTGGTACCAGTGGTTCTGTGTCAGATTTGACACCCGGAACCGACAGTCCCGCAATTAACCGTTCGAGGGATCTTCACCAGCGGTTATCCGCCGGTAGTGTGTGGTGCATGGCTGGTACCACCCCGAAAGCGCGAGCACTCGGCGCGGAACTCCGCAGGGCGCGCGAGGAATCTGGTCTGGGACTCCGGCAGTTGGCAGCCAAGCTCGGTACCTCGCACGCGACGGTCTCCCGATGGGAGAACGGAGCGCGATCGCCGAAGCCGGAGGACGTGGCCGCATATCTCGCCAAGGTCGATGCATCAGCTGAGCTGCGAGCCGAACTCGTTGAGCTGGCACGAGATCCGGACGGATCGCACTGGCTGTCCGTCGGCATGCCCGATCAGCACCGACAGCTGGCGGCCCTGCTGGAGATCGAGCGCGAAGCCACGAAGATCACCACGGTCTCGCCGCTGCTGGTTCCCGGACTTCTCCAAACAGCCGACTACGCAAGGGCGATCATGACGGTCGGTGAAGTTCCGAATGACGAGATCGACATGCGAGTCGCTGTCCGGCTCGGGCGGCGGGATGCGATCCTCCGGAAGGACGCGGCCGAACTTCGTGCCTTCATCGGAGAACCCGTGCTCTACCAGCTGATAGGCGGTTCATCCGTCATGGCGGACCAGCTCCGTGCGCTACTGAAGTGCAGCGAGATGCCCAACGTCGAACTGCGGGTCATTCCTATGCGCAGTGAATGGCATCCGGGTCTAGAAGGGCCGTTCTCGCTCGACGAGTTCGAGGACAGAGGACCAGTGGTCCAGCTGGAGAACCGGGTGTCTGCACTCTTCCTGCACGAACCCGACGAAGTCGGGGCTTACGTGCATGCCGTCGATAAGATTGCCGCGGTCGCGATGAGCCAGGCGGAGTCGGTAGAGCTCATTGGCGATGCGATCGGGAGGACGGAGAAGGCGCGATGAGTCCACGACGAAACATGCCTAATAGCTGGCGGAAGTCGAGTCGCAGCACGAACACCGACAACTGCGTCGAAGTCGGGCGGGTTGAGTCCGGCGCGGCGGTGCGGGACTCGAAGGCCCCTGACGCCGGGTACTTCACTACGACCGCTGACCAGTGGCGGTTATTCGTCACCGCCGTCAAGGCGGGCCGCTTCGAGGGCTGAGTCGCCCGGGGGTCGTGAGTACTTTGAGGGGCTATAGCCCCTCAAAGTACTCACGACCCCTGACCAGCCGAAACGTCCGCGACACCGGAAGACGGTGGCTCAGCCGGTCAGGCCCATCCGGTCGTGCTTGATCTCGCCGCCGACGACGGTGGCCGTCACCTCGACGTCCTTGATCGCGCGGGGATCGACGCGGGTGAGGTCCTCGGACAGCACTGTGAAGTCAGCGAGCATGCCGCGGGCGAGCCGTCCCTTGCGGTGTTCCTGGTGGTCGGCGTACGCCGAGCCGCTGGTGAACGCGCGCAACGCCTGCAACGGGGTCAGCCGCTCGGCAGCACCCATCACCTGTCCGTCCGCGGTTTCCCGGTTGACCAGCGCGTGGATTCCCAGCAGCGGAGCGCCTTCCACGATCGGGCAGTCCGAACTGCCCGGAACCTCGACACCCGCGCGCAGGAAGCTGAGCTGCCGGTACGCGAGCTCCGCCCGCTCCGCACCGAGCGCAGCGATCATCCCGTCCCCGAGCTCGTCGATGAACCGCCCCTGCGGCACCGGCACCACGCCCAGCCTGGCGATCTCGGCGACCTGGGCATCGCTGGTCACGCCGCAGTGCTCGATGCGATGCCGAGCATCGGCGCGGGGAAACTGCCGCTGCGCACGGGCGTATGCGTCCAGCACCAGCTGCACCGCCGCATCCCCGATCGCGTGCGTAGCGACCTGCCAGCCCGCCCGGTGCGCCCGAAAGATCTGCTCGCGCAGCCGCTCCGGATCGTCCTGCGTGAACCCCCGATTGCCCACGGCATCGGCATAATCGCAGCACATCGAGGCCGTGCGACCGATCAGCGAACCGTCGGAGAACAGCTTGACCGCGCCGATCCGCAAGGTGTCGTCGCCCAGCCCAGTCCGCAGCCCGAGGTCGAGCCCGAAGCCCGCGGACCCCGGCTCTCCCCCGTCGACGTCGTGCAGCGCGGCCATCTCCGGCATCACGGTCGCCCGCACACCGAGCACCCCGCGCTCCCGAGCAGTGAGGAACGCGTGCAGGTCAGCCGGGCCGTTGCCAGTGAGGCGCCCCGCAATACCGGGCTCGGTGACGCTGGTCAGCCCTTCGGCCAGCGCGACCTCCGACCCCAGCTCGATGGCCCGCACGTAGTCCTCCAGCGGTTCCGGCCGGATCAGCTCGTACACCAGGCCCTGCGCCTGTTCGGTGAGCAGTCCGGTGGGCACGCCGGCCGAGTCGCGTTCGACCGTGCCTCCGGGAACGTCGGGCAGGTCGCGCGGATCGGCGTACCCCATCAGCCGGATCGCCGCCGTGTTGACCACGCCCATGTGCGCGGAGTTGTGCGCGAGCCAGACCGGCCGACCACCGGTCAGCTCGTCCAGCACTTCCCGCGTCGGGTGCGCACCGCCGATGCGGTTCTGGTCGTACCCGTGCCCGCGCACCCAAGCGCCTTCCGGCAACCGCTCGGCGTGCTCGCGGATCGCGGCGTACAGCGCATCCATGCTGGTGACGGCGCTAGGACGCAGATCGAGCTGGGTCAGGCGCTGCCCGCGCATGCTCAGGTGGTGGTGGGCGTCGTGGAATCCCGGAACCACGTGCGCGCCACCGAGGTCGACGACGTCGGCGGCGGTGCAGCCGTCGAGTTCGTCGTCCAGTCCGACGAGCACCCCGCCGAGCACGCCCATCTTGCGGGCGCTGGGGCGATCCGGGTCCAGGGTCGTGATGTCGCCGTTGATGTACAGGACGTCCAGGTGCATGGGTGATCCTTCGACTGCAGGCGGTGGGCCGGAACAGACTCGCGCGTCTTGCGTCCCGGGCGCGAGCAACTCTACTCTGTCGATCGATCGATCGACTAGATTCGGATCGGAGGGCGCACCGACGTGATCGAGCACTGGTCACCGGTCCACTTCGACGAGCTGGACCCCAACGGCCACCTGCACAACGCGCGCTTCGCGCTGCACGTCGAACGGGCCCAGACCGCGGCTTTCGCGGCGGCGGGGTTCGACACCGCGGCCGTGGCGGACCGGCATCCCGACCTGCACTACGTCGTCCGCCAGTTCAACATCGAGTTCCACGCACCCGTCAGCAGCACCGGGCACCTGCTGGTGGCGCTGCGCCTGTCGAAGCTCGGCCGGACCAGCGCGACCTGGGCGTTCCGCTGCGGCCCGCCCGAAGCGCCCAACGCCACCGGCGAGCAGACGATCGTGAAGGTCGGCGCCGACGGCCGACCGCTCCCCTGGTCACCCCGGATGTCCGCGCTGCGCCAGGACGGTTGACCCCGCACACCAGCCCCGAGGAGGCAAGAATGTCCGCACCCCAGACCGGGTCGCTGGTCGAGACCGAGTTCGACGGCGACATCGGCGTGATCCGGCTGAACCGCGCGAAATCCCTGAACGCGGTGAACACCGCGCTCGTCGAGCAACTGGTCGCCGCGTTCGACTCCGTGCTCGCCGCGCAGGCCCGGGCCGTCCTGCTCACCGGCAGCGGCCGCGCCTTCTGCGCAGGCCACGACCTGAAGGCACCGCCCGAAGATCCGGCGACCGTGCGGGCCCGGCTGGACCGGATCCAGGACGTCACGCGCCGGATCCGCAGCTGCCCGGCGCCGGTCATCGCGGTGGTGCAGGGGTACGCCGTGGGCGCGGGCGCGGAGTTCGCCCTGGGCTGCGACCTGGTGCTCGCCGCCGAGGACGCGCAGTTCCGCTTCCCGGAGGTGGGGCTCGGGCTCAGCGCCACCGGCGGGCTCTCCGCCCTGCTGCCGATGCTGGTCGGCCCGATCAAGGCCAAAGAGCTGGTGATGTTCGGCGAACCCCTCGCCGCCACCGACGCCCACCGGCTCGGGCTGGTCAACGCCGTGACCCCCGCCGACGAGCTGCTGCCGACCGCGATGAGCTGGGCCCGACGACTCGCCGAGCTACCACCGGCGCCGCTGGCGATGGCCAAGGAAGGCATCGACGCCGGCACCGATCGCGCGCTGGAATCGGCTCTGTCGCTGGAGATCCAGCACGCGATCCGCACCGACGAGTTGCGCGCGACAGGGGGCAACCGATGAGCAGCTCCGTGCCAACCCGAGACCTCCTCAACCGCACCTCAGGGGACCGTGGCGGTACCCAGCCACAAGAAGCCGCGAAACGCGAGATCGATCCCGAACGCAACCACCACTGTGGATCCCGGAGAGGCGGAACAGCGAATGAGCAGTCCCTGGCCGATCTCGTCCGCCGCGCGGCCGAGCAGTGGCCGCAGCGGGTGGCGTGGACGTTCGACGCGCTGGACCAGGAGCTCACCTTCGCCGACGTCGACCGGCGCAGCGACGCCTTCGCCGCGCTCCTCGCCGAGCACGGGGTCACCGCGGGCGACCGCGTGGCGCTGATGCTGGGCAACCGGCCGGAGTTCCCGCTCGCCTGGCTGGCCGCGGCCAAGCTCGGCGCGGCGATGGTCCCGGTCAACACGAACTACCAGGACTACGACGCCATGCACGTCCTCGCGCACTCCGGCGCGCGAGTCGTCCTAACCACGGCGCAGCACGCCGACCTGCTCACGCGGATCAAGGGTTCCACGTCGCTGCACCACGTCCTGGACGTCGATGCGGTCCCGATCCCCGATGCGCAACCGCCGCAGGGCCCCGCACCGGTGCCCGAAACGATCGCCAACATCCAGTACACCTCGGGCACCACCGGAGCCCCGAAGGGCTGCGTTCTGCCCCACCGCTACTGGGTTTCGCTGGCCGCCGGGCTGGTCGAGGACTTCCCGCGGATCAACGCGCAGGACACGATCCTGACCGCCCAGCCCTTCCACTACGTCGATCCGCAGTGGAACACCGCGCTCGGCCTCGCCTCCGGCGCCCGGCTCGTGGTGCTGGACCGGTTCCACCCCACGACGTTCTGGTCCAAGGTCCGCGAGCACGAGGTCACCTGGCTCTACTGCCTCGGCCTGATGCCGAAGCTGCTGCTGGACATGCCCCCGTCGGAGCACGACCTCGACCACCGGGTCCGCGCGATCAGCGCCTCGGCGATCCCGCCGGACCTGCACGCCGCGCTCGAAAAGCGCTGGGGCGTCCCGTGGTTCGAGGCCTTCGGCATGACCGAGACGGGCAGCGACATCCGGATGACCCCCGAGGACCACGACGACACCGTGGGAACCGGCTGCCTCGGCCGGGCCATCGCCGGCCGGGAGGTCGCGATCCTCGACAGCACCGGAGCTCCGGTACCGCGCGGTACCACCGGCGAGCTGGCGATCCGGGGCGTCGGCCTGATGCACGGCTACTTCCGCGACGAGGACGCCACCGCCCGGGCCTTCCGCGCGGGCTGGTTCCACACCGGCGACCTCGCCAGGATGGACGAGCACGGCCGCGTCTACTACGCGGGCCGCACCAAGGACATGATCCGCCGCAGCGGCGAGAACATCACCGCAGGCGAGGTGGAACGAGTCCTGCAACTGCACCCGGCGGTGGACGTCGCCGCCGTCCTCCCAGAACCGGACGAGCTGCGGGGCGAAGAGGTCCACGCGGTCGTGGTCCTCCGCGACGAGAACTGCACCCCGGACGACCTGGCCGACTTCTGCGGCCGGCAGCTGGCGTACTTCAAGGTCCCCCGCTACTGGACCTTCCGCGCCGCCCTACCCCGCACCGCATCAGAACGGGTCGCCAAACCAGCCCTCCGGGCCGAGCTGGAAACCGACCAACCACCCCGGTACGACCGAAAAACCCAGCAGTGGACGTGATCCGCGACGGTGCGCGGGCTCAGCGGCCACTTCTGCGCTGTTCCCTGAGCATTTCGCCCGGGATGCGTGATTCACCGCTGATCCCGGCCTCCCTGGCCCGCTGCCACGCTGCTTCGCTCACACCCCGGGGGCGCTTCCGGACGTCCTGGAACCTGTGCCGCGGAACAACGGTGATCAGCTGCCCCGGCCGTGCGCGCAACGCGATCACGCCACCGAACCGAGGATCACCGGCGAACCGAAACCCCTGGACAGACGCCTGAACCACAGCCCGCCGCCGCTTCATCCCCAACGAAGACCGCCGGGCGATCACCTCGACGCTCTTCCCCGGCTCGTCCGGATTCGGAACCTTGAGCACCTCACCACGCACCGACGCGGGCACGTCGTGCCAGGGATAGGTCTCCAGGATCGGCTTCATGTCCTTCAACACGCCCTGACGGCGCGTGCACGGAACCATCAGCAGCAGCGGAGGAGCCGCCAGAGCGGCGCACACGACCACCGACGCATCACTGGCTTCCAGCGCGGAGAACGGAAGAGCGAAGGCCACGACGGTCAACAGGATCAACGCCCAAAGGACTCGCCGCCGCGCCCGACGCCATCCGCGCAAGGTCTCCGGATCGTGAAGCGCGCCCGAAAGCGAAGTCCCCGTCATGGAGTGGAAATCCCCTTCGGTCGCAAGGCTGTGAAACAGCGGGCAACGACCGTACCAACGCAGCAAGCCCGCCCTGCGAGCCGACCGCAACGCGAAACCGGGGAAGCGCCCCGCGCGAGCAGGGCGCTTCCCCGGTTTGGTCAGGCTTCGACCAGGTGCAACTCCTGCAGCACCAGCCCGGCCGCGCTCGGGATGGGTTCCACGATCTCGCAGGTGCGGGCCTCGGCGATCCGGCGGGCCGTCTCGCTGAGCGGCCCGCCCGCGATGATCACCGCATCGGCGTCGTCCGCCTCCGTGCAGCGGTCGACCGCCGCGGCCAGTTCCGCGAACTGCCGCTCGGGGTCGGCCGCCAGCACCAGCGGCTCCGACTCGGTCAACCGCACGCCGGTGAACCCCTCGGACATCCCGTGCTCGGCGACCAGCGCGGTGAGCGAGTCCACCAGCTGCGGCGTGCTGGTGGCCATGCCGAACCGCCGTCCCGCTCGCCCCGCGGCGCGGATCGCGGCCTGCCCGATGCCGACGACCGGCAGGTCGAGCTCCTCGTCGAGCCGGCTGCGCCCCGGGTCCCCGATCGCGGCGACGATCACCGCGAGGTACCTCCGATCCGCGGCGTCCAGCGCTCGCAGCACGGCATCGCGAACGTGCCTCTCGGACTCCTTCAGCGCCGCCGGGTCGAGGAGCATCGACGGCCCGGCCGCTGCCGTGACTCCGTCCACGCCGAGGCCGCTGCCGAGGAACGATCTCGCGGCGAGCGCGCGCATCATCTCGGTAGTGGCCCGGTTGGTGTTCGGATTGACCAGGAGCACGCTCCCGGTCTCAGGCGTGGACAACGTCTTCGTCCTCCTCCATCGGCTTGCCGAAGGTCTCCGGCGGGAACTGGACCGCGATGCCGAGGACCACGAACAGCCCGGCCATCATGGCGAACATGCCGGTCAGACCGCTGGCGTCGAAGACGAAACCGGCCACCAGCGGGAACAGGCCACCGGACAGCGACCCCATCGCCAGGATGATCGAGGTCCCCATGCCGCGGACCCGGGTCGGGTAGAGCTCCGGGGCGAACAACCAGATCGTGGTGTTCAGGATGACCACCGAGAAGTTGAACAGGCAGCCGAAGACGAGCACCAGCGGCAGGGTGCCGGAGAACAGGGCGATCGACAGACCGGCCAAGCAGCCGAGGACGGCACCGCCGGTGAGCACCTTCTTGCGCGGCAGCCGGCTGGCGCCCAGCGCCGCGGCGACCGCACCGGCCAGCGAACCCGTCTGCATCAGCAGGGTGAACCCGAGGCTGGAGGTCAGGTCGTGGCCGCTGGCCACCAGGATCGTGGGCATCAGCGTCAGCATCGAGATCTGCGCGGCGTAGGACATGCACACGGCCACGGTGAGCAGCACGGTCCGGCGCAGCAGTCGACCCTGCAGCACGCCGCGCCAGTCCGAGCGGGGCTGCTTGCCCTGCTCCTGCGCGCCGGTTCCGGTCAGGTACTGCTCCGGGTTCTCGATCGGTCCGCTCAGCTGCCCCCGGGCCAGCCGGTTGATCACCGTGTTGGCCTCGTCGACCCGCCCGCTGGCGGCCAGGAACCGAGGGGTCTCCGGCACGTACCGGCGGAAGAACATGATCAGGATGGACGGCAGGAACAGCAGGCCGAACAGCCAGCGCCACTTGTCCGGACCGTCGAAGACCGCGAACACCAGGATGCCGAACAGCGGCGCCAGCATGTTCCCGAGACCGGCCGAGGTCACGTTGATCAGCCCGACCGCGGTGCCGCGGTGCTTGGCGGCGAAGAACTCCGCCATCATGATGACCGCCACCGAGATCTCACCGCCGAGCCCGAAGCCGACGATGAAGCGCCCCGCAGCGAGCACCGCGTAGTTCGGCGCCAGCGCGCACAGCAGCGAACCACCGGCGAAGATGATCAGGTTGATCATCAGCATCGTGCGCCGACCGAACCGGTCGATGATCACGCCCGTGACCAGCCGCCCGAGAGCGGTCGCGGTGAAGGTCATCGTGTTGAGGAAGCCGATCTGAGCGGCCCCGAGCCCCCACGACTCCTTCAGCACGGGCCCGGTCAGCCCGACCGCGTTCTGCTCCAGGGCGTCGAACCAGATGCCGATCAGAACCATGATCAAGATGTGCTTGTGCGCACTGGTGACGCCGATCCGCCCGTAGGCGCTCTCGATCTGCTCGGCGAACCCGCCCTTGCCCCCGGACGATCTCTCAGTCTGACCTGATGCCGCTTCCACAGCGCTACCTCCGATGCCCCATTGCATGGACGAGGGCCGCCCTCAGACGACCGAAGACAGAATTGGCCCAACCAATTTCCGCAATCCGAAATATACATCTCGAATCACGAAAGGAAGCGGAAGCGTAACCCACCAAGCACTCGCTCGCCAAGATGGGATCCCGAAAAATATACCCCCCGACCTCGCCCGCACACCCCGAACCCCAAGGTCCAGCAACACGACGCAGGGCGGTTCCCGGCATTCATTAGTCCACTATGGACAAGAAACTGCACCGGAACGACCGCACAACGAGTACTGGAAGTAGTGGACGAAACGCGACCGCTGCCACGAGCCGTCCGGCCAGGGTCGTCGCCGTCGCTGCTACCGACTCCTCAGCCGAGGCGCAAATGGAAGGACGGGCATGGCGCTTCCTCGCGCTCGCGAAGCGTCAGAAACTTCGCGAGCACCCGTGGCCATGCCCGTCCTGCCGGCACCCCAGCGGAGATCAACTGCCCACGCCTGGCACCGGGACTTCCCGCGTTCTCCCCCTAGTGCGGCGCGAACCGCGCCGTGGACGCCTCGTCCGAGTACGACTGACCCGCGTGGGGAGACTGTCCACCGGGACCGACGTAACGCGCCCCACCGAAACCCAGGATCGGGATGCAGATGACCGGGAACAAGAACGTCAGCACGCCGAAGCCCGTCCCCTTGCCGAACGACTTCGCCAGGTCGAGGGCGAAGATGATCGCCACGACGACGTTGACGAGCGGGATGAACATCAGCAGCAGCCACCACCCGGGCCTGCCCGCGATGCGCAACGACACGATGGTGTTGTAGAAGGGGATGATCGCCGCCCAGCCCGGCTGCCCGGCCTTGCTGAAGAGGCGCCAAGCCGCGGCGATCATCAGCAGGGCAAAGGCCAGGCTGATCAAGATGATCGGTGTCACCGCAAGGCCGATGCCGAGGCCACCACCCCCGTGGTGACCGTTCTTCGCGAAGTACATGTCCATCCTTTCTCGTTCACACAGCAGGTGCGGCTCTTCCGAGCGAGCTATGACCAGAGCATCAATTGGCCGCCACCGAGCGACGCACTCATCGACCGCCGCAGGGCGCGCGGCTATCGAGGCCAGGTATTCGTGGAATGTCCGGATTTGCATTACCAGGAGAGCGGCCGAGCACAGCAGATTTCGACCACAAATCACCTTTTTCGCGATTCGGACGTAATACCATTCCCCCTGGCCAGCGGTGCACATCAAGCGCCTTTTCAGGCCTGCTCGCCCCCTGCTCCACGACTTTCATCAGCAGGGACGAGCAGGCGGCGAGGGTCGACCCTAAGGGAGAGCCGGTTTTCGATCTCGCACGGGGGTGATCTTCACAATGCGACGCAATGGACAACATTGTCACGCACGTCGGATCGTCCAAGCGGTTGAGCGAGCCCACGAAGAGCAGACATGCCCGCTCGGCAATAGAACATTTCCCCGCCGATTTGCCGATGGGGAAAATGCGCGAGGTCATTTAGTTGTTCAGCCCGTCCGAAGAGTGATCACCACGGCGAGCTTGCGACCTTCCTGCCCGCACTCGCAACCGGCCTCGTTGGTGCCGAAAATCGACACCTCGACCCATTCGAACTCCCCGAGAACACCGGCCGCGACCGCGCGGGGACTAGTGACCTGCGTTGAGCAGTGCGCGCTCCACGGAGCCCACCCACTCACCCGAGCCCACCCACTCAACGCACCCGACGCGATGGGGGTCCGGGGACCTCCCCGGGCGGGGCCTGGGGGTCGCACCCCCAGATGAAATGACGAGATCGAAAAACAGCGAAGGCGCACCCCGCCGAGCAGGGTGCGCCTTCGATCGAGTGGAGGTGCCGGGAATCGAACCCGGGTCCTCCGCCGCTTCACCAAGTCTTCTCCGTGCGCAGTCCGCTATGTCTCTGCTTGGCTCCACCGGTCACGCGAACTAGCCGATGTGACGAGCCCAGTCGCTGTTTGATGTCCCACCAGGTTCCGCGACCGAACCTGGCGGTGTGAGCCTCCTAGCTGATGCCGGATCCCGGGACGGAGGCGTTCCCGGTCCGACAGAGTCGCTCCTCGCTCAGGCGGCGAGGGCGAACTCGCGCTGACTCTTGTCGGCGCTTATTGGTTTGCAGCGACGCTCACGGTGGTCTCCTGCCTGCACCGGCACGCTTCCCTCAGATCAACGTACGGAGTCGAAACCGTTCACCCCCTCGTCTCCGGCTCGGCTTTCGAACCGGTGTACCCCAGCATAACGCGTGGCGTCCGAGCGATCATTCCCATATCCCTGAAACGATCACGCCAGCAGTCGGGCCGGGGTGTCGTGCAGCACTGCGCGCAGGAACTCCGCGCCGAGCCGCCCGTCTTCTTCCGCCCATCCCGCGATCGCCGCCAGCTGTTCGGCGTACGGGTACGGGATGTTCGGGAAGTCGGTGCCGAGCACGATCCGGTCGGCGTGCTCGGCCAGTCGCGCCGACCAGTCGTCCGGCAGCGACGCGAACTGCTCGCTGAAGGCGACGCCGACCATGGTGGTGTCGATGTGCACCTTCGAGTACTTGCCCACCAGGTCCAACGCGGTGGCGTGCTCGGGCATTCCGGCGTGCGCCAGCACCGCGACCAGCTGGGGGTGGCGGTCCAGCACCTGCTCGAACACGTCGAGCCCGGTGTGGGCGCCGGGGCGCGGGCCGTTGCCGCAGTGCACGACGACCGGGATCCCGGCCTCCGCGAGCAGCCCCCACGCCGGCTGGAGCAGGTCGTCGCGCGGGTCGAAGGCACCGACCTGGACGTGCACCTTCACGCACTTCGCACCGGCGTCCAGCGCCTTGGCGAGGTAGGTGCCGACCTCGGGTTCCGGGAAGATCGTCGCCGTCGGCACCGCGCCCGGGGTGCGGTGCCCGAAGTCCACCGCCCAGTCGGTCAGCCATTCCGCCATGCCCGGCTTGTGCGCGTAGACCAGCGGCGCGAACGTCGTCACGCCGAGTTCGCGCAGCACCTGCAGGCGGGCTTCCTCGGGGTGCCGGTAGAAGATCGGCCACTCGACGCCGTAGTGCTCACCGGCCTGGTCGAAGTAGGCCCAGACCTTGTGCAGCACGCGCTCCGGCAGGAAGTGCGTGTGGATGTCGACCAGGCCCGGGACGCCGAGCCCGGCCAACCAGCCGGGGACCTCGGCGTCGCTGCGCGGCCCCGTCAACGCATGCCCTTGCGGGCGCGGCCGATGGCTCGCTGCATCTCCCGCTGGGCGTCGCGCTTGGCCAGGTCCTGCCGCTTGTCGTGGTCCTTCTTGCCGCGCGCGAGCGCGAGCTCGACCTTGGCCCGGCCGTCGCTGAAGTACAGCGACATCGGGATGAGGCTCAGCCCGCTCTCCTTGATCTTGCCGACCAGCCGGAGGATCTCGCTCTTGTGCAGCAGCAGCTTGCGGGAACGGCGCGGCTCGTGGTTGGTCCACGTCCCCTCGGTGTACTCGGGGATGTGCACGTTGCGCAGCCAGACCTCGCCGTCGTCGACGGTGGCGAAGCCGTCCACCAGCTGGGCCTTGCCCTGCCGGAGGCTCTTCACCTCGGTGCCGACGAGCGCGATGCCGGCCTCGTAGGTGTCCAGCACCGCCCAGTCGTGCCGCGCCTTGCGGTTCTGCGCGATGACCTTGCGGCCGCGTTCCTTCACCATGACAACAACTCTAGCTTCCGTGTCACCCGGGTTTTCCCAGCCGCGTTCGCGGGTCGAAACACCTCGGGGGCCGCAGCTGCAACCCGTGCAACCGCGACCCCCGAGGGAACTTGCCTTACAGGCGCACGTACAGGCGCAGGGTGACGTAACCCGTGATCGCCGAGACCGCCGCTGCGACCAGCAGCAGGATCGGCGAGACGACCGCGATGTCACCCCATTCGATGTTGGGGATGATGCCGGTGCCGAACACCGGCGCCATGACGCGGTCGATGAACGTCGCCTTGGCGATCAGCAGACCGCCGATGGCCAGCACCGCGCCGATCAGACCGGAGACCACCGCTTCCAGGAGGAACGGCAGCTGGGTGTACCAGCGGGTCGCGCCGACGAGGCGCATGATGCCGGTCTCGGTGCGCCGGGTGAACGCCGAGAGCTGGATGGTGTTGGAGATCAGCAGCAGCGCCGCCAGCGCCTGGATCAGCGCGATCGCGAACGTGGCGTTGCGGAAGCCGTTGAGCACGTCGAACATGCGGTTCAGGTACTCGGCCTGGTTGACCACGTTGTCCACGCCGGGACGGCCCTGGAACTCCTGCTGGACCGCACCGAAGCGCTCCGGGTCGCTCAGCTTGACCCGCAGCGAGGCGGGCATCGCCTCGGTGCGGGCGACGTCGCGCAGCTCCGGCTGCGACGCGAAGACCTTCTTGAAGCTCTCGAACGCCTGCTGGCGGTTCTCGTACTTCACCGCTTCGACGCCGGGGACGTTCTTGAGGTCGGACATGATGTTCGCGCAGGGCTGCTGGGTGCAGTCGTTGTCGTTCGCGCTGACGTCGTCGGTCATGAACACCACGACCTCGACGCGGTCCTGGTAGGTCTCCTGCATCTTGTCGATCATCCGGACCACGAGGAGACCGCCGCCGAGCAGACCGACCGAAATGGCGGTCGTCAGGATCATCGCGATGGTCATCGTCACGTTGCGCCGCAGGCCGTTGACGACCTCGCTGAATACGAAGCTCGCGCGCATCTTTAGTCAGCTTTCCTAGCCGGTCGGGGGTGTGTCAGTGCCGCAGGTTCGGGGGGCCTAGCGGCCGACGCCGTAGACGCCGCGGGCGTCGTCGCGAATGACGCGACCGAGGCTCAGCTCGACCACGCGGCGCCGCATCGAGTCGACGATCGAGTGGTCGTGGGTGGCCATCACGACGGTGGTGCCGGTGCGGTTGATCCGCTCCAGCAGCAGCATGATGTCCTGGCTGGTGTCGGGGTCGAGGTTTCCGGTCGGCTCGTCGCAGAGCAGCACCAGTGGGCGGTTGACGAAGGCCCGCGCGATCGCGACGCGCTGCTGCTCACCACCGGAGAGCTCGTGCGGCATCCGGTCGGCCTTGCCGTCCAGACCGACGAGCTGCAGCACCTGCGGCACCACCCGGCGGATGTCGTTGCGCGGCTTGCCGATGACTTCCAGCGCGAACGCCACGTTCTCCGCGACGGTCTTGTTGTTCAGCAGCCGGAAGTCCTGGAAGACGCAGCCGATGCGCTGGCGCAGGCGCGGGACGCGGCGCCGCGGCAGCTTCGCCACGTTCCAGTCGGCGACGAAGACCCGACCGCGGCTGGGCACGTCCTCGCGCAGCAGCAGACGCATGAACGTCGACTTGCCGGACCCGGACGGGCCGATGAGGAAGACGAACTCGCCCTTCTCGATGCCTACCGAGACATCGTCGAGAGCGGGCCTGGTCGACGTCTTGTACGTCTTTGACACGTGCTCAAGGCGGATCACAGGGCGTGAGTTTACCTGCGTCCATAAGGGGGACCGCGACTCACCCGGTTCGGCGGTGCGTCCTTGATCACCTTCGCGTTCCGCCTGGTAGCGGCACGTGCCCGTCAGGCCACGCTCCGCTGCCCGGTCAGGCCACGCTCTGCTGCTGGCGGCGCCAGCGGATGCCTGCCTCGAGGAACCCGTCGATGTCGCCGTCGAGGACCGCGTCGGGGTTGCCGACCTCGTGCTCGGTGCGCAGGTCCTTGACCATCTGGTACGGGTGCAGGACGTAGGAGCGCATCTGGTTGCCCCAGCTGGACCCGCTGTCCTTGAGCGCGTCGAGCTCGGCGCGCTCCTCCTCCTTCTTGCGGGCGAGCAGCTTGGCCTGCAGGACGCGCATCGCGGCGGCCTTGTTCTGCAGCTGCGACTTCTCGTTCTGGCAGGACACCACGATGCCGGTCGGGATGTGCGTGATGCGCACCGCCGAGTCGGTGGTGTTGACGCTCTGCCCGCCGGGGCCGGAGGACCGGAACACGTCGACCCGGATGTCCTTCTCCGGGATCTCGACGCTGTCGGTCTCCTCCACGACCGGCAGGACCTCGACGCCGACGAAGGAGGTCTGGCGGCGGCCCTGGTTGTCGAACGGCGAGATGCGCACCAGGCGGTGCGTGCCCTGCTCGACGGAGAGGGTGCCGTAGGCGTAGGGGGCGTTGATCCGGAAGGTGGCGGACTTCAGCCCGGCCTCTTCGGCGTAGGAGGTGTCGTAGACCTCGGTCGGGTAGGAGTGCCGCTCCGCCCACCGCAGGTACATCCGCATCATCATCTCGGCGAAGTCGGCGGCGTCGACGCCACCGGCCTCGGCTCGGATGGTGACCATCGCCTCGCGCTGGTCGTACTCGCCGGACAGCAGGGTGCGGACCTCGAGCGTCTCCAGGTCCTTCGCGAGGGACTCGCGCTCCTGGTCGGCCTCGGCCAGCCCGGAGGTGTCGCCCTCGTCCTCGCTGAGCTCGTAGAGGACCTCCAGGTCCTCGATGCGCTGCCGCAGCTCGGTGACCCGGCGCAGCTCGGCCTGCCGGTGCACGAGCTGGCTGCTGACCCGCTGCGCGTGATCGACGTCGTCCCAGAGGTCGGGCTTGGCCGCCTCGGTTTCCAGCTCCGCGATATTCGCGCGCAGAGCGTCCAGATCCATCACGCTCTCGATGCCCTCGAGGGTGTTGGTCAGTTCCTTGAGCGAAGCTGCGACGTCGGGATTCACAGTGCTCAGCGTACTTCACCGAGCACGGGCCGCCCACGAGGACGGCCCGTTCTCCATTTGCCCTCGACTGCCCGCTCCGCCGCGCGGAGCGAGCAGCTGCACCGGATCAGTCCGGGATGGCGTCGAGGAGCTTGATGATCGCCCGGTTGTAGGCCACCGTGAAGTCCGCGGCCGCCTTCTCGTACGGGTCGCCCGCGGTCTTGGCCGCGTTCTTCGCCTCGTCCATCTTCACCGCGTACTGGCCGCGGGCCGCTTCGACCAGGCCCGCGCGCTGCTTGGGCGTCAGCGAACCGGAGTGGACCAGTCGCAGGATCAGCGGGCTGCGGACGTTGTCCGGGCCCGGCTCGGTGTTCAGCCACGACTTGAAGGCCCGCTTGCCGGCCGCGGTGATCGCGTACTGCTGGCTGGAGCGCGGTCCTTGCTTGCCGAGGCGCAGCAGGCCGGCGTCGGTCAGCGCGGGCAGCTCCCGGTAAACCTGGCTGCGGGTCACGCTGAAGAACCCTCCGAAGCGCTCGGTGGCAGCAGCAACCAGCTGGCCACCGGTCTTCGGACCTTCGTGCAGTAGTCCCAACAGGGCAGCGGATGTCGCATTCAGCTCGGTCACACTGCCACGGTGCCATGCTCGCGCCGAGCTGTCCACAGTGGTCGCCAGTTCTGTCCACTGTGGTTGCAGCGGACTGGGCCGAGTGGACGAACGGTTGCGCCATCGGCGCAGCGGCCGGACGACTGCCACCCCGGCGGACCGGACACATTGCGCAGCCGGTTCCCGGCGAGCGCCTGCACGCATTGCTACGAGCACGAGCGCCGTTCGCCTGGACGGGCGTTCTTGGCTGCGCAATGAGGTGCTATCGGGTTCTGGAACTGCCCAACGGCGCCCGGTCGCACGCACTGTGGCTCTGGGCCGGCCAGTCGACGGCCGGGCGACCTAGCAGGAGGTGCGGGAAAGTGCATCGCAGTTGGTTGCGTACCAAGGTCAACGAGAGCAAGTCCAAGGTGACCAGCAAGGTCGCGGAACGCGCGAAGTCGCTGGTGCCCAGGCCGCGCGAAGGTGAAACCGACTCCTGCATGGTCTGCGGCAGGTCGATGCGCCAGACCGGCACGGTGCGGGGCGACGGCAGGGTCTGCTCCCCCGGCTGCGCCCGCCAGTGGGCCCAAGGCCTCTAGACCACAGACTCGGAAGACGAAAAAGGGAAAGCCCCCGACCGAAGTCGAAGGCTTTCCCTTTTAGTAGCGGGGACAGGATTCGAACCTGCGACCTCTGGGTTATGAGCCCAGCGAGCTACCGAACTGCTCCACCCCGCGCCAGCAACCTTTCCGGCTGCGCTCTTCTGTTGTGCCGCTAACTTTACACACCCCCAAAACCCCACCGACAAGGGGGTCCCCAAAACCCAAAAAACCCACCCCCACCAGCAAAAACACCCCACCGAAAGGTCTAGCCAACCCCGGAAGGCCGCAGAACCCCGAGAACAGAGATTTCGCCGCGCTCCCCGGCGCAGGACCACCACCGACGGCAAAGCCAAAAAGCTGGTCTCCACCCAGGCCGGGAACGCACCCCCAGGCGAGGAGCCGACGAAAAGCGACCACCGCACCGTGGGGGTTTACGGGGGCTCGGCCCCCGTATGGAAATGAAGTCCAACGGGAAAAGGGCCCCGACATCGTCGGGGCCCTTGACCATTCGAATGGTAGCGGGGACAGGATTCGAACCTGCGACCTCTGGGTTATGAGCCCAGCGAGCTACCGAACTGCTCCACCCCGCGTCGTGTGTCCTTAACCTTACGGACTGCGGAAGCCTAGTGCAAATCCGGGGGCCTGAAAAGTGACGCACGGCATTCTGCACCCGATCGGACGTCTCGGAAACGCCGAGGGGCGAGGACCGCCGCGGTCCTCGCCCCTCACTGCGAATCGGCTGGTCAGCCGCCGCTGCCCTGCGACTTCTCGAAGCGCTTGATGGCGTCGTCGAGCTGCTGGTAGGCCGAGCCCAGGTCACCGAAGTTGCCGGACTGCTGCGCCTTCCGGACGTGCTCCAGGGCGGCCCGGATGTCGCTGACGGACTTGTCCAGCTCCGGGTTGCCGCCCGGCGTCTGCCCCGGCGGCGGGGTCTGCCCCGGTGCCGGCGGCTGCTGGTGCTCGCCGGTCTGGGTGCCCTGCCCGGCGCCGGAGCCGAACACCTGGTCCAGCGCGCCCTGCAGGGTCTCGGAGAAGCCGACCTTGCCGCCGAAGGACACCAGCACCCGGGCCAGCTGCGGGTAGGACTCCTGCTCGTTGCGCTGGATGTAGATCGGCTCGATGTAGAGCAGACCGCCCGCCACCGGCAGCGTCAGCAGGTTGCCGAAGATCGCGTTGACGTTCGGGTTGTTGAACAGGGTGCGGTTCTCGGTGACCTCCGGAGTCGACTCCATCTGGTTCTGCACCTGGTTCGGACCCGGCGTGAGGGTGTTGGTCGGCAATCTCAGCACCCTGAGCTTGCCGTAGTCCTGCGGATCCGAGGAGGCCGAAACCCACGCCGACATGTTCTGCCGCTTCAGCGCGGTGAGCGCACTGGTCAGCTGGAAGGTCGGGTCCTTCTGGTCACCGATCTGCGCCAGCACGTAGTAGGGCGGCTGCTGCCCTTCGGCGCTGGCCGTGTTGCCGCGAGCGGTCGGGTCGGACGGCACCTCCCAGAAGGTCTGGGTGGAGAAGAAGTCGCCCGGGTTGTCGACGTGGTACTCGGTGAGCAGCTTGCGCTGCACCTTGAAGATGTCCTCCGGGTACCGGAAGTGGTCGCGCAGCTCGGGGCTGATCTCGCTGGACGGCTTGACCACGCCCGGGAACACGCCCTCCCAGGCCTTGAGCACCGGGTCCTTGTCGTCCACCGAGTAGAGCTCGACGTTGCCGTCGTAGGCGTCGACGGTGGCCTTGACCGAGTTGCGGATGTAGTTGATCTGCTGGTTCGGCTGCCGCTCGACGCCGGTGAGGGTGTCGTTGGTGGCCTCGCCAAGCTCGGTCAGCTGCGAGTACGGGTAGTTGTTCAGCGTGGTGTAGCCGTCGACGATCCACTTGATGCGGCCGTCGACCACCGCCGGGTACGGGTCGCCGTCGAGCTTCAGCCAGGGCGCGACCTTCTGCACGCGGTCTCGCGGGTTGCGCTCGTACATGATCTTCGAGTCGCTGCCGATCACACCGCTGAACAGGAAGTTCCGCTCGCCGTAGTAGGCGGCGAAGACCATCCGCTGGAACAGGTTGCCGACCGGGACACCGCCGAGGCCGGTGTAGGTGTACTGCTGCTGGTCGGTGTCGTACTCGCGCGGCGCCTCGCCCGGGTTGCCGCCGACGATCACGTAGTCGTTGCGGCCCACCAGCTCGCCGTAGTAGACGCGCGGCTGCTTGACCGGGATGGCGCCCTTGCCGTCGTTGGCCACGTCGCTGATCTGGAAGACCGGGTAGCCGCCCTGGGTGGCGCCTTCGCGGAAGGTCGAGTCGACCCGGTCGGCCGGCGCGGCGACGAAACCGTTGCCGTGCGTGTAGACGGTGTGCCGGTTGATCCAGTTCTGCTGGTTGACCGCCAGGCCGTCGGTGTTGAGCTCGCGCAGCGCCACCAGGTAGTCGCGGAGCTTGCCGTCGCCGTCGCGGTAGCGGTCGACGTCCAGCTTGTCGGTGAAGCCGTAGAAGTTGTACTGCTGGGTCAGCTGGGTGAACGTCGGGGCCAGCACGTTCGGGTCCAGCAGCCGGATGTTCGGGATGGTGCCCTTGTCCGCGGCGACCTCGTTGGGCTGCAGCTGGGTGCGGCCCGGGTAGTCGGTGATGTCGACCTTGTCCGGGCCGATGCCGAACGCCGACTTCGTCGCCGCCAGGTTGCGCTCGATCGACTCGGCCTCGCGCTGGTTGGCGTTCGGCCGCACCGAGAACTGCTCGAGCAGGGCCGGCCACACCGCGCCGACCACCACGCTGGACAGCACCAGCAGCACCGCGGCCAGCGCCGGGATCTGCAGGTTCTTCAGGAAGATCACCGCGAAGAACGCCAGGGCGCAGAACACCGCGATGCACATCAGGATCAGCTTGGCGGGCATCACCGCGTTCAGGTCGGTGTAGCTGGCACCGGTGAACAGCGAGTTGCGCTGGGACAGCAGCAGGTCGTAGCGGTCCAGGAAGTAGCTGACCGCCTTGAGCAGCACGAACAGCCCGGCCAGCACCGCGAGCTGGACGCGCGCGGGCATGGACAGCTGCCCGGAGCGACCAGCCAGCCGGATGCCGCCGAAGATGTAGTGGGTGATCAGCGCACCGATGAACGACACGGTGACCGCGATGAACGCCCACGACAGCAGGAGCCGCCAGAACGGCAGCTGGAACGTGTAGAAGCTGATGTCGTTGCCGAACTCCGGGTCGGTCTGCCCGAACGGCACGCTGTGCAGCCACAGCTGCAGGGTCTGCCAGTCGGCCTGCGCGGCCAGCCCGCCGATCACGCCGATCACGATCGGGATGCCCAGGCCGAACAGCCGGGACCGCTCGGTGACCACCGTGCGGTACCGCGCCAGCGGGTCGTCCGGGCCGCTGATCGGCACGAACACCGGCCGGTTGCGGTAGGCCAACCACAGGTTCAGGCCCAGCACCACGCCGAGGAAGACCGCGGCGCCCACTCCGAGCCCGGCACGGGAGAACAGCTGGGTGGTGAAGACCCCCCGATAGCCGACCTCCCCGTACCAGAGCCAGTCCACGTAGGTGCCCAGCAGACGCGATCCGGCGATCAGGGCGACCAGCACGATGCCGCCCAGGATCAGCAGTATCCGACTTCGCCGGGACAGTTTCGGCATTCCGACCGGGGGCCGCATGGCCACAGCGCACGCTCCTGGTGACGATCAGCGGGCAGGTGGGGGCGGTGCCGGTGCCAACCACCACCGACCGCCCTCGTGATGTTCAACTCTACGGCCCCGGTGTGAAGTTCCTGGAAGGGGCTTCGCGAATTGGATTAATCCGACATCTCGCCGCGCCGGGGTGCGCCGTTCGGGCCGCCGCGGCGGTGCGACCATGAACGACATGTCGCAGACCCCCGAACACGACCTGACCGCGGCGCTGCCGACGGCCACCCGCGAGGTCGAGGAGTTCGTCGCCGCCGCCGGGTGGGACCAGCCCACCCAGGTGTTCGCCCTGGTGTCCACGCAGAGCCTGCTGGCCGCCGAACCGGGGCTGGCCGACCAGCTCGACCCGGCATCGCCGCTCACCCCGATCGCCCAGGAGTCCCTGCCCGCCGAGGACCTCGCCGAAGCGCTGGGCCACATCGAGTGGCCGGAGCAGGTCGCCGGGTGCGCGCTGGTGCAGGAGATCGTGGTGCTGCCGCCGGAGGCGGAGGCCGGGCTCCCGAGCGACGCGGCGGAGGCGAGCAAGGTCGCCGCCGAGCACCCGGAGCGCCGCGAGGCGCGACTGGTCGCGTCGGTGCTGCGCAACGGTGCCGAGTTCTGCGTGATGCGCCTGCGCGTCGAGGACGGCGAGGAGAGCGAGCTCCTCGCGGACACCTCGCTGGCGCCGAACCTGCTCGCCGCGCTGCACGCGACCTTCGCGGAGTGACCTCGCACCCCTGAAGTGCGGAGAAGCCCCCTGGGAACGACTCGCTCCCAGGGGGCTTCTCTGATCTTGGTCTTCGGTTGAACAAGCCTGAAAACAGGCTTCGCGAGGTCAGCAGCTGGTCGGGACCTTGCCCTCGCGGATGGCGTCGAGCGCCTTGGTGGCGTCCTGGAGGGTGGCCACCCGGGCCAGCTGGAGGCCGTCCGGAGCCTGCGCCTTCGCCTCCGCGCAGTTGCCGTCCGGCACCAGGAAGGTCGTCGCCCCGGCTTCCCGGGCCTTGATCATCTTGAACGGGATTCCGCCGATCGGGTTCACCTGGCCGTCCGGGGTGATCTCCCCGGTGCCCGCCACGAACTGGCCGCCGTTGAGCTCGCCCGGCGTGAGCTTGTCGATGATCGCCAGCGTGAACATCAGGCCCGCCGAAGGCCCGCCCACGTCCGCCAGGCTGATCTTGATGTCGAAGTTGACGTCCGGGCGCTCGATCGCCGCCACCCCGAGGAAGCCCTGGTCGTGCCCCTCCGGACCCTGCGCGAGCTGCACGCTGGCGACCTGCTCCGGCTGGTCGTCGTGGCGGAACCGGATCTCCACCCGGTCACCGGCCTTGGTGCCGTTCAGGGCCGACCGCAGCGCCTGCGGGTCGGTCACCGGTCGGCCGTTGGCCTCCAGCAGGCGGTCCCCCGGCGCCAGCACGCCGTCCGCCGGGCTGCCCTTGACGATCTGCCCGGCCAGCACCTTCTTCGGGTAGCCGAGGTAGCTCAGGGCCGCCGTCTCCGCGGTGGTCTGCGAGTCGTTGAACGCCTCGGTGTTCTCCTGCTCGATCTGCTGCTCGCTCTTGTCCGGCGGGAAGTACAGATCGCGCGGCGCCAGCGCGTAGCGCCCGCTGGCCCACAGGCCGAGCGCGCCGAACACCGACAGCTGGTCGGTCACCGACACCGTGGTCATGTTCAGGTGACCGCCGGTCGGGAAGGTCTGCTGACCATCGATGCTGATGACGGGCGTGTCGCCGTCGAGTCCGAGGGTGTCGTACGTCGGTCCCGGACCGAGCGCCACGTACGGCACCCGGACGAACGCACCGAGCAAGCCGAAGGCGACAACCAGCACGACGCTCATCAGCAGCGTCCAGGTACGGCGGTTCACGAGGCGACAGCGTACGTGTTCGCTGTTGGCGATGTGTGCGGTGTTCGCGCACATCGAGCGCCGGACGGCTTCTACCTGGCGGCTCAGGCCGCGTACCGTGGATGTATGACCAACTTGCCGTTCGGGTTCGGTTCGCAGGACCCAGACGACCCCGACAAGGGCGACTCGTCGAAAGGCCGCTCTGAGGGTGGCGCCGGAAACTTCGGGGACACTCCCTTCGGTTTCGCCGGCATGCCCGGTCCGGGCGGCATGCCCAACTTCGACATGAGCCAGCTCGGCCAGATGCTGACCCAGCTCGGCCAGGCGCTCAGCTCCGGCAGCGCCGGCCCCGGCGGGTCCGGCGGCGGGCCGGTGAACTACGACCTCGCCAAGCAGCTCGCGGTGCAGCAGCTGCACAACAACCAGCGCACCGAACGCCCCAGCCAGGAGCAGGTCAAGGCGATCGACGACGCGGTGCGGCTCGCCGAGCTCTGGCTCGACGCCGCGACCTCGCTGCCCGCCGGCGTGCGCTCGGTGCAGACCTGGTCGTCCGTGGACTGGGTGGAGAAGACGCTGCCCACCTGGCAGCGGCTGTGCGACCCGGTGGCCCAGCGGATGTCCAGCGCCTGGCTGGAAGCGCTGCCGGAGGAGGCCAAGCAGGCCGCCGGCCCGCTGCTGTCCATGCTCGGCCAGATGGGCGGCATGACCTTCGGCTCGCAGCTCGGCAACGGCCTGGCCCAGCTCGGCAGCGAGGTGCTGACCTCCACCGACGTCGGCCTGCCGCTCGGCCCGACCGGCACCGCCGCGCTGCTGCCCGCCAACATCCAGGCCTTCGTGGAGGGCATGGACCGGCCGGTCAGCGAAGCGACGGTGTTCCTGGCCGCCCGCGAAGCCGCGCACCACCGACTGTTCAGCCACGTGCCGTGGTTGGCGCAGCGACTGCTCGCCACCGTCGAGGAGTACGCGCGCGGCATCAGCATCGACACCTCGGCGCTGGAAGACCTGGCCGGGAAGATCGATCCGTCCAACCCGAGCTCGATGCAGGAGCTGATGGGCTCCGGGATGCTCGAGCCCAAGACCACCCCGGAGCAGGAGGCCGCGCTGAAGCGGCTGGAGACGCTGCTCGCGCTGGTCGAGGGCTGGGTCGACGTGGTCGTCTCCGAGGCCGTCGGCGAACGGCTGCCGGGCGCCGACGCGCTGGGCGAGATGGTGCGGCGCCGCCGGGCGACCGGTGGTCCCGCCGAGCAGACCTTCGCCACCCTGATCGGCCTGGAGCTGCGCCCGCGCCGGATGCGGGACGCGGCGAACCTGTGGCGGCTGATGACCGAGCGGCACGGCGCCGAGAGCCGGGACCGGATCTGGGACCACCCGGACCTGCTGCCGGACAGCTCGGACCTGGACGAACCGCTCGACTTCGCCGACCGCTGGGGCAGCACCCCCGCCGACCTGGACGACCCGATCGCCGCGATCCGCCGCGCCGAGGCCGAGGAGGCCGCGAAATCCGGCGAGAACGACACCGGCGAAGACGGCACGGGCGAGGACCGGCCGAAGCGCGACGACCAGTCCTGACCTGCTGACCGACGGGCTGAGCGACACCCCCTCGGGGACGTTCCTCAGCCCGTCGTGCTGTTCAGGGACTCGCAGGACGAGTTCGAGGACAGATTCCTCACCGGGTCCCGTCGCCGTCCGCTTCGATGTCGAGGTGCGCGGCCGCGGAGAGCCCTTCCAGGTAGCCGATGGCCCGCTCGGTCTTCGGGTAGCGGCGAACCCACTTCCAGAAGTCCGGGCCGTGACCGGGCACCAGCAGGTGCGCCAGCTCGTGGACGAGCACGTAATCGAGCACCCAACCGGGTACATCTCGGAGGCGTCGACTCACCCGGATGGTGGCCTCGCTCGGGGTGCAGGAGGCCCAGCGGGTGCGCATCGGCGCCACCCACCGCACACCGTTCGGTTCGGCCCGGCCGTCCAGGTACTTCTCGGACAGCTCGTGGCAGCGCTCGACGAGCGCCTCGTCGGACTCGCGCGCAGGCGAGCGGCGACGCGTTTCGCTCCGCTGGAGACGGCTGAGCATGTCCGCCACCCAGCGCTTTTCTTCCGCACGGGTCATCCGCGCCGGAAGCAGCACCACGATCTTGTCACCGTCGCGATAGGCGCTCACCGTTTGGCGGCGGCGCTTGCTGCGGCGCACCTCGACCTCGGGTTCAGCCACGAAAATGGACCCTAGCGAGTAAGGCCGACAATCGGATCCTCCGGTGAGCCGCACCACATCGCCTACGCACCGTTACCCCTCGAGGGATTACCCGATTAAGTCGAACATGCGATGCTCTTAATGCATGCATGTCGTATAGCCCACATGTACCGTTCCCCCAGCCGCCCGGAGGAGGGCGCAGCCGATCCAGCCAGCGAGCTGGGTCACGACATTAAGGAGGGGAGCCGTGGCCGAGACCTACAACGGCTACTGCGTCAAGTGCCGCGAGAAGCGCGACTTCTCCGGCGAGGTCTCCGAGACCAACGGTCGCCGGATGGCCAAGGGCACCTGCCCGGTCTGCGGCACCAAGATGACCCGCATCCTCGGCAAGGCGTGACCCGGGCCCGGGTGGGCCGCCGCAGGCCCACCCGCCTGTCCGACGACCCGCCGGACGCCGCAGCGGTCGCCCACCGCTGCGCCGGGGACGCATGCGCCCTCTCCCGCCCGCAATGGTTCGCACCAGGCGAAATGCGCAAACCGCGCTCGAGCGGTTCGCACCCGCGATTCCGGCTGACTTCACCCGGAAAGACGCCTCGCACCGTTCTCCGCAGATCGGCGGAGCAATCGAATCCACCTGGCGTCGCAAAGTCCGCGCCAACCTGGCCATCGCGCCCCAAGGCGCGCCCGGAAACCTCTAGCATGTGACTGGGTTCCCCGATTTCGAACGCGTCTTCGGACGCCTCCGGGATCGGGAGGGTTTTCCTGCGCGCACCAAGGAGAATTCGTGGCCGACATCCCGCGCCGGGCAGCGCACCGCACCGCCAAGCTCGCCAGCCTGCCGCTGGGTGTCGCCGGTCGACTGGCGGCCGGCTGGGGCAAGCGGCTCACCGGCCAGGACGCCGCCCAGATCAACGCCGAGGTGTCGGCCAAGACCGCGGAGCAGCTGTTCTCCGTGCTCGGCCAGCTCAAGGGCGGCGCGATGAAGTTCGGCCAAGCGCTGAGCGTCTTCGAAGCAGCCGTTCCCGACGAGATGGCCGGCCCGTACCGCGAGGCGCTCACCAAGCTGCAGGCCGCGGCTCCGCCCATGGAGGCCGGCAGCGTGCACCGGGTGCTGACCGAGCAGCTCGGCAGCGGCTGGCGCAAGCGGTTCAGCGAGTTCGACGACACCCCCGCCGCCGCGGCCAGCATCGGCCAGGTCCACCGGGCGGTCTGGCACGACGGCCGCGAGGTCGCGGTGAAGGTCCAGTACCCGGGCGCGGACGAGGCGCTGCGCTCCGATCTGCGCCAGCTGACGCGGTTCTCCCGGCTGTTCCAGTCGCTGGCGCCCGGCGCGGAGGTCAAGCCCCTGCTGACCGAGCTGCAGGACCGGATGGTCGAGGAGCTGGACTACCGCACCGAGGCCGACAACCAGCGGGCCTTCGCCAAGGTGTTCAAGGACGACGAGCGCGTCCGGGTGCCCGCGGTGGTGGCGAGCGCCCCCAAGGTGGTCGTCACGGAGTGGGTGACCGGCACCCCGTACTCGCGGATCATCGCCGACGGCGACCGCGAGCAGCGCGACACCGCCGGTCAGCTGCTCGCCGAGTTCCACTACTCCGCGCCTTCGCGGGTCGGACTGCTGCACGCCGATCCGCATCCCGGCAACTTCATGCTGCTGCCGGACGGCCGGCTCTGCGTGATCGACTTCGGCGCGGTGTCCCGGCTGCCCGACGGCCTGCCCACCACCTTCGGCCGGATGGTCCGCCTGGCCCTGGAGGACAAGCCCGCCGAGCTGCTCGACCTGCTGCGCGCCGAGCGGTTCGTGCAGCCCGACCGCGAGCTGCGGGGCGAGGACGTGCTGGCCTACCTGGCCCCGTTCGTCGACCCCGTCCGCACCTCGACGTTCCGCTTCACCCGGCGTTGGCTGCAGCGGCAGGCCGAGCGGGTCGGTGATCTGCGCAGCCCCGACTTCCGCACCGGCCGCTCGCTGAACCTGCCCCCGGACTACCTGCTCATCCACCGCGTGACGCTGGGCGCGACCGGGATCCTGTGCCAGCTCGACGCGGAGGTCGGGGCCCGCGACATCATCGCCCGGTGGCAGCCCGGCTTCACCGACTGACCGCTGCCGTCACCGGGTTCCGACGTGGACCGTGTTGGCGGTCAGGTAGTAGACGTCGTCGCGGTTCGCGGCGCAGTGCTCGCCGCTCTCGTCCACCAGCTGGTCGAGCGCTTCGAGATCCGCCGGGGCCAGTCCGTCCTCCGCGTGCCTGCGCAGCAGTTGCAGCCGGCGGAGCACCGCGCTGCGGCCGACCTCGTCCAGCGGAGCCGGCCGGTCCACCAGGTAGCTCCACGAGCGCACGTCGGACAGCCCGGCCTGGCTCAACGCCTTGCCCCAGCCCACCGGCAGCCGCGCCGAACCGTCCATCTCCGCGCGCATCTGCTGGAACGACTGGTCGCGCGCAGCGATCAGCCTCGCCTCGAGCCCGGGCTCGCCCAGTCCGACGTCGTCGGGCAGCACCCTGGTCTGCAGCCCGAACTCGATGATCGCCAGCCGGCCGCCCGGACGCACCAGCTCAGCGAGCCGGCGCAGCCCGGCCAGCTGGTCCGGCAGGTGGTGCACGACGAACGCGGCGAACACCAGATCGGCCTGGGCAGGCGCACCGGCCTGCACCACCGCCTCGGCCAGCCCGTCCTCGGCGGCGTCGGCCCGGACCGCGTGCACGGTCACCCGGTCCGACACCGCCCCGGCCCGCTCCCCGGCCGCCGCGAGCAGTTCCGGCGCGGTGTCCACCACCGTCACCTCGCCACCGGATTCCGCCAGCGCCGCAGCGAACGCAGCCGCGGTGCCGCCGGCCCCGGCGCCGATCTCCAGCACGGTGCGGTCCCCCGGCCGCACCAGCTTGCCGACCACCTCCGCGATCTCAGGCGCGTTCAGCTCGTCGGCCGCCCGCAAGCGCTCCAGGTGCGCGTCCCAGTCGATGTTGTCGTGCGAATGCATACCCACGAACGACAACCCTACGACGCACGTTTTCCGCTTTGCAGTTCTCAAGGTGCACGGTTTCCGGTCGCTGTCGCCCAGAATGCGACGGCGACCGGAAACCCCTTGTGCCTCAACGTGGTTCGGCGATGATCAGAAACATCGCTGCGCGGAATCGGCCCGCCGGTGCGCGTAGGCGGCCAGCCACCGCCACCAGCGCCCGGCGGACATGTTCCGTGCAAGGCGTTGTCGATGCGCTTCCTCGCGCAGTTCGATCATCCGCAACCGGGTCATCTCTTCAGGTGCCATTGCTCATTCCTCGTTCGTCGAAGTGCCGGAGCACGGGGTCGTTGATCGGATCGGCGTTACGCCGCCTGCTCCTGGCGGCGGTTCGGGACTGCGGCCGGCCGGTCGGCGGGCAGCGGGTGCTTGCGCGGGCGGCCGCGCGGGCGCTTGCGGGCGACCACCGCACCGCGCTCGAAGATCTCGCCGCCCCAGACGCCCCAGGGCTCGCCGCGGGACACCGCACCGGCCAGGCACTGCGCCCGGATCGGGCAGTCGGCGCACCGCGCCTTGGCCTGGTCCAGTTCCCGTGGGTTCTCGGCGAACCACAGGTCCGGGTCCTGTCGGCAGGGCAGCTCGTCGTCCAGGCCAGGTGCGCTGTTGAGCAGCCCGGCGACGCTGTCAGCAGCTGGCTGCAAGTCCGTGCCCGAGTTCGATATCGGCACACTCGCGGTCAACATGCGACTTCCTCCTGTAGTCGATCGGAAGCAGGTCGTGGTTGTGGATGTGGAAATGTCGGCAACACAAGAAGGCCGCGGACCCAATCGCTGGTCCGCGGCCTTCGAGAAGCCTGAGAGGCGCCCCTAGATCAGTGGATCAGGGATTCGCCGACGAACGGACCTACGCGGGGCCACCGCGCTCACCGGGAGCGCGCGGAACCAACGCGGCTGGAACTTTCGGCCATAACCGCCGTGAGAATCAGCTGGGAACGGCGCAAAAGTGATACGGAACAGCGCGATGGCCCCGGCCATCAGGTGGCAGGGGGTGCTGTTGATCAGATTCGTAAACACCAGAGCCACCTCCCATCCAGGGCTTCAGATCGCGGTCCGGTCGACCGCAACTCGCGCTCCTGCAGGTTATTGGCAGGGCGGCACCGGTCGCAACGTATTTTTCAAAGATTCCGCCCGATGGCCTGAAAAACGCCACCACCAGGCGTTTTACCTCGCGCCAGGACGGTCGCCCGCGACCAGCGCGAGGACGTCGGTGCCGAACTTCTGCACCTTCGACGCCCCGATCCCGGAGATGCTCACCAGCGCGCTCTCGTCGACCGGGCGCTGCTCGGCGATCGCGGTCAGCGTGGCATCGGTGAACACCACGTAGGCGGGCACCTTCAACTGCCGGGCCCGCTCGCTGCGCCACGCCTTCAGCTGGGACAGCAGGTCTTCGTCCACATCGGACGGGCAGTCCGCGCAGCGCCCCAGCTTGATGTCCATCGTGCCGGCCAGCGTGGCGTTGCAGATCCGGCAACGCGGTTTGACCGGCTTGGCCAGCTTCGGCAGCTGCTCGCGCTGCTTGACCCGGCCCGGCAGCGCGGCCGGGTGCTCGTCCGGGACCAGGCTGTACAGGAACCGGCTGCGGCGCCGGTAGCGCCGACCGCCGGCGCGCGCCAGCGCCCACGACAAGCACAGGTGCTCGCGGGCCCGGGTCACCCCGACGTAGAGCAGCCTGCGCTCCTCCTCGACCGCCGCATCGGTGTCGGCGTGCTGGATCGGCAGCGTCCCCTCGACCAGACCGGCGAGGAACACCGCGTCCCACTCCAAGCCCTTCGCCGCGTGCAGCGAGGCCAGCGTGACGCCCTCGACCGTCGGCGGGTGCTGCGACTCGGCGCGCGCGTCCAGCTCCGCGACGTAGCGGGCCAGGTCCGCGTCGGGCACCGTCGCCGCGAGCTCCTCGGAGAGCTCCACGAGCGCTATCAACGACTCCCAGCGCTCACGGGCAGCGCCACCGGCCGGCGGCTCGTCGGTCAGTCCGACCTCGAGCAGCACGTCGCGGACGGTTGCGGGCAGGTCTTGCGCGCCTTCGTCGCGGGCGACGGCAGCCCGCAACGTGACCATCGCCTGCCGCACCTCGGCACGCGCGAAGAAGCGCTCACCGCCGCGGACCTGGTACGGGATCTCGGCGTCGGACAGCGCCTTCTCGTAGACCTCCGACTGCGCGTTGACCCGGAACAGCACCGCGATCTCCGACAGCGCCACCCCGCGCTTAGCCAGCTGAGCGATCTTGCGCGCGATCGCCTCCGCTTCCTCGGTCTCGTCGTCGTACTCGGCGAAGTCCGGGCGCGGCCCGTCCGGGCGCTGGCCGATCAGCTTCAGCCGGGTGCCCGCCGGGCGCTCCCGGGCCGCGCCGATGACCTGGTTGGCCAGCGACACCACCTGCGGCGTGCTGCGGTAGTCCCGCTCCAGGCGGACCACGGTGGCCTCCGGGAACCGGCGCGGGAAGGCGATCAGCCACTTCGGCGAAGCGCCCGCGAACGAGTAGATCGTCTGGTTCGCGTCGCCGACCACCGTGAGGTCGTCGCGGTTGCCGAGCCAGGCGTCGAGCACGCGCTGCTGCAGCGGGTTGACGTCCTGGTACTCGTCCACCACGAACGAGCGGTAGCGGCTGCGGAACTCCTCGGCGATGTCGGAGCGGTCCTCCAGGATCGCCGCGATGTGCAGCAGCAGGTCGTCGAAGTCGAGGACCTGCGCGCGGTTCTTGAGCTGCTCGTAGGCCGCGAAGGCCTTGCTCAGCTGCTCGGGCAGCACCGGGACGTCGCGCCCGGCGGCGGCAGCGGCGGCCGGGTACTGCTCCGGGCCGATCAGCGAGGACTTGGCCCACTCGATCTCGCTGGCCAGGTCCCGGACGTCCTCCTTCTCGGTGGACAGCCCGATCTTGTTCGCGGCCTGCATCATCAGCCGGAACTTGTTGTCCGTCAGCTGCCACATGTGCGTTTCGTGCACCCGCGGCCAGAAGTAGCGCAGCTGCCGGAACGCCGCGGCGTGGAAGGTCTGGGCCTGCACCCCCGCCGCGTCCAGGCCGCGCAGCCGGGTGCGCATCTCCCCCGCCGCACGAGCGGTGAAGGTCACCGCGAGCACCTGCTGCGGCGCGACGAGCCCGCGCTGCACGAGGTAGGCGATGCGGTGGGTGATGGTCCGGGTCTTGCCGGTGCCCGCACCGGCGAGGACGCACACGGGCCCGCGTGGTGCGATGACCGCCTGCCGCTGCTCCGGATCGAGACCTTCCAGGAGTCGCGGTTGTTCGGCCATGCCCGGCATCTTCGCAGACCTGCTCGCCCGATCGGGGCCACACCCCGAAGACCGAACCGCGTGTCGAGAACCGCCACCGAGTGGTTCACCCGCGCAATCGAGCGGTGATCATGCCGGTGAACTGGGGAAATGCATTCGGCGTCGATGGGTTCGCCGGCGTGATCCGGGGCCGGTCGGAGCGGGTCCGACCGGCCCCGCGATCAGCTCTGCCAGGTGGCCCAGCCGCGGATCATGCGGTGGGCGATGGAGACGCTGGGCGGCAGGCGGAGTCCGTCGACCGCGCCTCCCTCGGACTGCAGCGCCGCCAGCACCGTGTCCCGGTGCATCCAGCGGGCGTCCTCGATCTCGCCGTCGGCCGGGACCAGCGGCGCCGACGGGTCGGCGATCGCGGCGAAGCCGAGCATCAGCGACCGCGGGAACGGCCACGGCTGGCTGCCCAGGTAGCGGACCTCGTCGACGGCCACCCCGACTTCCTCGGCGATCTCGCGCGCGACGCACGCCTCCAGCGACTCGCCGACCTCGACGAACCCGGCCAGCACCGAGTACCGCTCGGCCGGCCAGCTCGGCTGGCGGGCCAGCAGCACGCGGTCCTCGCCGTCGTGCACCAGGCAGATCACCGCGGGATCGGTCCGCGGGTACTCCTCGCGGTCGCACCCCGTGCACCGGCGCGCCCAGCCAGCGCTCACGCGCGTCGTGGCCGCGCCGCACACCGCGCAGTAGCGCGCGTTGTCGTGCCAGCCGAGCAGCCCGACCGCGGTGGTGAACAGACCCGCGTCGGTGTCGTTGAGCAGCGCACCGCCGGTGCGCAGATCGCGCCAGCCGTCCTGCGCGCCGTCGTGATCGCTGCGCAGCGCCCAGTAGCTGACCTCGCCCTCGACCCCGAGCAGCACCGCGCCGGGCGCGGGGCGTTCGCCGAAGTCACCTGCCGGGTGGGCCACCAGCCGCGAACCCGCGTCGATCTGGGTGCGGCCCTTGGCGTCGACCAGCACCACCTTGCCGGTCGCCCACAGCTCGGCGCCGCCGTCGGCGACGTCCCGCAGCTGCTCCCGCCGGTCCACTGTGGACCTGGACAGCAGCGGTGCGGAATCCAGCTGGAAACCCGTTCCCGCGAACACGTTGGAGGTCATTCGCCCGCCTCACCGGATAACTCGATCACGGCAGCACCACACCGCCGAGCAGCCTCAACTGGTCCGCCAGCTTGTCCGCATCGCCGACGACAACACCGGTGAACGAGGTCGGCGCGAACCACTTCGCCGCCTCCGCCACCTGCTCGAGGGTCACCCCGCGCAGCCGCTCCGGGTGCTCGACCAGCCAGTCCTTCGTCAACCCGGCCACCGCCAGCGCGAGCAGCGTGGAGGCCATCCCGGACTGCGACGCCGTGGAGGTGAGCAGACCGCCGATGGCGTACTGCCGGGCCGACTCGACCTCGGACTCGGTCGGCGGCACCAGCGACAACCGCGCCAGCTCGTAGCGGGTTTCCAGCAGCGCAGCCGCGGTCACCTCGCTGGCCGTGTCGGCGTCCACCAGGAGCGTGCCGTTGCCGGGGGTGAACTCGAACGAGGAGTGCGCGCCGTAGGTGTAGCCCTTGTCCTCGCGGATGTTCTCCACCAGCCGCGACGAGAAGTACCCGCCGAAGGTCAGGTTCGCGATCTGCAGCGCCGGGTACTGCGGGTCGGTGCGCGGCAGCGCCTGCGCCGAGAACCGCAGCTGCGACTGCACCGCACCGGGCCGGTGCACCAGCTTCACGTCACCGCCCTGCACGACCGGCAGCGACGGCAGCTCGTGGGCGCTGTGCTCGGACTGCCAGGCGCCCAGGATCCGCTCGACGGAGGCCACGGCCTGCTCGGGGTCGATGTCACCGACGAGCACCAGCACCGAGCCGCGCGGCAGGACCGCCGCCGGGTGCAGCGCGCGGACCTCGTCCGCGGTCACCGCGGCGACGTCCTCGGCCTCCGGCACCTCGCGGACGAACGGGTGGTCGCCGTAGCGCTGGCGCTGCAGCTCCTCCCGCGCGATCACCCGCGGCTGCGAGCGCGCGACGGCGATCCGCTCGACCAGCCGGGCGCGTTCCCCGGTGATCTCCTCCTCGCGGTAGGCCGCGCTGGTCAGCGCGTCGGCGAGCACGTCGAGCAGCGTGTCCAGGCCGGTGGCCAGGGCGTTGCCGTGGAGGCTGAGCCGCTCCGGGTCGACGACCGCGTTCAGGTCGCCGCCGACCGCGGCCAGATCGGTGTCCATCTGCACGCGGCTGCGGCGCTCGGTGCCGGTCAGCAGCGTCTCGGCCAGCACCTCGGCGCGCGCCGCGTGCTTCGGGTCCTCACCGGCGAACGGGATCCGCAGGCGCACCTCGACCATCGGCACCACGCCGTGTCGGGCGGCGATCACGCGCAGCCCGTTGCCCAGCACGGTGTCCACGGTGGCCGGCGGCTGACCGGTGCGGGGTTCGCCGAGCGGCGGCAACGGCCGCGGACCCAGCTCGGTGCGGCCGATCTCCTCGGCGCTGCGGTGCGTTGCGCGGGTCATGCCGCACCTCCGTTCTCATCACCAGCGGGTTCGATCTCCAGCACGGCGCGGGCGTCGGAGCGCAGCGCCTTCGCCGCCGCCGCGACGTCCTCGGCGGTGACCTCGCTGATCCGCTTCGGCAGCTCGGAGATCAGCTCGGCCCGGCCGTGCAGCAGCTCGGCGCTGCCCAGGTCGAGGGTCCGGGAGATCACCCGGTCGTGCCCCCGGTGCAGGTCGGCGGCCCAGCGGGCGGTGACGCGGGCCAGCTCGTCGCGGCTCGGACCGTCGGTGGCCAGCTTCTCGAGCTCGTCGTCGATCGCGCCGACCACCCGGTCCAGCCCGACCTCCGGGGTGTGGATCGCGGTGATGGTGTCCGGGTCGCGGGCGTCCAGCGGGGCGCCCATCAGACCGCAACCGGCGTGCACGTCGACCACCAGCGAGTCCTGGTGCAGCATGCGCTGCTGCAGGCGAGAGGCGTCGCCGTCGGTCAGGATCGCGGCCAGCACCACGTCGGCCAGGTAGGCGTCCAGCTCGCCGACCGGGTCGGGCAGCCGGTAGCCCAGGGCGACCGCGGGCAGAGGCGCGTGCGGGTCCACGTGCTTGCCGCGCAGCTCACCGGCCGGGAACGGCTCGCCGAACGACGGCCGCTGCGAGACATCGCGGGCCGGGACGTCGCCGAAGTGCTTGTCGACCAGCTCGACGGTGCGCTCGACGTCGATGTCACCGGCGATGGTGAGCACCGCGTTGCCGGGAGCGTAGAAGGTGTCGAAGAAGGCGGCGCAGTCGTCGACGGTCGCCTGCTCGAGGTCGGTGAAGTCGCCGTAGCCGTTGTGCGCGTTGGCGAAGGTCGAGTACAGCACCGGGGGCAGCAGGATCCACGGGAACCCGCCGTAGGGGCGGTTGAGGACGTTGAGCCGGATCTCCTCCTTGACCACGTCCACCTGGTTGCGCAGGTTCTCCTCGGTGATCTTCGGCGCCCGCATCCGGTCCGCCTCGAGGAACAGCGCCCGCTCCAGCGCCGCCGACGGCAGCACCTGGTAGTAGTCGGTGTAGTCCTGGTGCGTCGAACCGTTGAAGGTGCCACCGGAGCCCTGCACGTGGCGGAAGTGCGCGAGCTTCTCCAAGCTCTCGCTGCCCTGGAACATCAGGTGCTCGAAGAGGTGCGCGAAGCCGGTGCGCCCTTCCGGCTCGGAACGGAAGCCCACGTCGTAGTGCACGCTGACACCGACCACAGGAGCCCGCCCTGACGCTTGGCCCGCTGCCGAGTCCGGTGCCAGCACCACGCGCAGCCCGTTGGGCAACGTAACGCGATGCAGCTGGGGTTCGACCATGCCATGCAGCCTACGTGCGACGCCCGCAGCTGCGCGTGCCCCCTTCACCACGCTTCGAAACCGCGAAGCACCGCAGCGTCACCGCACCTGAGCGATCAACCGCTCGATCTCGGCCCCGATCGCCCGCGCATCGGCCGGGGTGAGCATGTAGATCTGCTCGCCGGTGTTGCCGCGCACGTTGTGGTCGAGGTAACGACCGTCGGGTTCGACGTTGTCGAACCACTTGACGACCGACGAGCGCTTCGTGCGCCCGTACTGGTCGCGGAGGTTGGCCGCGAGCTGGCCGAACCGGAGGTGCTGGGTCTTGCCGATCTGCTGGTACAGCTCGTACTCGCGGTCGCCGCTGCTGCCGCGCTCCCGCGTCGCGGTCTGCATGAAGCTGCCCTGCTCGTCCTCGTCCGGCTGGGCCGGGCGGAACGAGCTGGCAGGCACCCGCGCCGGGCCGCGATTGCCCGGCGGAGCGGGCGGCAAAGTCGGCAGCAGCACCTGCGGCAGCGGAGCGTTCTCGTGCACCTCGACGGTCAGCATTCCGCCGTAGGCGGGGTCTTCGCTCGGGGTCTGCACGCCGAGCACCACCCGGTTGCCCTCGGTCACCGCCGCGACCGTCCGCCAGCAGTGGTCTTCGCCGGCTTGCGGGAACCAGATCGAATCCACCCACAGGTAGGGGTGGGCGAGCAGCTTCAGCGCCTCGACGAGGTTCGGCTGGACCTCGTCGTTGACGAGGATCCCGGCAGCGACCATGCGCTCCGTCTCCGCCTGGGCGATCCGGCCGAGGTGCTCCGTGGTGTATCCGAAGGAGCGGGAGTTGAGCGGCAGCGTCAGCCCGTCGATCTCCAAGTACTTGAGAACGACGTCAAGATGAACCGGCAGCATCTGCCAGCGCCCCAACACGCTCACCGTTTGGTTCCTCCCCAATCACCGCGGTCCGGTGGTGATTCTGTCGAACCACCACCGGACCACGTCCTGAAGTGCTGTTACTCGCCCAGAACCGGAGGCGCGGTCTTGGGCATGTCGTTCATCCAGACGTCGTCCTGCTCTT
The DNA here is from genome assembly GCF_027853915.1 of Saccharopolyspora oryzae. Lineage (GTDB taxonomy): Bacteria > Actinomycetota > Actinomycetes > Mycobacteriales > Pseudonocardiaceae > Saccharopolyspora > Saccharopolyspora oryzae. The sequence goes on from NZ_JAQGLA010000030.1 coordinate 49,328, forward strand.
CGAGCCACGACGGACGCTCGTGCTCGTCGTCTTCGCCGCCCTTGCCGCCGCCTCGGCCGGCGCCCATGCCACCGGCCCCCATGCCGCCGCGACCGCCGGCTGCGCCTCGAGCCCCAGCGCCAGCAGCACCGGCGCCACCACCAGCACCAGCACCGAGCCCGCCAGCACCGGCCTTGCCACCGGCACCCAAGCCAGCACCAGCACCACCAGCGCCGCGTCCCATGCCACCGGCGCCCATGCCGCCAGCCCCAGCGCCGCCAGCGCCCATGCCACCGATCATCCCGGCGCCCATGCCACCGCCGGCGCCACCAGGACCGAGACCACCACCGGCGCCACCGGGACCAAGCCCTCCGGGGCCGCCGATCCGGCTGGGATCGGTGCCGGCCCACTGGCTGTCAGTCCCGGACGGCGGGGTGTAACCACCTGGGCCGCCGATCCCGCCCGGGCCACCGCCGATCCCGCCAGGACCGCCACCGGTGCCGGTGCCGCCCGGGCCGAAGCCACCGCCGCCGGGGCCAACACCGCCGCCACCTGGACCAACGCCACCGCCGCCAGGGCCGCCAGTGCCCGGACCGGGGCCACCGCCGCCGGGACGGCGTCCCCAGTCGGTGGGCTCCTGCGGGGGCGGTGGCGGAGGAGTGACGATCTGCCCGTCGGGCTTCTGGTACGCGGGCATCTGGCTGTCGACGTTGGTGAACGTGGGGCTGTAGACGCGCCCCATCGTCTCCTGCGCGGCCTTCTCGGCCTCCTCGCGCTCCTTCATCTGCGCGAGCGCGTCACCACCACCACCGAGCGGCCCACCAGCGAGCGTCGAGACGGCGGTCCGCCCCCAGCTGTGCCCCTCCGGCTCCGGCACGGTGGCCTTGACCTGACCAGCCGCCGAACCAGCGGACTTCAGGTTGTTGCCGGTCATCTCGAAGGCGTTGCCGCTGCCTTCCATCCAGTTCTTGACCGGCTCACCGAGAGTCTTGGCCTGATCAGCGGCTTCACCCTGCCAACCGCCGCTGATGATTTCCTTGAGCTTGGAGTCGAACTGAGCACCGCGCTCGTGAAGGGCCTTTCCCAGTTTCACCCAGGCATCAGCAGATTCGCCGACCCGGTCTTCCTTGATGCTGTCCTGGTTCGTCTTGTAGATGTCAGCGTGGCTGAAGCCCGACCAGTTCACGCACTGCGAGATCCCGGGCGGGTCGTACCCGGTAACGCCGTCCTGCAGCGCTTGGTTGCGCTGCTCCAGCGCGTTCCGTTCGTTCTGACCGGCCTCCGTCGCCTGCTTGGCACGCTCCTTGGCCTCCTTCTGGGCCACGGTGTCGTACCCGAAGACATCAGCACCGGCGTCGTGAATGGTGTTCCCGACGTCCTTGATCCGGTCCCCGACCCAATCCCCAAATCCCATGACTCCCCCTAGCTCCTATCACTCAGGAAGTCTCGAAGCGGTCTGATTGGCGATCTTCTCCGCCTCAGCGCAGGCGTCCACGGAGTCGCGACGCGTGCCGTCGACCATGTAGATCGCTACCCCGCCACCAGCGTCGACGAGCACCGTGCAGCTGCCCTGTCCAACCGTGCCAGGTTCATTGGCGATCGCAGCCGAGCGGCCGCCAATGGTCTTCTTGTCGTAACGCTCCCAGCTCCCGCTCTGCTGATACGACGCAACGGACTCTTCGGCGTTCTTCTGCAGCGCGAGGCCCATCTGGTCCCCATCCCACTTGCAGCCCGGCTCGGACTTCACCGGCGAGAAGTCCTCGCTCTGCGTCGACAGCCCCCACGAGGTCAACTCGCCAGGCTCGAAGAACGTGCACGGATCGAAGCTCGCCAGACCAGCCCCAGCGGCAGCCGAAGTCGGAGACTCTTCCGAACCGCTGGAGCTGCCGCCGCCCGAGCAAGCGGAAAGCCCGAGCAGAGACGCCCCTGCAACTGCCGCGATCACAGACCGGGAAAGTGCACTCACTACATACCTCGCTGAATGTCCTGGGCGTGCTGTTCGTCGATGGCACGGTAGTCTTTCGCCGCAGCGCGATAGGCATCCGCCATCTTCTGCAGCTCGTCTTGCATCTGGCGAATCATGGCGAACGCGCCAGCACCACCATCATTGGCTTTCGTTTCAAACCGGTGAGTCAGGTCCTGACCATCCGGGTAGTTGCCAAGCCCCTCGATGCGCGCGATTGCTCGCGCTTCCTGGATCAAGCTACGAAGCTCGCGGATCTCGTCCTCGCAGTGCTTCGCGGCCCTCTCCGCAGCATCCGGCTCCAGGGCGAGCTTGCCCGCTCCGGCCTGCTGGTTCACCCAGTTCGTCTGTGCCGCGACAGCTTGGATCCCCGCGGCCGCCCCAGCGAAGCCCGCACTCTCAGCGCTTGCCATCCCAGATCCCTCCGGACTCTGCGATCTCCCCCAATAACCCGTGGACACTCTAGCCTGACGCAGGCCGGACCGGAACGGTTCCCACCAGCATTGATCCCGTCCGATATCACCCGTTCAGCCGCAGTCCACGACGTTGGGCTGGCCGCAAAGCATCGAAACGGCGGTCCGCCCAGCTGGATCCCTCTGGTTCGATCCGTGGTCTTAGCCTGATCAGCGGCCTCACCTCCCAATCTCTGCTGATGATCTCCTCGAGTTTGGAGTTGACCTAGGACCTGCGCCGGTCAAACGCCTTGCCCAGCTTCGCCCGGGTTTCAGCGGTCTTGCCGACATCACCTTCGTTTGGTTCCGCTCCTGATCAACAGCTTTCGTCGGCTGCTCCGCAGCACGCTCCTTGGCTTCCTTCTGTGCTACTCGGGAAGTCTTGGCTCGATCTGCCGCGCGACCTTCTCCGCCTCACCGCACGGATCAGCGACCGAATCCTTCATCAGGCCCGTCACCGTCACCGTGACCGTGCCACTTCCAGCGTCGATGAACGCTGAACAAATGCCTTGACCTTCCGATCCCTTGGTCACACCGGTCGCAGCTTTCCTGCCGCTGACCTCGAACGGCTTCAGCGAGTCGAAGTTGCCCTTCTTCGTGTAAGCGTCGAACGGGGTGCCGGGAACCTTGTAGAGCGTGACGTCCTTGTCGTCGCCCTGGAAGTTGCATCCCGGCTCGGTGTCGACCGTGCTGTCCGGCTCACCCGGGCCCTTCACGCCGAAAGCGGACAGCTCGTCCGCGGTGAAGAAGTTGCAGACGTCGAGGTCAGCCAACCCTGAACTCTTGGCCTCGGAGGTCTGCTGCTGCTCATCGCTTCCAGTTGCCCCGCCAGAACAGGCGGACAGCCCAACCAACGCCAGACCTGCGGTCACCACGATCAAAGACCGGGAGTACAAGCTCACTGCATACCTCGCTGAATGTCTTGGGCCTGCTGTTCGTCGATGGTTTGGAACGGTTCCCACCAGCATTGATCCCGTCCGATATCAGCCGTTCAGCCGCAGTCCACGACGTTGCGGCTGGCTGGGACGGGTTCAGGGCTTCAGGGTTGCGTTCAGGCTGGTGACGAGGGTCGGGAAGGTTCGGCGGAAGTTCTGGAGGTCGGGGGCCGCTTCCGGGGTTGCGTACCAGTAGAGGCCTGGGGTTCCGTCCGCTGCCGGGTCGAGTTCGGCGAATTCCGCCAGCCAGCGGTCCGTTTCGCCGAGGACCACCGCGTACGGGAGGGAGCGGGAGAACACCGTTTCCCGGTCCGCCGGGGGCAGGGAGTTCGCCGCGGCGTCGTGGAGGTAGCCGCGCAGGCCTCGGACCTGCATGACCAGGGCGCTGCCGCGGCGGGTTCGGGCCGGCATCAGGCGGGCGCTGGCCACCATCGCGATGCCGCCGAGCACCACGCCGAGGCCGAGGAGGGCGACCGAGGTCGTCAGCGCCAGGGCCGCGGTGAGCGCCGCGCCGCCGATCGCGACGCCGATCCCGCTCCACCAGAACAGGTTTCGGTCCGAGTCCGGGCGGCGGGCGAACCACTCCTTGTCCACGACCTCCGCGTACAGCGCGTCGCGCACCTGGTTCAGGTTCAGGCCGCGCAGCTGGGACAGGCGGACTTCCGGCGCCCGACCGACCAGCAGGTCGTAGATCGCGCGCTCGTAGGGGCGCAGCGCCTCGTCCGGCGGGTTGATGCGCGCGAAACGCCAGTCCTGGCCGGGCAATTCCTCGATCCACAGGTAGTTGCGGACCGCGAGGTCGATGATCGTCGCCGTCACGTCGACCGGGTCGACCCGTTCGTCGACGACCGTGCCGATCTCGCCGGGCAGCACGCCGTCCGGGGAGGCGAAGGTGACGCCGCCGCGCTCGTCGGTCATCAGCACCTCGACGCGCCCCACGTCGTCGCCGAACGCGTGCGCGTCGCGGCCCCGGACGTACCAGACCAGGCCGAGTCCGCCGATGAGCACCAGGCCGATCGCGGCCAGCCCGACTCCGGTGCCCGGGGTCAGCGAGAACGCCTTCGCCAGGCTGAAGTACTGCTCGGTCACCGCCGTCGCCGGGACGGTGCCCGCCGGGAGCTTGAAGGTGATGTCCATCCGTTCTCCGGGTTCCAGCCCGGAGGTCATCGCCCGCATCTCCTGGGTGTGGGAGATCTCGAACTGGTCGCAGCGGTGCTCGCTGCCCAGCGGACCGGCGAGGCACACGATCGCCTGCGGCACCCGCGGCGACAGCAGCGACACCTCGATGCGCTGCACCGGCACGCTCCAGCCGCCGGACACCTGCCAGCGCACGTCCTGCAGGTCACCGGCGTCGGCCACGGCACCGCGCACCGCGTATTTCAGCGTCGACGCACCGGGTTTCAGCGTCACGCGCATCTCGTCGCCGTCAACCTGCACGTCGCCGCCGCCGTCGACCGAGGCGTCGGAGACGGTGAACACCCGCTCCTCGCCCGGGCCGGTCGCCTGCCGCAGCGGCGTGCTCCGGGTCACGGGCGAGCCCTGGGGGACGGTGATCCGCTCGGTGACCGACACCAGCCCGTCGCGCTCCAGCTTGAGGTGAACGTCGCTGGACACGGCGTCGGACGGCGCAGCCGGTTGTGCTTGGGCCGCTGCCGTCGGGACGCCCAGCAGCGCCCCGGTCAGTGCGATCACCAGCCCCCATTTGGTCAACACGGCCCGAACGATATCGGCCCGAAGCTAAGCTCTGGTCCGCAACCGGCGAGATCGATTCGAGGAAGTTGGGGAGATGACGGCCCGGCGGCGGACCGCTGAGCTCGACTGACCGTCCACTTCAGATACACCGCGAGGAAGACCGCATGACCCAGCCGCCTCGGCCGCCGCAAGGACCGCGACCACCGCAGCAGCCGTGGCCGCCCCAGCACCCCCGCGGCGGGCAGCAGCCCCAGCGACCGCAGGGTGCACCGCAGGGTCCGCAGGGTCAGCGCCCGCCGTTACCCCCGCCCGGAGTCCGACCTGTTTCCGGGCCGCCGCCGGTCGCGCCGCCCCCGACCGCTCGCCCGTTCCCACCGCAGGGCGCCGCTCCGGGCCCGCAGATGCCACCGATGCCGCCCATGCGGCCGCCGCAGCGCAAGAGCAACGCCGGGGTCATCGTCGCGCTGGTGCTGGTCGGCGTGACGTTGTTCAGCATCACCATGATCGGCGCAGTCGCCGCCGCGATCACCTCGGACAGCGCTTCGGACTACAGCAGCTCGAGCAGCAGCGAGGCCACGACGTCCGAGGAGAGCACGTCCAGCACGACCTCGAGCTCGAGCAGCAGCGAGACCACGACCTCGAGCAGCACTTCGGAGAGCAGCACCTACGAGCCGGAGGACCAGGTCCGGCCGGTGTCGCGGCTGGGCGACCACCCGATCAACATCCCGAGCAACGGCGCGGTGAACACCTCCTGCAACCTGCCGTCCTTCGACACCGACGTGCAGTCGCAGGACCGCTTCTACCAGGCCGCGCTGCCCTGCCTGATGGAGGCGTGGACCCCGCTGCTGGAGGACGCGAACCTGCCGGTCCGGATGCCGCAGGTGATCACCAGCGGTGACGACTTCGAAACTCCTTGTGGCACGCGGAAGTGGGACCAGACCGCGATGTACTGCCCGGGCAGCCACACGATCTACATGACCGCGCGGTACTACTCCGAGAAGGAGCAGCGCACCGATGCCGGCGCGTACCTCGGCCAGTTCGCGCACGAATTCGGGCACGCGGTGCAGGGCATGGCCGGGATCAACGCCGCCTACGGCGACGCCTCTTACGACGCGGGCGGCGGCGACACCGCGGCCGGTCTGGAGCTGACCCGCCGTTCGGAGCTGCAGGCGACCTGCTTCGAGGGCATGTCGCTGGCCGCGCTGCAGAACGGCGGGGTCAGCAACGACTACATCTTCCCGGCGCTGCAGGACTCCCGCGAACGCGGCGACGAGTACAACGCGCAACGCGACCACGGCACCATGAAGACCAACCAGGCGTGGATCGACCAGGGCTTCTACAAGAACGAGGTCGCCCAGTGCAACACCTGGCTGGCCGACCCGTCCGATGTGAACTGAACCGGGCGGACCAGTTTCGGGATCAGCGGCGGCCGAGCATCAAGCCGTAGCCGCCGCCCGCTACGCAGGCGAGGGTGAGCAGGATCCAGTGAGCCCGCTCCGCGAGTTCGTCGAGCGGTGAACCGTTCGCCGTGGCCGGGCGCACGACGACGTTCCCGGTCGCATCGGCCGGGACCAGCACCGGGAACTTCTGGCCGCGGCTGTGCCCGCAGCCGTCGAACGGGACTCGGCGGACTTCACCGCCGATCTCGACCTCGACCAGATCGCCCGCCGCCTGCACGCCGCACGGACGCGATTCGACGACGGTCGCCGTCGCCGGGCGCAGCTGCGCGCGTTCGCGATCAGCTGCCACCACCAGCGGCCACACGACCGCTCCCGCCAGGGCCGCGCAGAGCAGCCCCAGGACAAACAGGGTCGACGCGACCGACGCCGAACCTCGTCGCCTTCGCACGACTCCGATATTGCCAGGACTTCCGGCGGTGACCGCGGGTCGTCGCGGAATCACCGGTCGCAGCGGGAGATCACGGCTCCGCCGGGGTCACCTTCTTCACGTACAGCAGGCGGTCACCGGACTCGATGGCGTCGGCTTCCGGCGCGTCCACGCGGTACAGGTGCCCGTCGCGGACCACGCCGAGCACGATGTCGGACAGGTGCCGCGGCGAACCGCCGACCTCCTGCTCCTCCACCTCCCGCTCGGCGATCGCCAAACCGGCGTCCGGGGTGAGCAGGTCCTCGAACATCTCCACCACGGACGGCGTGGACGTCGCCATGCCGAGCAGCCGCCCCGCCGTTTCGCTGGAGACCACCGCGGAGTCCGCACCGGACTGCCGCAGCAGGTGGACGTTCTCGGCTTCCCGCACCGCCGCGACGATCTGCGCCTTCGGTGCCAGCTCTCGCGCGGTAAGGGTGACCAGCACCGCCGTGTCGTCGCGAGCCGGGGCCACCACGATGGCCCGCGCGCGCGTCGCACCGGCCACCCGCAGCACGTCCGAGCGGGTGCCGGAGCCGTTGACGGTGACCAGCCCCTGCGCGGAGGCCGCCTCGAGCGCGGTGTGGTTGGTGTCGACCACCACGATGCGGCCGGGGTCGGCGCCTTCGCCGAGCAGCGCGGTGACCGCGGACCGGCCCTTGGTTCCGTATCCGATGACGACCACGTGGTCGCGCACCTTGGACCTCCAGCGTTGGATCTTGAACGCCTGTCGCGAGCGCTCGGTGAGCACTTCCAGTGTGGTACCGACCAGCACGATCAGGAACAGCACCCGCAGCGGGGTGATGACCACCACGTTCACCAGCCGCGCCGTATCGCTGACCGGCGTGATGTCGCCGTACCCGGTGGTGGACAGCGTCACCGTGGCGTAGTAGATGGCGTCGAGCAGGCTGAGCCCGTCGCCCGCGTTGTTGTCCTGGTAGCCGTCGCGGTCCAGGTAGACCAGCAGCACCGTGGCCGCCAGGGCGAGCAGGGCGCCGATGATGCGGCGGGTGATCGAGCGGACCGGGCTGATCGTGCTGCCCGGCATCCGGATCACGCCGACCAGGGCGTGGTCCGGCAAGCTGGTCAGCTCTTCCTTGTCCGCCGACCCGCCCAGGAACGGGTGCGCCAGCGCCTTGGCCCTGCTCCGCATCATGAACAGTGCTCCCCGACTTCGCGACCACTCACGGCGCAGAACAGTAACCCCGGGCACGAGCCCGGTGCGGAGCGGCACCCCGGCGCGGATAACGACTTCTGATCCGAAGCGGAAGACCAGGCCCCGTTTCCCGGGTTGGGCGTTCTACGATGCAGAAGTGCAGCAGCTCCAGCACGCGGCCCGCGCCCTGGGTTGGGACGGCCAGCTGATCCCGGACGTGGAGGTCCTCGGCGCGAAGTTCGCCGCCGTGGTGCGCATCCGCCAGGACGTCCACCAGTGGCGCAGTCGCAACGGCTGGGCGCCCGAGCTCAACCCGGCCTGGTTCCGCTCCTGGTCCGAGCCGACCACGCACGATCACGTGCCGGTCCCCGCGGTGGACCTGCTCGGCGCTCTGGTCCCGGTGGCCCATCCGCGCTTCGCGCTGCGCGCGTGCGGAACGCTCTTGACGTTGGCGCCGTGCGCGGTGGTGCTCCCGTCGAACCAGCCGTACCGCCCGCTGCGCATGCTCGAGCTCGACTACTACGGGGTGGGCGCGGTCAACGCGGCGCCCGGCGGCCCGGCCGAGCTGGTGATCCCGCCGGAGGACCGGACCGCGGAGTTCGGTTCGTCCCTCTTCGGCCGCTGGCTCCTGGAAGTCCTCTACTCCCGGCTCCTCGAACTCCCCCAGCTGACCGAGAACGCCTGACACAAGCTCGTGAGCGCTTTGGGGTGCTATAGCCCCACAAAGTGCTCACGAACCCCGATGCCAGCCGCAGCGCGATTTCGGCGGTGAGCAGCTACCGCGAGGCATGGCCGGCACCGCCACGCAAAAGGACCACCGGAGACAGAATCGATCAGGCCAGGACGTACTCGTGCCAGTTGAGGCCTTCTGGGTTCCAGCGCATTCCGTGGCCTTCCTTCAGCATTCGGAGGGCCTGCATCGTGTGGGGCCAGCGGCGGATCGCATTGGCCAGGGCGACCGGGGTCATCAGGTCGGCCGTGCGGCGGTGCTCACCTGGTCCGAGGAGGGCGACTCCGCCGGGTGTGGAGATGATGTCGGTGAGCGCGGTCTGACCGGACAGGGCGGTCTGCTCGACGCTGAGGATGGTGTGCGGCTGCAGTTCTTCCGGCCAGGCGCGGCGGTCGATGTCCATGGCCACCGGCTGGTCGCAGGAGCCGCACTCGCACTGGAACTCGCTGGCCCAGCCGTGCTGCTTCCACGACCACACGGCGGCCGCACCGGTGTCCAGGTCGGACAGCGCGGCGACGTGCGGCCACGCGCCGACGACGGCGCTGAGCAGCGTCTTCTTCGACGGGCGCGGGGATTGGCCCGGGCCGTCGAAGGACCAGGTGCCGGCGTCGTCGCGGTGCACCCGCACCAGCGGCGCGCGCATCGCGAGCACCTCGGCGTCCACGTGCACTTCGGATTCCGGTGGGGCGCTGAGCTTCCAGTGCGTGTTCATCGCGGGCATCCTGTTCCGCCGCGCGGCGGCATCTCAAGCTCCGCCACCCGAACGTGTTACCGCCGCTTGCATCACAGCGCGCTCGGTGGTCCGGGAATCCGGGAAGGTTCACCCCGCTTCGGGAACGGCGGTGATGAGGTTCCGGATGCCGTCGGCGTCGAGGAGGTCGGCCGGGCGCAGGGTGTGGTCGTGGCGGACGTAGTGGAACGCCGCGCGGACCTTCTCCAGCGGCGTGCGGGACAGCTCCGCCCACGCCAGCCGGTAGGCCGCCAGCTGCACCGACAGCGCGGGCACCTTGTCGCCGCCGGGCACCGCGCCGGTCTTCCAGTCCACCACCGTCCAGCCGCCGTCGGGGTCGCGGAACACCGCGTCCATCCGGCCGCGCAGGACGATTCCCTCGACCTGGGTCTCGAACGGCACCTCGACGCGGTGCGGGGTGCGGTCGGCCCACGTGCCGGCCAGGAACGCCTGCTGCAGTTCGGCCAGGTCCTCCTGCATCGGCGCGGATTCGTCGGCCGCGCCGGGCAGTTCGTCGATGTCCAGCAGCGCGGACGAGGTGAAGCGGTGCTCCAGCCAGGCGTGGAAGGCGGTGCCGCGCCGGGTCATCGGGTTCGGCGGGAACGGCAGCGGACGGCGCAGCCGGCGCGCCAGGCCTTCGGTGTCCCCGGCCAGTTCGACGAGTTGGCTCACCGAGAGGTGTTCCGGCAGCCGGACTTGCTCCCGCCGCTGCGCTGCCGCCGCCCGCTCGGCGAGCAGAACTTCGACGTCCCGGGCCCAGCCCTCCTCGTCGTCGTCCTCCTCGGACTCCAACGAGTCCACATCGGACAGTGCGGCGCGCACCAGCTCCGCGCCTTCGGCGACCGCTTCGCGGCGCGGGCCCAGCGGATCGATCGGCCATTCCACGCTGCGCACCGATTCGGCCAGCGGGTTCGGCGCGTCCTCCGCGGGCTGCGGCGCCACCTGGTCGAGCACCCCGACGTTGGAGCCGTTCAGCACCGCTGCCAGCTCCTGCAGGAAGATCGACGGCCCTTTCGGCCGGTCACCGTTCTCGCCCCACCAGTGCCCGGAGAGCAGCAGCGTCCGCTCCGAGCGCGTGACCGCGACGTAGAGCAGGCGGCGCTCCTCGGCGATCCGCCGCTCCTCGAACTCCTCGTCGTGGATGCCCAGCGCTTCGGTGATCTCCTTGCGGTCCATCCCGGACAGCCGGTCGACGTCCAGCACCGGCAGGTCCTGCGCGTCGCCGCGCAGCTCGGCGGGCAGCGAGGTGACCGAGCGGAGCCAGGACGACGACTTGCGCTTGCCGGGGAAGACGTCGTTGACCAGGTGCGGAACGGCGACCACCTGCCATTCCAGGCCTTTCGCCGCGTGCACGGTCAGCACCTGGACGCGGTCTTCGGCGACCTCGACCTCGCCCGGTTCCAACCCGTCCTCGGCGCGCTCGGCGGCGGAGAGGTAGTCCAGCAGGGAGGACAGGGTGGCCGACGGGCTGGTCATGGCGAAGGAGGTGACCACGTCGGCGAAGGCGTCCAGGTGGATCCGGCCCGGGCCCACCGATCGCGCGAGGCTCTCGATGTCCAGCAGCAGGGTCCGCTCGACGTCGGCGACCAGCTCGGGCAGCGGCTGGTCGAGACGTCGCCGCAGGTTGGCGAGTTCGGTACCGAGCTTGCGGATCCGCTGGTAGCCGGCCGCGGAGTAGCGCGCGGCGTCGCCGGGGTCGTCGAGGGCGTCGACGAGTCCGGCCTGCTCGGCGTTCTCCCCCGGCAGCGCAGCGGTGACCATTGCGGACGGATCGTCGGACTCCGGTTCCTTGAACGCCTGCGCACCGAGTTCGCGCGCCCGCTCCCACAGCGCGGCGATGTCGGCGGCGCCGATGCGCCAGCGCGAACCGGTCAGCAGCCGCATCGCGGCCGTTCCGGCCAGCGGGTCGACCAGCGTGCGCAGCGCGCTGACCAGGTCCCGCACCTCCGCTTCGTCGAGCAGCCCGCCGAGGCCGACGACCTCCACCGGCAGTCCGCGTTCGCGCAGCACAGCGGCGATGTCGGCCATGTCCGCGCGCCGCCGCACCAGCACCGCGGCGGTCGGGGGCGAGCCGCCCTCGTCCAGCGCGGCGTGCCACTGCGCGGCGATCTGGTCGGCGACCCAGTCGAGCTCTTCTCGGACGTGCTCGGTCAGGGCGAGCCGGATGTCGCCGGGTTCCGCGCCTTCCCGGGGGCGCAGCTCGTCCACTTCGAGCCCGATCCGGCGCAGCGGTTCGGACACCGCGTTGGCGACTTCCAGGACTTCCGCGGGATTGCGGAAGCTGGTCAGCAGCCCGTAGCGGCTGGCCGGTGCCGGGCGCCCGCCGTCGGTGCGCGGGAAGTCGGTGGTGAAGCGCGGGAGGTTCGCCGCGCTCGCGCCGCGCCAGCCGTAGATCGCCTGCGCCGGGTCGCCGACCGAGGTGACCGGCAGCTGGTCGCCCTGCCCGAACAGCGATCGCAGCAGCACCCGCTGCGCGTGCCCGGTGTCCTGGTACTCGTCGAGCAGCACGGCGCCGTAGCGGGCCCGCTCGCCTTCGACGACCTCGGGATGTTCGGCGGCCAGCAGCGCGGCGAGCGACATCTGGTCGGCGAAGTCCATCGCGCCTTCCCGCCGCTTGCTCTGCGCGTACTCCTCGACCAGCGGCAGCAGCGCGATCCGCAGCTGCTGCGCGGCGACGACCTTCATCAGGTCCTGCGGCAAGTTCGCGCGCTGCCCCTTCGCCCGCGGCGCGTTCTCGATGACCTGGCACAGCTTCTCGGCGTGGTCGCGCAGATCGCGCGGACTCACCAGGTGCTCGGCGAGCTCCCCCGCCAGCGCCAGGACGTAACCGGTCACAGTGGACGGAACCTTGTCGGTGTCCAGGTCCTCGGTCCAGGTCGCGACCACGCGGTGCGCGAGCTGCCACGAAGCCGTCTCGCTCAGCAGCCGCGCGCCCGGCTCGACCGGCACCCGCAGCCCGTGCTCGCCGACGATCCGCCCGGCGTAGGCGTGGTAGGTCAGCACCGTCGGGTCTTCGGTGAGCACGGTGGACCGCAGCTGTCCGCTCGGGTCGACTTCGTCCAGCAGCCCCGATCCGGCGAGCCGGCGCAACCGCGCGCGCACCCGGTCGGCGAGCTGCCGCGCAGCTTTCCGGGTGAAGGTCAGACCGAGGATGCGCTCGGGCGTGACCAGCTGGTTCGCCACCAGCCAGACCACCCGCGCGGCCATGGTCTCGGTCTTGCCCGCGCCGGCACCCGCGACGACCAGCGCCGGTTCGGCGGGCGCGGCGATGACGGCGGCCTGCTCCGGTGTCGGCGGGTGCAGTCCGAGCGCCTGCGCGATCCGATGTGGACTGACCATCGCCCGCTCGCTCACCTGCACACCCCCACTGCTCCGTCCCGCGCAATTTCCATTGAAATCGAACCTTCGATTTCAATGGAAATTGCGGACCTCCGGTGTGTCGGGACACGACACGCCGGGACCTGCGGACGGAGGCACGCGAATTCAATGGAAATCGGACGTCCGATTTCCATTGAATTTGCGTTGCCCCGGGGCCGCTCGGTCATTGGGCGACCTGCCTACCTTCCGGTTGGACCGGGCAGCAGGTCCGGGCCGGGCAGCGGGAGCAGTCGGCGTTCTCCGTGGCCACGAAGGCCGGGCCGAGGCTGTCGGCCGCCGCCGTGTGCACCACGTCGAGCCACACCTTGATCCGCTCGTCGTCCAACGCCTCCTGGGTCCGCTCGGTGGCCGCACCCTTGCGGTCGGACTTCGCCACGTAGAGCAGCCGGGCCCCGCCCGGGGCGTCGTGCTCGCCGAAGGCGCCCAACGCGGCGGCGAGCTGGTACACCGCCAGCTGCGGGTGTTCCTCGGCATCGCCCTTGCTGACCGGGTTCTTGCCGGTCTTGACGTCCACGACGACCGGACGTCCTTCGCCGTCGGCTTCGAGCCGGTCGACCCGACCCCGCAGCCGCAGCCACGGACCGCCGGGGCGGGCCGGGACCGTGACGTCGAGGTCCTTCTCCACCCCGACCTGGGTGAGTTCGGCCCGCGACTGCACCAGCCAGTTCACGAAGGCGTCGAGCATGTTCTCCACGCGCTTGCGCTCCTTGCGGGAGAACCACGGCGCACCGGCGTCCACCGAGTCCCACGCTTCGTCGAGCGCTTTGTGCAACTGCTTGGTGTCCGCGCCTTCCGCGGCGGCCTGGACCAGCGCGTGCACCAGGGTTCCGGTGAGCGCGGCGAGTTCCGCGGTGTCCTGGCCGCCGTGCCGCTCCACCATCCAGCGCAGCGGGCACTTGGCCAGGATTTCCACAGTGGACGGAGACACGCGCACCGGTTCGTCGCCGGTCACCAGCGGTTCGGCCGTGGAGCTCTCCGGCAGCCCGTACCAGCTCTCCGGGCTGGCGCCCGGCACGTCCTCCGCCGCCAGCCGCGCCAGCTGCTTCGCCGCGCGTCGGCGCCGCTCCGGCAGCGCCTCCGGGTCGCACACGACCCGCCGCAGCTCGCCGACCAGGTCGGCCAGCGCCAAACCGCGTTCCGGCCGGGCGATCGGCCGCTCGACCGCGTCCGGATCGCTGTCCACGCCTTCGAGCTCGTCCAGGAACCGCGACGGCTGGTCGTCCTCCCCCCGCACCGCGCTGACCAGCAGGTTCCGCCGCGCCCGGCTGGCGGCGACCCGCAGCAGCCGGCGCTCCTCGGCCAGCAGCGGCGCGGTGGCCGACACCCGCTCGGAGTCCATCCCGGCCAGCACGTCGACCAACCGCTCCACCCCGAGCAGCGATCCGCGCAACCGCAGGTCAGGCCAGATCCCCTCCTGGATGCCGGGAATCGCCACGACTTCCCACTCCTGCCCGCTCGCGGCGTGCGCGGTGAGCACTTGGACGGCGTTGTCACGGGGCGCGGTCGGTGCGAGCGAGCTGCCCGCGATCTGCTGGCTGGTCAGGTAGTCGGCGAAACCGGCGGCGTCGGCACCCGGCAACCGGTCGACGTACTGGGCGGCCGCGTCGAACAGCGACACGATGGCGTCCAGGTCTCGGTCGGCCTGGGCACCGACGACGCCGTGCCGTTCGGACTGCGCCACCCAGCGCTTCTCCAGACCGCTGGCCTTCCAGACCCGCCACAGCGTTTCTTCGACGCTGTGCCCGGCGGACACCGATTCGGCGGCCTTGCGCAGCAGGCCCGCGACCTTCCGGGCCGGCTCCGCCGCAGAGGCCTCGAGCGCGGCGAGCTGGTCGTCGTCCTGCAGGACTTCCACCAGCAGTTCACCGCTGGGCCGGCCACCACCTGAGGCCAGCTCCAGGCGCCGGAGTCCGCGCCGCAACCGCCGCAGCGCCAACGGATCGGCGCCACCGAGCGGCGAGGCCAGCAGCTCGGCCGCGGAATCCGGATCGAGCGCCTGCGGGCGCGCCGCGCAGCGCAGCAGTGTCAACAGTGGACGGACCGCGTTCCGCTGCGCCAGCGGGATGTCGTCCACCGGGAGCGCGATCGGCACGCTCGCGGCGAGCAGGGCGCGGCGCAGCACCGGCAGCGACAGACCGGTCGAGCGCACCACGACCGCCATCTGCGACCACGGGATCTCATCGATCAGGTGCGCCCGGCGCAGCTGGTCGGCGACCCAGGTCGCCTCCTGCGCCTCGGTGGCCAGCAGCCGCACCTGCACCGAACCGTCGCGCTCGTCCTCGGGCTCGACCAGCTTGCGCTGCGGCCCCGAACCGGGCAGCCGCTCGGCCAGCCGCTGCACCGCTTCGCGGACCGCTTTGGACATCCGGTGGTCGATGGTCAGCACCTCGGTGCTGCTGCCGTCCGGATCGGAGTCCAGCAGGCAGCGCGGGTCGGCGCCGCGGAACGAGTACACGGCCTGGTCGGGGTCTCCGGCCAGCACGAACTCGGTGGCGGTGTCGCCGAGCCGCCTGATCAACCAGTACTGCTGCGGGTCCAGGTGCTGGGCGTCGTCGACGAACACGTAGCGCACGCGGTCCTGCTCGGCGGCGAGCAGCTTCGGATCGGTGTCGAAGGCCAGCAGCGCCGAACCGACCAGCTCGGCGGCGTCCAGCGCGGGAGCCTGCGAACCACCGGCGCCGCGCAGCAACGTGACCCGCTCGTACTGCCGCGCGAACTTGCCGGCGGCGATCCACTCGGGACGGCCGTGCTGACGTCCGAGCGCCGCCAGCCGCTCCGGACCGACACCGCGCTCCGCGGCGCGCAGCAGGAGGTCGCGCAGTTCTTCGGCGAAGCCGGGCACGGTCAGCGCCGGGCGCAGCGGTTCCGGCCAGTCCTCCGCGCCGATCTCCACGTCACCGGCCAGCAGGTCGCGGATCAGCGCGTCCTGGTCCGGGCCGTTGAGCAGCTGCGGCGGCGGCAGCTCGTCGCGCGCCGCCTGCAGGCGCAGCACCGCGAAGGCGTAGGAGTGGACGGTCCGGACCAGCGGTTCGGGCGCGGTGCGCAGCTCGGTCGACGAGCCGGTGAGCAGCCGGGTGATCTCGGTGCGCATCCAGGACGCGGCGCGGCGGCTCCCGGTCAGGACCAGGACGTTCTCCGGCGACACCTCGCGGTTGCGGATCCGGTCGGCGGCCAGCTCCGCGATGAGCGTGCTCTTGCCGGTCCCGGGGCCGCCGAGCACGCGCAGGAAGCCGAAGGTGTGCGCCAGCGCGCGCTGCCCGGCCGCGTCCCAAGTGGTGCGCCGCCGAGCTGGTTCAGCACGGCGCACGAGCACGGGCGCGGTCGGGGATGGCACCCGTCGATGGAACCACGCGTCGGCGACAAGGTCGCGAAGGGCTCGCGGTTCGCCGGCCCGATCCCGCCGCAGGTGGGGCGGTCGATCAAGGGTCTCCGCGTACCCGGTTCCGGGACGGTGCTGAACCGCCGCGCCCCTCCCCCACGTGTATTCGTGCGAGCCCGGTTCACCTGCGTTTTCCACGGAAACATCGCGCGCGTTTAACGCCAATTGAAT
Source organism: Saccharopolyspora oryzae (assembly GCF_027853915.1). Taxonomy (GTDB): domain Bacteria; phylum Actinomycetota; class Actinomycetes; order Mycobacteriales; family Pseudonocardiaceae; genus Saccharopolyspora; species Saccharopolyspora oryzae. The sequence goes on from NZ_JAQGLA010000030.1 coordinate 65,759, forward strand.
GTGAATTCAAGACCACCTTTTGGTGGTACAAACCAATTTTTTCCTCTGGCATGGTTTCGGATCAACACGGGTTCCCCGCCCGTGACCTGCGAAATCTCTCCCCCGAGCCCCATTCCGCTCCCCGAAGGAGGAAATCGTGAGCAAGGTCCGCAAGAGCCTGCTTACCGGTGCGGCGGCGGCAGCGGCGCTGACCCTCGGCGCCGTTCCCGCGCTCAGCGCTGAAGCCACCGACGCCCGCCCCGAGGCCGCCTCCCCGGCCGCCGCCTCGCCCTACCTCTACAACGGCTGGGGCAACCCGCCCGCGGTCGGCGAGGTGATGAGCGCCACCGGCATCAAGGACTTCACGCTGGCGTTCATCCTCTCCGACGGCACCTGCAACCCCGCCTGGGACGGCAACCGCCCGCTCGACGGGCCGGAGAAGGCCGTCATCGACGAGGTCCGTGCCGGTGGCGGCGACGTCATCCCGTCCATCGGCGGCTGGGCGGGCAACAAGCTCGGCGAGGCCTGCCAGGACGCGCAGTCGCTGGCCGGCGCCTACCAGAAGCTGATCGACGCCTACGGGCTGAAGGCCATCGACATCGACATCGAGGCCACCGAGTTCGACACCCCGGAGGTGCAGGACCGGGTCCTGGAGGCGCTGAAGACCGTCAAGGAGGCCAACCCCGGCCTGCAGACGGTGATCACCTTCCCGACGCTGATCGACGGCCCGAACGACTCGGGCAAGCGGCTGATCGGCAAGGCCGCGGAGATCGGCGCGAACGTCGACGTGTGGACGCAGATGCCGTTCAACTTCGGCGGCACCGACATGGCGGCCGACACCATCACCTCCACCGAGGCGCTGAAGGAGCAGCTCAAGACCGCCTTCGGCTACACCGACGAGGAGGCGTACTCGCACGCCGGCATCTCGTCGATGAACGGCAAGACCGACACCGGCGAGACCGTCACCCCGGCCGATTACCAGAAGATGGCCGACTACGCCAAGGAGAAGAACCTCGGCCGGTTCACCTTCTGGTCGCTCAACCGGGACCGCTCCTGCGAGGGAGGCGGCGGCGCCGACGCCTGCAGCGGCATCGACCAGCAGCCGTGGGAGTTCACCAAGATCGTCGCCGGGTTCCAGGGCTGAGCCCGAGCGAACGGCCCGTTCGCCACTCCCACCGGGACGAACGGGCCGTTCGCCGCACCGGCCACAGCCGCCCCGTACGACTCAGCGCAGTGCGCCTTTTTCATCCTGTCTAGCCTGCGACCGCGAAGCACGACCGGCACCGCGCGACGAGGGCGCTGAGGTTCCGCCACCCGCACCGCCACGCAAAACGAGGATGGAAAACCTCAGCCGGACGGTGCTGTGCGGTAGCTTCGGATTCGTGAACGAGGAGACCGTGGAGCAGGTGCGGGCGATCGTGGCATCGATCCCGCCCGGGTCGGTGCTCTCCTACGGCGACATCGCCGAGATCGCGGGACTGCGCTCGGCGCGCATCGTGGGCCGCATCCTCGCCGAGGACAGCGCCGACCTGCCGTGGCACCGGGTCCTGCGTTCCAACGGCACGGTCGCCGAACACCTCCAGCACCGCCAGCTGGAACTCCTCCGCGCCGAAGGCGTCCTCGCCGACGGGGCCCGCATCAACATGCGCCGCTACCGCTGGGGCGCCTGAGAAATCGGGTTTCCCGCCCACACCGCGGGAATTCGGCCCGCCCACGGACTTGCCTGCTCGAGCTGTCCGGCGAGGCGGAAGAGCCGGCCTTCGAGCCCGTAACCGGCGGCGAACTGCATGCCGATCGGCAGCCCCGTCTCGACGTCGGCCGTCACCGGCACGGACATGGCGGGCATGCCGGTGACGTTGAACGCCGCGGTGAACGGCGAGAGGTCGAAGAGGCGGCGGATCCAACCGAGGCCGTCCAACGCCTCCGCGCCCTCGGCGTGGGTGCCCAAAGGCACGGGCAGCTCCGGCACGGTCGGGGTGAGCAGCAGGTCGTGGGCGTCGAAGTAGCTCGCCATGCTCCGGGAAATCCGGTTCCGGACCTCGAGGGCGGTGACGAACTCGGTGCCGCTGACCCGCTTTCCGAAGTGGTAGCTGGCGAGCACGGGCGCCTCGAGGGTCGAGGAGTCGATGGGCCGGTCGAAGGCGGCCGCCAGCTCGTCGATCGAGGCCGCGAGGTTCGCCGTCCACTGACGGGCGCTGGCCAGGACGAATTCCTCCCAATCGACCCCGAGGTCGACCTCGACCTCCGCCACGTGGTGGCCGAGGGATTCGAGCAGGCGCACGGTGCGGGAGAGGGCGTCGGCCACCGGTGCAGCAGTGCGGTGCCCGCCCCATGCGTGGGTGAGGACGCCGATCCGCAGCGATCCCGGCGGGCGGGTGACTTCCTCCGCGTACGGCCGGGACGGTTCCTGCGCGAAGTAGGGGTCACCCGGTTCCGGGCCGCGGATCTGGTCGAGCAGCACCGCGCTGTCGCGGACCGTGCGGCTGACGCTGCCTTGCACGGCCAGTCCGTTGAAGACTTCGTCGAAGTCGGGGCCCGCGGAGACCCGGCCGCGGGTGGGCTTCAACCCGAAAAGACCGTTGTGGGCGGCAGGAACTCGGATCGAGCCGACGGCATCGGTGGCGTGGGCGATCGGGACCACCCCGGCGGCGACCGCCGCGCCCGCACCCCCGCTGGACCCACCCGCGCTGCGCGCCAGGTCCCACGGGTTGCGGGTCGCGCCGTGCAGCACTGGCTCCGTCGTGTTGCTGTAAGCCATCTCCGGTGTCGAGGTGCGCCCGAAGGTCACCAGACCAGCACGGCGGAAGCGGCGCATCAAGGCGGAGTCCGCGGCAGCGACGTTGCCGGCCGCGAGCCGACTGCCCAGCTCCATCCGCCTCCCGGCCATCGAGACCCCGATGTCCTTGATCAAGAACGGGACCCCGGCCAACCTGCCGGAGCCGAGCCCGCGGTCGGTCGGCCAGGTCTCCACGATGGCGTTGATCTGCGGATCGACCGCCCGCGTGGCCTCGCGAGCGGCTTCCTCCAGCTCGGCGGCCGACACCTCACCCGCGGCCACCAGCTCCGCGAGCCCGACCGCGTCGAAGTCCACGTACTCGGCAACTCTCACCGTCACTCCCAGTCGAGACCATCAAGTATCGGACGATACCAATCGGTATCACATGGAACGAGCTGGTACCGTAGCAGCGGACGAGCAGCCCGCCAACCGCCACGGAGCAGTCACATGGCATCGACCGCCAGCAGGCCGGGCAGGGTGGCGAAACTGCCACCCCGCGAGCGCATCCTCGACGCGGCGGAAGAGCTCTTCCAGGACGAGGGGATCCAGCGGGTCAGCGTCCAGGCGATCGCCGAACGGGCCGAGACCACCAAGATGGCGATCTACCGGCACTTCGAGACCAAGGACGCGCTGGTCGCGGAGTGGCTGCGGATCGTCGCCGCCGACTACCAGGCCGCCTTCGACCGGGCCGAGACCGACCACCCCGACCGACCCCGGGAGCAGATCCTCGCCCTGGCCCGCTTCATCGTCGAGGGTTTGCCGGCGATCTCGCACCGCGGCTGCTCGTTCATCAACTCCATCGCCGAGCTGCCCGACCGCTCCCACCCCGCACGGCAGGTGATCGAGGAGCACAAGGCCCGCCAGACCCGCAGGCTGACCGGCATGTGCGCCGCGGCGGAACTGCCCGATCCCGAGCAGGCCGCCGCCGAGATCACCTTCCTGCTGGAAGGCGCGCAGGTCAGCGCGCAGAACGGAAGCATCGACCAGGCCGGGGATCGACTGATGAGAGCAGTCGAGCGGATCATCGATCAGCCCCGCTGACCGCCGCCCGGACCATCCACTTAGGACGATCGGGGTGCGCGCTCCGGGAGTTCGTCGGCCACGAGGCGGACCAGGGCGGCCGTGCGGGAGCGCTCCGGCATCGCGTGCGGCAGTCCCGCCGCCGCGATCGGCGCCGCCGTCACCGGTCCGACGCAAGCGATGAAAACCCCGTCCCGCAAGGCTTTCCGCAGTTCCTCGCCCCGGCCGGTGCGGTCCGCGCGGGCCAGGAAGTTGGTCGCCGCCGGCGCGCTGGTGAACGGCAGCGCGTCCACCTCGCCACGCAGGACCGCGTCGATCAGGGCGTCCAGCGCGTCCAAGTCCACCGGGTCCGTCCAGCGGTAGACCGTCACCGGCACCACCTCGGCGCCCGCCTCGCGCAACGCGGCGCGGAACGAGAGCATCGGATCACCGTGCACCTGCAGCACGATCCGCTTGCCCGCGAGGTCCCGTTCGAGCAGGTGCGCCAGCACCTCGCCGGACTCCTCCGACGGCGAGGTGTAGGACTCCACCAGGCCGGAACCCCGCACCGCACCACGGGCTTTCGCGCCCCGCGCCAGCACTTCGGCCGAACGCAGGTGTTCCAGCAACCGCTCACCGGCGCCGGCCTGCTCAGCAGCTTCGAACCAGCCCCGGAACCCGACCCCGGTGATCGCCACGACGTAGTCGACCGGCCCGGCCAGCACCGCCTCGGTCGCCGCGGCCAGTTCGCCGTCCTCGGGCAGCGGCACCGTGTGCATCGCCGCGCCGAACAGCACCCGCGCTCCCCGCCGGGTGAACAGCGCCCCGATCTCCTCGGCCTTGCGCTCGGCCGTCACGCCCACCGTGAAACCGCGCAGCGGCTGGTCCTCGCTCACAGCCCCATCCTCACACCCGAACGGTCCAGCGGTGAAGGCGACTAGAGCACTTCGAGGACCATCTGCGAAGCGCGCTCCAGACCGGTCAGGGTCTGCGCGGACGAGCGCGGGTGCAGCGCGTGCACCGCCAAGCGGAACAGCAACGCGCGCAGCAGCGCCTGCGGCCAGTCGGTCAGGTGCGACCAGCGCTCCACGATCGCCGCGTCCGCGCCGCCCCAGGCCAGCGCGTCGATCACCACGACCGCCGCCGCCCACTCCGCGGGCCGCCAGTACGGGTTGAAGTCGATGATGCCGGGCGCCGCGTCGTCGGTGAACAGCACGTTCCCGAACAGGTCGCCGTGCACCACCTGCGGTCCCAGCTGCACCTCGCGCCGCGAACCGGCGAGCACGTCGTAGAGCCGGCCGCCCTTCTCCTCGGGCAGCGAGTACTCCACCTCGCCCCAAGCCATCCGGTCGGCAAGCGCGTAGATGTCCTGGCGCGCCTCCAAGAACCGCGGCCGGGCCAGGAATCGGCTGGCCGCGTGCAGGCGCAGCGACATGGCCACCACGTCGTCGTGCCGCGGCTCCGCCCGCCCGTCGATGTTCCGGCTGGCCGACCACCCGGACACCACCCAGCGGCCGTCGGTGGACCGCACCGGGCGGGACACCCGGACCTCGTCCGGTTCGAGCAGGTCGAGGGTCTGCGCGACCCAAGCGGCCTCGGCGGTGTTCGCGGCGGGCTTCAGCACGATGTCCCCGCACCGCCAGGCGACTGCGCCCTCCAGCGACTCGGGATCTTCGACGCGCGCACCGAATGCCGCGCGCACGTGCGGCGGTGGCGGCTCCGGCGTAGGACTCACGAGCCAGACGCTACAACGATGATCGCCAAATCCGCAGCAGGCACTCCGAACCCCGCGAATACATCACGCCGAAAACTGTCTCCGGTGGTCCTTCTGCGCGGCGGCGCAGAACGACAGCGGGCCGACGAGCGCCGGAGCGCCCGTCGGCCCGCTGTCGTCGCAGTGGATCAGTAGGTCGGGAGGCTGGGGTCGACCTCGTTGGCCCAGCCCAGCACGCCGCCGCCGACGTGGACCGCGTCCGCGAAGCCCGCCTTGTGCAGCGCGGCCAGCGCTTCCGCCGAACGGGCGCCGGACTTGCAGTGCAGGACGATCTTGCGGTCCTGCGGCAGCTCCGCGAGCGCCTCGCCGGAGAGGATCCGGTCCTTCGGGATCAGCTTCGAGCCCTCGATCTTGACGATCTCGTACTCGTGCGGCTCCCGGACGTCGATCAGCTCGAACTTCTCGCCGTTGTCGAACATCGACTTCAGCTCGCCCGGGGTGATCGTGCTCTTCGCAGCGGCTTCCTGCGCGTCGGAGGAGACCACGCCGCAGAACGCCTCGTAGTCGATCAGCTCGGTGATCGGCGTGGCGTTGGGGTCCTTGCGGATCTTGACGGTGCGGTAGTTCATCTCCAGCGCGTCGTAGATCATCAGGCGCCCGAGCAGCGTCTCACCGATACCGGTGATCAGCTTGATCGCCTCGTTGACCATGATCGAGCCGATGGAGGCGCACAGCACGCCGAGCACACCGCCCTCGGCGCACGACGGCACCATGCCGGGCGGCGGCGGCTCGGGGTACAGGTCGCGGTAGTTCGGACCGTACTGGTCCCAGAACACGCTGGCCTGGCCCTCGAAGCGGAAGATCGAGCCCCACACGTACGGCTTGCCCGCCAGCACCGCGGCGTCGTTGACCAGGTACCGGGTGGCGAAGTTGTCCGTGCCGTCCAGGATCAGGTCGTAGTCGCGGAAGATGTCGAGGGCGTTGTCCGAGCTCAGGTGCACCTGGTGCAGGTTCACCTTGACGAACGGGTTGACCTCGGCGATCGAGTCGCGCGCGGACTCGGCCTTCGGCCGCCCGAGGTCGGACTGCCCGTGGATGACCTGGCGGTGCAGGTTGGACTCGTCGACCTCGTCGAACTCGACGATGCCGAGCGTGCCCACCCCGGCCGCGGCCAGGTACAGCAGCGCCGGGCTGCCCAGGCCACCGGCGCCGACCACCAGCACCTTGGCGTTCTTCAGCCGCTTCTGCCCGTCCATCCCGACGTCCGGGATGATCAGGTGGCGGCTGTAGCGCGCGACCTCTTCCTTGGTCAGCTCAGCCGCCGGTTCGACCAGCGGCGGCAGCGACGTTGCGCCGGACATTCCCAGCTCCTCCTCAATGGTCGGCACCACCTGCGCACGAGCACGCGGACGGCACCTCAAGCGTCCCCGGAAGCGCCCGAACGGGGCCTCACGGAATCTGCAACGCAAGACTCCCCGATGCCCTTCCGCAACCCAAACTACTCCCACACTCCGAGACGCAACCCGCCCGAAAACCGCGTTCGTTAGGGCGGTAGACCGCACCACGACGCTTGACCGGCCCCGGACAGTGCTGTCGTATGCGTCGAAGGCGCATAACCCACCCTCGCAACTTGCACCGCCGCGGGTTCTCAGCGTTCGCCTGGCGAGGACGGCCAAGCCGCCGTGTATTGGCATACATAAGGCTGGGCACCCGCAGACCAGGCGGGCGCTGAGGTTCCGCCACCCGCACCGCCACGCAAAACGAGAGCTTCAGACAAGTTCTACCCGGTCGGGAAGGGCCAGGCGTTCGGCTTGCAGACGAATCCGTCTGCTGGGATCTGGGTGCCCTGGTCGGCGATCTTGTTCAGCTCGTGCAGCTCGTTGTTCGAGACGCTGAAGCTCTGCTGCATCATCACCGGCGCCAGGCCGCCCTGCGTCGGGCAGCCGACGTGCTTGTTGCCGAAGACGTGCCCGACCTCGTGGTTGATCGCGTAGCGGCGGTAGTCGCCGATGTCGCCCTGGAACGACACCGCGCCGCGCACCCAGCGGGCCGCGTTGAGGTAGACCATCTCGCCCTTGCGGCACGAGCTGTCGTAGGGCACGCCGTTGCTGTAGTCGCAGGCCTCGCGCGCGGTCTGCTGGCTGACCAGGATCACCCGGAAGTCGGGGCTCTCGCCGCCCGCGTCGACCCGCTGCAGCGAGATCGGCCCGTCCCCGGTGGCGCCCTGCGGGTTGGTCCAGCTGCGCGGGTCGGACAGCGTCGTCTGCACCAGGTTGCCGAAGTCGGCGTTGGGGTCGGCCAGTTCCACGCCGACCTCGACCTCGACGGTGTAGCGGTACAGCTGCCCATGGCCGATCACGGGCGAGCTGCCGGGCAGCACCTGGAAGGTGCGCGCGCCGGTCTCCGGGATCTTGCCGCCCGGCGGGAGGTCGGCGGAGAACAGGTTCGGGTCGAACTTCTGCCCCGGGGCGGCCTCGGTGACGACCGGCTGCTCCGGGGTGTCCGAACCGGTCCCGGCCTGGTCGGTGGTGGCGCCGCCGTCGGTGGGTCGCACGGTCTGGAACACCGCGAGCGCGCTGATCACGACCAGCAGCGGCACGGCGTAGACCCGCCAGCCGTACCGGGACACCACTCCGGCGCGCTTCTTCCGGCGCGGTCGCGGGCGCGGCTCGTCCTCGAACTCCTCGGCGTCGTCGACGATCTCGGGTTCGGACGGCTCGGCGGTCGGGTTCCAGGACGCCGCCAGCGGCTCCCCCCGCTTCTCGGCCGCGTTCACTCTCGCGCGAGCACGACCTGCCGGTCGGCGGTCGTTCGCGGATTGACGAGGTCGCTGCGGCGGGCGGGTCACGCACATTAGCGTGCCACAGCCCATCCGGCACCCCAGGTCACACCGGCCACTGCGGGTGACCGGGGGGACGACGCCCACCCGGACCGGCCCAATCCGATCATCACCAGTTGTCCGACTCCACCAGGCCGAGCACCGCCCGCGCGACGATCCGTGGCCGCTCCATCTGCGCTACATGACCCGTTCGTGGTAGTACGAGCAGCTTTCCGCGTGGAATCAGCAGCGCGGTGCGCGGCGCCTTCCGGACCGAGACGACCCGGTCTTGCGCACCCCACACCACGAGCGTCGGCGCGCCGATCTCCGGCAGCAGCCGCCACAACGAGCGCGCCGGCGGCACCAGCCAGGAACGCAGCAGCTCCACCGTGGTCCGCCCCAGCGCCGGTCCGGCCCAGGGCAGTCCGTCGCGCTCCTCGAACTCCGCGACCGCCTCGGACAACAAGCTCCGGGTGCGGGCGGCGATCGGCGCGCTGTACGAGTTCGTGGCGGGCGAGGACCAGGCGTTCCGGCTGGTGTTCGAGTCCGACC
>NZ_JAQGLA010000031.1 GCF_027853915.1 Saccharopolyspora oryzae
ACCGTGACGGTTCCGCACCAGGGCTCTCAGGCGGGCAGCTTCGCGTCGACGATGAAGCTGATCTCGACGAGCTGACCGGGGAAGGTCAGCTCGCGCACGCCGAGGACCGTGCTGACCGGGCGGTGGTCGCCGAAGTAGGGGTTGCCGGTGTCAGGCGCCGTCCTCCGCAGCGTGGGTGAGCGCGGAGTGGCGGAGCTGGTGGAGTGTCCAGGGCCCGCCGGGGCAGTTGGTGGTCGTCTGCTCGAACAGTTCGGCGGCCCTGCGGTAGGACAGCCGGACTCGCCCGGAGCCGAGGTCGAGGTCGCCCGGCGGCAACACGACCCGAGCACGGCGATCGGTGAGGAAGACCGGCCCGCCGTCCGGCCAGCAGGCGAGGCAGCAGCCGGGCTGGGTGGTGCGCCATACGATGACGTCGACGGCGCCGCCCTTGCGCCGCATCCGGGCGCGCCTGTTGCGCAGATCCCGACGCCGCGCTGGTGGCCTCACCACACCAGGTGGGGTCACGAGCCTTCAGGATGGCGTTCACCACCGTGATGATCGCCCGCCGGGGGGTCTTGCGGGTTACATAGGTGGCCTGGGCGTGCCGGAGTTCCGCCTCGTTCTGGCCGTGCGCGCCTGTGATGGCCATCCCCGCATCCGGCTCGTAATTTGCTATATTTAGTAAGTGATGAATTTGTCGCTGTCGCTTCATGGTTGCGCTCTTCGTTACGCCGACAGCGGCGGTGACGGTGTGCCGCTGGTGTTCTCGCACGGCGCTGGGGCCGATCATGTGATGTTTGACGCTCAGCGCGAGTATTTGCGTGCCCGGGGATATCGGGTCGTCGTGTGGGACATGCGCGGCCACGGGTTATCTCGCCCGGCCGGTGCCGGCTTCACCGCCGAACGGGCGATCGCAGACCTGCGCGCGCTGATCGAGCACCTCGCGCTTGATCGGCCGGTGCTGGTGGGCCAGTCGCTCGGCGGTAACCTCAGTCAGGCGATCGTGCGGCGGTATCCGGACCTGGCCCGGGCGCTGATCGTGATCGGCGCGGCGTGGAACACGGCGCCGTTGTCGTGGAAGGAGTATCTGCTGGTGAAGATGGCCGCGCCGAGCCTGGCGATGATCCCGGCCAAGAACCTTCCCCGCCTGATGGCGGAGGCCTCCGCGGTGAGCGAGGCCGCGCGGGCAGATGCCCGGCGTGCCTTCTCGCAGTTGTCGAAGAAGGAGTTCCTCCAGGTGTGGCAGGCAACCGTCGAGTTCCTCACCCCCGATCCCGGCTTTCGCACGCCAGTGCCGCTGTGTCTGATCCGTGGCGAGCACGACCGGACCGGCAACATCGCCTCGGCCATGCCTAGATGGGCTCAGGCCGAAGGCGTCGAGGAGGTCGTCATCCCCGGTGCCGGCCACATCGCGAACCAGGACGCCCCTCAGACGGTGAACAAGGCGATCGAGGTGTTCCTGCGCACGGTGTCGGCATCGAGGCGGGCACAGTGATGAGCGTGGCCAGGCGCCGCGCGTTCATCACGTCGGTAGGCGACCTGCTGGCCTCGTGGAATCTGCCGCACGCGACCGGCCGCGTCTATGGGCTGCTCCTGGTCACCGAGGAGCCCGCCTCTCTCGACGCGATCGCCGCCGAACTGGAACTGAGCAAGGGGGCGGTGAGCACCTCGGTGCGGCAGCTGGACTCCTGGGGGCTTGCCCGAGTGATCCCGCAGCCCGGCAGCCGCAGACTTCTCATCGAAGCCACCGCCGGGATCGAGACGCTGTTGGAGGCCAGCCATGCGCGGGCCAGAACCCTGATCGCCGCCCTGCGCGACGGCGAAGACCTGGTCAATCCCGGCCCGGCACAAGATCGGCTCCACGACGTGATCGGGCTGTTCGCCGGCTATGTCGACGTCGGAGAGCAGATGCTCAGCAGATGCCGTCACACTCGATGAGGTCTTCCAACTCCCCACTATCTGCGCGTCGCACGAGCCCCTTTCCCCGATCGCTCCGCGGGAAGCTCCCCCGTCGCGGCCAAGCGTCAGAACAGGGTGTCGCGCACGCGCAGGGGCCGGTACCCGGTGGGGCCGAGCTGGGCGAGTTCCCCTTCGATGTCGACGTCGATGGAGCCGAAGAAGTTGATGTTCTCGCTATGGGCTGGGGAGATGTGGGCGAGCACCTCGTCGTCGATGCGGCGCCCGGATCGGCGCATCGACTCCACCGCCAGGCCGTAGTACTCGGTCGTCCAGGTGACCACGGCGTTGGTGACCAGGGTGAGACACCAGGCTTGTTCGGTCTGCTGCTCCAGATGGCGGGCGCGGATCGTTCCTTCGTGGGCATACAGCAGGTCCCGCTTGAGCGCGTGCAGTGACTCGCCCTTGTTTAGCTGTCGGGTGATCTTCCGGCGGTAGGCTGGGTCGGACAGGTAGCGGGCGGCGTAGATGGTGCGTCGGAGCGCCCCGTACTCCCTGAGCGCTGCGGCGAGGGCGTTCTGCCGGCTGGATGCTGAGAGCTCCAGTGCACTGCGATCAGATCGAGCTTGGCTCGGCGGGTCAGCATCGGCCCCGCGAGCGGGAACGCCGTCTCGACCTGCGATTTTGGGCCGGTCCGGTAGAGGGTGATCTTGCCCAGGTCCCGGATGCGTGGGGACAGTTGCAGCCCGAGCAGGTCGAACAGGCCGAAGTTGACCAGCGTCACCCCATAAGTGTCGGTGGCGTGCTCGGTGATCGGGATGTCGGTGGCGTTGCCGAGGATTTCGTCCAGTACGCAGTGCGCCTCGCGCTTTGTCGCCACGATGATCTTCGTCCCGTAGGTGGTGTGCTGGTCGGTCACGTGCGTGTACGTCGACAGCCCTTCGTGCGCGAAATATCTGCTCAACGCCCTGGCGGTGACGGACTTGCCGCAGGTGGGGAACCGCTGGCCGTCGGAGGAGGACAAGGTGCCGGAGCCGAAGACCGCCGTCAGCGGCAGCTTCTGGTGGTAGCCGATCAGCGCCAGGTTCGCCGCGCGCAGCGTCTCCTCCCGCACATACCACTCGGCGGTCCAGGCCAGGACGTCGTAGGAGATCCCGCAGGCGTCCGCCATGCGGGGCAGCCTGAGGTTGGTGGAATGCGCGATCAGCACCGCGATCAGGTTCCGCTTCAACTCCGGGGTACGGGCCTGCTTGCCACCGGCGTGGGTGAAGCAGTCCAGGAAGTCGGTGCGCTTGTCCATAGCGAACTGCGCCAGGAAGTCGAGGGCATCAGCCACAAGATGCTCACCCAGAACCTGCGCATGCTCGAGCGCAACGGCCTGCTCGACCGCACCGTGCACCCCACCGTCCCGCCGAAGGTCGAGTACGCCCTCACCGAACCGGGCCAGGGCCTGCGCGCCGCGGTCGACGTCATCTGCGGCTGGACCCACCACCACCTCGACCACATCGAGCGAGCACGCCGCCGCTTCGACGGCTGACCGCGACCGTCAGGGGCCCAGCGGGAGCAGGGTTTCGGCGATGCTGGTCTGCACGTCGCTGAGCTCGGTCGCGCCGTCTTCGACCTCCCACAGGCAGTTCTGCAGCACTCGCCCCAACGACCACCCCACCGCCCGCTGCCGGTCCAGGCCCAGCACGTCGGTGAGGATCGCGAAACGGCGCCGCAGCGCCGCGGGGAGATCACCGGTGGCCACCATCTGCTCCCAGCGGTTGTCCAGCGCGGGCAGCAGCTCGAATCCGGGGTCGCCGATCAGCGGCTGAGGGTCGATGGCCAGCCACGGTTCACGGCCACCGGCCAGCACGTTGTCGTAGTGCAGATCCCAGTGCAGCAAGCGCTCACCAGGTTCGGAGAGCAGCTCGGCGACGACGTCGGCACACCGTCGCAGCAACCCCGCCTGGTCGTCGGCCAGTCGCCCGCACGCCTGCGGGGTCTCGTGCACCATCGCGGCAGCGATCTCGGCCAGGTGCCGCACACCGGGTGGGGCGGCAACGGTGTGCAGGCGGGCGAGCAGTTCGGCGATGACGCGCACCGCGGCATCGTCATCGTCCACACTCGACAGCGCCGCCGGGCCCAGGCGCTCCAGCAGCATGCTGCCCGAATCGGGATCGTGGTCGAGCAGCCGCACCGCTCCCGCACCGTCCCAAGCCCGCAACCCCACCGGCTCACTCACGGTGTCGGAGGTGACGGGCTGCAACTTCAGCACCGCCGCGCTCCCATCGGCCCGCCGCACCGGCAGCACCAACGCCACCATCCCGTGCCGGGGCGCACCCTCGACGCGCAGATCCCACGCCGCCAGCTGCCGCTGGGCCAACGCGGGCAAGTCGGTGAGCCAGCGGCCCTCACCGAACACCTCGCGGTGGGTGGCGGCGTACTCGGCCGGAACCACCACAGCACGATCACGCACAGAACAACTCCTTCGTCACCGGGAACACGATGCGGGTGGCGAAGAAGTCGAGGTGGGGCGCGGATGCGTCAAAGCATGCCGTCACCGTAGCCGAAACCGAGGGGTCAGCGGCCCTGCCAGCGGGGTGGGGTCTTGTCCAGGAAGGCGCGCACCCCGTGCTGGAAGTCCTGGCTGCCGAACACGGTGCGCACCAGATCGTCGCCCTCGGGCAGGTTCGCCACCCGCAACCGCCGCACCGCCTCCTTGGCCGCCCACATCGTCAGCGGCGCGTGCTCGGCCAGGCGCGCGGCGATGCCGGCCACGGTGGCATCCAGCTCCTCGACCTCGCAGACTTCGGTGAGGAAACCCGCGGCGTGCGCCTCGGCGGCGTCGAACAGCCGGGCGCGCAGCAGCATGTCCTTCGCCCGCGCCGGGCCGAGGTGGAACACCAGCAGCGAGTAGGTGTTCATCGCCAGGCAGTTGCCCAGGGTGCGGGCCACCGGAACCCCGAAGCGCCCCGTGGTGGTCGACACCCGCAGATCGCACACCGCGGCCAACGCGATCCCCGCTCCGACGCAGTAGCCCGAGATCGCCGCGATCGTGGGCACCCGCACCGCCTCGAGCCGCTCCAGCACCGCTTCCATGCGCTGCTCGTAGGCCACGCCGTCCTCGCCGCTGCTGAACTCGGTGAACTGCGCGATGTCGGTACCGGCCACGAACGCCTCCTCACCGGCTCCGCGCAGCACCAGCACCCGGATGCCGGGATCCTCCTCGGCGGTGCGGCAGGCGGCCACCAGCCCCTCGTACATCGCCCAGCTCATGGCGTTGCGCTGCGCGGGACGGTTGAACACCACCTGCAGCACGGCACCGTCGCGGCGGGTGATCAGCTGGTCAGACATGGGTTTCCTCTCCGGATCGGGTGCGCGAGCGCCGCACCAGTGCGGGACCGATGAGCAGCACGGCTGCTGCGGCGAGGATGCTCACCGCGATCGGTTTGGTCGCCAGCAGCCACAGGTTGCCGTCCAGCAGCGCCGAGGACTGCACGAGCGCTTTTTCCAGCAGTCCTCCGATGACGACCCCGACCACCAGCGGCGCCATCGGCAGGTCGAAGCGCTTCATGCCGTAGCCGATGACGCCGAAGATCAGCACCAGCCACACGCTGAAGAGGTTGTTGTCGATGGCGTAGGCGCCCACGAAGCTGGTGAACAGGATCAGCGGGTAGAGGTAGCCGTAGGGGATGCGCAGCAGCTGCGCGAACACCGGCGCCAACGGCAGGTTGAGCACCAGCAGGAACACGTTGCCGATGAAGAACGACACCAGCAACCCCCACACCAGGTCGGGTTGTTCGTCGAACAGCAGTGGCCCGGGCTGCACGCCGTAGACGGTCAACGCGCCGAGCAGGACTGCGGTGGTCGCGCCACCGGGGATGCCGAGGGTGAGGGTGGGGATGAAGTTGGCGTTGGCCGCGGCGTTGTTGGCGCTCTCCGGGGCCGCGACACCCTGGATCGCGCCGTGCCCGAACTGCGCGGAGTTGCGCGAGACCCGCCGCTCCAGCCCGTAGGCCATGAACGAGGCCAGCGTCGATCCGGCGCCGGGCAGGATGCCCAGCCCGAACCCGATCGCGCTGCCGCGCGCGATGGACCCGGCCGAATCGCGGATGTCGCGGCGGCGGATCACCAGGTCGCGGAAACCCGCGCGGATCGGGCGAGCGGCACCGACCTGGATCTGGTGCAGCACCTCGCCCACGGCGAACAACCCGATCACGACTTCGATGTAGGGGATGCCCGAGAGCAGTTCGATGCTGCCGAAGGTGTAGCGGGCCTGACCGGTGCCGAAGTCGATGCCCACGCACGCCAGCAGCACCCCGGCGCAGGCCATCGCCGCGGCCCGCAGCTTCGACCCGGTCGCCAGCACCACGAGGGTCACCAGTGCCAGCACCATCACCGCGAGGTTCTCCGGGGGCCCGAACTGCAACGCCACCGACGCCAGCGGCGGTGCCACCGCGGCCAGCAGCACCAGCGAGGCGATCGCGGCTGCGAACGACCCGATCGCCGCGATCGCCAGCGCCGCTCCCGCACGGCCCTGGCGCGCCATCTGGTAACCGTCCAACGTGGTCACCACGCTGGCGGCCTCACCCGGGGTGGACAGCAGCACCGAGGTGATCGTGCCGCCGTACTGGGATCCGTAGTAGATGCCGGCCAGCATGATCAGCGCCGTCACCGGTTCCACGGTCAGCGTCAGCGGGATCAGGATCGCCACCCCGGTGCTGGAGCCCAGACCGGGCAGCAGTCCGATCACGGTGCCCAGCAGCACCCCGACGAAGCACCACAGCAGGTTCACCGGGGTCAACGCCGTGGACGCACCCAGCAGCAGGTTGTCGAGCAACGCGATCACCTCCGCACACGGCTTCAGAACCCGAACACCCCGGTGGGCAGCGGCACCTGCAGCACCACCGCGAACACCACGTACATCGCTGCCGCCGATGAAGCGCTCAGCAGCACCGCCGGCAGCAGGCGCCGCCGTTCCAACCAGGTCGAGATCACCAGCACCAGCACACCGAGCGCGCACACCATGCCCAGCACCGGAACCAGCGCCACGGCCACCGGCAGCAGCACGAACACCCGCCGCAAGATCCACACCCGTTGCTGCGGGGTGCGGCCGAAGTCGTCCACCCCGCGCACCGCGGATGACGGCTGTGGCCTGCGCAGCTGCTCGACCAGCAGCAGTACCGAAAGCACTGCCAGCAACCCGCCGGCCACCAGCGGCAGGAACCCCGGCCCGATGCGCGATTCCGGCAGCAGCACGCCGTAGCCGAACGCGCTCACCGCGAATCCGGCGCCCAGCAGCGCCAAACCGGAGAACAACACCACCTGCCCGCGTTGCGCGATCATCGCCGCACCACCTGCGCCACGAGCTTCTCGCTCTCCTCGAGGTAGGCGGCGAAGTCCTGGCCGAAGGCCACCCGCGGCTGCAGGAACTCCGAGGCCACGTACTCGGTGTAGGCGGGGGATTCGGCGAAGCTGCGCGCCGCGGAGATCCAGTGCTCGGTGGCCTCCGGGGACAGCCCGCCCGGGGCGATCATGCCGCGGAACTGGGCGAAGGACACCGGGATGCCCTGCTCCACCGAGGTCGGGATGTCGGCCAGCTGCGGGTAGGTGTAGCGCTGGTCGGCGAACACGCACAGCGCTTTGAGCTCTCCGGCGCGCAACTGGCCCATGACCTCGCTGGGGTTCAGCGACGCCAGCTCCACCTGCCCGCCCAGCACCGCGGCCATCGTTTCCCCACCGCCCTCGTAGGGCACGGTGTCGAAGTCCCCGCCCGCGACCCGCTCCATCTCGGAGAACACCACCGCATCCGGGCCCAGCGCACCGGAGATCCCGGCCAGCACCCGCCGGTGGCGGCTCTGGTCCACCGCCTGCGCGCAACTGGTGATCGGTGAAGAGGGCAGGGCGACCAGCAGCGTGTAGTCCTCGCCGAGCTTCATGATCGGGGTGAAGCTGCGGTAGGAGAAGGCCACGTCCACGCTCAGCGGCAGCACCAGCAGCGACGTTTCGGTGGCAAGCAGGTAGTTCGGCGAACCGGCCTTGGACAGCAGGTAGGAGTAGGCCACCGCGCCCTGCCCGCCCTCCCGGTTGTCGACGTCGACGCGCATCTGCGGGCGCACCGAGGTCAGCCCGGCGGCCATGGCACGTCCCGAGATGTCGCTGCCGCCGCCGGCGGCGAAGGGCACCACCATCGTCACCGCCCCCACCGGCCGCGGCGCTCCGGCCTGGTCCTGACCAGCGCTGCCGAGCGCGCACCCGCCCAGCAGCGCCACCGCGCTCAACACGGCCAGCATCCGGCGGCCGCACGAGAACCCACGCATAGCTCCTCCTCGAGCTTGCGTCGCGAAAAGAAACCGGGATTGGGGGTCAGTCGCCGGTGGCGATGACCCCGCGCTCGGCCAGCCGCCTCACCTCGTCGGCGTCCAGGCCTGCTTCGGTGAGCACCTCGCGGGTGTGGGCACCCAGCGTCGGGCCGGCCTGGTCGCGTCGCGGTGGGGTGGCGGACAGGCGCACGGGGGAGCCGATCTGGCGCACCGCCCCGAGTTCGGGGTGCTCGGCGTCCCAGAAGAAGTCCCGTTGCCGCAGGTGATCGTTGGTGAACACCTCATCGGTGGTGGCGATCGGCGCGCACGGCACCCCAGCTGTGGTGAGCGCGTCGACGATGTCGGTGGTGCTGCGCTGCGCGGTGGCGTCTTCGATGGCG
The DNA here is from genome assembly GCF_027853915.1 of Saccharopolyspora oryzae. GTDB lineage: Bacteria > Actinomycetota > Actinomycetes > Mycobacteriales > Pseudonocardiaceae > Saccharopolyspora > Saccharopolyspora oryzae. The sequence continues at coordinate 8,564 of NZ_JAQGLA010000031.1, forward strand.
GGGATGAGGCTGTCGCGGTGCTGGTAGCGGTCGTAGGAGTTGCGGTAGCGCTCGTCGTCGAGCAGGTGGGCCAGGCCGAGGGCGTGGCAGAACGCCGGCCAGGTCTTGGTGGTGGTCGCCCCGACCGTCACCCACCCGTCCTTGCTGCGCACCGCTTGGTAGGGGGCGCTGTTCTGGTGCGCCGAACCGTGCGCACGGCCGGTTTCCCCGGTGGCGAAGTAGGTTCCGGCCTCCCACACCGCGAACGACACCCCGGCCTCCAGCAGCGAGACGTCGACGTGCTGGCCCTGCCCGGTGCTCTCCCTGCTGCGCAGCGCCGCCACGGCTCCGAGCGCGGCGTACAGGCCGCACACCAGGTCGCACATCGGCACGCCGACCTTGGTGGGCGGGCCGCCGGGGTGGCCGGTGATGCTCATCAGCCCGGCCCGGGCCTGGGCCATGATGTCCAGTCCCGGCTGATCGGCCAGCGGCCCGTCCTGCCCCCACCCGGAGGCCGAGACGTAGATCAGGGCGGGGTTGCGGGCGCGCACCGGTTCGGGGCCGAAGCCCAGCCCGGCCAGCGCACCGGGCCGCAGGTTCTCCACCAGCACATCGGCGTCGTCGAGCAGCTGCTGCAGGATCCGGTGGCCTTCGGGGGTTTTCAGGTCCAGCGCCACGGAGCGCTTGTTGCGGTTGAGCCGCAGGAACGGGGAGCTGTGGCCGGACAGGAACGGCCCGGTCTGGCGCACCGGGTCACCACCGGCGGGGTTCTCGACCTTGATGACGTCGGCGCCGAGGTCGGCCAGTTGCATCGTGGCGAACGGCGCGGCCATGAACGCACCGATCTCCAGCACGCGCACCCCGTGCAGCGGGAGCGGACCGGGCGTGGGGGAGGTAGTCATGCGCGGCTCCATGAATCCGGGGGTGAACCGGACACCGTGATCGGCATCACTGGACTTTTGTCTACAGCAGTCAGCTCGAAGCTGACAAGCTTGATCGTCGAGGTTGCTCCGGGCGGACCAGCCGCTCAGGCGGGAAACGCCGAACACGCCCCGCTACCCGGCGCCGGAAGGAGACACTGCCGGTCGTGACCGGATCCGTGGAAGACGCCCCGTCGGTGCGCGCCCCCAGCATCATCAGCCCACCCAGCCTCGTGGAGCTGGCCGCCACCACGCTGCGCCGCATGATCGTCGGCGGTGAACTGCTGTGCGGGCAGCGCATCGTGGAGAACCGACTGACCCGCGAACTGGGCATCAGCCGCCCGCCGCTGCGCGAGGCGCTGCGGGTGCTCGAACGCGAAGGCCTGGTGCGGCAGGTGCCCCGCAAGGGCGTGATCGTGACCCCGCTGACGCTGCACGACATCTACGAGATCTGCACGCTGCGCGCGGAGTTCGAACGCCTGGCGGTGCAGCTGGGTGTTCCGGTGCGCGATCCGGCGCGGATGCGGCGGTGCCGGGAAGCGCTGCAGGCGATGAGCGCGGCCGCCACCGCCGGGGACGAACCGGGCTACCTGGAGTGCTCGTTCGCCTTCCACGTCTCGGTGGTCGGCCTGTCCGGGCACCAGCGCCTCGAGGAGGCCTACCGGGCGCTGCAGCTGCAGCTGATGCTGTCCATGGCGCTCAACCGCAAGGCCCGCAGCGACCTGGAGAGCCTGGGCGGCGACGTCGCCCGCCACCACCGGCTGCTGGAGATCATCGACGCCGGTGACCCGCAGGCGGTGCTGGCCGAGCTGGCCGCGCACGGCGACCGCGCGTTCCTCGACGGCATCGAGACCAAAGTGGACGGACACACCGAAGAAGCGCTGCAATGGCTGCACCAGCAGCGCCGAGCACAGGAGGACCAGTGACCGCCGACCCGACCACCATCACCATCGACGGCATCAGCCCGCAGATCGACCCGGAGGCGTTCGTGGCCCCGGGCGCGGCGCTGATCGGCCGCGTGAGCCTGGGCGCGGAGGCCAGCGTCTGGTACAACGCGGTGCTGCGCGGCGACATGGCCGACATCAGCATCGGCGCGGCCAGCAACATCCAGGACGGTTGCGTGGTGCACGCCGACCCCGGATTCCCCGCGCGGATCGGTGAGGGCGTCACCGTCGGGCACAAAGCGGTCCTGCACGGCTGCACCGTCGAACCGGGCTGCCTGATCGGGATGGGCGCGGTGGTGCTCAACGGTGCCCGCATCGGCGCCGGATCGCTGGTGGCCGCCGGCGCGGTGGTGCTGGAGGGCACCGAGGTGCCACCCGGGTCGATGGTCGCCGGAACACCGGGCAAGGTCCGCCGCGAACTCACCGACCAGGAGCAGGAAGCGCTCAAGCTCTCCGCCCAGAACTACGTCGAACTGGGCCGCAAGCACCGCGCCGCCCTCGGCTGAGCGCACCGGCCGTCGTCGGGCTGAGCGCGCCTGGCCCGACGACGGCACACTGGTGGATCCACCATCGGATCGACCAGCGGAAACGAGGACGCCCCTGACCGCACCGCCCACCTTCACCCCGCCCTGCGGACCCATCACCGGCTGGGCGGACCGGGCGGTCCTGCGCGCCACCGGCATCCCCTACGCCCACGCCCACCGCTTCAGCGCACCCACCCCGGTCGCCGACTGGTCCACGCCGCTGGCGGCCACGTCGTGGTCGCCGGGATGCCCGCAGGCACCGGTGAAGTTCTTCGAACGCGTGCTCGGCGCCACCTCCGACGGCCTGGACCAGGACGAGCACTGCCAGCACCTGTCGATCACCCTGCCCACCGACGTTCGCCCCGGAGCGGGGCTGCCGGTCATGGTGTGGATCCACGGCGGCTCCTACGCCTCCGGCGCCGGTGACCTGGCGATCATGGATCCGGCCCCGCTGGTGGCCCAAGAACACCTCGTCGTGGTGTCGGTGACCTACCGGCTGGGGCTGTTCGGCTACCTCGGCGACGGCGGGAACCGGCCCGCCAACCTCGGACTGCTCGACCAGATCGCCGCACTGCGCTGGGTGCAGCGCAACATCGCCGCATTCGGCGGCAACCCCGGCAACGTCACGGTGTTCGGCCAATCCGCGGGAGGCGACGCCGTCGCGCACCTGATGGCCACCCCCGAGGCCGCCGGGCTGCTGCGCCGCGCGATCATCCAAAGCGCACCGCTTGGCATCACCCGCGGCCGAGCGAAGATGTACAAGGCGATGGCCGAAGCGACCCGTGACGTCACACCGGAGATGCCCGCCGCCGACGTCGTCGCCCGCCAAACCGCAGCCACCAGGCGGATCCTGCGCTTCGGCCTCAAAGCCGCGATGCCCTTCGGCACCCAGTACGGCCACGACCCGCTGCCCAGCGAGAACGCCGTTCCCGCAGCGTGGGAGGCGGTCGCGCCCGACATCGACGTCCTCATCGGCCACACCTCCGAGGAAGTGCGGCTGTTCCTGCCCACCCTGCCCGCGTTCCACCGCATCACCGCGATCCCTCTCGTGGGTGAGCTAATCCGCCGCGCCGTGGTCGCCGCGTTCACCACCGCGGTCTACACGCGCCCGGCCAAGCGGTTCGCCCGCCGCCACACCCGCGCCGGCGGCCGCGCGCACCGCTACCTCATCACCTTCTCCGCACCCGGCAACGACCACGGCGCCGCCCACACCATCGACCTCCCGCTGCTGTTCGGCGACGAAAAGGCCTGGCAGCACGCCGAACTCATCGCGGGCGCCACCTGGGCGCAGATCACCGAAGCCGCCACCGCGCTGCGCCACCTGTGGGCCGAGTTCGCCCGCGGCCACCCGCTGCCCGACCGCGGCGACATCCCCGGCGTCCTGCACCACCGCCGCGCCTGACGACGGGCAGTCACTCGGCTTCGTCCGGTTCACGCCAGGACCTCCGCCACGACCGCGGCAGGTGCGCGAATCCTGTTACGTTGACCGGATGCCACCACGTGATCCGTCCGAGTCTGAACTGCGCCCGCTGCCGCCGTCATGAGCGTGTTCGACCGGCTGCTCGACACCCGTCCACTGCGCACCAGCCCGCAGTTCCGGCGTTTGTGGTGGGGCGGGGCCGTTTCGGCGCTGGGCGGGCAGTTCACCGTGGTCGCCGTGCTGTTCCAGATGTGGCAGCTGACCACCAGCCCCCTCGCCGTCGGGGCCGTCGGGCTGGTCCAGGCGATCTCGATGACCACCGTCGGCCTGGCCGGCGGCACCCTCGCCGACGCGGTGGACCGCCGCAAGCTCGTCCTGGCCGCCACCACCATGCAGCTGGTCTCCGTGGCGGCGCTGGCCGTTCACGGCCTGGCCGGTGCCGAGTCGCCGTGGGTGCTGCTAGGGCTGGTGGCCCTGCACTCGGCGGGCAGTGGACTCGGCGCTCCCGCCCGGCGGACGTTCGTGCCCAGGCTGCTGCCCACCGAGCTGGTCGGCGCGGGGGTGGCCTTGGGCAACCTCAGCTTCCAGATCGCCATGCTCCTCGGCCCCGCACTGGCTGGCGTGCTCGTCGCGCAGTGGGGTGTCAGCGCCTGCTACCTGCTCGACGCACTGGCCTTCACCGCCGTGCTCTACGCCGTGCTGCGACTGCCGTCGATGCGCCCCGACGGGCAGCCCAGCAGGCCCGGGCTGCGCGCGATCTGGCGCGGCTGGCGGTTCATCGCCGCAAGCCCGGTGCTGCGCGGCGCCCTGCTGACCGACGTGGCCGCCACCGTGCTGGCCATGCCCGTCGGACTGTTCCCGCTGATCAACGAACAACGCTTCGGCGGCAACCCGCAAACCCTCGGGCTGTTCTTCACCGCCATCGCCATCGGCGGAATCACCGCGGGCGCGGCCTCGGGCACCATCACCCGCGCCCGCCGCACCGGAGTGGTCCTGCTCGCCGCCGCCGGGGTGTGGGGGCTGGCGCTGATCGGGTTCGGGCTCGCGCCCTCGCCGTGGCTGGCGCTGGGGTGCCTGACCATCGCCGGCGCCGCCGACACCACCTCGGTGATCACCCGCGCCGCGATCGTGCAACTGGCCACCCCGGACTCCCACCGCGGCCGGGTCAGCGCGGTGGAGCACATCGTCGGCGCGTCCGGCCCCGAGGTCGGCAACTTCCGGGCCGGACTGGCCGCGCAGGCCACCACCGCGGCCTTCGCCGCCGTCGCGGGTGGCCTGATGTGCGTGGTGGGCATTGCAGCGCTGGCCCTGACCAACTCCCCGCTGCGCCGCTTCAGCCATTCCCGGCCCGAGGCGGCCCTGGACTCCCGGGCCAGCGGCTAGCGACCTGCGGGACGGTAGGTCCGCCCGAAGCTGCGCGGGCTGTCCTCGAAGATCTCGACCAGCTCCCAGTCGATCCGGCGCCCACCGGGAACGTCGAAGATGCGGATGCCATCGCCGAGGAACACCGGGGCGACGAAGACCTGCAACTCGTCGACGAGGTCGTGCTCGAGCGCCTGGCGGGCGATGTCGGCGCTGATGATCTGCACGTCCCGGTCACCGGCGATGTCCCGGGCGCGGCGGATGGCCTCCACGACGTCGCAGTCCAGCGCGACGACGGTCGGATCGCCGGCGAGCTCCTCGGGGCGGTGGGTCAGGATGATCTCGGTGCCCGACCACGCGCCGCCGTAGGCCTCGGAGGTCAGCTCGTCCCGCTCGTCGCGCTGCGCTTTCGCCGCGTCGTAGCCGTCCCGGCCGGAGATGATCACCGCGACCTTGCCCGCCATGCGCTCCGTGGTGCCCTCGGCCAGCGGTTCCGCGGTCGACAGCCAGCTCATGTCGTGATCGGGGCCGGCGATGAAACCGTCGATCGAGCACGTGAATCCCCACGCCACCTTGCCCATGTCTCCTCCTCGCCGGTCGGTCCGCCTTCTGCCGGCGATCATCCTCCACGACCGTCACCCACCCGGACCGCCTCGGCTCAGGCCAATACGTCCATCAGGGTGGTGACATAGGCATCCAGCCGCTGCTCCACGGCTCGCGTCGTCAACTCCGCCCTGCCCGCCTCCCGCCATGCCTGCGCCACCAACTGCACTTCTTCCGAGCACGCCAGCCCGTCCCGCACCAGCCAGTACAGCCGCTCGCTCGCGGCTGCGGCCAGCACCCCGCCGGCCTCCTCGTACGCCTCGGCGAACCGCAGACCCCACACCGGGCCGTGCAACAGCGCGAGAGTGGTGCAGCAGTGCGCCACATCGAGATCCGCCGGGCCCCAGGAGGTCGCTGCCCAGTCGACGACGCCGGTGATCCGGGCAGCTGCCGGCCTCGCGGGCGGCACGTCGAACAGCACGTTGCCAGGTTGGAAGTCCCGGTGCAGGAATCGCCCTTCATAGGGTGGCGCGGGCCTGCGGATCACCTCGATCGCCGCGGCCCATGCCGCCGCATCGGCGCCCTTCGGAATCACGACGGTGTCGGCGGTCGTCAACGCCACGTACTCCCGGGGCCGCTGCGCGGGGCGCAACGCGTGGATCGCCACGAGTTGACGGGCCAGCAGCGGGATGCGCGTCTCGATGCCCGCGTCGTCGAGGACCGTCCGGCCCGCCAGATGTGTCATCAGCAGCGATGGGTACTCGCAATGCGCGGCGGTCGGATCGACTGCGACCAGTCCCGGAGCCGCCACGCCGGTCCCTGTGAGCAGGGACAGGGCGCCGGCCTCCCTGTTCAGCCAGTCCTCGGCGTGCTCCACGGAGGACGGGGCGACGAAGCTCCGCAGCACCAGGTGACGGGTGCCGCCGTGCCGCGTGCCGATGGTCAGCCTCCGCATTTCGGCGGTGATGCCGCCGTGCAGCGCCTCGGTTCTGACGATCCGTTCACCGGCCTCCAGGTGCCGGCTCACCCAAGCCAGTGTCGACGGTCGGACAGCCGCCTCATCATCGGTCACCGTGCCACCTGATCATCCCCGCGGCGGCACGCGCAAAAGCTTTTCAGAACAGGGTTTGCGCACGCGCAGCGTCCAAATGCCGGGCCAGAATCGCGCCGTCGTGTGCGAACAGCAGATCCTGCTTGAGGGTGTGCAGCGACTCCCGCAGTAACGCCACGTCGGACGCGGCACGGGTGTGCGGGCCGGGGACCACCTGGCCCGCACACCCGTGCCGCGTTGAGCGTGTCAGCGCGGTCGGGTTCCGGCCACGACGGTGGCGTCGCGCTCCTCGCAGTGCAGGATGCGGGGGAGCAGCCCGGCTTCGGTGAACAGCGCAGCGGTGCCCGGGGCCTGCCGGCGACTGGTCTCGATCAGCAGATTCCCGCCGGGTGCGAGCCACCGAGGTGCCTCGGCGGCCACCCGCCGCTGGATGTCCAGACCGTCGGCACCGCCGTCCAAAGCCACCGCCGGCTCGTGCAACCGGGCTTCCGGCGGCATCATGCCGACTTCACCGGTGGGCACGTACGGGGCGTTGGCCACCACCACCTCGACCCGGCCCCGCAGCTCGTCGGGCAACGCCCGGTACAGATCACCGCGGACGACCCCGGCAGCACCGGGCAGGTTCCCCGCCGCGCAGCTCACCGCGGCGGGATCGACATCAGCGGCGTAGAGCTCCACCGACGGATGAGCGACGAGCACTGCTGCGGCCACGGCACCCGCTCCGCAGCACAGCTCCACCACCGGACCGGAACCGGTCAGCGCGATCGCCTGCTCGGCGAGGAACTCGGTGCGGCGGCGGGGCACGAACACCCCCGGGGACAGGGAGATCCGCAATCCGCAGAACTCCGCCCAGCCCAGCACCTGTTCCAACGGCAGGCCGCTGACGCGTCGCCGCACGAGCTCGGCCAACTCGGTGTCGTCGTGCGCTGCTTCGTGCAGCAGAGCGGCCTCGTCCTCGGCGAAAACACACCCGGCCGAGCGCAGCGCGGCCACCACATCGGAGGAGAGAGAGGAAGAAGAAATCGTGAGCGCCTTTCGAAGATCTGGCGGGCGCTCCAGCGCGATCACCGACGCGTCAGGTCGTCGGAGGAGAGCACCCGATCTGCCATGGGGGAAATCGGTCTCACCTCCTCGCCTCGTGAACGGTTCGCGGCACAGTAGCAAACCCACCCGCGTCGATCGGCGCGGGTGGGGGGAGAGGGGAAAAGGAACTGGGGTCGTGACCAGGTTGGTCACGACCCCAGCGGTGCAAGTCCTGGCAACGGGCCCCGGTTGTTGTTCGTGGGTGCCCCGGTATTGCGCTCGCGGCGTGGTGCCGCCAGCCCGCTGCCTCGACGCGTCCGGCAGTCACCGGACGGGCGGGTGCTTCAGACCCGCGTGTTGCGCTGGGCGCTGGACTGCGGGTGCCGCATCACCATGCGGGCCCGCTGCATCTCGCGCGACATGCTGCCCAGCCAGCGAACCAGACCTGCCATCGGGGCGTCCTCCACTACTCCAAGAGGGTTAATCGACGGCTCGTCGCCGGTTGTCAACTCCGGTTCACGACAACCGACGCGAACCGGACCGCCAATGGCCGTCTCACCCGCCATGTCGTTGCAGGTAGTCCCGGTGTTTCACCAGTTTCATAACGTATTGATAACGAAGGTTCGGATGGGGTGTTCATCCCTCGATGGGGTGAAGCGTGTTGGGTCGTGCGGACGCTGCGCCATCACCCCGGATGCGCACCCACCGTGTCCCGCAGCTCCATACCCATCGCCAGGCCCGAATTGCGGGCGCAGTGCGCACAGCAGAAGAACCGGCCACTGGCCTCCACACCGTGCCCGAGGATCCGGCACCCGCAGTGCTCGCACAACGGCGCCAACCGCTGCGCCGCGCACTCGAAGCTGTCGAAGGTGTGCACCCCGCCACCGGTGGTGTGCACCTCGAAGGTCATCCAGTAGTCGTTGCCGCAGACTTCGCAGGTCGCCATGACATCGCCTTTCCCGTGGAAATCCGGCAGATGACCGCAGCATGCGGGCCCACCACCACCTCGGCAACCGCGCCCGTTCGACCGCTGCCGCCCACCCCACCGCTGTGCCAGCATGATCGCCATCACACCCCGCGCAACCCCCGGGAGCAGCCATGCACGACGACCGCCGCATCGTCGAACAACGCCTCGACCGCGTCCTGGCCGAACGACTGCGCCCCGCCCAGCACCACCACACCCGCGCCTGCGACATCGCCGTCTGGCACGTCCCCGGCGAACCCGTCAGCGTTGACCAAGCCCTGCGCGCCGACTACGCACCCACCGAAATCGGCCAACCCTGGGGACCCGCCTGGGGCACCAGCTGGTTCCGGATCACCGCCGAGATCCCCGAGCAGTGGAACGACCGCACCGTCGAAGTGCTCATCGACCTCGGCTTCGACGACGACCGCCCCGGCTTCCAGTGCGAAGGCCTCGCCCACACCCCCGACGGCACCCCGATCAAAGGCCTGCACCCCCGCAACACCCACCTGCCGCTGGGCCGCACCAGCGCCGGCACCACCCGCACCTTCTACGTCGAAGCCGCCGCCAACCCCATCATCCTCGGCCCCCACGGCTTCCAACCCACCGAACTCGGCGAACGCCCCACCCACCCCGGACCACCCCTGTACGTGCTGCGCCGAGCCGAAGCCGCCGTCCTCGACGAACACGTGTGGAACCTCGTGCAGGACACCGAAGTCCTCGACCAGCTCATGCGCGAACTGCCCACCGACTCACCCCGGCGCCACGACATCCTGCGCGCCCTGGAACGCATGCTCGACCGCCTCGACCTGCACGACATCCACACCACCGCACCCGCGGCCCGCGCTGAACTCACCGACGTGCTCTCCCGCCCCGCCCACGCCAGCGCCCACACCCTCTCCGCCGTCGGACACGCCCACATCGACTCCGCCTGGCTGTGGCCGCAGCGCGAAACCATCCGCAAAGTCGCCCGCACCCTCGCCAACGTCACCACCCTGATGGCCGGCCACCCCGACTTCCACTTCGCGATGTCACAAGCCCAACAACTGGCCTGGATCAAACAACACCAGCCTGCCCTCTACGACCGGGTCCGCGCCTGCGTCCACACCGGACAGCTCGTCCCCGTCGGCGGCATGTGGGTCGAATCCGACACCAACATGCCCGGGGGAGAGGCCATGGCCCGCCAACTCATCCACGGCAAACGCTTCTACCTCGACGAATTCGGCATCGACACCCAAGAGGTGTGGCTCCCCGACTCCTTCGGCTACTCCGCCGCGCTCCCGCAGCTCATCGCCGCATCCGGCTCCCGCTGGTTCCTCACCCAGAAGATCTCCTGGAACCAGACCAACCGCTTCCCCCACCACACCTTCTGGTGGGAAGGCATCGACGGCACCCGCGTGCTCACCCACTTCCCACCCGCCGACACCTACAACGCCGAGATCACCGGCGCCGAACTCGCCCACGCCCAGCGCAACTTCGCCGAACACGGCCGCGCCACCCGATCCCTGCTGCCCTTCGGCCACGGCGACGGCGGGGGAGGACCCACCCGCGAAATGCTCGCCCGCGCCGCCCGCACCGCCGACCTGGAAGGCTCACCCCGCGTCCAGCTCGACACCCCCGCCGAGTTCTTCACCGCCGCCGAAACCGACCACACCGGACCCGCCGTCTGGACCGGCGAGCTCTACCTCGAACTCCACCGCGGCACCTACACCTCCCAAGCCAAGACCAAGCAGGGCAACCGCCGCAGCGAACACCTCCTGCGCGAAGCCGAGCTCTGGTGCGCCACCGCCACCATCGCCACCGGAGCCGACTACCCCCACGACGCCCTGGACCGGCTGTGGAAACAAGTCCTGCTGCACCAGTTCCACGACATCCTGCCCGGATCCTCCATCGCCTGGGTCCACCGCGAAGCCCAAGAGACCTACCAGCGCATCGCCACCGAACTCGACGCCATCACCACCCGCGCCCAACGAGCACTCGCCGGAGCCCCCGCGCACCCGATCACCTTCAACGCCGCACCCCACACCCGCAACGGCATCCCCGCCCTAGGCGCAGCCCCCGCCGAACCCACCACACCACCCAGCCCCGCACACCACCCCGACGGCACCATCACCCTCGACAACGGACTCCTGCGCGCCACCATCGACCACCGCGGCCTGCTCACCTCCGTCTACGACCACGCCGCCGAACGCGAAGCACTCGCCGCCCCCGGCAACCTCCTGCAACTGCACCCCGACCACCCCAACGCCTGGGACGCCTGGGACCTCGACGACTTCTACCGCCACCACACCCACGACCTCACCGACATCGACCAGATCACCACCGACGCCCACACCGTCCACATCCAGCGCAGCTTCGGCCGATCCACCCTCACCCAGCACATCACCCTGCCCGCCCACGCCCGCCGCATCGACATCACCACCGACATCGACTGGCACGAAACCGAGAAGATCCTCAAAGCCAGCTTCCCCCTCGACATCCACGCCGACCACTCCGCCGCCGAAACCCAGTTCGGCCACGTCAAGCGCCCCACCCACACCAACACCTCCTGGGACGCCGCCAAGTTCGAGATCTGCGCCCACCGCTACCTGCACCTCGCCGAACCCGGCTACGGACACGCCCTGATCAACGACTCCACCTACGGCCACGACGTCACCCGCCCCAACGGCACGACCACCACCGCGCGCCTGTCCCTGCTGCGCGCACCCCGATTCCCCGACCCCCGCACCGACCACGGCCACCACCAACTGCGCTACGCCCTGTGCCCCGGAGCCGACATCGGCGACGCCATCCGCGAGGGTTACCACCTCAACCTCCCCGAACGCACCACCCACGGCTCCCGCACCGTCGCACCCCTGATCACCGTCGACAACGACGCGGTCATCGTCGAAGCCGTCAAACTCGCCGACGACCGCAGCGGCGACCTCGTCGTCCGCCTCTACGAATCCCGCGGCGGCCGAGCGCACACCCGCCTGACCATCTCCTTCCCAGCCACCGCCGTCACCCGAACCGACCTGCTCGAACGGCCCCTGGCAGACCCCGAAGCACCCACCGACGCCCTCGACATCCGCCTGCGCCCCTTCGAAATCCGCACCCTCCGCTTCACCCGAACCACCTGAAACAGGGGAGCGGTATGCGGACCTAGGCCGCCCGCGAACTGCCACGGAGCTCCGCCCGAGCGCGTCCGCGCCCCGCAAAAGGACCCCGGACGCGCTCGGGAAGGCCCGCATCAGTGGACGGTGAAGCCACCGTCGACGGGAAGAGCTGTTCCAGTGACGAAGCTGGAGCCGGGGCTGCACAGCCACAGGACGGCTGCTGCGACCTCGTCCACTCGCCCCAGTCGGCCGATGGGCTGTTCCTTGATGATCCCGGCCATGGCCTCGGCCTGGTTCTCGACCATGTCGGCGACCATCGGGGTGTCGATGACGCCAGGGCACACGGCGTTGATGCGGATGCCCCGGGGCGCGTACTCGACCGCGGCGCTGCGGGTCAGGCCGATGACGCCGTGCTTGGAGGCGTGGTAGGCGCCTCAGCGTCGATTACTACACCCGCATGGAACACGGCCAACTTGGCGGCGCGTCCGAGAACGTCCTCGACGCCATCGCCCGTGCGCTGCAACTCGACGAAGACGAACGCGCCCACCTCTACGACCTGGCACGCAACGTCGCACCCGGCGCACCCGGCTCACGCCGCAAACGCCCCCAGCGCACCTCACCCATCACCACATCGGTGCAGCAGGTCCTCGACTCCATGAGCGTGCCCGCCGTCGTGCAGAACGGCCGCCTCGACCTCCTCGCGGCCAACGACCTGGGCCGCGCGCTCTACGCCGACCTCTTCGACATGGCCACGCAGCCACCGAACTTCGCCCGATACGTGTTCCTCGACCCACCCGCGCCGAGGACTTCTACGCCGACATCGACCAGGCCAAGAACCTCATCGTCGCGGTACTGCGGGCGAGCGCCGGACGCGACCCGCTGGACAAGCAGGTCACCGAACTCATCGGCGAACTCTCCACCCGCAGCACCGATTTCAGCACCCGCTGGGCCAAGCACAACGTGCACCGCCACTCACGCGGACGCAAAACCATCAACCACCCGGCCGCCGGCACGATGGACCTCGCCTACGACGACTTCGCACTGCCCGGCGACCCGAACGTCACCATCACCACCTACACCGCAGATCCCGGCACGCCCAGCGCCGACGGACTCACCCTGCTGGTGACCTGGGCCGACACGCAGAAACAACCACAGACCACCAGCGAGGAAGCACACGCGTCTTCGACCACGAGCACGGTCGAGCCGACGCGGCATCGCGCCACCCGGCAGCCTGTCCCAACAGTCCTCAACGGCCTCCACAGACGTAGACGCGTGGGATCGAGACTGAGCTGACCAGCCTGCTGACGGCCACGCCACCGCCCGCAGCAACCCAGTTACGGGTGGCCGTCATCGACCTTCAGCTCGTCCCCGGTGTTGGACACGAAGACGACCAGGAGCCTGGCCCGGTCCGTCGGACTGGTGTTCTCCGTGAGGACGTGGTGGGCCCCCGGCTGCTCGACCCAGTTCTCGCCTTGCCGATACGTGCTCACGGGCTCGTCATCGAGCCTGCTGCGCACCGTGCCTTCGAGGACGTACGCGTAGACGAAAGCCTCGCCGTGCCGATGCGGCTGTGCACGCGCACCAGGCGGGAAGTCCACCACCGCCGAGGTGAACGTCTTGCCCTGCGCATTCGGAAGGGCCTGCTCGAGCAACGGAGTCAGAGTCTCGGCGGGTGGCTGCGATGCCACCGGCGGCGTGGAGCCGGCAGGCTGGTCCGGGCCGCTGCAGGCCGTGACCCCGGCCAACACGGCGACGACCAGGAAACCACCAGCGATCCGCATTCCACTCACGAGAGACCTCCAGCTCAGTCCTGGACGACGCGGATGATCACCTTGCCGGGGGAGCGCTTATCAGAGGCGAACGCGGCGGGCGCCTCAGCAAGCGGCCGCACAGCACCGATGACCGGCTCAAGCCGTCCGTCCCTCAGCCGCGCGACGAGATCAGCAAGCCGAACGCGGTCGGGCTCGACGACGAAGAAAACGGCCCGCCCGCCCTCAGGCTGGACCTTGGGCGGCATGGCGATGGTGACGAGCGTTCCGCCTGCGCGCACCAGGGCGGCCGAACGGTCGAGGACATCTCCGCCGATCACGTCGAACACGACGTCGACCTCGCCCACCTCCTCCAACTTCTCGCTCTGAAGGTCGAGGAAGGCATCGACGCCGAGCGCGAGCGCCTGGTCACGATCGCGAGCCCGACCGGCGCCGATGACCCGGGCGCCGACATCGCGAGCGAGCTGCACCGCGATCGACCCCACACCACCCGCAGCGCCGTGGACCAGAACGGTCTGGCCGACGGTGAGGTGCCCGTGGTCGAACAGGCCCTGCCAAGCGGTCAGCCCGGAGATCGGCAGCGCAGCGGCCACGGTGTGGTCGACATCCGCCGCCAACGGTGCGAGGTTGCGGGCCTCCACCGCGGTGTACTCGGCGAGCGCACCGTCACGGGTCCAGTCGGTCAGCCCGAACACCCGCTGGCCAACGCTCAGACCGGTAGTGCCGTAACCCAGTTCGACGACGACACCCGACAGCTCGTGGCCGGGCACGCTCGGCGTCCGATCGCGGCCCGCACGATCGGTCCAGGTGCCCGGCCAGTCGAGTTCCCCGGGGGTGAAGCCCGCAGCGTGCACCCGCACGATGACATCGTTCTCGGCAGCGTGGGGGTAGGGCAGGTCCGCCAAGGACATCCCAGCGACACCGACGTCACGGTCTCGAACAGTGATGGCTTGCATGAACGTCCTCACTGGTAGGGGGATCGATCGAACGCCCAGCCACTCACAGACTCGGCCCATGGCGATCGCCTACGGATACGCACCGCAGCTAGATGTGTGCCACACCGCGCGGTTGATCGCACCCGCTCGCGAACCCTGCTCCATCGCCCCGTCGTGCGTTCCCACCAGCAAGACGACCCAGCCCCTACAGGCGTGACAACTCAGGCACCAACCAGGCCCACAGACCCGGCTCCAGCCGACCGCTCAACGGATCCACGGCACAACAGCACCGCACAATTCGCACACCAGCGCCGAACGGGGGAGAGAAGTCACCCCAACAACCGCAGCCAAGTCGCCCGGTCCACCACACCAGTGACCGGCAACCCCGCAGCCGCCTGGAACTCCCGCACCACCGACACCGTCCGATCGGCGAACCGCGCATCCGCCGGCACGTAACGACCACGAGAGATCAACAACGTCTGCACCGCGCGCACCGCATCACCCGCCGAACCCGGACCCACCTCGGGAACCAGCCCATCCCAACCACGACCACCGAACAACCCCGGCTCCGGTATCCGGGTCGCCGAACACGACGCACCAACAGCACCCCACTCGGCGGCCAACCGTCCCGCCACCTCCTGAGTCCGACCAGCGAACACACCATCCACCGGCACCGACTCACCCCGAGCCCGCAACAACAACTGCAACGCCGTCACCCGCGGACCCCGCACATCCGGCTGCAGCAACGGCCACACCACCGGCTGCGCCACCGCCTTGCCCGTGGCAGCACCCACCGCCTCCCGCAACTCCGGTAATCGCGCGTAGAGCACATCACCCGGACACTCCGTGGCCATGAAATCCCGATGCCCGTAGATCTCACCAGCATCGATCCCGTACTGCGCCACCATGTACGAGCACAACTCCACCAACGAATCCCACAACGCATCCGGCACCTGCGCATCCACGTAGGTGCCCTCGTTCTCGATCCCCAACGACACCGAGTTCTGCTCACCCGCATGAGCACCCAGCACGTGCTGCTCGCCAGCGGTCAGCACCGCCAAGCTCTTGTGCCGCCCCTCCAGCAACCACCCGCCCCGCGAATTCGTGAAGTTCTGCCCGGTGTCGAGCCACCCGTTGGAATCCATGTGGAAGTCCTGGATCTGCCGCGCCAACTCCATCGCGTGCTCCTGCGAGGTGTCCTCGCTGTTGGCCGACGCCGTGTGGTGCACCACGATCTTCACCGGCCGCTGGTCCAGCACCTGCACCGGCGAACTCGGCTCCCGCGCCTTCCACTCCGACGTCGACAAGATCTCCGGCGCCGCGCGCCGCGACGACGCCCACACCGGAATCCCCGACGCACCCACCGCCGTGGCCGCCAACCCACCGGCCAGCAGCACCCGCCGAGCAACCTGAACACCGCGCAACACCATGCCGAACTCCCGCACATCCGACGACCTGATCCGCGCCGACCCTAAGAACCCGCCCCGGCGCTCGGGAATTCTTGGCAACAATCCGCCACAAACCCGACAACCACCCACCAACGCGGGCAAGATCACCCGACGAGCAACGTCATGATCGAGCCGCCACCACGTCCCTGCCTGTGACCGACCACCACAGCGGACAACAGGAGTGCGACACACGATGGACCGGTTCGCCGAGTTCCTGCACCGCCAGCTGGACATCGACCTCGAACTGCTGCGCCAAGCCAGGGAAGACGCCGAAACCGGCACCGACCGGGCCTGCCTGATCACCCCCATCCGCGGCTTCCGCGAATGCGAGCTCAAAACCCGCCTGCTCACCGCCCACCGCGACTGCGGCACCGGCGAAGGCCCCTGCGACCAACTGGGGGAGAGCTACCCGCCGGAAGACGAACGAGGCTGCCCCACCCGAGCCCTCCTCGGCCTGCCCTACGCAGACCGCCCCGGCTACGCCGCCCGCTGGCGCCCCTGACCGATCGCCCTCCCACCAGGCGCGCACCACCGGCTGAATCCCGTTGAGAACAGCCGACTTCGCAGTCACCAGCACCCGGCAGAACAGATGCTGCGGGGTACCGGCCCAACACCCGCCGGCACCCCGCAGCACTGATCAGACGTCATTCGGGGTGAACTTCTCCCGGTGGATCATGCGCGGCGCCATCCGCCGCCGCTTGAACGCCTTGACGCCCGCCTCCACCATCGCCGGCGGCCCGCAGAGCCAACCGGACCAACCACGCGCACTCGCGACATCGGCCAGGAACGAATCCGTGGGAAATCCGGTGCGGCAAAACGCCCCCTCCCGCTGCGACTCGTGCGAAAGCACCGGAACGAAGCTGAACCCCGGATGCGCCTCCTCGAGCCCGGTCAGCACCTCGAGGTCGTAGAGATCCGCCGCACCACGAACACCGTGGTAGAGCAAGACCTCCCGCTCCGGGGCACGCGCCAACGCAGTCCGAACCAGACCGATCAGCGGAGCAAGCCCAGTACCCCCACCGATGAGAACCATGGGCTCCCCACCGCTCTCGTCCTCCGGCGAGAGGCAGAAGTCACCAAGCGGCCCGGTGATCCGCACCCGGTCCCCAACAGCCACCCCACCGAAGATCCACTTCTCGGTCGCCGCTCCACCCGGGACCAGACGCACGTGCAGCTCCAAGACCTCGTCCTCATCAGCCGTGTTGGCCAGCGAGTACTGCCGCCGCACCTCCGTCCCGGGCACGGTGAGCTCCACGTACTGGCCCGGGGAGAACGCGAGCGGCTCGGGCAGGCCCAACCGCAGCCTTCGAGTGTCCCGCGCCATGTCCTCGATCTCGAGAACCGTGCCGGTCAGCTCCCGGAGCGCATAGGTGGTCCGGCCAACCGCACCCCCGGTACCCTCGACGACAGCGTTCGAGCGCAGCCGGGCCTGACAAGCCAGCGCAAGACCCGCGGCACGCTCGGACTCCGTCAGGGTGTCGACAGGGGAGTCGCGATGATCGACCTCACCGTTGACCACCCGCAACTTGCAAGTCCCGCAAGTGCCCTGGTTGCACGAGTTCGGCATCCAAACCCCCGCGCGGAGGAAAGCGTCGAGCACCGGCTGGTCCTCCCCGCACCGCACCTGCTTGTCACCGAGGGTCGCGGTGAACGCCATGTCAGACCTCCCAAACGACGTGCAAGCTCGTCGGACCGCGGAAACCCCACCCCCAGAACTCGACCCCGGGAGAGGCGTCGCGCTCCAAATTCGGGATGGCCTCGAACAACTCCTCGAGAGCGATCCGCATGACGTGGTTGGCGAAGTAGATCCCGGCGCACGCGTGGTCGCCGGCACCGAAGGCCAGGTGCGGCAGCGGCGGCCGATGCAGGTCATACCGGGTCGGAGCCTCGTAGACGCCCGCGTCGTGGTTGGCCGACCCGTAGGACAAGATCACCGGCGTGCCCGCGGGCAGATCGACCCCGGCCACCGTGACCGCCTTGGTCGAGATCCGGGCCGTGGCCGACCAGATCGGCGAGGTCCAGCGCATGCCCTCGGAGATCGCCCGCGGGATGAGCGCCGGATCGTCGACGACCTGCTCCATCTGCTCCGGCTCGCTGAACAGCCCCACCAACGTCGACGCCATGCCGTGCCCGGGCTCCTGCATGGCCCCGAGCAGGTAGACGTAGATCGTCGGATAGATGTACTCGCGGTCCCGGGTCTTGCCGGGCGGCATACCGTCGTGCAGCCAGTGGGAGATCGCGCTGTCATCGGGCTCCACGATCCACTTGTCGATCAGCGGGTCGACCGCGGCCTGGATCTCGGCCTTCGCCTCATCACCCTCGACGAAGCCCTCGGGATTGGCGAACTCGCCGTCCTCGGTCATGGCCGCGTTGGTGAAGGACCGGTTGAGCTTGGCGAACCACTCGCGGAGCTTGTCCGAATCGACGCTCTGCAGCCCGAGCAGATCACCGAGCGAGCGGACGCTGACCGGCTCGCAGAACTGCGACACGAGCTCCGCGCGGCCCTCGTCCTCGAACTGCTCGAGGTACCGGCGCGCGATCGGCCGCACCAGGTCATCGACCCAGCGGTCGACCTCCACCGGTTGCAAGGCCGGTTCGACCATGGAACGCAGGTCGGCGTGCACGTCCCCGTTGACACCGATGATCGCCGGATGACCGAAGGTGCGGCCACCCGCCGGAGTGATCACGGCTTCGAAATCAGGACTCGTCGCGACCTCGCGGCAGACCTCGGCGGTGGAGGCGACGTACGACCCGAGAACCGGCACGTACGCCAGCGGCGCCTCGGCCCGGAGCCGCTCGTAGGCCTGGTAAGGATTGCGCTCCAGCTCCGCCATGGTGATGTCGTTCAACCACGAGAGATCCGGGGCCGTGGTGTTCTCGCTCGTCCGCATTGACGCACCCTCCTCGACGCCGTCGTTGAGGCCAGAAGGTAGGAGCGCGCGATCACCTCCGACAACACGATCTGCGCGGATCCGACACGGATCGCGCGGGAGATCCACGACACGTCCGGTCCACTACGATGTGCGCATGCCCGCACGGCGCAGTGCGATGCTCTGGGACTGGGACGAGGCTTCCCGGACGGTGGCGGACGCCTACTTCCCGCACCAGCTCACCCTGCTCGGCGGCGGCCGCGAACCGCGGGTCACGCTGCAGACGCTGGACCTCGGCCCGGTGCTGATCGGGCACGTGGGGTGGGGAGCCGACGTCGAGATCGCCTGCGACTACCCGAACGCCTACGAGATCAACATGCCGCTCACCGGCCACCTCGAGAGCCACGGTCGGCACGGCGTCGTCACCTCCGTGGTCGGCCAGGCGACGATCTTCCGCGCCGACACACCCTCCCTGATCAGTCACTGGGACGCCACCTGCACCGTGCTGGGCGTCAAGTTCGACCGCGACTGGTTGGACCGCGAAGCCGAGAAGGTCCTCGCCGCGGAACCGGTCTGCGCCTCCGGAGTTCTCCCGGAACAACTCCAGCTGGACCGCGGTGCCGCCCGGGAGTGGCGCCAACTGGTCGGCAGCCTCGCCGCGCACCTCCGCGAACCAGGCCTCTTCCACAACTCGCCCGCAGTGCGCGAACAACTGGCCGGTGCCATCTCAGCGGGCTTCCTGCTGGCGAGCTGCCCCGACCTCGGAGATGGCCCCGTGGCCCGTCCGCGCTCGATATCCCGGGTAGTCGACGCCATCCGGGACGACCCCGGACGAAGCTGGACCGCCGCGGAGATGGCGGTCGTGGCCGGCACCAGCGTTCGCCGAATGCAAGAGGGCTTCAAGGAGTGGATCGGGTGCTCACCGATGGATCACCTCACCAGCATCCGCCTGCAACGAGCACGCGCCGACCTCGAGGCAGCACCAGGATCATCGGTCTCGGAAGTGGCCGCACGGTGGGGGTTCTCCAGCGCAAGCCGGTTCGCCGCGGCGTACCGACGACGCTACGGCTGCACGCCATCCCAAGCACACCGATGAGAACCGGTCGAACGGAACTGACGACGGTCAGGTCACGGTCGACGAGCAGGGCAGCAGCGGCGCAGGGGATGGGTCTGGTGTCAACGAGCTCGGATGTTCAAGAGGGACCTGACAGGGGAGAGGCGGTTCGCGCGTCGCACCAAGCGAGGGCGGATCCCGTCGAGCAGGACCCGGCACTGCCCACGAGAGCCTGCTTCTGGCCATTGGAATTCGTACGTAAACCGTGGTATAGAGCGGGTTTCGACGCGCCCCGCCGTCACATTCTCCATTTGATGGATAATCAACATTATCCATCAAATGGAGAAGTAGCCATGGGGCGAGCGCGGGTTTCTCTTCGGGGGATCGATGCACGGCCACCCATGTCGATCGACCAGAACTTCACAGCCTGGCGAGATGCACACACATCCGCGGCACTGCGCAGCCACGTGCCTCGATTCATCGGCTGGCACGACGCATGCGAGTCAGCTGGTCGCTAGATCTGGCCAGCATTGAACTCGGCAGATCATCACCGGCCAGCTCAGAGCCTTTGCGGATCATGATCCGCAAAGGCGACTTCACTCAAACCCGCTGATGAACGTCTCGCTCTACCCACCGTGTTTTGTCACTGTGACGTTAATAGGTGACGGGAACGGGTGCAGGAACAGCATGGACGGTGGGTGACCGGGCGACCCTGGTCGACATCCACACGTCAACGGCCTTCCAATGGCCAGCCCGTCTTTACCGCAGCGTCGTTGTCACGCAGACGGCGCGTGCAGAGCCCATGCCGATGAGCGTTCCGCGCGACTCGACGGACCCACCGCGTGGAACGACTCCGGCTCAACCATCAGTGGCACTCCGGACGGCGACGACACCCGGAGTCCACGCCGGACGCCTCAGGTGCTCAATGCGTCGGAATCAGCGTTCCTGGAGGCCCTTCCCGAGGTGATCTCCGCAGGTCGATACAACGCCGATAATGTACATTATGTTAAGTAGTAATCTGATCGTGCGGCCCGGAGCCCGAAACGCCCCTCCTCTGCTGCGGATGCGGCTCAACGCTTCGCGTGCCGATGGGCGGACTTGCGCGTCGCTTGGCAACTGCCGTACGCGGCAACGGCTTTCAATGTGACGACCAGCCGCGCCGCTCGTGGACCAGAGCATCGAGACTGCGTGTGCTGCAACATGACCCGGAACGTCGTCGGCGGCGGGATCGTTCGACTGCCGAGGGGTTCGAACGATCCAGCCGCCGGTTCCCTGCTCCCCCATGTGCTCAACTGATGATCAGGAGCTCGGCTAGAGCGTCTTGCCCGCCTTCTTCGCGGCCTTGCAGTCCTTGCACGTGACGCCGCCATAGACGAGCAGCTCTTTCTGGATGGTGTTGGCGGCGAACGTCTTGCCGCAGAGCGAGAAGGCTCGCCTGTCCCAGTTCGAACGCTTGCAGTCGTGCCTCTCCCCTGTTCTCCGGCTGAGCACGGGATGATCCGGCGCGATCGCCGATACGTTCGGTTGGAGAACGAGGCAATGGAGAGGAACAGCAGGTGCACTTCGCACACAGCAACGGGTCGGAGATCGCGTTCAACATCGTCGGCGACGGTCCGCCATTGGTGCTGCATCCGGGGATGTTCCAGGTCGGGGCGCACTGGACAAAAGCCGGCTACACCGCTCCCCTGGCCACATCCCACACGTGATCACCGTGGATCCGCTGGGCCTGGGCGCCAGCGATGCGCCGCGCGACTCGGAGGCCAGAGCGTGGCTTCGATCGGGGCTGTGCTGAGGCCGGAGACGTACGTCTGGTTTCCGGAGTGGCCCTTTGAGGCCGTTTTCGCGAGTCAGGTGTCGACCGAACGCGCGTGGTGTGTGCTGGCGTGGAGGCTGCTCAGCAGTGCGAGGGCGTGAGCGCTGGGTGTGGCGGGTTCGGCGTGGTAGATGATCAGTTGTTGGCCGGGGGCGCTGCGCACGTCGAATGCCTGGTAGGTGAGGGCGAGTGGGCCGACGTCGGGGTGCACGAGGTGTTTGGGTTCGCGGGTCTTGCCGCGCACCTGGTGGGTCTCCCACAAGGCGCGGAAGTGCGCGCTGCCTTCGCTGAGTTCGGCCACCAGGCGCCGCAAACCAGGATCGTGTGGGTCGAAGCCCGCGGCTACCCGCAGGTTCGCCACGGTGGCCTGTGCGGTCCAGTTCCAGCGTGCGTAGAACCGTCGTCCCGCGGGGTCGAGGAAGGTCATGCGGGCAAGGTTGTCCACCGCGCGGAATGGTGAGAACAACGCGTCGGCGAGGGTGTTGGTGGCCAGGACGTCCAGGATGCGGTTGAGCACGAAAGCGGGCGTGTGCGGGTAACCGTCCATGAGTTGCCGCAGTTCGGGGCTCACGGCCTGGGGTACCGGGGCGGGAGTGTTGTCTGGTGTGGTGCCGGCCAGTCGGTACAGGTGCTCGCGGGCATCGGGGTCGAGATCCAGCGCGCGGCAGAGGGCGTCGAGCACTTGCGGTGACGGGTGGGTCTCGCGGCCCTGTTCCAGGCGGGTGTAGTAGTCGGCGTTCACCCCGGCGAGCACGGCGACTTCTTCGCGACGCAGTCCGGTCACCTTGCGCCGGCCGGAGTAGAGCACGCCCGCGTCTTCCGGAGATCGCCCCGCGCGACGCGCTCGCAGGAACGCCCCCAGCTCACCACTGGCCATGGCACCAGGGTAGATCGCTGGCCGCCCGGTTGGGTGGGTGTGGCACACCCAGTCACCACACGTCCTGCCATCGCCTGTCACCGTCGCCGACGCTGGGCGGTATGACGAGCGATATCGACGTGGTCGGCATGTGGGTCACCGCGGACGGACATATCCGGCAGGAGCTGCGCGCCGACGGGCGCTACGACGAAGCGCGCGGCGAACGGCGCAGCGCCTACACCGGTCGCTACACAGTGACCGGGAACCACCTCGACTACGTGGACGACACCGGCTTCACCGCGACGGGCGACATCCGCGACGGCGTGCTCTACCACGAGCATCTCGTCCTTTATCGCGAGTCCGCCTCCGATCACCGAGGGCAGGCACGGCGATGAGCGTGCCACCCACCGACGGCGAATTCGTGGGCCCTGAGCTGAAGGGCAAGGTCGCGCTGGTCACCGGCGCCGCCCGCGGAGTCGGCGCGGCCACGGTCGCCTGGCTGCACGCCCGCGGCGCGCGAGTACTGGCCACCGACCTCCGCCCCGAAGTGGACGGTCTCACCACCCGGTTCAACGGCGTGTCCACCCTGGTCGGCGACGTGTCCCGAGAGGACACCGCAGTGCGGTCGGTTGCCACGGCGATCGACCGGTTCGGCAGCGTGGACATCCTGGTCAGCAACGCCGGCCGATCGGTGAACAAGCCAATCACCGAGACCACCGCGTCCGACTGGGACGAGCTGATGTCGATCAACGCGCGCGGCGCGTTCCTGCACGCCCGGGAAGCATTCCGGGCGATGCGCGAACACGGCGGGGGTGTGATCGTCACCGTCGGGTCGTTCGCCTGCACCGTCGGGTTGGTCGAGGCCGCGGCCTACAGCGCGTCCAAGGGAGCGTTGGCGCAGTTGACCAAGGTGCTCGCGCTGGAGGGCGGACCGCACGGCATCCGTGCCAACGTCGTCGCCCCCGGTGTGATCGAGACCGACATGCTCGACAACTTCCGGGCCGACAGCCGGGAGTATCTCCGCTCCTTCGGCGACACCCACCCCTTGGGCCGCGTCGCCCAACCCGAGGAGATCACCGAGGTGATCGGTTTCCTGGCCTCGCCCCGCTCCAGCTTCATCACCGGCGCGGTCGTCGCCGCCGACGGCGGCTACACCGCCGCCTGACTCCCAGCAGACAAAACGAGAGGACGAGCACCTATGCCTGGACGGCTCATGAGCAAGGTCGCGTTGATCACGGGCGCGACCGGCGGCATCGGACAAGCCACCGCGGAACTGTTCGCCCGTGAAGGAGCCAGCCTGGTCGTCACCGACATCGCCCAGGACACCGCGGACGAGCTCGCCGCGCGTCTGAAAGCCGAGGGCACCGATGTGCTGGCCGTCCGGTTGGATGTCTCCTCGCCGGAGAACTGGAGCGAGGCGATCGAGCTCACCCGGCGACGCTTCGGCCGCCTTGACGTCTTGGTCAACATCGCTGGTGTCCTGGACTGGCCCGGCATCGAGGAGACCACAAAGGACGCCTGGGACCAGGTGGTCGCGGTTAACCAGACCGGCACCTGGCTCGGAATGAAGACCGCCATGCCCCTGCTGCGCGCCTCCGGCAACGCCTCCATCATCAACACCTCCTCAGTGCTCGGCCTGGTCGGCAGCGGAGCCGCCGCCGCGTACCAGGCGACCAAGGGAGCAGTGCGGCTGCTGACCAAGACCGCCGCCGTCGAATACGCCACCCGCGGAGTCCGGGTCAACTCGGTGCACCCCGGCGTCATCACCACCCCGATGATCCAAGATGTGCTCGACGAGCAGGGCGATCAACAACCCGATATCGTGCGCACCCCTATGCGCCGCGCAGGTAGCCCCGCTGAGGTCGCTCCTACGATGCTCTTCTTGGCCAGCGACGAATCCTCGTTCGTCACCGGAACCGAGCTCGTCGTCGACGGTGGACTCACCGCACACTGATGACCAGCCCCGGATCCACGCCGATTGCCGTATGTCCGCACATGCCGCGAAGCGACGCGAAGGACACGTCACCGTGCCCAAGGGCCACGTGGAACTAGGCGTGCGGCTGAATACCTTCCTCGAAAATCGCTGACGCGAGTACCGCAAGCAGATCCTGTCGGCCTCCCGGGCCGCCGAACTACGAGCCCTCGGCGTGAGCCTGGACCCCCTGGCCGAACGCCGGAAACGGGCCTGCGAGAGCTGGACCGCTTACTACGTGACCACCCTGACCGGCGTGGGCGGGGTGGCCGGGGTGTTGCCGTTCTTGTTGTGGTGAGCTTCAGGTGAGGTCGAAGCGTTGGGCGTAGTGGTCGCGGAGGGCTTCGGTGCGGTCGGTGGGCCATGGGCAGCGGATGTCGTCGTGGAGGGCGGCGAAGAGCAGTTCCAGGTGGGTGTGCCAGGCCGCGAGCAGGGTTGCCGGGTCGGTCGTGGTGGTGTGGGTGAGGTGCAGTCGGGTGCCGATCGGGTGTTGGTCGCGGAGGTGGAAGCGGACGGTTCCGGTGGGTTGCCAGGCGTATTCGAGGGTGTGGGGTGCTTCGGTGGTGATCACGGGGCCGGCGGTGCCGTAGCCGTGGGTGCTGGGCAGTGGTGGTTCGGATCCTGGGGTCGGGGTGGTGTCGCCGGTGAGCAGGGCCCAGACCTGTGCCGGGGGTTGGACGAGGTCGCGGGTGAAGTGGATTTGCCAGCCGGTGTCGGTGCGGTGCAGTTCGCCTTCGGCGAGGCCGAACTGCTCGATGTAGTTCTCGGCGCGGTGGAACCAGGTCTGCATGTCGAATTCGGCGGTGGTTCCGGAGAGGCGGGCGTCGAGGGCGTCGAGGCAGCCGTCCCATCCGGCGGCGTGGCGGGCGGTGGAGGGCAGGTCGCTGTCGGGTGCGCGGAGGGTGTGGCTGAAGACCAGGAGGCAGCCTTCGGGGCGTGGGAGGAGTTCGCAGCGGATGACGTCGTCGTTCCAGCGGAAGGCGAAGACCTTGAGCGGGTCGATTTCGAGGATTTCGCCGTGTTCGGGTTCGGTTCCGTCGAAGGTGAAGCTCATCGGTGCGCCGGGGGTGGCGTGGTCGAAGTCGATGCGTGCTGGGAACCAGTGCGAGAGTTCGGTGGGGTCGGTGATGGCGTGCCAGACCTTGTCCGGTGGGTGGTTCAGGAGGCGTTCGAGGCGCAGGACCGGGTGGTCGCCGTGCATCGTGACGGTGGTGTTCACGGGTGTTCCTCCGGGTGGTCGGGCGTTGGGTCGTTCGTGCCACAGGTGGTGGTCGGGCGCCAGCCGGGGTTGGGTCGTTCGCTGTGAGGTGCGCGGGAGCCCCGGGTTAATTGCCAGAATCAGAATATAACCGATCTGGCATGAAGCTGCCTACTGCGGCTTGTTCGTCGTGCGGTGCGCGGTCCAGGCGATCTCGTCGACTGCGAGCCAGACCCTGCTGGTCATGGTCGCCGGGGTTGTTCCGGTGAAGGCCAGGACGTCTCGGTGCAGGTGTGCTTGGTCGGCGTAGCCGGTGTCGGCGGCGACCCCTGCCGCGTGCTGGCCGGCGGCCAGGCGGTGGACGGCGTGGTCGAAGCGGACCAGCTTCGCGGCGCGTTTGGGCGGCAGGCCGAGTTGGGTGCGGAACCGGGACCACAGGCGTTTGCGGCTCCAACCGAGCTCGTGCGCCAGGTCGTCGATCCGGAGTCGGCCGCGGCTGCTGGTGATCCGGTTCCAGGCCCAGGCCACCTCGCGGTCCACTTCGCGTCCTGCCGCGAGTCGGCGGATGAGCAGGGTGTTGGTCAACGCGAAGCGTTCCTGCCACGAGCGGGCCTGGCTGATCTGCTCCTGGGCTCTGGTGGCGTCGTGCCCCCACAACTGGTCGAGGGGTACGACCACGTCGTCCAATTCCGCCGGGGAGATGCCCAGCACTGCGTGCGCGGTGACCGGGGACAGTCGCACCTGCACGCATTCGACGGCGTGGCCGCGCACGCGGATGGCGTCGTGCATGAATCCGGCGACGAGGTTGCCCTGCTGCTGTCGGCCGCTGTCGGTGTCCACGACGTGCGGGCCGGAGCCGAATTCGAGGGCCAGGGTGATCGAGGGGTGCGGGATCACGTGCACGTCGGCCGGGTCTGGGCCGTGGTGGCGGAAGCCGGCCATGGTGACCCCCGCCCATCGGCTGGGGTGTGCGGGGTGCACGACCTCCCATCTGGCCACGGGCTCATGTTAGGGGGTGGTGCGGGAACATTCGTCCAATACGCCGGGATGTGGTGGCGGTGATCCTGGGGTCATGAGTCGCAGCATCGTCGAGGACGCCTTCCAGGCGCTCGCCAGTTCCGATCCCGACCTGATCTCCGCTGTTCTCGCCGAGGACGCCGAGTGGTTGTCGCCTCCGGGCAATGCCACGGCTGTGGCGTTGGGGGCGCCTGATCACATGGTGGGGCGTGCGGCGATCGTGCAGTTCTTCGCGGTGGACTTCCCGCGCCTGTTCGCGCGCGATCTTTCCGTTGTCTTCGGGGGTGTGCACGTGGCTGGTGAGCGGGTGGTCGTGGAGGCAGCCGTGGCGGCGACGCTGGCCAACGGCGATCCCTACGACAACGACTACTGCTTCGTCGTCGAGCTGCGCGGTGGTCTGGTTCGGCGGGTTCGGGAGTACACCGACACCGCCCGGGCGCACCGGATGATCTTCGGTGGTGTTGCGCGGTAGCAGGAAGCGCTGCTCGTCCGCTCTGCCCAGTCGCTGACCCGCGTAGTGCGTTGGTCAGGAGTTGGCGCTGTTGGATCGGTCGACGGCCTCATGCGGTGAGCACGGCTTGGGTTTGGGTGGTGTGGCCGATGCGGCGGCCGGTGGTGTCGAGCAGTTCGGTTTGCACGGTGATGGCGGTGCGGCCGACGTGCAGTGGTCGGCTCACCGCGTGCAGGGTGCCTTCGCGCAGGGCGCGGAAGAAGTTGGTCTTGGATTCGGTGGTGGCGGTGCCGGCTCCGTCGGGCAGGTTGAGGTGGGCGCAGATCGCGCCGGTGGCGTCGGCCAGCGTCATGACCGCTCCCCCGTGCAGCACTCCCCCTGCGGTGCAGTGCTGGGGCGCCCAGTCCAGCTCGGTGCGGACTTCCTGCGGGCTGGCGGCGGAGATGCGCACGCCCAGGGACTCGGCGAAGGGCATCAAGGCGATCAGCTGGTGGTGGTCGGTGCTGGTCACGATTCTCCTTCGAGCAGTGCGGTGGCGGCGGTGACGAGTTCGGCGTTGTCGGCGGCGATCTGGCCGTCGGGCAGGGTGAGGGTGTCTTCCAGGCCGATGCGGGTGGCCAGTCCGCGGCGGGCGGCGACGGCCAGCACGGGCCAGGCTCCGGCGGCTTCGCCGTGCAGCAGGATCGGTGCGGGCGCGGGGTGCAGGCGGGCCAGCAGGGTTTCGGCGGTGGTGGCCGCGCCGCGGGCGGTGAGGTCGGTGACCTCGGCGAGGATGCGCAGCACGCGGCGGCGGTGCGGGGAGCGTTGGAACTGCTGGTCGGCGTCGGTGCCGGAGAAGATGCCGGCTTCCACTCCGATGCCGCGTTCGAGCAGGACGGCGGCGACGTCGTCGGCGCCGGGTTCGTGCCAGTTGACCGAGGCGTGGTCGGGCAGGACGGTCCAGGCGCGGATGGACCGGATGCGGGTGGTGGTGTCCGGGGCGGTCCAGGCTCCGGTGGTGATGCCGACCGGGATGCCGGGGGCGGCGGCGCGCACCGCGCGCAGGGCGGCGGCGACCAGGTGCGGGTCGAGGCTGTCGGTGCCGTCGGGTGCTTTGGGGTGCAGGTGGATGTCGGTGGCGCCTGCGGCGACGGCGTCGGCGGCGGCTTTGGCCAGTTCCTCCGGCCGCACGGGCAGGTGGTAGTGCTCGCGTGGTGACCGGGCGCCGTTGAGGCAGACCTGCAGCATGGTCTGATTCTCCCCTGGTCCGGCGGATCCGCGGAAGTTGATGAACCCGTTTCGTGATCATCTGGCGGGCTGGGCTGGGGCGGCGGTTAGCGTGGGTGGGTGTTGAGCAAACGGATCCTGCGGGGCGTGGCGGCCGGTGAGATCACCGAGGCCTACCTGCGCTGGCCCAGCAGGTTGGCCGAACCGGGCAGCCAGTTGAGCACCACCGTCGGGCTGATCGGCATCACCGCGGTGGACCAGGTCGATCCGGCCGGGCTCACCGATGCCGATGCGCGGCGGGCCGGGTTCGGTTCGGCGGCGGGGTTGCGGGCGTCGTTGGACAAGCACGGCCGGGGTGAGGTCTACCGCCTCGCGCTCACCTTCGACGATCCTGCCCCGCGTCCGGTGCAGCCGCCGGTGGCGCTGGACGGGCGTGAGCGGGCGTCGATCGACCGGCAGCTGGCTCGGTTGGACGTGTCGGCTCCGCGGGGCCCGTGGACGCGGGAGGTGCTGGAGGTGTTGCGGCGGCGGCCGGGCATCCGTGCGGCGGAGTTGGCTGCTGAGCACAACCGGCCGGTCTCGCGGTGCAAGTCCGATGTGTGGCGGTTGCGGGAGCTCGGTCTGGTCGAGCCGGTGGAGGCCGGGTTCGGGCTTTCCGCGCGGGGGCTCGGTTACCTCGAGGGCTGAGCGTCAGCGGGGGCGGATGATGCCGCGTTGCAGGGCGGTGGTGATGGCTGCGGTGCGGTTGTCGACGCCGAGCTTGTCGTAGATGTGCACCAGGTGGGTCTTGACGGTGGCCTCGCTGATGAACAGCGCTTTGGACAGGGCCCGGTTGGACATGCCCTGCGCCAGCAGCTGCAGGATCTCCACTTCGCGGGGGCTCAGCGCGGGTTGTGGGCGGCGCAGGTGCCCGAGCAGGCGCGCTGCGACGCCGGGGGCCAGTGCGGTTTGGCGTTGGGCGGCCAGTTGCACGGCCTGGCACAGCTCTTCGGGTGGGGCGTCTTTGAGCATGTAGCCGGTGGCGCCGGCTTCGACGGCGGTGAGGATGTCGGCGTCGGAGTCGTAGGTGGTCAGCACCAGCACCGGTGGTCCGCCGTCGGCGGTGATGCGGCGGGTGGCGCTGACCCCGTCCATGCCGGTGGGCATCTGCAGGTCCATCAGGACGATGTCGACCTCGGTGGTGGCCAGGGCGTCGAGGGCGGCTTGCCCGTCGGCGGCTTCGGCGACCACGGTCATCTCCGGGCGGTCATCGAACATGGCGCGCAGGCCGCGCCGCACCACGGGGTGGTCGTCGACGAGCAGGATGCGCAGCGGATCGGCCATCACCGGATCTCCTCGGGGGTCAGGGGCAGCCGGATCGCCACCGCTGTGCCGTCACCAGGTGCGGATTCCACGGCCATCGACCCGCCCAGCGCGGTGACGCGTTCGCGCAGGCCGGTCAGCCCGTAGCCGCTGCCGTCGGTGGCCGTGCGCGCCGTGGTGGGGTCGAAGCCGGTGCCGTCGTCGTAGATGTCGAGGGTGACCTCGGTGTCGAGGTAGCCGAGGGTCACCACTGCGGTGGCGGCGTGGGCGTGGCGGGCGACGTTGGACAGGCTGGCTTGGGCGGCGCGCAGCAGTGCCACTTCGTAGCTGGAGGGCAGCGCGACTGGTGCGCCGTTGGTGTGCAGGTGGCAGTCGATCCCGGTTTCGCGGGCGGTGTTGGTGCACAGCCGGTCCAGTGCTTGGGGCAGACCGGCGTCGCTGAGCGAGGGCGGGCGCAGGTCTTGGACGAACCGGCGGGCTTCGTCGAGGTTGTCGGCGGCGGTGCGGTGGGCTTCGGTGATGCGGGCGCGGGCTTTGCCGGCCTCGGGTGGCAGGGCGGTTTCGGCGGCGCGCAGCAGCAGGACGATGCTGGACAGGCCTTGGGCGAGGGTGTCGTGGATTTCGCGTGCCAGTCGTTCGCGTTCGGCGGCCACTCCTGCTTGGTGCTGGGTGGTGGCCAGCTCGGCGCGGGTGCGGGTGAGGTCGTCGATGAGGTCCTGGCGGCGTTGGCTCTCGGCGTAGATGGCCGCGTATCCCCAGGTGATGATCACGGCCACGCCGGATCCGATGATCGGGCCGAGCACCATGCCGAGGCTCCACGTGCCGCTGCGCCAGCCTTGGGCGGCCACGACGAGACCGGTCACGACGACCACCGCGACCAGTGCGTGCCGTCCGCGCAGCAGGTGCAGGTGCAGGAAGAACAGCGGGAACGCCAGCCAGGAGAAGTCCGGGCTGATGATCAGCAGTCCGGCCCACACTGCGGTGACCACCGCCAGCCAGCTCATCGCCAGCCACCGGCGGTGCAGCGCTGGGCGCAGCAGTGCACCTGCGCCGTAGACGATCGTCAGCAGTGCGGCTCCGCCTGCGGCCAGCCAGCCGATCGGCCCGGTGGGGTGGGTCAGCCAGGCCCGGGTGGTGGCGATGACCAGCAGCAGCAGGAAGCCGGCGTGGAAGGCCAGGCGCACCAGCCGCAGGACCGCGGCCAGGCCTGGGCCGGGCGAGGAGGACGTGTCGGGCACCGCTGAAACACTAGTTGCTGTCCCCGGCTGCTCCTGCACTGCGCTCACCAGGACCTTTCTAGTCATCGTGGGTGCGGCCCGGCATCGTTCGTTCGGTTGAGTTCGGGGTGCACCCGGTGGTGGCCGGTGAATCAATCCGAGCTGCGATGTCAGCAGCGGCTGCGGTGGCGAGGCTGGAAGCCGCAATCGACCACGACCGGAAAGCAGAACATCCGTGTTCCTCGCCATCCGCGACATCCGCTTCGCCAAGGGGCGGTTCGCACTCATGGGCTCGGTGGTCGGGCTGATCACGTTGCTGATCGTGCTGCTGTCGGGGCTGACTGCGGGCCTGGCCCACCAGTCGACCTCGGCGATCACGCAGCTGCCCGCCACCCGCATCGCCTTCGGCGCCACCACCGGGCAGGCGCCGGAGAAGTCCTTCGCCGACTCCACCATCACCCAGGACCAGCTGGACTCCTACCGCGGCGCGCCCGGCGTGCGGTGGGCCGAGCCGTTGGGCATCACCCAAACCCGTCTGGACACCCCCACCGGGGGTGCCGCGGCCACCGTCTTCGGGGTGCGCCCCGGGGCGGGCCTGTCCCCCGCCGAGGTGGCGCCGGGCTCGGTGGTGATCAGCCGCGAGCTCGCCGACGAGCACGGTCTGGCCGTGGGCCAGCACGTGCAGGCAGGTACCGAGCAGTTGCTCGTCAGCGGGATCGTGGAGGACGCCTACTACAGCCACACGCCGGTGGCGTGGACGACGTTGGAGACCTGGTCGCAGCTGCGGCCGCCCCGCGCGGATGCCGCGGTGGCCACCGTCATCGCCGCTGATGTCGCCGATCCCGCGGCTGCCGATGCCGCGGCCGGGACGGTCTCGGAGACGGTGGCCGGCAGCTTGTCGGGCATCGGGTCCTACTCCTCGGAGAACGGGTCGCTGCTGATGATGCAGGGCCTGCTGTACGCGATCTCGGCGCTGGTCATCGGCGCGTTCATGACGGTGTGGACCATCCAGCGCAGCGGCGACATCGCCGTGCTCAAGGCGCTGGGCGGTGCCACCGGATACCTGCTGCGCGATGCGCTGGCCCAGTCGGTGATCGTGCTGCTGCTCGGCGCTGGGCTCGGAGGCGCGGTGGGCGTGGGCTTGGGTGCCGCCGCGTCGCAGGTCGTGCCGTTCCAACTCACCGCTGCCACGACCGTGCTGCCCGTGGCGTTGATGATCGTGCTGGGCATGATCGGTGCCGCCCTGGCGGTGCGGCGCATCACCTCCGTCGACCCGCTGACCGCGCTGGGAGCTGCCCGATGAGTCTCGTGCTGACCGATCTGCGTGTGACCTACCCCGACGGCGATCGGGTGCTCACCGCCGTGGACGAGGTGACCCTGCAGGTCGATGCCGGGCAGCTGGTGGCCGTCGTGGGCCCGTCGGGCTCGGGCAAGTCCAGCCTGCTGGCGGTGGCCGCCACCCTGCTGCGCCCGGACTCCGGTCGGGTGGTCATCGGCGGCGTCGATACCGGTGGGCTGTCGGCGGCCGGGCGTGCCCGGCTGCGGTTGGCGGAGGTCGGCATCGTCTTCCAGCAGCCCAACCTGCTGGCCTCGCTGACCGCGGTCGAGCAGATCCTGGCGGCCCACCACATGCGCGGCCGATCGGTGCGCCAGCAGCGACGTGCCGCTGCGGAACTGCTGGCCGCGGTGGGCCTGGACGGCAAGCAGCACCGCCGCCCGCACCAGCTCTCCGGTGGGGAGCGCCAGCGGGTCAACATCGCCCGCGCGCTCAGCGGCCGGCCCTCGGTTCTGCTGGTCGACGAACCCACCGCCGCGCTCGACCACGACCGCGGCCGCCAGATCGTCGAACTGCTCGCCGAGATCACCCGCCAGCACCAGGTCGCCACCGTCATGGTCACCCACGACACCGAGCACCTCGAGCACGCCGACGAGGTCGTGGAGATGCGCGACGGGCGGTTGAGCGCGCTGAGCAGCCACCGCTGAGCAGCGTGGTGCCGCCAGGACGACCTGGTGGCACCACGCCGTGCGGTCAGTAGCAGGTGCCCATCGCCTCCCGCACTTCCGCGAGGGTCTGCTCGGCCAGGGCGTTGGCCCTGGCGTTGCCTCGGCGCAGGATCTCGCGCAGGTAGGTGCGGTCGGTCGCGAACTGCGCGCGGCGGGCGCGCAGTGGTGCCAGGTGCTCGTTGACCGACTCGGTGACCACCTTCTTCAGCAGCGCCGCACCACCCGAACCGATCTCCTCTGCCAGTTCCTGCGGATCTCGTCCGCTGCACAACCCCGCCAGCAGCAGCAAGCTCGACACCTCGGGGCGGGCCTGCGGGTCGTAGGTGATGTGGCGCTGCGAATCGGTCTTCGCGCCGCGCAGCAGCCGGGCGGTCTCATCAGCAGCGGAGGACAGCAGGATCGCGTTGCCGCGGCTCTTGCTCATCTTGGTCCCGTCCGTGCCCAGCAGCAGCGGCGCCGCCGACAGCAGCGCCTCGGGCTGCGGGAACAACGGGCGGTAGCGGTCGTTGAAGCGGCGCGCGATGGTGCGCGTGAGCTCCAGGTGCGGCAGCTGGTCCTGGCCCACCGGCACCAGGTTGGCCTTGCAGAACAGGATGTCGGCGGCTTGGTGGGCGGGGTAGGTGAACATCAGTCCGCTGACCGCGGCCTGCCGCGAATGCGCGATCTCGTCCTTGACCGTCGGGTTGCGGCTGAGCTCGGAGACCGACACCAGGCTCAGGAACGGCAGCAGCAGCTGGTTGAGCGCTGCCACCGCGCTGTGGGTGAAGATCGTGGCCCGCTGCGGATCGATGCCGGCCGCCAGGTAGTCCAGCACCAGGTCCTCGACCCGCTGCTGCAGGTGTTCGGCGATGTCGCGGTCGGTGAGCACCTGGTAGTCGGCGATGATCACCATCATCTCCACGCCCTGGTCCTGCAGCCGGACCCGGTTGTGCAGGGTGCCGAAGTAGTGGCCCAGGTGCAGCAGGCCGGTGGGGCGGTCGCCGGTGAGCACCCGGAACTGCTGGGGCTGGCGCTGGATGAGCTCCTCCAGCTCGGCGCTGCGCCGCGCGGCCGGGGCCGTTTCGATCAGGCTGGTCATGGTTCTCCCGAATTCCCCTCGGCGGGCTTCGGCCGAAAGCCCCGCTGGGATCGTGGGAGAGGCACGAAAAAGGGCCGTTCAACCGAACGGCCCGGAAATTTGATGTCGTGCACCACTGGTGGCCGCTCCTAACCGGAGCGCCACCAAGCCTGGCACGAACTGCGAATCACGCCGCCACTGTACACCGCACGTCGTGCGGTCAGGCCAGGGCGAAGGTCATCGACGTCTGGGTGGTGGTGAAGCCGAGCTGCTCGTAGCGGCGCTGGGCGGTGTTGTCGATCGTGACGGCCAGTCCCACCTCCGGCCAGCCCTGGGCCGCGGTCAGCGCCAGCGCGCGGCGCAGCAGGATGCCGCCCAACCCGGCGTAGGCGGCTCCGGGGCGGCGGAACACGTCTCCGATCCAGGCCGTGCCGTTGAAGTCGTTGAGCACCAACCCCGCCACGACCTCGTCGTCGCCGTCGACGACCAGCGCGCTGGCCTCCAGCACCGGACCCAGCACCCGGCCGCTCAACAGTGGCTGGATCATTTCGGTCAGCAGCTTCTGATCGCTGCCGTCGATCCAGTCGGGATGCCCCGGCGGGTAGGCCTCGCGCCACGCCGGCAGCACCGTGCTGGCCGGACGGTCGCACGGCACCACCCGCAGCGGCGCCTGCGGTGCCTGCTCGGCCCACTGCGGCGGTGGTGGATCGCCGCGCAGGTCGCGGTGCATCGTCGCCGCATGGCGCACCATGCGCGCACCGGCCCGCACAAGCTGCTTGCCGAGCTGTTCGGAGACCCCGACCCGCCAGCCGGGCAGCTCCGCCGAGAGCACCTCGAGCACCGCCGGGCCGCTGGCCTCCAGCACCCGCGCCAGCCGAGGCACACCGACCACCGGCGCGTAGGACACCGTCGTGGTGTCCTGACGCAACACCACAACACCGTCCGCAGCACCGTCTTCGCGCAGCACCCGCCAATGTCTACACCGCGATCCCCGCCCCGGGCAATGCAATTCCCGCGCCCACCCAACGACGTTGACGCCCACGACCACGGCACTAAGATCAACAACACCCCGGGTCCGGGGCTGTCCGCGACCCGCTCGCGTCGAAGAGCACCCACCGCGGGTGCCGGGCCATTCCGATCACACCAACTCCAGA
The DNA here is from genome assembly GCF_027853915.1 of Saccharopolyspora oryzae. GTDB lineage: Bacteria > Actinomycetota > Actinomycetes > Mycobacteriales > Pseudonocardiaceae > Saccharopolyspora > Saccharopolyspora oryzae. The sequence goes on from NZ_JAQGLA010000031.1 coordinate 43,709, forward strand.
GAGGGCCTCGTGCCGATAGACCCCCGCCTGCGCGACCGCGTCGCCGTGATCACCGGCGCCAACAGCCCGCTGGGCATCGGCGCGGCCATCGCCCGCGCGCTGGCCCGCCAGGGCAGCAAAGTCGTGCTCGCCTCGCTGCCCGAAACACCCCCGAGCACAGCGGTCACCGGCGCGGACGCCACCTACGGCAACGCCAAGGCCACCGACACCGACCACGTGCGCGACGCGCTGCGCGCCGACGGAGCCGACGCCGAATCCCTGGCCATCGACCTCGCTGACCCCGCCGCCGCGCCCACGATCTTCGACCACGCCGAAACCGCGTTCGGGCCGGTGGAAATCCTCATCAACAACGCCGCGCACTGCGTGCCCGACACCTTCCAGCCCGAGCCGGTGCGCGGACTGGTCACCGTCGACGCCGCCGGGCTCGACGCCCACCACGCGGTCAACACCCGCGCACCCGCACTGCTGATGGCCGAGTTCCACCGCCGCCACCTGCGCCGCAAAGCCCGCTGGGGACGGATCATCAACATCTCCACCGACGCGGCCTCCGGTGCCGCCGACGAGATCTCCTACTGGGCCACCAAGAACGCGCTGGAATCGCTGAGCCGCTCGGCCGCCGTCGAACTCGGCCCCGCCGGCACCACCGTCAACATCATCTCGCCCGGCCCGGTGCAAACCGGCTGGCTCAACGACGACCTCGCCGACCGCGTCGCCGAGCTCAGCCCCCTGGGCCGCATCGGCCGCCCCGACGACATCGCCGACCTGGCGGTCTTCCTCGCCTCCCACCAAGCCCGCTGGATCACCGGCCAAACCATCTACGCCGGCGGCGGAAAACGCATGCTGTAAACCGGAATCCGCCGTTGCCGGCCCCCGAAGTCGCTAGTGTGCTGATCATGATGCGACTGGCCGATGTCGGTGACTACCGCAAGTTCTGGACCGCATCGACCACCTCGATCTTCGGCACCTACATCACCAGCCTCGCCCTGCAGGTCCTGGCCGCGGTCACCCTGCACGCCACCGCCACCGAACTCGGACTGCTCAACGCCGCACGCTGGCTGCCCTACCTGCTGCTGGGGCTGTTCGTCGGCGTCCTGGTCGACCGCTACCGCAGCAAACCCATGCTGGTCGGCGCCGACCTCGCCCGCGCGGCCCTGCTGTGCGCGATCCCGCTCCTGCACGCCACCGGACTGCTCACCCTGCCGGTGCTCATCGCCTTCGCCGCCCTGCTCGGCGTGCTCTCGCTGTTCTTCGACGCCGCCGACCAGGCCTTCCTGCCCCGCCTGGTGCCGGTGGAGATGCTGACCTCGGCCAACGCGCGGCTGGAGCAGTCCCACGCCGTCGCCCAAACCACCGGGCCGCTGCTGGCCGCCGCGCTGGTCAAAGCGATCGGCGCACCGCTGGCCATCCTCGTCGACGCGCTGTCCTACCTGATCTCCGGTGTCCTGCTGGCCCGCATCCGCACCCGAGAGCACGCCGCACCCCTCGCAACCCGGCGCAGCGTGCTCACCGAACTGCGCGAAGGCACCGCCTGGGTCTACCGGCACCGGATGCTGGCGCCCCAAGCGCTGGCCGGGCACCTGTGGTGGCTCGCCCACAGCATGCTCAGCACCATCCTCGTCGTCTACGTGCTGCGCGCCCCCGACGACGGACTGGGCCTCGACGAGGTCCAGCTCGGCATCACCTACGCCTGCGCCGGAGCCGGGGCGGTGCTGGGCGGAGCACTGGCCAACCGCAGCGGCCAGCGGTTCGGCGCGGGACGCACCGTGGTCACCACCCGCCTGCTCATGCCGCTGCCGTGGCTGCTGATCCCCCTCACCGGCCCCAGCCCGCTGGCGATCGTGGTCCTGGGAACCTCGCAACTGCTGTTCTGGGTGCTCATGGGCCTGGAAGGACCCAACGAGATGGCCTACCGGCAAGCCATCACACCCGAACGGCTGCAGGGCCGGGTGAACACCACCATCCGCTCGCTCAACCGCGGCGCGATCGTCGTCGGAGCCCCCATCGGCGGGCTCATCGCCGATGCCGCCGGCTACCGCGTCTCGCTGTGGGTCGGCATCGCCGGCCTGATCGCCTCGGCCGCAGTCCTGGCCGCCTCCCCGGTCCGCCACGCCACCATCCCCACCTCGGCGACGCTCGACGCGCAAGCCCCGACGTGAGCCGCCAGGCCCGCTACCGTGGCCTGGTGAACAGCCAGCCAGTACCCGGCGGAGTGGTGCACGAACTGCCCACCGACCTGCGCGAGGCGTTGACCGCCAACGCCACCGCGCTCGAGGCGTGGAACGACATCACGCCCTTGGCCCGCAACGAGTTCATCTGCTGGGTCGAGGACGCCAAGCAGGACAAGACCCGCCAGCGCCGCATCCGCCGGACGCAGGAGGAGCTGGAAGAAGGACAGCGTCGGCCCTGCTGCTGGCCGGGGTGCAAGCACCGCGAGCGCACCGGCAGCTAGCAGAAGCCGGCCCACAACCCACCCAACACCGCGCTGACCTGCGCGAAACGGCCGACGCAGTGCTCGACGTGGCGGACTCAGGCCGGGCGGGCGCGGGAGGTCAGCAACTGCACCGCCAACCCCGCCAGCACCGCGCCCATGAAGTAGCGCTGCACCCGCAACCAGCCCGGCCGCCGCGACAACAACGACGACACCGACCCCGCGGTCACCACGATCAGCGCGTTCACCGACACCGCCACCACGATCTGCACCACGCTCAACACCAGGCTCTGCACCGCCACCGCACCCCGCGCCGGATCGACGAACTGCGGCAACAACGACACGTAGAGCACCGCGATCTTCGGGTTGAGCAGGTTGGTCACCAACCCCATCGCGAACAACCGCCCCGGCCCGTGCTCGGGCACCTCCGCCGGGGCGAACACCGACACCCCACCCGGGCGCACCGCCTGCCAGGCCAACCACAGCAAGTACGCCGCACCGGCGACCTGCACGGCCGTGTAGAGCGAGGGCACCAGCGTGAACACCGCAGCGATGCCCGCCGAAGCCGCCGCGGCGTAGACCAGGAACCCCGCGGCGACACCGGCCAGCGACACCAGACCGGCACGGCGGCCCTGCGTCAACGACCGCGACACCAGGTAGAACATGTTCGGCCCCGGGGTGAGCACCAGCCCCAACGCCACCACCGCGATCCCGGCCACCGCACCAACACCGACCACCACGCACCTCCACACGTCGTGCAGGAGACGCTAAGCCCGCCCCATCACCAGCACGAACGGCCAATTCCGCGGAACTGGCCTTCAGCTCATCCGTAGGTCGGGTACTGCGGCCAGCCCTCGGGGCTGTCCTCCCAGTCCTGCTGACGCCCGTAGGCGGTGCGGTCCATGAACTGCGCCACCGGCAGCACCGCCTCGACACCGCGGGCCGTGGTCATGTAGGTCAGGTAGGGCTTGCCGTCCTTGAGCAAGTAGTAGGAATAGCCGGGCCGCAGCACTTCCTCACCCCGCTCGTTCTGCTGCGTCCAACCCCAGTCGTAGTGGTAGGTCGTCCCCGACGACGAGACCCAGAGGTGCTCCCAGCCGCGCTTGGCGCGCCAGGCCTCGAGCTTGTCGATCGAAGCCTGCGAGATCAGCGCGAACGCCATCGCCTCATCGGACATGCGCCGCATGTCGGCGGGCAGGTTGTCCACGGCCCACGAGCAGCTCGGACACCCCTCGTCCCAGTCGGGACCGAACATCACGTTCTGCACCACCAGCAGGTACGCGTCCCCGAACAGCTCGGTCAGCCGCACCGGCCCGTCCGGGCCGGTGAACGCGTAGTCGTCCACCTCGACCATCGGAAGACGCCGGCGACTCGCCGCGACCCGGTCGTTGTGCCGCGTGACTTCCTTCTCCGCCGCCACCTGCTCGGCCAGTGCGTCGTCGAACTGCTCGCGGTCGACGATCTCCGGAGCGGCGAGCGGTTGGTCCTGCTTGGTCACGGTGGTGCCTCCCATCGGTCATCTGTGGGGCAGTGCGCGAAGCCCACCCACTCAGACCGCGCAACCGGCGCGAACTCATCGCCGCGTTCCGGAAATCCGCCGGACGGTGTCCCAGGATTTCCCATCCGACGATCGAAAACGCAGGTAAGAGCCGCGAGGACGTCCCGGTCCCAACACGGGACGGGCAATGCCTTGTGGCCGTGCCGCACGCGCAGGACGGTCATCAAGGGACTCGCGCAGCACCAGCGGCGAACGAGCGCGAGTTCGACAGGGATGCCGCATGAGATGTTCGAACACTTGGGGGGATTCGATGACGAACGCGTCCGACCGGTGGGTGCTGGCCTTCGACGGCTCCTGCCGGGTCTGCCGGAACATGTCCCGCGCCGTGGCCGACGCCAGCGGCGACAAACTCGAAGTCCTCCCGCTGGCACATCCGGACGTGCGGGCGTGGCGCGAACAGGCACTCGGCGCGGACCCGGTGTGGGCGCCCACGCTGATCCACCTGCGCTCCGGCCACGCCCGCGCCTGGGCCGGGATCCCGCTGGGACTCGCCCTGGTCCGGCACCTGGGCCCCCGCTCCACACTGGCCGTGCTCACCGCGCTAGGCCGGACGCGCCACACCACGCACCGCAAACGCCTCAGCGCCCTGCCACTGCTCGCCGGACTCGCCGTCGCGGCCAGCCTGACCAGGATCGGCCCGTCCGGAGGCAACGGCGACGACCCCGATGCTTGGGTGGCGGCCAACAAGGACCAGCTCCCACAGACCTACGCCGCCTTCGCCGAGCACCCGATGTCCTACCGCAAGGCGATCTTCAACGCCTCGCCGGCGGCCACCAAGAGCCGCCTGTGGGTCGACCACCTCCAGCAGTACCGCACGGCGCACCCCGACCTGTCCGAGGACCAGGTGCGAGTGCTGCAGCACGCCGCGGACGTCCTCGGCGACGAATCGCTGTACGCCCAGCCCGCTCCACCCGAACTGGACCGCACGATGGAAGACCTGCGCCACGAGGTCAACGCCGCCTTCGACGGGCAAACCCAGTCCCTGATCGCCACCCTCGGCCCACCCGACGCCGGCATCGGCATCGCCAAGACCGAATGCCAGTGCAGCACCAAGAGCGACTACTGCTGGATGGGCTGCGTGCCCACCAAGGACTGCAAGCGGGTGGGCGGCTGCGGGGCCGGCTGGCTCTACACCTGCAACGGGTGGTGCGAAGGCCCCTGATCCGGCTACTCCTACACCACCGCAGCCCGATGGCCGACGGGATCTCCCCGACCCGCCGGCCATCGGGCACAGCCCGGTCGATCACCCCGCGAAGCACGCCCCGACCAGCGCCTTCACCCGCACGACCCCGGACGTGGTACCGCGGCAGCACCGCCACCCCTGGTGTGGTGATCACCGGCGGGCTGAATCGGTCCTGCGGCTCGTCCACTGTGATCCGTGGCGGGCCCGCCGCAGTGCTCCGCCGCTGGCGATAGCATCCGAGCTAGGCAATCACCCGGCGAGCAGGAGAACGAAACCTCATGACCAAAGCTCCCGTCACCGTGACCGTCACCGGTGCGGCCGGTCAGATCGGCTACGCGTTGCTGTTCCGGATCGCTTCCGGTCAGCTCATCGGGCCCGACACCCCGATCAAGCTCCGCTTGCTGGAGATCCCGCAGGCGGTCAAGGCGGCCGAGGGCACCGCGATGGAGCTCAACGACTGCGCCTTCCCGCTGCTGGAGAGCATCGACATCACCGACGACGCGCGCACCGCCTTCGACGGCACCAACGTCGCGCTGCTGGTCGGTGCCCGCCCCCGCGGCAAGGGCATGGAGCGCGGTGACCTGCTGGAGGCCAACGGCGGCATCTTCAAGCCGCAGGGCGAGGCCATCAACGCCGGTGCCGCTGAGGACGTGCGCGTGCTGGTGGTCGGCAACCCGGCCAACACCAACGCGCTGATCGCCCAGGCCCACGCGCCGGACGTGCCTGCCGAGCGGTTCACCGCCATGACCCGCCTGGACCACAACCGGGCGCAGACCCAGCTGGCGCAGAAGCTGGGCGTGTCGGTCTCCGACATCAAGAAGCTGACGATCTGGGGCAACCACTCCGCCACCCAGTACCCGGACCTGTTCCACGCCGAGGTCGGCGGCAAGATCGCTGCCGAGCAGGTCGAGCAGTCCTGGCTGGCCGACGAGTTCATCCCCACCGTCGCCAAGCGCGGCGCGGCCATCATCGAGGCCCGCGGCGCTTCCTCGGCGGCCTCGGCGGCCAACGCCGCGATCGACCACGTGCACACCTGGGTCAACGGCACCCCCGAGGGTGACTGGACCTCCGCCGCGGTCGTCTCCGACGGCTCCTACGGCGTGCCGGAGGGCCTGATCTCCTCGTTCCCGGTCACCGCCCGGGACGGCAAGTTCGAGATCGTGCAGGGCCTGGAGATCGACGAGTTCTCCCGCGCCCGCATCGACGCCTCGGTCAACGAGCTCGTCGAGGAGCGCGACACGGTTCGCAAGCTCGGCCTGATCTGAGCCCACCCTGTGGGGCCGCACCTCGACGCGAGGTGCGGCCCCACAGCGCTTTCCAGGCTCGTTCGCTCAGGACGGGCTCGCGAAAACCGGGTAGTGGTCGGAGAAGTCGGTGTAGGTGTAGGTCTGGCCCCACGAGGTCACCGACCACTCCGGCGAGTGCACCGCGCGGGTCTCGTTGACCCACTGCTGCGATCCGTGCCCGGTCAGCGGGAGCACGTGGTCCAGCAGCTGGCCCGGTGCGCCCGGTGCCTGGTCGGCCGCGACCGAGTTGGTCGCCGGGTCGTAGGAGTAGGGGTGCCCGGTGGTCTGCGGGGCCGTCGCGCCCAGGGTGGCCAGCGCCGAGGTGAACTCCCCTGCCGAGGCATCGACGTTGAGGTCGCCGGCCACGACCACCGGCTCCGCCGCGGGGATCGCCTTGTCCCGGACGAACTGCGCGATCTCGCCCAGCTGATCGGCCCGCACTCCCGGCGCCCTGTCCCCGCACGCCGGGTCATCGGCCTGCAGGTGGGTGCCGATGACGTGCACCGGACCGCTGGGCGAGTCGATGCGGGTGTAGGCGAAGCCCTTGTTGGACGCGGCATCGGCACCGCATCCCGGCGGGAAGACGTACTGGATCCGCTCGGCGACCGGCCAGCGGCTGAGCACCGCCACCCCGCCGTCCTCGGGTCGGGTGTCCGAATAGGACCCCAGCGTGGCGTCCCACCCGTCCCGGGAGCGCCCCAGCACCGGCGTCTGGTTCGGGTAGTCCTCGGCGAGGTTGGCCAGCAGCCGCTGCGAGGCCTCGTTGTCGAAGGCTTCCTGCACCACCACGACGTCCTGGCCGGAGAGGACGCCTTCGGAGGCGATCAGGTCGGCCCGCTGCAGCTGCCCCCAGTTCGGGTACAGCGAGCGCGGCAGCATGAACACGTTGTAGGAGGCGATCCTGGGTCCGTCGGCGGCGGGACCGGCCACGGCGGTCGGGGCGGCCAGCCCGCTCGCCGCCACCACCAAAGACGTGAAAGCGATTCGTATCTTCACGGTGGATCATCATGCCCGCCCCACCGCACCACCAGCCAGTACCGGGCGGCGAACACCCGGGATCAATTCGGTTGCCCCGCACAGGTGGGCAGAGCAGGATCGGCCCATGGAGCGCCCCGCTGAGGAGATCACCCTGGAATCGTCGGTGCTGCGCCGCTGGCTCACCACCGACCTGGCCGAACTGCACCGCACGGTCACCGAGGCCCAGCCCCACCTGAGCCCGTGGCTGCCGTGGGCGGCCGGGGACTACACGCTGGACTCCGCCGCGCAGTTCATCGACAAGTGCCAGCACGACTGGCGCACCGGGCGGGCCTTCACCTACGCCATCACGGTCAGCGGCGCCATCGCCGGCTGCATCGCCCTGGAACGCCGGATCGGCCCCACCGGCCTGGAGATCGGCTACTGGCTGCACCCCGCCCACACCGGACGCGGCCTGGTCACCACCAGCACCGCCGCACTGGTCGAGCAAGCCCTGGCCCTGCCCGGCATCGACCACGTCGAGATCTGGCACGACGCGGCCAACACCGCCAGCCAGGCCGTCCCCCAACGCCTCGGCTTCACCTGCGTCGACCGCCGCAGCCCACCCCGCGAACCGGCCGGCGCAGGCGAAGCCGGCATCGACGTCATCTGGCGGCTGACCCGCTGAGAACTCAAGCCCCGGCCGGGCGCTCACCCATGCGCGAGGGCTGCAGCAGCGAGATCACGTTGCCATCGGGATCGGTGAACGACGTCTGCCGCCCCCACGCCATCTCCTGCACGTCCCCGGCCTGCACCGAGGACTCCCGCAGCTCGGCGACGTCGGCCTCGACGTCGGAGGTGTGGAACTGCAGGTGCACCGGACCGCTGAGCTCACGACCGGCCACGGGGAAGTCCACCAGCACCACCCCGCTGGACGAGCCGGGCGGGGCGACCATGACGAACCGGCCGTGCGGCCCGGCCACGTCGGCCACCAGCTCGAAACCGAGCACGTCGACGTAGAAGGCGCAGGCCTTGGCCTGATCGTCCACCGGGACGGACACGAACTGCAGACGAGAGATGTTCATGACGACACCGTAAACCGATCGCGCGCACCTACAATTCGAACGCGAAGTGCGACCGCGACCAGGTGATCGCCCCCCTCCGGCGCCACTTCGCCGCCGACGACCGGCTCGATCACATCAGCGCTGGTCGCGGCAGCACCGCCCGTGTGGGCCGCGCTTGCTGCCGGGTGCTGCGGTCGATGCGCGTGATGCGGCCGCCGGTGAAGGCGATGTCACCGACGAACGGTTCATCACCGGCGTGCCCGCTGATCACCCGCACCTCCCGCAGCACCCGTTCCACAACCAGTCCTCTCATCGACTGACCACGCAACCAGACTATTGCGACGATCAACCGATTTTCCCGTCGGCGAACGCGGATTCCCGGGAACGCCGGCGCCGGTAGCGTGGTGGCGTGCCCAGCCCGATCCGCTTGCTGCGCAGCGCAGCACTGTCCGATGTGGCCGAATACGCCTACGGCGCGGTCGTGCCACCTGATTCCCACCTGGTCTTCGCCGCCGGAGCCTGCCCGCTCGACGCCGACGGGGCGACCGTGGCAGTCGGTGATCACGCGGGCCAGGCCCGCCAGATGATGGACAACCTGGAGACCGCCCTGGCCGAAGCCGGGGCGGCACTGTCCGATGTGGTCAAGACGACCGTCTACGTGGCCAGCAGCTCGCAGCAGGACCTGGTCGCCGCGTGGGAAGTGGTGCGCGATCGCTTCGGCGACCACGACCCGCCCAGCACCCTGCTCGGCGTGACGGTCCTGGGCTACGCCGACCAGCTGGTCGAGATCGACGCCCTGGCCGCCCTGCCCTCAGACTGACGTCCCCACCCCAGCCGTCGCGGGCTGTACCGACTCCCCGAAACGGCTCTAGTTGCGCTCCGCAGCCTGCTGCTCCGCGGCCTGGGCCGCGGAGCGCAACTGCCGCAGTTCCTCGTTGACCGCGTCCAGCTGCCGCTCGGCTCGATCTGCGCGCGTCTGCGACTGCGACTGCGCGTCGCGCAGGACCGCCAACTGCTGCGCGGCGGCCTCACGTTCGGTCTGCAAGCGCTCAGCGGCCTCCGCCCGCGCCTGCCGCAGCTCCTCGGCCTGCTGCCGGCGCAGCGCGTCGAGTTCGTCGCGCTGACGGCGCACCTCAGCACGCGCTTCCTCCGCCGCGCGCTTGAGCTCGTCGAGCTGGGCCTGCGCGGTCTCGGCGGACTGCTCGGCACGCGCCGCGCGCTCGGTAGCCGCGGCCTGTTGCCGCCCGGCCTCAGCGATCTGCTCGCGGGCTCGTTCCTGCGCTGCCTGAACTTCGGCCGCGGCCGCGGCCTTGGCCTGCTCGATGGCCTCGCGCGCTTCGGCGACCTGCTGGTCGGCTTCGCGGCGGGCGGCGGTCCTGGCGACCTCGGCTTCGTTGCGGGCGGCTTCGACGTCCTGCTGCGCCTGCTGCTGGGCTGCTCGCGCTTGCTCCACGGCATCGTCCCGTTCCTTGCGGGCGCGCTCGGCGTCGTGACCGGCCTGTTCGGCAGCGGCAGCGGCGTCCTCGGCCGCTTCGTCGGCGGCGGTGCGCGCCTGCTCGGCCTCGCGGCGCTGCTGCTGCGCGGTGGCCAAGGCCTGCTCGGCCTGCGCGATGCGGTGCGCGGCCTCGGCCTGGGCTGCTTGGATCTGCGCTTCGGCCGCGCTGGGATCGGTGATCGTAGCCAGTTCGTCGAGCCCGGCGCGAAGATTCCGGGTCAATTGCTCCGAAAGGAGGCGGTACTGCCGCACCAGCTCCTCGGCCCGCACCCGCGCCCCGTCGTACTCCGCCGACGGCGCGGGGACGTCGGGGAGCTGTTCCTGCGCGGCCTGCAGGCGCTGCCGCTGCTTCCAGGCCCGCCACCGGGTGTGCTCGGGAAGGTCGCAGTACTCCGCCGGTCGCCCGGGCCCGGAACTGCGCACGATCTCCCGCGAACACCCCGGGTACCGGCACACCCCGTCCTGCTCGGCAGCCACCTCACCCATGCCTGGACGGTACCGAAGCCGACCTCGACGACCCGGGTCGGGGACAATGGGCGCACCCCCGCACGTCGACCAGGAAGCACCCCCGCGTTGTCGCACCCGAACCCCACCCCGGCCGATCTCGAACTGCGCGCCGACTGCAGCAGCTGCGCCGGGCTGTGCTGCGTGGCCCTGCCCTTCGCCGCCTCCGCCGACTTCGCCGTCGACAAGGCAGCCGGAACGCCGTGCACGAACCTGCTGGCGGACTTCCGCTGCGGCATCCACGCCCACCTGCGCGAGCGCGGTTTCTCCGGGTGCACGGTCTTCGACTGCTTCGGCGCGGGCCAGAAGGTCACCCAGGTGACCTTCACCGACCGCGACTGGCGGCAGCACCCGGACAGCTCCGGGCAGATGTTCACCGCCTTCGCCGTGATGCGCCAGTTGCACGAACTGCTGTGGTACCTCGCCGATGCGCTGACCCGCCCGGCCGCCAGCGCCGTACACGACGAGGTGCGCCGCGCGGTGCAGGAGGTCGACGCGCTCACCCGCAGCGACGCCGAGACGATCACCGGGGTCGATGTCGCCGCGGTGCGCCAGGACGTCAACACCTTGCTGGTGCGCACCAGCGAACTGGTCCGCGCCGAGGTCGGCGGGCGCACCAAGAACCACCGCAGCGCCGACCTCATCGGTGCCTCCAAGCGGGGTGCGAACTTGCGGGGCGCGAATTTGCGCGGAGCGCTGCTCATCGCCGCTGACCTGCGAGGAGCGGATCTGCGCTCGGCCGATGTGATCGGCGCGGACTTCCGCGACACCGACCTGCGCGGCGCCGACCTCACCGACGCCCTGTTCCTCACCCAGGCCCAGGTCAACGCCGCCAAGGGCGATGCCACAACCAAGATCCCCGCCAGGTTGGACCGCCCCGGGCACTGGTGATCAGCTGTTGTCCGGGGCCGGACGCAGCAGCCCGATCGCCGCGACGGCCAAACCGGCCAGCACCACCGCACCGATGATCCCCACGATGTTGATCCCGCTGGTGAACGCCTCCCGAGCAGCCTCGAGCACACCAGCGGCGGTCGGAGCGTGCTGCTGTTCGGCCAGCGCGACCGCTCCCGCGAGGGTTTCCCCGGCCTGAGCCGGTGCGCCCGACATCTGCGCCTGGTAGACGGCCGTGACCATCGTGCCCATCACCGCCACGCCGAGTCCGACGCCGAGCTCACCGCTGGTCTCCGAAAGCGCCGCAGCCGCCCCGGTGCGCTCCGGTGGTGCGCTGCCCACGACCAGATCGGTGGTCAGCACACCCATGGGGCTCAACCCGGCGGTGACCAGCGCAGTGGCCAGCACGGCAGCGGGCGCGCTGCTGCCGTCGAGCGCGGTGAACAGCACGAAGCCCACCACCGAGATCACCGCACCCGCCGCGATCACCCGTGCCGGACCCCACCTCCGTGCCACCACGGGAGCCAGCAGCGAGGAGCCGGCTGAAGCGATGGCCACGACCGTCAACCACATCCCGGTCCGCAGCGGCGAGAGCCCGGCGACGCCTTGCAGGAACTGCGGAACCAGGTAGAACACCCCGTTGACCACCAGCAGTCCCATCAGCAGCAGCACCAGCGCCGTGCTGAAAGTGCGGTTGTTGAACAGCCGCACATCCACCAGCGGGTCGGACATGCGCCGCTGCCTGCGCACGAAGAGCGCTCCAGCGACCGCTCCGATCACCAGCGCTGCCAGTGGGACGAGGTCGGGGCCGTGGTGGGCGATCTCCTTGAACCCGTAGACGACCGGCACGATCGTCAGCAGCGACAACAGCACGCTGGCCGGATCGAGCCGACCTGCGTGCTGCGGACGGTGTTCGGGCAGCAGCCACGGTCCGAGCAGCAGCACCAGCGCCATGACCGGCACGGCCAGCAGGAACACCGAACCCCACCAGAACGCCTCCAGCAGCATCCCGCCGATCAGCGGGCCGACCGCCACACCGGCGGTGAACGTCGTCATCCACACCGCGATCGCCACCGACCGCTGCGCGGGATCGGTGAACATGGTGCGGATCAGCGCCAGGGTGGAGGGCATCAGCGTCGCCCCGGTGATCCCCAGCAGCGCGCGGGCGGTGATGAGCAGTTCGGCGCTGGGGGCGAACGCGGCCAGCAGCGACGCTGCGGCGAAGGCGGCTGAACCGATCAGCAGCAGCCGACGACGGCCGATCCGGTCGCCCAACGTGCCCATCGTGACGAGGAACCCGGCGATGAGGAACCCGTAGGCGTCCATGATCCACAACGCTTGGGTGCTGGTCGGGCGCAGTTGCGCGGTCAGGTGCGGCGCGGCGAGGTAGAGCACGCTGACGTCCATGGCCAGCACCAGCAGCGGCAGCGCGAGCACGGCCAGTCCAGCCCACTCCCGCGCCCCGGCGCGATTTCGTCGTTTCTCATCAACAGTCATGTGCCGATGCTCGAACTTCGAGATAACTCGAAGTCAATGCGGAATTTCCGCATCACCCGGGGTGTTGCGAACTCGACACGCGTCCACTGCCGACCGGCGGGGGACATCCGGGATTCCGGTGGGGGTTCGGAAGCGGATGGCATGATCAGCGGATGCGTCCCATCACCATCATCACCGGTGGCAGTCGAGGAATCGGCGCGGCCACCGCGTTGTGGCTGGCCCGCGCCGGACACGACCTCGCGCTCTGCTACCGCGGGAACCGCAGCAGCGCCGAGGAAGTCGCGGACCAGGTCACCTCGCACGGGGGGCGCTGCGTGCTGGTGCGCGCCGACGTCAGCCAGGAATCCGATGTGGACCGGCTGTTCGACGAGACCGCCGAGCAGCTGGGCCCGGTGACCGGTCTGGTCAACAACGCCGGGCTGACCGCGCACGTCGGCGACCTGGCCGACACCCCGGTCGAGGTGATCCGGCAGGTCATCGACGTCAACTTCCTCGGCACCGTGCTCTGCTCGCGCCGCGCCGCGCAGGTGATGTCCACCCGGCGCGGCGGGCCAGGCGGGGCGATCGTCAACGTCTCCTCCGGTGCCGCCACGCTCGGCGCGGCCCACGAGTACGTCCACTACGCCGGCGCCAAGGCCGCAGTGGACGCCTTCACCGCCGGTTTGGCCAAGGAGCTCGCCCAGGACGGGGTGCGGGTCAACGCGGTGGCACCGGGCCTGGTGCGCACCGACATCCACGCCGGTGCCGGTGTTCCCGAACGCCTCGAGACCGCCGTGTCGCGAGTGCCGATGGGCCGCGCCGGGGAACCCGAGGACATCGCGCCGGCCATCGGCTGGCTGCTCGGTCCGGAATCGGCCTACACCAGCGGGGCCGTGCTGCGCGTCGCCGGCGGGCTGTGAAGCGGAAAACCGGTTGCTGCGGCCCCTAACCTGGAGGTCGTGGGTGAGTCGTTGCTGGTCAACTTCGTCTACTGCCACCCGGTCGGGCATGCCGTGGAGGCGCTGCAGTACGCCCTGGGCTACCGGCGGGCCGATCCGGACCGGCGCATCGGGGTGGTGCTCAACTCCGCGACCGCGGTGCAGCTGGCCGACTGGTGCGACGCGATCGACGACGTGTACACAGTGGACATCGACGTGTTCGAGCCCCCTGGTCCCGAGGTCCTGGCGCACGTCCCGGCCGAGTGGGACTGGGTAGTCGACGACCCGCGCGGCCACCAGGCCTGGCAGCACCAGTACTTCCCCGGCCTGAAGCACTACTACGAGCTCGCCGCCCAGCACTTCCGCACCACCAACGGCCACACCCAGGTCGGCGCACCCGCACCGTCCTACCGACCGCGCAACCCGCTCCGGCTGGCGCTGCCACAGCCCGCCCGGGACTGGGCCGCCGAGCTGCTGCCCGACCACGACGGTCCCACGATCGCCGTGCTGCCCGGTGGCAGCGCCGAACGCTGGCGCTACCCGTCGCTGGCGTCGTGGCAGCACGTCCTGGAGGCCTTCGCGCAACGCTGGCCGCAGGCCCGGTTCTGCCTGACCGGCAAGCACGCCGACGACGGGCGCACCAGCACCGGCTTCACCCACGCGGAGTTCGAAGCCCTGGCCGAGGTCGCCCCGCACGTGGTGTGGGCCGTCGACGTCCCGCTGGCGCAGCAGCTGGCCGCGCTGCAGCGCTGCGACATGCTGCTGTCCCCGCACAGCGGATTCGCCTTCGCCGCGATGGCCGCGGGCACACCGTGGCTGGCGCTGGCGGGCAACGACTGGGCCGAGTACTACTTCAACCCCGGCGTGCCGTTCCACTCCGTGCTGCCCGACCTGCAGCGCTTCCCCTGCTACCTGCTGCTGGGCAACACCCCCGACCCGGTCGAGGACGACGGTCCCCGCTCCCCGAGCATGTCGGCGGCCCGCATCGACGCAGACCTGCCCGCGCTCCTCGACGGAGCGGCACTGCTGCTGGCCGGCCAGGACTTCGATACCGCGATGCGCGACCACGCTGCCCGTGTGCACGCGCTGTTCGGCGGCCGCACCGAGCTGATGTACTCAGTGGACGACCTGCTGGTCTCCCACCTCCCGGCCCCGCCTGAGCGATGAGGCCGCTGGAGGCCGTCACGGCGTGCGGAATCCCCGGAAGGTCACGCGTTTGCGGGTTTCGAAGCCCAACCGCTCGTAGAGGGCGATCGCGCCGGTGTTGGTTTCCACGACGTGCAGGAAAGGACGTTCACCGCGCGCCACGATGCGCGCGACGAGTGCGTTGATCAGGTGGGCGGCGTGGCCTCGCCCGCGCGCTTCGGGCGCGGTGCACACGGCGCTGATCTCGGTCCAGCCCGGCGGCCGGAGTCGCTCACCGGCCATGGCCTCCAACGCACCGCCGTCGCGGATGCCGAGGTAGGTGCCGAGTTCGCGGGTGCGCGACCAGAACGGGCCCGGACGGGTCCGCTCGACCAGGTCCAGCATGTCCGGCACGTCCTGCTCGCCCAGCTCGACCACACCGGTGGTCGCCGCGGGATTCGGCCGGTCGTGGCCGGCCCAGATCATCTGGAGACCGTCGAGTTCGAAGACCGGTTCCCAGTCCGACGGCGGTGTTGCCGCGCAGCTGAACATGTCGGCGAACTGCCCGGGCCCGAGCAGCCGGGCGAGATCGTTCCAGGCGTCCGGCTCCGAGGTGATCGACGAGAACGTCGCAACGCCCGGCGCGTAGGTGGCGGCCCGGCCGATTCGACGAGCCAGGTGCGCGTGGTTCCCGCGGAGCGACTCACCCACCGGATCGTCGAGTACGGTGACCTGACACTCCACCATCGTGCTGAGCCTCTCCTGTTCGGGAACCGTGCCTGGTCATCGTACGGACCGCCGGACCGTCCGATTCCGGGGTCGTCGCGGGGATGTCCAGCGCTGATCGGGGTTGTAGTGGAAGGATTGCTGCCGTGCTCACTTGCGTCGCGTTGTTGCGCGCGGTCAACCTCGGATCGCGCGGCAGTCTCGCCATGGCTGATCTGCGAACCGCGATCAGCGACCTCGGTGGTCGTGATGTGACGACGTACCTGCGCAGCGGCAACGTCGTGTTCACCACCGCAGAACACGACCCGCGGGTGGTGGAGCAGCAGGTACGAGCCCACTTGGCCACCGACCTGGGGTTGGACACTGCGGTTCTGGTCCGCACCGCCGCCGAGATCACCGCCGTGGCCGAATCCCACCCCTTCGCCGGGCAGCAGGACGACCTGGCCAAGCTGCACGTGGCGTTCCTGGCCGCCGAGCCCGATGCCGAACGGGTCGCGGCGCTGGACGTGCCTGCGGGAGCCCCTGAGCAGGTGCTGCTGCGCGGCCGCGAGCTGTACCTGCACTACCCGGCCGGTGCGGGACGGTCCAAAGTCACCGCCGCCTACCTCCAGCGCCGCTTGGGCGTGGAGCTGACCGCCCGAAACTGGCGGACGGTGACCGCACTGGCCGAGCTCGCGGGCGACCACCCGACCTCCGGGTGAGCAGCGATCACCCATGCCGCGGAGCAATCAGGATTCCCGCGGGCAAGCCAGATCAGCTGACGTCCGCCCGTGCGGCAGTTCCGTTCTTGCGCTGCTTGGCGTGGAAGCGCGCTTTCTTCTGACGATTCCCGCACGTGTTCATGTCGCACCACTTGCGGGTGCGGCTTTGGCTGGTGTCGAAGAAGGCGGCGCGGCAGGTCGGTGAGGCGCACAAGGCCAGTTTTCCGTCTCGTTCGCCTGCGATGATGCTGATCGCGTCGGCGGCGATCACGCTGAGGGCATCTTCCACGCTGCAAGCCGAGCTGAGCTGCCATCGCCGCTTGCCCCCAGGCGTCAGGACAGCCGCGGCCCGACCCTGAGCGCTGCAGTCGTTGATGACTTGGACAGCAGATGCGGGGAGGTCGTCCTGGATCGCGGTCGCGGTGGCGGCGGCGTGGATCGATTCCCTCAGTTCCCGAGCGAGGTCGAGCTGGGCGGTGGTGCAGGAGTCCACGGCGAGGTCGTTCACCGCCAGCCAGTCGATGAGCCGGTGCGGGGTGGGAATGCGCTCGACCGCGTCGCCCTGACGCTCCGTCAGAGTCGCCGTGAAGCTGGTCGCCAGCACGTTACCGAGGCGGAATTCGGGGAACTCGGCACGCATGGAACCACCTTAGCAGGTTGCACACCGGCATGAAGACAGGTAGAACCGCCTTAGCCGGTTCCATCATGGCCAGGAGGTCTCATGCCCCGCCCAACCAGCGACGTGCAAGCATTCGAAGCCCACGCAACTGACGCCGAGCTCGACGATCTGCGCGCGAGACTGGCCGCGACGCGGCTACCGGAGGCCGAGACGGTCCATCGCGCAGCACCCGACGCCCGCCGATGGGAACAGGGCGTTCCGCTCGCCGACCTCGTCGACGTCGTGGACTACTGGCGCACCGAGTACGACTGGCGGTCGTTCGAAGAGCGCCTCAACCGCATCGGCCAGTTCCGCACGACCATCGATGGGCTGGGAATCCACTTCCTGCACCGCCGATCCGCCCGCGCGGACGCCACTCCTCTGGTCCTCACGCACGGCTGGCCGGACAGCATCGTTCGGTTCATCGACGCAGTGGACGAGCTGGCAGATCCGAAAGATGCCGACGCGCCTGCGTTCCACGTCGTAGTCCCGTCGCTACCCGGCTTCGGTTACAGCGACAAGCCGACCACCACCGGGTGGGGCACCGAGAAGATCGCGGCCGCATGGGTGGAACTGATGGGAAGGCTCGGCTACAGCGAGTTCACCGCCCACGGCGGCGACTGGGGAGGCAACATCACCACAGTTCTCGGTGGCCGGTTCCCCGCACACGTCCTCGGCATCCACACCACGTTCGCGGAAGGACCGCCCGGGTTGACAACCGACGGACTGACGGCGGTCGAGCGCGAGTGGGTCGAGGAAACCCGCGATTTCTGGCGCCACCGCGCGGCGTACGCGAAGCAGCAGGCGACCCGACCGCAGACCATCGGCTACTCGCTCGTCGACTCACCGGTCGGGCTCCTCGCCTGGATCCTCGACAAGTTCGCCGAGTGGTCGGACGCCGAGGACAGCCCGTTCGAAACGATGTCCAGGGACAGGATTCTCGACGACGTCACCCTGTACTGGCTGACGCGGACCGGCGCATCGGCGGCCCGCATCTACTACGAAAGTCACAACTCGCTGGACCCCGAACTCCGGGTCGACGTCCCCTCAGCACTCACCATGTACCCCCGCGACGTCGAGAAGTGCCCGCGCCCCTGGGCGCAGGAGCGGTACCGGCAGATCGTCCGGTGGAAGTCACCCGAAGCCGGAGGGCATTTCCCGTCGCTGGAGGTTCCCCAGTACTTCGTCAAGGACCTGCGAGAAGGCCTCGCAGCAGTGCTGGCCGCCAATCGGTGACCGCGTCAGCCTGAACGCGCCTTGGCCGGCATGGCGGATCACGCCCGCTCCGGGGTCCCGTAGAGCTCGGTGAGCAGCCGGGTGGCCTTGTCTGCGAGCGGGTGCGGGTCGTCGCGCCACCAGATCAGCCGGACCGGGATCGGCGCGGCGTCGCGCACCGGGCGGAACACCACACCGGGCCGGGGGTACTGGGCGACGGTGCCTTCCGCGGTGATGCCGACGCAGCGACCGGTGGCGATCACGGTCAACCAGTCGTCGACCTCGTGGGTGTACTCCACGGCCGGGCGCTTCTCCGGTGGCCACAGGTCGGTGGTCGTGGTGCCCGAACGCCGGTCGATGAGCACCGTCCGGTCGCTGATCTCGGCGAGGCGGACGAAGCGGCGGCGCGCCCACGGGTCGTCGGCGGCCATCGCGAGGTGACGTCGTTCCAACCCGACGATCACCCCGTCGAAGCGCCGCTGGTCGGGTTCGGTGCGCACCACGGCGATATCGCAGGCACCTTCGGCGAGCCCGCCGGTGGCGGAGTTGGTGCGCACCAGCTGCAGTTCGGTTTCGGGGAACAGCCGCGCCCAGCGGCGCTGGAACTGCACGGTGTGGCGGCCCATCGCCGACCAGGCGTAGCCGATGCGCAGGTGGGTGTGCCCGGTGGTGGCTTCGCGCACCAGGTCGTCGGTTTCGGCCAGGACGCGGCGGGCGCGGGCCAGCACCCGCGAGCCGGCCGCGGTCGGGGCGACCTCGCGGCTGGTGCGCCGCAGCAGCCGTACGCCGAGCGCTGCCTCCAGCGAGGCCAAGGTGCGGGAGACGGCGGCCTGCGAGACGCCGAGGTCGATGGCCGCGTCCTCCCCCGCGAACTGCGGGACGCCGGTGTGCCCGCCCATGTTGGCGTGCAGCGTCTTCTCCTCGGAGCCGAAGGCGTCGAACAGGTCCAGGGCCCGCTGCCGATCGTTGCCTTCGTCGTCCCACTGCAGCAGGACGTGCAGCGGAATGGTGATCTGCCGGGCCTCGTCGAGCATGGCGGCGGGCACGAAACTCCCGGCGAAGAATCCGGCGGCCGAGATGCGCGGCTCGACCACGGCCAACCGGATGCCGATGGCGATCACGCCTCCCGAGTACCCGACCGGGCCGCCGATCTCGGGCAGCGAGAGCAGAGCGTCCAGGACGGCCCGCCCTTCCGGGACCGCCTCGTCGACCAGCGGGAGGACCAGCCGGTCGACGATCTCGTCGCTGACCGGCTCACCGGCGTCCAGCGCCTGGCGCAGGTCGGCGCGGGCCTGCTCGGCGGTGGCCAAGCGGGGTCGGTCGCCGCTGCCGGGCAGCTCGATGGTGGCCGTGGCGAAGCCTTCCGCCGCCGAGCGCCGGGCCCGGCCCACCAGTCGGGGGTACATCTTGTGCAGTCCGCCGGGGTGGCCGAGCAGGATCAGCGGTGCCGGTGCGGATGCGGGCGTCCACAGGATGCCGGGGACCTCACCGAGGGTGAACTCGCGCTCGAGGACACCGTCGTCGAGGCGCTGTTCGGCGGTGAATCGCATGGTCGTGCCTTTCGGGAGTGCTCGTGACGGCGCTCCCGGACGACCTATCGCCCGACCGTGACCCCGGAGGGGAGCACCCATGTCGATGCGTTCACGGGTACCACCTCCTCGTTCTCTCGCACGGCCTCCGGAAAGCTAGCAGTGGTCGCCGTGATCCGCCAACGGTTTTTCGCGGCGATCGGGAACGCCCGGGGTCATCCGGTCGGGGCAACCTGACTGCTCCACGGGAGCGAAACCTGCGCGTTCGTCCGCGGATGTCGAGTTCGCGTACCTAGGGTCGGCGGGACCGACATCAGGTGCCCGCCGGCCGGGCGTCGTCGAGGACTGGAGTGCTGGGCTCAACGGGCCGCGATGTCGTCCGGATGCGGGGCGCTGCCAGGGTCGCGCGTCGACGTCGACCGACGGGAGTGTGCTCGATGACCAACCGACGCTGGCACGCAGTGATCGCCGCGCTCGCCACCGCGGGACTCGCCCTGAGCATCCCGGCACCGGTCCAGGCCGCGGGAGCCGACGAACCCGCCCCGGCCGCCAAGCAGAACACGATGCTGCTGGTGCACGGCTACAACCCCGAACCGCCCACCAAGTGCAACGAGTCGACCTGGGACACGGCCCTGCAGTACTTCCACGACAGCGGCGGCCGGGATCGCTCCTCGATGCGCACGATCGGCTACTACAAGGGCGATGCCGAGCACTGCGATGACGTGATCGGTGATGGCGAGGCGACCCGCGACCGCCCGATCCAGGACATCGCGAAGGACTTCGCGAACTACATCTACCGGAACTACACCAGCAAGGGCGAGAACGTCGACATCGTCGCGCACTCGATGGGCGGGCTGATCACCCGCGTCGCGGTGCTGGGCACCGGTGAGGGCTGGAAGGGGTTCCCGCCGAAGGTGGCCGTGGACAACATCGTCACGCTCGGCACCCCGCACCAGGGCTTGATCAACGGGTGCAGCAATCCCGATGCCAGCCCGGACGACAACTGCACGGGGCAGTGGAACCAGATGACCCCGAAGAGCGAGGGCGGATCGGGGTTCATCGAGAAGCTGCACGAGTCCGCGCCGGGTCGAGGTGACCGCGGTCTGGACGATCCGTGGGCCGCCGGGATCGACTGGAGCCTCGCCGGGTCCCTGGAGGACCAGACGGTGTCGTACTACTCCGGTATCGACAAGGGCCACTTCGCGCACCAGAAGTACGGCTACGACGAGGATCTCAGCGACAACGGCATTCCCGACTGCTCGGACCCGAACGTCAGCCACAGCGGGCTGCGCAAGCTCAAGGGCGCGGGCGGCTTCTGCTTGCGCTACTGGCACCACGGAGCCGATGGCGGGCCCTTCACCACCGAGAACGGTTGGTCCCCGTTGAAGGTGGCGTTCAAGGCCGCCACGTACAAGGGTGACGACCTGCCGCGGTGATGACCGAGCACCCTTGATCATTTCGTCACCGTGACAGTACTGATCAAGGGTGCTCGATGGCTCACCACATGGACAGATCGCGGGCCGTGGCGGTTCGGGACACCGCGTCGAAACGCCGCAGAAGGCCCCCTTCCGCCAACCGGGGCCAGCCGGGATCTCCGGTGGTGGGGAAGGAGATCCACGCGGCGTGCATCTCCTTCGCCAACGCCTCCGGCGGATCCCCCGCCCCGAGCAACCCCTGCGGGCCGCGCAGCACCGGCAGGTCGAGCAGGTCGAAGACGAACGGCAGCTCGACCGAGTGCGCCGCACCGAGCTGACCGTCCACAGCGGACGAACCCCAGGCGAACTCGTAGACGTGCGCATTGCCGTGGGCATCAGCCAGCCTGCGACCGCCGGCTGCGAACATCGCGTCACCGAGGATCGCCGAGCGCAGCTCGCCGTGACCGGCCCCCGGCCGCTGCGCCCGGTAGGCCGCGATCAGCGCGTCCGGATCCCGGTGCACGCGGGTGGCGAGTTCGCGCACGTCAGCGGAGGTCGAGGTGGCCAGATCCCCTTGCGGTGCGAGGTAGAGGTTGCCTTCCTCGGAGTTGGAACCCACGAGCAGGTCCACGTCCGCCAAGTCGCTGTCGGCGGGCTGGCGCTCGAGAACCACGTCGAACGGGGTGAGCCCCACCAGAGGATCGAACTCCCGCTCCGTCTGCAGGTCCAGGCCGCTGAACTCGGGCATGATCTCGACCAGCCGCTCGTCCGGTACGGCACCGAATCCAGCGGCGCTCGGCTCGACGCCGAGAGCCGTGGCCGCCGCGCGGGTCACCACCGCGGCCTGCTCCGGGGAGAACGCCCCGAGCCCGTTGCCGCTCTGCACGATCGCGCGCCGGAACAACCCGCTGGCCTCGGGATCGGCGAGCAGCGCAGCGACGAGCGTGGCACCAGCGGACTGGCCGAACACCGTGACATTGCCCGGATCGCCGCCGAAAGCCTCGACGTTGTCCTGCACCCACCGCAGCGCGGCGATGATGTCGAGCAGTCCGCGGTTGCGCGCGGCACCGGGCACGTCGAGGAACCCGGTGATGCCCAGCCGGTAGTTCACCGTCACCAGAACCACACCATCGCGGGCGAACGCACTGCCGTCGTAGAGCGGGGACCGGGTCGAACCGGAGACGAACCCACCGCCGTGCACGAAGACCATCACCGGGCAGCCCTGAGCCTGCTGCGGCGCCCAGACGTTGACGGTGAGGTAGTCCTCCCCGCGGACCCAGCCAGGGCCGAAGAACGGTGACATGTCCAGCGCAGCGAACCCGCCCCGCCGCGCCTGGGGTGCGGTCGGCCCGGGCAGACCGGCATCGCGAACGCCTGACCAGGACTGATGTGCGGCAGGCGGGGCGAACCGGTCGATACCCCGGGGCGCAGCGGCATACGGGATGCCCAGGAAGCGCCGCACGCTGCCGCTGGTGGTTCCGCGCACGGCTCCGCGGGTGGTGGTCACGATGGGGTCGGACACCAGTTGTCCTCCTGTCAGATCCGGGCGAACGGTGCCCACGACTTGATGGCGAACTTCTCGCCCTCCCGCACGACTTCCGCACCGCCGTGCCCGCCGAGATGCGCGGGCAGCACCAGGGTGCCGGTGTCGGCGGCCTGCCCCAGCACCTTGCGCCGAGTGGCCCGCGCCTGGACCGGGTCCTCGCAGAAGCAGCTGTTGGCATCGGGTTCGAGGAACTGCACCGGGGCGTGCAGCATGTCCCCGATGAACAGCGCCCGATCACCACCGGAATCCAAGCTCAGCACCGACGATCCGGGGGTGTGCCCAGGCGCGAGAACCAGGCGCAGGTTGTCGTCGATGACGTGTTCGTCCTCCCACAGCAGGGTTTGGCCTGCTCGGTGCACCGGATCGACGCTGTCGTAGAAGAGGTTCCGGGAATCGGGGCGCTGCGCCGAGGGGTGGCCGTTGGCGGGGTTCCAGAAGTCGAAGTCGGCGCGCGAGATCAGGTAGGTCGCGTTGGGGAACGTCGGCACCCAGTCCTCGCCCTCCAGCCGCGTGTTCCAGCCGACGTGGTCGATGTGCAGGTGGGTGTTGATCACCAGGTCGACGTCCTCGGGCCGGACCCCGGCACGGGCGAGGTCGCCGAGGAAATCGGTGTCGAGGTGGTCCCACAACTCGGTGTCCGGCCGCTCCTTGTGGTTGCCGACGCCGGTGTCGACCAGGATCGTCCGCCCCTGGCTGCGCAGCACCCAGGTCTGCACCGCGCACACGCACTCGTCCGCGGCCGGGTCCAGGAAGTCCGGCACCAGCCACGACTCGTTGTCCCGCCACGTCTGCGCCGGCGCATCCGGCACGAAGGCGGACGGCGACATCGCGATCGACCCGTAGTACTCGACGACCCGGGTGATCTCGACCCCGCCCAGCACGATTTCTCGCATGATTGCTCCGAAAGGCTCTCGATTCAGCTCTCCCCGAGCCTGCGCCCCGCGGTGCCCCCGCAACCAGCCCCGGCTGTGCGTACCACTGACAGGGTCAGGCTCACCGGCAGCGCTGAAGGCATAGTGGGGACATGGGCAGTTCAGGTCACCTCGGCGAGTTCCTGCGAGCGCGGCGGGCACGTCTGCAACCGGAAGACGTCGGACTGATCACGCCACCGGGTCACCGCCGCGTTGCCGGACTGCGCCGCGAAGAACTCGCGCAGCTGGCGGGCGTCAGCGTCTCGTACTACACGCGCCTGGAGCAGAACCAGTCGACCAACGCCTCCGACGGCGTGCTCGACGCCCTGGCCACCGCACTGCGCCTGGACGATCACGAACGCACCCACCTGCACGAACTCGCCGCCCAGCGCCCCCGCCCGCACAAACGCCCTCCGGTGGAGCGCGTCAACGCGATGACCCGCGAACTACTGCGGTCGCTGGGCAACGTGCCCGCGCTGGTCGTCGGCCGGCGAACCGATGTGCTGGCGTGGACGCCGATGGGGCACGCCCTGCTGGCCGGGCACATCGACCCGACCGCCCCGGACCACCCGGGGCAGCGCCCCAACCTGGTCCGGATGCTGTTCCTGGACCCGCACACCCGCGAGCTCTACGCGGACTGGGACCGCAAGGCGCGGGGACTGGTGGCCAGCCTCCGGATCGCCGCAGGCCGTCACCCCGAGGACGCGCTGCTGGCTTCGCTGGTCGGCGAGCTGTCGGTGAAGTGCCCGGAGTTCGTCGCGCTGTGGGGCGACCACCGGGCCAAACCCTGCGTGGGTGACTCGTTCCGGCTGCACCACCCGCTGGTCGGCGAGCTCACCATCACCCAGCAGAGCCTCCAGCTCACCCACTCCCCGGAGCAGTCCCTCGTCGTGGTCACCACCGAGGACAACTCCCCCTCCACCGACACCCTCGAACTCCTGGCCCAACTGGCAACAACCCCGCGCGAGCCGGCGCCGAGCATGGTGGAAGACCTTCGCGTGCAGCGATGAGTCCTGCGGCCGTGCCAGGTCTACCCCAGCGTTGGCACGGAGATGACCGGGCCGCACGCCAGCGGTCCCACGCACAGGGGGACGGGGTTCGATGCGTTCGATCAGGGCCACGATGTTCGTCACCCTCGACGGCGTCGTCCAGGGACTCGGCCGCCCGGACGAGGACACCCGCGGTGGCTTCGCGCACGGGGGCTGGGGCCCGCAGTACAACGACGAGGTCATGGGCCGTGAGCTCGGCAAGGGCATGGCCAACCCCGGAGACATGCTGTTCGGGCGGAGGACTTGGCAGGACTTCACCGCCGCGTGGGGACGCGCGACCGACGGCAACCCGTTCACCGCGCACATGAACGCGGCCACCAAGTACGTCGTATCGCGGACCCTGCCCGACACGGATGCCTGGCAGAACTCGATCCTGCTGCGCGGCGATGCCGCCGACACCGTGGCCGAGCTCAAGGTCCAGCCCGGAAACGACCTCTCGATCAACGGCAGCGCGTCGCTGGTGCGAAACCTGCACGCCGCCGGCCTGATCGACCACTACACGCTGCTGATCCACCCGCTGACCCTGGGCGGCGGTGCGCGGCTGTTCGACGGTCCCGCCCCGCTGACCGAGTTCGAGCTCACCGGGAGCGTCACGACCGGCAAGGGCGTGATCATCGCGCACTACACCCGCCGGTGAGTGCCCGGCATCCCGTTGAGCGTCAGTAGTACTGGGCCAGGCAGAACTCGTGATCCTCGGGATCGGCCATCACCACGACCACTCCCTCGTCGTAGTCGTGCCGTTCGCCGGTGAACCGGCCGCCGAGCGCCGTGACCTGGGAGATGCCCTGATCGATGTCGTCGACGACGATGTCGAGGTGCAGGCGCGTTTTGCCGCGCTTCGGTTCGGTCACCGGTTGGAAGACGAGGCGGGGCTGCACGTCGTCGGGGTGGCCGAGGTAGATCCAGCCGGGCCGCGTGGGTCCCTGCGGGCGGTCCAGGAGGGTGCTCCAGAAACGCGCTACCCGTTCCACGTCGATGCAGTCGATGGTCACGCCTCCCCAGCGGTTCGCCATGCTGTCAGTCCTTTCGCGTCGTCTCTCCCGCGGATGATCATTTTCGTCACCGTGACATAACTGATCAAGGTGATTCCTCTTGGGATTCCGGTGCTTTCGGGTCCCCTCGGTGGGTTGCTCCGGCGACGAGGTGGGCCGGGTCGCGGGTCAGGGACAGGGCGACGTGGTCGTAGAGCTGGGTGATCGCGGCCGAGGAGTGCCCGAGGGCGTCGCGGCGGTCTTCCAGCGCCGCTCCCCTTTCCCGGGCGATGGTGTTGAAGGCGTGCCGCATCGAGTGCGGGGTGATCCGCTGGGGCATCGGCACTCCGGCTTGCGCGGCCAGGGTCTGCACGAGCCGGTAGACCTGGTGCCGGTTGACGCGGTCGCCGTTGCGGGTGACCAGCAGCGCGGTCGTGTCCACATCGGACGGCCGGGACCGCAGGTAGTCGTCGAGGACCGGCGCCAGCGGTGCCGGGATGGGACGGGTGCGGACCTTGCCGCCCTTCATCCGCACGGTCAGCACCCGCATCCCGTCGCGCTGACCGAGATCGGCCAGGTCGGCGTTGCACAGCTCCGACACCCGGATGCCCAGGTCGACCAGCAGCATCATGGTCAGCGCTGCCGCTTGCGGACCGAGGGTGCGGTGCGCGTAGTCGCGGCTGCTGGTCAGCATCTGCGCGGCTTGCTCTTCGGAGACGCTGGCCGTCGTGGAATGCCTGCGGTCGTAGCGGGGACGGGCCGCGTCGCGGGCGGGGTTGGCGTCGATCGCGCCGGCGCGCACGAGGAAGGTGTACCAGCTGGAGACCGCGGCGAGTTTGCGCGCTCGGGTCGAGGCGGCGAACGGGCGCCCGGTGCGGGGGTTGGTCGCCGCGGCCAGTTGGGCGGCGTACATCTGCACTTCGGGTAGGCGCATGGTCAGCGGGTCGAGCTCGCGCTGGGTGCACCAGGCGAGGTACTCGCGCAGATCGCGCGCGTAGGCGGCGCGGGTGTCCGAGGAGTCGGCGAACGAGCCCAGCCAGGCCGAGATCAGCGCGGTGACGGTGTGGCCCGTCCTGGTCGTCGAGGCCAGGAGTTCCGTTTGCTCCCCCGTCGGCCGAACGCTGGCGCCCGCACCCGAAACGATCTCCATGTGGACACCTTACCGCACATAAGCGCGATTATGCGCGGTGTCATTATGTCCGTTTCTCCTCGTCCTTATTTCGTTTCGTTGGTTGGGTTACGTTTTGTTTGACGGGTTACGTTATTGGGTTCCGGAGTGGGTGGCGGACGGCTTGGGGCGGTTGCTCCCGAGCGACGGTGGGCGGCCGGTTAAGGTCCGGGGTGAATCGGGTTGCCGTACCGGAGGTGGGAGTTGTCGGGGAACCGTCCGAGTGCGCAGGACCTGGACGCCGCGGAAGGAGCGAGGATCCCGGACGTCCTCTCCCCTGGCCTGCGGGTGCTGTTCTGCGGAATCAACCCCGGGCTGTGGTCGGGCGCGACCGGGCACCACTTCGCCCGCCCGGGCAACCGGTTCTGGCCGGTGCTGCACGACTCCGGGTTCACCCCGCGGCTGCTGGAGCCGCACGAGCAGGACGAACTGCCGGGCTTCGGGCTGGGCATCACCAACTTCGTGGCACGGGCCAGCGCGCGTGCGGCGGAGTTGTCCGATGACGAGCTGCGCGCCGGCGGCGTGACCCTGGCGGCGAAGGTGCGGCAGTACCGGCCGGAGTGGGTGGCGGTGGTGGGGATCACCGCGTACCGGGTGGCCTTCGGTGAGCGCCGGGCGACCGTGGGGCGCCAGGACCGGCTGATCGAGGGCGCGCAGGTGTGGGTGCTGCCCAACCCCAGCGGGCTCAACGCGCACTGGACGGCGGGCACGCTGGCCTCGGAGTTCCGCCAGCTCCGCCAGGCGGCCATCCCCGAACCCCTGGCCGACCGGAGCGACCACGAAACCCCCTGCTGAGCAACCCGGTTTCGCCCTCGCGCCCCGGCCGCGACGAGCTCGTCGTCGGGGTTATCCAGCTGTGATCTTTGTCCTTGACGCGTGCCGGCCGAGCCGTTCCCGTGTGGACGATCGACACCGATTTCGCGTACTCACGGTGTTCGTTCGTGCTGGCTGGGCAACCATTTTCGCGCCCAACTACTCCAAATGGACTTCACCGCTGCGCTGAATAGTGCATTTGGTACGGGGTGTGATCGTCGGAGAGAGCTAGGGAACACGGGGGTGTGCTTTATCTGTCCGTTACCGGTAGGGTCTGATCGGCTGGTTCGGGAAGACCCCGTTCCGGTGACACTGGCCGTTTGCTCCCGCAGAGTCGATACGGATGACTATTCAAGACGACATTGCTCGACCGTGGTTCCAGCCGGTGGTCCCGTCGGAGGCGCAGCAGGCGCCGCGGCCGGATCCCGGGCCGCCGACGACCCGCATCGTCGGTCAGCTGCCGTTGAACGAGGCGGTCCTGCCCACTCGACCGGCGTCGCCGCCCCCGATGGCGGATGCACCGGAGCGGGTGGAGGTCACCCAGCCCTACATTCCCGCGATCCGCGATGAGCGCCCTGAGTTCGCCAAGCTCCTCAACCCCGAGCCGTCGGCTGCTTCGCCGAGCGTGACGGGCCCGCAGCTGGCGGTCGCACCGCCGGAGGTCAGGCCGGAGCCCAAGCCCGCGCCCCGACCCGCTGCGCAGGCGCCTGCTGCGCCGGCGAAGAAGCGCAGCCTGGTGCGCCGCGTGGTGCGGCGGATCATCGGACCGGACCTGTTGCGCAAGGACCCGCCGAAGAAGCGGCGCTGACCAGGCGTCAACAGCGGTGGCCTTGGCACTGGCGCAGACCTGCAT
>NZ_JAQGLA010000032.1 GCF_027853915.1 Saccharopolyspora oryzae
GCCCAGGCCCGCTCGATCGCCCGCGAACTGGGCCCGAAGGGAATCCGGGTCAACCTGGTCTCGGCCGGTCCGGTGCGCACCATGGCGGCCAAGTCGATCCCCGGTTTCGCCGACCTCGAGGCGGGCTGGGGCGACCGCGCCCCGCTGGGCTGGGACGTCAACGACCCGACCCCGGTGGCGAAGTCGGTTTGCGCGGTGCTGTCGGACTGGCTGCCCAAGACCACCGGCTCGATGATCATGGTCGACGGTGGAGTGCACGCACTGGGCATCTGAGGTGTGGTCTCGCGCGCAGCCGGTGCACCCGGCTGCGCGCGAGGTTTTCGGCGCAGCCATCATGGTCGGGTGAGCTTTGACGCGTTGCTGTTCCTGTCGTTCGGAGGACCGGAGGGGCCGGAGGAGGTCCGGCCGTTCCTGGAGAACGTGACCAGAGGCAGGGGAGTCCCGCCGGAACGCCTCGACGAGGTCGCCGAGCACTACCACCACTTCGGCGGGGTGTCGCCGATCAACCGGCTCAACAAGGAGATCATCGCCGCGCTCGAGGCCGAACTGGCCGCGCAGGGCCGTGATCTGCCGGTGTACTTCGGCAACCGCAACTGGCACCCGATGGTCGAGGACACCGTCGCGAAGATGGCCGACGACGGCGTGCGCAACGCGCTGGTGTTCGCCACTTCGGCGTGGGGCGGCTACTCGGGGTGCAAGCAGTACCACGAGGACATCGTCCGGGCGCGGGAAGCGGTCGGCGAGCGGGCCCCGGATCTGGTGAAGCTGCGGCAGTTCTTCGACCACCCGCTGTTCATCGAGGCCAACGCCGACGCGGTGCGCCGGGCGTTCGAGGAGCTCGACCCGGCTCAGCGCGAGCAGGCGCGACTGGTGTTCACCGCGCACTCCATCCCGCTGCGGGCCGACGAGCAGGAGGGCCCGGACGGCCAACCTCGGTGGTACTCCCGCCAGGTCGCCGAGTCCGCGCGGCTGGTGGCCGAGGCGGTCGGTGCGGACGGCTACGACGTGGTGTGGCAGTCCCGGTCCGGCCCGCCGCAGGTGCCGTGGCTGGAGCCCGACATCTGCGACCACCTCGAGGACCTGCACGCCAAGGGCGTTCAGGCGGCCGTGGTCAGCCCGATCGGTTTCGTCTCGGATCACCTCGAGGTCATCTGGGACCTGGACAACGAGGCGAAGGACAAGGCGGCGGAACTGGGCATGGGCTTCGCCCGCGCGGCGACGGCCGGCCCGGACCCGAGGTTCGCGAAGCTGATCGTCGAGCTCATCGCCGAGCACACCGACGGTGCGCAGCAGCGCAAGCTCTCGGAGCTCCCGGCGGCGGGCTCCACCACCAACGGCGAGTTCTGCGCCCCCGGCTGCTGATCAGAACTCGAAGGCTCCCCCGATCGACGTCGGTCGGGGGAGCCTCCTCCTTCCCGGGGTTTCAGCCGGCGAGCAGGCGCCAGGTGCTCAGGGTAGGTCGAGGACGAAGTCGAAGGTCGCGGTCCGACCGTCGGGTCCGTCCTGGACGTCCATCAGCAGGGCCGGGTCGAAGATGGCGTCCGAGTCGTTGCCGGGTTCGCCGGGGAAGTACAGCTGGGTGGTCAGGACCGGCTGGTTGGGCGCCTGGACCTTGACGTGGACGTGGCGGGTCCGGCCCGGGTAGAGGCCGGGGACGATGGTGTCCAGCTGGTAGCGGCCCTGGGCGTCGGTGAACTGGTGGCCGCGCAACCGGAAGCCGGTGTTGTCGTACTCGCCGTAGTCGTCGGCCTGCCAGAAGTCCAGCAGCACAGCCTGCAGCGGGCTGCACGAGCGGCTGTAGACGAAGCCGGAGATGCTCAGCAGCGTGCCGGGCAGGCCGGGTTCGCGGAGGTCGCCGCGTTCGGGGGAGTTCGGCTTGAAGTACGGGCCCTCGATCTGCGGTGGAGTCGGGTCGTCCCCGTCGTCGCAGGTCGGGGTGGGGGTCAGCGGTCCGGCGGTGGCACGGGGTGCGCGGACCACCTCGCCGGCCACCGCGGGCAGGGTGATCGCGGTGGCCAGGCCGGCTTTGAGGAACGTGGCCCGGCGGATCCGCCGTTCTTCCTCGGTCATGAGCGAGCCGCCTTTCGGGGGAAATGTCGCGAAATGGTGTGGACCATTGCACGCGGGAGAGCTCGGCCCGGCGACAGCGGAAAGTTGGTACAGGTGTAGACGAAAAGTGCTACGAGGTAGCGGAATGCGCTGTTCAGGCTAGGGATTGATGCCCCGATCGGCTCGGTCCACTGTGGATTGATTAGCGGGAAGGTGGATGGTGAACGTCGTGCCGACCCCGACGGTGCTGCGGACCTCGATGCGACCGCCGTGCGCGTCGACGAGGTGGTGCGTGATGGCCAGCCCCAGACCGCTGCCGCCGCCGCGCCGGCCGCGCGACTTCTCCGCCCGCCAGAAGCGGTCGAAGACGTGCGGCAGCGCCTCGGCGTCGATGCCGATCCCGGTGTCGCCGACCTCGATGAGCACTTCGTCGGCCACCTGCCTGGCCCGCACCTCGACGCGGCCGCCGGCAGGGGTGTGGCGCAACGCGTTGGACACCAGGTTGCCCAGCGCTTGGCGCAGCCGGGTCGGGTCGGCGGACAGGTCCGGATCGCCGTCGACGATCGCGGTCAGCTCGACGCCGTCGGCTTCGGCGCGACTGCGGTGCGCGGCGGCGACCTGCTCCAGGAGCGCGCCGAGGTGCACCGGTTCGGGGTGGACGTGCAGGTTCCCGGCGTCGGCGAGCGCGAGGTCCTGCAGGTCGTCGACGAGGTGCTGCAGCAGCAGCGTTTCCTCCAGCAGCGAGGCGACCAGGGGCTCGTCCAGAGTGGCCACTCCGTCCTGCGTCGCCTCCAGCCAGCCGCGCACGTTCACCAGCGGGGTGCGCAGTTCGTGCGCGATGTCGCTGACCATCGTCTTGCGCTGCTGCTCGGTTCGTTCGATCTGCTCGGACATCGCGTTGAACGTTGCGGCCAGCTCGCCGATCTCGCCGCGCGCGCTGGTCCGCACCCGCGCGGAGCGGTCGCCGCTGCCCATCCGCCGGGCCGCCGCGGTGATCGCGTCGATCGGGCGGACCAGACGGCTGGCGGCCATCGCGGTCAACCCGACGGTGACCACCAGCACCGCCAGCGCCGTCCAGGCGATCCGCGAGACGCCCACAGTGGACAGATCGGTTGCCGCCTGGTCCCCGCCCGGTTTGGTGATGAACAGCTGAGCGGCCGGTGAGACGTAGCCGCCGAGCTGCTCCCGGCGGCCGGCGTCCACGCAGTGCTGGTTCTCCGGTGCGGTGCGCAGGCCGTTCGGCCAGGTGGCTTCGGCGGCCTCGGTGGGCAGCTGAACCACGCCCTGCCTGGCCAGGCAGGCGTTGACCAGGGTCAACAGCTCGGTGTTGGCCCTGCGCTCGGTCTCGGTGATGAGCGGCGGGGGTGCGCACAGATCGCCCGGAGCAGCAGCGCGGGACGACGTCTCCGGCACGGCGTTCGGCCTCTTCTCCGGTGCCGCTTCGGCGGGTTCGGCGTTCGGCTCCTGCTCCGGAACCGCCGACTTGAGCACGCCCTGCTGCCCGTCGGAGGTGATCTCGACCGTCGAACGCCCGTTGGGCAGCTCGACGATCCGGCCGTCCGCGCCGATCCGCTGCAGGCAGCTGACCTGCCGGTGCGCGGCGTCGGCCAGTTCGCCCCGCTCGGCGGCGGTCAGCTGGTACGGGCCCACGGCGCGCGGATCGATGCCCGAATCCGACGCGCCGGGCTTGAGCACCGGGTCGACGGAGAGCGGATCGACCACGGCCGACGGGGTCTGCGGCAGCGGCGTGTCGTGCGGATCCCCGGAATCGGCGAGCGGAGCGCGCGCCGCCGTGGTCAGGGTGATGCGGCGACCGGTGCGCTCGGACAGGTCGGCCACCACGTCCTGCACGCCGGTCCACTGCGGGTGGGCGGCGGCGTAGCCGAGCAGCGCGTCGTAGATCTTGGCGTCGGTGGCCAGGCTCTCGCCGATCTCCTGGTTGATCGCCCCGCTGGTGCTCTGCGCGGCCAGCCACGCGGTCGCCCCGATCGAACACCCGGCCACCACCACCGACATCGTCAGCAGCCGGGCCAGCAGGCTATGCCGACGCGACATCGGGGCAGTCCTGCAGCTTGTAGCCGACGCCGTAGACGGTGAGCAGCCGGACCGGGCGGCGCGGATCCGGTTCGAGCTTGCGGCGCAGGTTCATCACGTGCACGTCCACGGTGCGCTCGGTGATGAACTTGTCCACGCCGAACGCCTGGCTGAGCAGCTGGCCGCGGGTGAAGGCGCGGCCGGGTTCGGCGGCCAGCACGGCCAGCATCTGGAATTCCGCGGGCGTGCAGTCGAGCTTGTCGCCGTGCAGCGTCACCTCGTGGCGCTGCTGGTCCACGACCAGCTCGCCGACGCGCAACGGCTGGAGGCCGCGGTCCTGGACGCGCCGTACCCGCCGCAGGATCGCGCGCACGCGGGCGGCCAGCTGGCGGGGGCTGTAGGGCTTGGTGATGTAGTCGTCGGCGCCGAGGTCGAGGCCGAGCAGCACGTCGTCCTCAGTGGTCCGCGCAGTCAGGAGCACGATCGGAACGTCCGATTCGGCGCGCAGGATGCGGCACACGTCCAGACCGTCCACCTTGGGCATCATCACGTCGAGCACGACGAGATCGGGTTTGCGCCGCCGGGCTTCGTCGATCGCCGCTCGGCCGTCGGCGACCAGCACCACCTGGTGGTCATCGCGTTCCAGGTAGCGCCGGATCAGCTCGGCCTGCTTCGGGTCGTCCTCGGCGACCAGCACGTGTGCGCTCACACGGCGCATTATCGCTGCCGCCAGCGCGCTTCGGAGCCGAAGGCGCGCATCTGAACCGGATCTTCACATTCGGCCCGGCGGAATCCGAACAGGTTCTTCACATCGTGCAGACGGGATCTTGAAAAGTCCTGACCATGCTGGTCCTCGTCCGGGACTCCCCGGACCGAAACCAACGGAGAGGACGCAATCAGATGAAGCTCGGTCGTACGGTCGCCGCTGCCGCACTGCTCGGAACCGCGGCGCTGCCGCTGGCCGCGACGGTCAGCTGGGCGGACGAGTCGAAGCCGGCCGCGGTGGAGGAGAGCAAGCCCGCCGCGGAGCCGGAGCAGGACAAGCCGGGCCAGCCGCCGAAGGAAGCCGCTCCGGCGCCGGAGCAGAGCCGCCCCGCGGAACCGCAGCCGGAGGCGACGGAGAAGCGCGGGCAGGTCTCCCAGGTGCCGACCGGCGCGCCGGAAACCGGTGGTGGCCCGGAGGATTCCGGCTTCGCCCCGGCTGCTCTCGGTGGGGCAGCGGCGATCGCCGTCGCGGGCGGCGGCACCGCGCTGGTGCTGCGTCGCCGTCGTGCGGGCGCGAACTGAGGCGCCTGGGATGACCGTGCCTCACCGAGCGCGGGTGGGGATCCGGGGTGGCCGCGCGGTCGCGGCCGCCCCGGTCTGCATCGTTGCCGCGCTCTCCTTCGCGCTGTCCGGATGCTCTGCAGCCGACCAGCCCCTGGACCTCAGAACCGCCGCTCCGGCCCAGCAGGTGCAGGCCGCGTCCGCGCTGTCGCCCGCGCCGCCGACCTGGATCGAGATCCCCCGGATCGGCGCGCGGTCCTCGCTGCTCCCGATGGGGCTCAACCCCGATCGGACGGTCGAAACCCCGTCGGTGCACGAACCGATGCAAGCCGGGTGGTACCGCTACAGCCCCACCCCCGGCGAGGTCGGGCCCGCGGTGGTGCTGGGGCACGTCAACGGCGACGGCCAGGACGGCATCTTCGCCCGGTTGGACGAGTTGCGACCTGGTGACGAGGTCCGGATCGGCCGTGAGGACGGGCAGGTCGCCCGGTTCGTCGTGCACCGCATGGCGCAGGAGCCGAAGAGCGGATTCCCGCGCGACGAGGTCTACGGCGACACGACCGACCCCCAGCTCCGGCTGATCACCTGCGGCGGCTCGTTCGACCGCAGTGCGCGGAGCTACCGGGACAACATCATCGCCTTCGCCACCTTCGTCGGCACCGTCCAAGGTGGATAGTGCTATGAGATCCCGCTGCCCAGCAGGACCACGACGTCGAGCAGGGCCACCAGGACGACGGCGTGGAACGCAGCGCGCGATCCCGGACGACGTCCCAGCACGAGCCCGGCGCTGAGCAACACCACGGCCAGCACGAGCACCAGCAGCCCGGCGGGGAACCCGACCGACCCGAGCACGAGCAGTGCGGCAGTGGTGAACACCAGAACTGCCGCAACCGCAGTGCTTTTCGTCGCACCGAGCCGGTGGGGGAGGCCGCACACCCCGGTGGCGGCGTCGTCGGCGAGGTCGGGAAGCACGTTCACGAAATGCGCTGCCGAACCCAGCAACGCCGCGGCGAGCACCAACCACACCGGCGGTGCCGCCCCGATTCCCAACGTCACGAACGCAGGGAGGAGCCCGAACGAGACGGCGTAGGGCAGCACCGAGAACGCCGTCGACTTCACCCCCAGGTCGTAAGCCCACGCCGACCCCAACGCCACCAGGTGCGCAGCGGTCGCCGCGGCACCGAACGGAAGCGACAACACCACTGCGATGGGAGCGGAGACGACAACGGCGAGCAGCACCGCGCGACGGGAAACCGCACCGGAGGCCACCGGTTTGCCGGACCGCCCCACCTGTGCATCGCGATCGGCGTCGACCAGGTCGTTGAGCCATCCGACGGACAACTGCCCGGACAGCACCGCGCCGACCACGCCCAGCACGCCGAGCGGTCTGCTGCCCACCGCCGCGGCCAGTCCGGCGGTGATCGCGGTGACCGCCAGCGCTGGCAGCGGGTGCGCGGCGCGGAGCAGCGCGGAGGCGGTTGCGAAGTGCCGCACCTGGCCGAGTGTGCCAGCCTGGAGCGCATGGCACGCAGCGGGACGCGGACCGCGCTGCGCAACGATCCGCAGCTCTACGAGACCTGCGCGGATCAGTGGTGGCAGCCGCAGGGTGTGTTCGCGATGCTGCACTGGCTGGCCGCCGCCCGCGCGGCGCTCGTGCCCACCGCATCGCGGACGGACGCGGTCCTGGTCGATCTGGGGTGCGGCGCCGGGTTGTTGGCGCCGCACGTGGCGGACAAGGGCTATCGGCACATCGGGGTCGACCGGTCGCCGAGCGCACTGCGGCAGGCCGCTGAGCACGGTGTTCTGCCGGTGATGGGGGACGTCCAGGAGGTGCCGCTGCCCACTGGGTGCGCGGATTGCGTTGTGGCGGGGGAGATCCTGGAGCACGTCGCGGACCTTCGCGCCGCGGTCGCCGAAGCGTGCCGGATCCTGCGACCCGGCGGCCTGCTGGTGCTGGACACGCTGGCTTCGACCGCGCTGTGCCGCGTGCTGGCCATCGGCATCGCCGAGCGCTTGCCCGTCGCGCCGCGCGGCGTGCACGATCCGGCGCTGCTGGTCGACCGCGACGTGCTGGCAGGGGAAGCTGCCCGGCACGGCGTCGACCTGGCGTTGCGGGGCCTGCGACCGTCTCTGCCGGACCTCCTGGCGTGGTCGCTCGGACGGCGGACCGCGGTTCGCCTGGTGCCCATCCGGGTGACTTCCGTGCTGTTCCAGGCCATCGGCTGGAAGAAGGGGTGAGCGCCGTTGTCGATGTCAGCTGCCTCCGCGCGGGAAGTGGTGCGCGACCTCGTACCGCGCATCGCCGCGCGCGCCGAGCACTACGACACCGAAGGCGCTTTCCCGAGCGAGGACTTCGCCGACCTGCGCGATCGGGGGCTGCTCGGGCTCATGGTTCCCGAGGAGCTGGG
Organism: Saccharopolyspora oryzae; assembly: GCF_027853915.1. Classification (GTDB taxonomy): domain Bacteria; phylum Actinomycetota; class Actinomycetes; order Mycobacteriales; family Pseudonocardiaceae; genus Saccharopolyspora; species Saccharopolyspora oryzae. The sequence goes on from NZ_JAQGLA010000032.1 coordinate 7,758, forward strand.
CGGACTCGGCGCTTCGTTCGCCGACTACGCCGACGTGGCGTCCGAACTGGCCACCGGAGCTGGTGCCACGGCGCTGATCTTCAACATGCACGCCTCGGTCACCGGCGCGCTCGCGCACACGCCCGACGACCTGCTCGAACAACTGGGCGCTCCGGAGAGCTGCTTCGACGCGCGCGACCGGCTGCTGTCCGAGGCCGCCGACGGCGCGCTGTACGCGGTGGCGATGAGCGAACGCGGCACCGGATCGCGGTTGTCGCGCACCACCACCGGTTACCGGCGGGGTGACGGCGGATTCCACATCACCGGCCGGAAGGCGTTCGTCTCGGGTGCCGGGCACGCCGACGCCTACCTGGTCACCGCGAAGGACGTCGACGGCGCCGAGCCGCGGGTGTCGTACTTCCTGGTGCCGGCCGGGGACGGCATCAGGATCGACCCGACCTGGGATTCGCTGGGCATGCGCGCCACCGGCAGCCACGACGTGCACTTCGACGTCGCCGTCGGCCCGGACGCGCTGCTGGGCGGCCTGGAAGGCCTGACGTTGCTGGTCGCGCAGGTGATGCCGCAGTGGCTGGTCGCCTCCTACGCCGCGGTGTACGTCGGCGTCGCTCGCTCCGCACTGCGTATCGGAAGCGCGCACCTGCGTGAACGCGGTCTGCACGAGCTTCCCTCGGTGCGCAGCCGGATGGGGCGGGCCGATGCGGCGGTGGCCGCGGCCGAAACCGTCGTGCAGGAGGCCGCGCGGCGAGTAGCGCATCAGCCCGGGGAACCGGAGACCAACCGCTGGGTGTGGCGGGCGAAGCTGGTCGCGGGCGACATCGCCGCGCAGGTGGCGTCCTCGGTGCTGGAAGCCGCCGGCGCCTCCGCGACCAGGCGCGGACATCCGCTCGAACGCATCTACCGCGACGCCCGTTGCGGCGCGCTGCAACCGGCGACTTCGGATGTCTGCGCCGACTGGCTCGGCGTTGCCGCGCTCGGCGGCGATCCCGACCACGACACCGAAGCGCCGCGGTGGTGATCCCGGCGATCGTCGGATTCGGCTCGGCGCTGCCGCACTCCGCCGAGCAGCGAGAACTGTGGGACGGCTTCTTCGCGGCCCACTTCGGCGGCAGCGCCCTGGCACATCGGCTGTTCTCCGCGGTCGGCGTGCGCCGCAGGCACACGGTGGTGAACCCGGTCGAGGAAGACCTGTCCGGATGGACCACGGCGGCGCGGATGCGCCGGTTCGACGAACACGCGCCACCTCTGGGCCACGAAGCGGTGCGTGCGGCGCTGGACGACGCGGGCCTGGATCCGCAGGACGTCCGGCTGCTCACCGTTGCGTCCTGCACCGGCTACGGGACCCCTGGCCTGGACATCAAGCTCGCCGGGTCGCTGGGGCTTCGCTCCGACCTGCGACGGCTGTTCGTCGGGCACATGGGTTGCTACGCGGCCCTCCCCGCGCTCGGCGGTGTCGCGGATTTCGTCGCCGCGCGCGGACAGCCCGCTGTCCTGCTGTGCCTGGAGCTGACCTCGCTGCACATCCAGCCGCCCACCGCCGACCCGCAGCAGGTCGTCTCGCACGCGTTGTTCGGCGACGCGGCGGTGGCAGTGGTCGTGGACCCGCGCGCTGCCGGGCTCGCCGTGGTCGACCTCGAGGCGTTCACCGACACCAGCGGACTCGACCACATGACCTGGGACATCACCGATCTCGGCTTCCGGATGGGCCTTTCCCCGCGTGTTCCCGACGTGCTGGGCCGCCACCTCGGTGCGGTGATCGGCGACCTGATCGGCCGCAACGGCCTGCGCCTGGCGGACATCGACGGTTGGGCGGTGCACCCCGGCGGGCCACGTATCCTCGACACGGTGGAGACGACGTTGGGCTTGCCCGCGACGGCGTTGCAGCCATCGCGGAACGTGCTGGCAGAGCGCGGGAACTGCTCCTCGGCGACGCTGCTGCTGGTGCTCGAAGAGCTGGTCTCCGACGGGCTGCGAGCCGGGAGCCACGTGGTGGCAATGGCTTTCGGGCCAGGTCTGACGCTCTACGCGACTTTGCTGCGGGTGACCGCATGACCGAACCGCTGACGCTCGCCGCCCCGCACCGGGTCCGCTGCTCCCTGACCGACCAGGTCTGGCGCGACGTCGTGTTCGCCCACTGGCCGTGCGATCCCGCCCTGCTCCAGCCGATGCTGCCGCGTGGCACCCGGCCCGACCTGTTCGCCGGATCCGGCTGGATCGGTCTGATCGGGCTGCGGATGACGGTCAGCTCGGTGCTGGGAGTGCCGACGCCGCCCGCATTCCGCGACTTCAACGAGCTCAACGTCCGGACCTACGCCGTGGACGAGCGGGGCCGCCGAGGGCTGGTGTTCCTGAGCATGGAGGCGTCCAACCGGGCATTCGTGCGGATCGCACGCGGTTCGGTGGAGCTGCCTTACCGGTACGCGCAGGTGGAGTTCACCCACCGCGGAAGCGAATTCGGTTACCAGGTGCGGCGAGGCGACGTCGGGCTGGAACTGCGGGTGCGGCGTGGTCCGCGCATCGCGGCGGGAGAGGCCGAGCGGTTCGACACCTCGCGCTGGCGGATGTTCTCCACCTGGAGAGGACGCGCCCTGCACACCCCGGCCGAGCACGAACCGTGGGCCCTGCACAGCGCAGAACCGCTGTCCTGCACGGATTTCGGCCTGATCGCCGAGCTCGGTCTGCCTGCCCCGGATCAGGTGTCCGCGCTGGTGGCGTCCAGAGTGGACGCCCGGTTCGGCTCACCGAGCAGGCTCTGACGGGCGGCGGGCCCGCCTCCCGGAGCAGGAGTGCGGGCCCGCCTTGTCACCAGAGGTGGTCACTCGCCGCCGACGTTGAGGTCGACGCAGGCGTAGAAGGCGTTCGCGGTGTCGGCGACGTTCCACACCGCCAGCACCTTCTGCGGGCCGCTGACGCCACCGAGGTCCACGGTGTGCGACAGCTGGTTCGGCGGCTGCTTGCCGCCCTCGTCGAAGACCGCCACGCGGTTGCCGCCGATGAAGTACTCCCAGGTGCTGGTGGCGTGCGCCGCGGTGAGCGTCCAGTTGAACGTCACCGAGTTGCCGACCGGGGTGGCCGTCCAGCCCTTGCTGTCGTCGTCGAGCTCGGCGAAGGCCTCGTTGCCACCGCTGCAGCTGGTCAGGCCCTTGGGGCCCTCGACGCTCTGCGGCTCGTACTTGATCGGCCCGCACGGGACGGTGCCCGCGGCGCACTGCGCCTGGCGGCTGGGCGGGGTGTCGATGTAGCCGTGCGCGCTGGCGGTGCTGGTCGGGATCGCCACCAGGAACGGCGCGATCGCGGCACCGACAGCGGCGGCGGCGAGCTTCGGCTTCTTGTTCATGTCAGCTCCTTGGGGGAGACCGCGTCCAGGAACGCCGGACGTCCTGGTGGCGGCGCTGGTGGAACATGGCCGAGGAAGGGGAGAGGGGGCATTCCGACGACCGCTGGTTCATCGACTCTTCACCGAGCCGTGGTCTGGACCATAAGTGCACGATTTGCCCGGGGTCAAGAATGTCCGATGCTGGAAGCGGAACGCGATTTTCCCAAGCATATTCCCGTTTTTCCCGAACGGGAGCCGACTACTGGCCGACGTCCGGCGGGTCGATGCTACCGGTGGGCGGCTTTCCCGGGGTGTGCCCGAACGTCCGGCGGAACACCTCGATGAACGCGCTGGCCGAGGACCAACCCGTCCGGTGCGCCACTGACGTGACCGCTTCGCCTTCGGCGAGCAGGCGAAGCGCGTGGCACAGCCGCAGCTGCGTGCGCCACTGCGGGAACGTCATCCGCATCTCGGCCCGGAACAGGCGGCTCAGCGTGCGTTCGCTCGCCCCGACCTGCGCCCCCAGCGAAGTCAGTGTCCGCTGGTCGGCGGGATCCTCGTCGAGGAGCGCGCAGACCTCCGCCAGGCGCGGATCCTTCGGGGTGGGCAGGCGAATCGGCTGCTGGGAGGTGCGGCGCAGCTGGTCGAGCAGGACGGAGTGCAGCCGCAGCCGTTCGGCGTCGTCGGCGAACTCGTTGCGGGTGCAGGCCAGGATCAGCTCCCGCAGCAGCGGGCTGACCGCCAGCACGGCCGGTGCCACCGGCAGGGAAGGATTTTCGGTCGTGGGCACGCCTACGGTGTGCAGATCGGTTTCGCCGTAGGCGCGGTGCTCGTGCACGACCCCCGCCGGGATCCACAGCGCCCGGGTGCCCGGTGCGATCCAGGTGCCGGCTTCGGTCGTGATCTGGAGGACGCCGCGTCCGGCGTAGACGATCTGGTGGTCGTCGTGCACGTGCGCATCCACCCCGGAACCGGGCGGCAGGCGGACCAGCGTGGTGGCGGCTCGCGGGGTGTGGCGGATTTTCGACACGAGGTGGCAGTTTATCGGAAGCGGGACAGCCGCTGCTCGTTCGAAGATCTCCTGCGTGATGCAGAAGGTGAACCGGCCCGTCGGCCTGCTCGCGGTCGGCCACGCCGGTGTGGACATCTACCAGGGCGCGGTACCTGCGGTGATCCCGTTCCTGGTGTTCGAACGCCACTACGGCTACGTCGCGGTGTCCGGGATCGTGCTGGCCGCGACGTTGCTGTCGTCGGTGGTGCAGCCGCTTTTCGGTGCGCTCACCGACCGGTTCCGGATGCCGTGGCTGGTTCCGGTGAGCATGACGACCGCAGGGCTCGGCGTGGCGTTGAGCGGTGTTGGCGACTCCTACCCGCTGACCTGGCTCGCGGTCGCGTTGTCCGGGCTCGGGGTGGCGGCCTACCACCCGGAGGCGGCTCGGCTGGCGCGCGCGGCTTCGGGTGGTAGCCACCTGGCGATGAGCTGGTTCTCGCTCGGCGGCAACATCGGTTTCGCGCTGGCGCCGATCGTCGTCGCACCGATCCTGTCCGCAGGAGGGTTGGGCGCCACTCCGTGGCTGTTCGTTCCCGCGCTGCTGGGCGGATCGGTAACGGTGATCGCGCTCCGCTCGATCACCGCGGTCGGTCCCGCGACGTCCGCGTCCAAGCAGGGCGTCGACGACTGGCCGGTGTTCCTGCGCCTGACCGCCGTCATCGTCTTCCGCTCCATCGTCTACATCGGACTGAGCGCTTTCGTCGCGCTGTGGGCGCAACAACGGGTCGGTGGCGGCGAGTTCACCGGAGAGGTGGCGTTGTTCGTGCTCTTCGCCGGGGGAGCGGTCGGCACCCTGCTCGGCGGCAAGCTCGCCACCTCCTGGGGTCGAATCCGGACGATGCGGATCGCGTACGCGGCGACGATCCCCGCGCTGGTCGGCGTGGTCTACGCACCGGGCGCCCTGGTCCACGTCTTCGTCGCGCTCGTCGCGGTGCTGCTCTACATCCCGTTCTCGTTGCACGTCACGCTCGGACAGGACTACCTGCCCAACCGCATCGGCACCGCCAGCGGGGTGACGCTCGGTGTGGCGGTGAGCGTGGGTGGCGTCGCCACGCCGTTGCTCGGCCTGATCGCGGAGTGGACCGACCTGCAAACGGCGCTGGGGTCCTTGCTGGTGTTCCCGGTGCTGGCCTGGCTGCTCGCCCGGACGCTGCCCGAGCCAGCAGCCCTGGAAACCGCGGCGAGCCGCTGAGTCAAACCGGTGGGAGCTGCTGCTGCACTTCGAGCAGCGGGGCGAACGGGTCGCCGACCCGGGCCACGCGGTCCAGCACCGTTCGGATGGTCCAGCGGTCCGGGGCCAGGTCCGGGTCGTCGAGCTCGTCCCATTCCAGCGGGACCGACACCGGGGCGCCCGGCCGCGGTCGCGCGCTGTAGGGGGCGACGAGGGTCTTGTTGATGACGTTCTGGGTGTAGTCCAGGCGGGCCAGCCCGCGCCGCTCGGACTTCGTCCACGCCCAGCTGACCAGCTCCGGAACGGTGTTGCCGACCGCCCGCGACACCTGCTGCACCCAGGCGCGGGTCTCGGCGTAGGTGTAGCGCGGTTCCACCGGGACCCAGATCTGGATGCCGCGCTGGCCGGTGACCTTCGGCCGCGCCACCACCCCGAGGTGCTCCATCGCGGTGCGGTGCAACCGGGCCAGCACCAGCACTTCCTCGAAGGTGGTCCGGCTGCCCGGATCGATGTCGAACAGCGCCCACGTCGGGTGCTGCACGTCGGCGGCGCGCGAGGTCCAGGCGTGCAGCTCCAGCGCCGCGTAGTTGGCGAGCCAGGCCAGCGCGGCGACGCTGTCCGGGATCAGGTACCACTGGGTGTCGCCCGGGTCGGCGTCGGGATAGCGCCAGCGCTGCAACCAGTCCGGGGCGTGGCCGGGCACCTCCTTGTGCCAGAAGCCGGGTTCGGTGACGCCGTTGGGGAACCGGTGCGAGTTCAGCGGCCGCCCGTCGAGGTAGGGCAGCATCACCGGGGCGATCTGCGCGTAGTAGCGGATCAGATCGCGTTTGGTCACCGCCGCTTCGCCGGCCCGACCGGGGAAGAGCACCTTGTCCAGATTGGTCAGTGCGAGCTCACGGCCGGCCACCCGCCATCGGCCTTTGGCGCCGAGCTCGTCCAGCGCGGCGATTTCGGCTTCGCTGGGCGCTTTCCAGCCTCCGAGGTGGATCTCGGCCTGGGCGGGTGGGAGATCGCCGCGCCACATCGCCTCCGGTGCGGCGGCGACCTCTTCGTTGGTGCGCCCGGACTTCACCGACCGCGGATGCTCCTCCGGATCCCAGCCCGCCTGGGCGTGCTCGTCCTTCTTGTGCAGCAGCAGCCACTGCGTCTCACCGCGCCGCACCAGCACGAACCGGCCCACGAGCTTCTCGCCGCGCAGGTCGAAGTGCAGCGTTCCGGCCTCGATCGCGGCGGCCGGATCGTCCTCCCCGGGCGTCCAGGTGCCGCGGTCCCAGACGATGACGTCCCCGCCGCCGTACTCGCCGGCCGGGATGGTGCCCTCGAAGTCGGCGTACTCCAGCGGGTGGTCCTCGACGTGCACGGCCATCCGCCGGACCGAGGGATCCAGCGTCGGCCCCTTGGGCACCGCCCAGCTGACCAGCACCCCGTCCAGCTCCAGCCGCAGGTCGTAGTGGCGGCGCCGGGCCCGGTGGCGCTGCACGACGAACCGGTTCCCAGCGCCGGCGGTCGTCGTGGCACCGCGAGGCTCGGCGGTGCGGGTGAAGTCCCGCATCTCCCGGTACTTCGCCAGGCGCTCCTCGGCCACCACTCCCACCCCGGCTCGATCGGTGACGTGGGACACATGCTGTCACAGTTCGGCGGGCTGTTCCGTTCAACGACCACGAGGCATCGAACGGAGAGGACGGGGCCATGGCGCAGCAGATCGTGGTCGTCGGAGCGGGCTACACCGGACTGGCCGCTGCCAAGCTGGCAGCGCGGTGGACCGGTGCCCGGGTAACGCTGATCAACGCGGGGGACCGGTTCGTCGAGCGCGTCCGCCTGCACCAGCTCGCGGCGGGGCAGCACCTGCGCGACCTGCCGCTGGCGGACCTGGTCGAGGGCACCGGGGTGGAGCTGATCGTCGACCGGGTGACCGACATCGACGCTTCGGCCCGGACCCTGCGGCTGGCGGGCACGTCCCGCGAGGTCAGCTACGACCGCCTGATCTACGCCGTCGGCAGTGCTGCGGACACGACCTCGGTCCCCGGTGTCGCCGAGCACGCCTTCAGCGTCGCCACCAGCGACGATGCCCTGAGCCTGAAGCAGCGCCTGGCGGACAGCGAGGTCGTCGCCGTCGTCGGTGGCGGGCTGACCGGCATCGAAGCCGCGGCGGAGCTGGCCGAGACGCACCCGGCGCTGAAGGTTCGGCTGCTCACCAGGGGCGAACTCGGCGCCGGGCTTTCCGAACTGGGGAAGGACCACCTGCGGCGCACCTTCGCCCGCCTGGGCGTCGAGATCCGCGAGAACGCGAGCGCGTCGGAGGTGCGCGCGGACGGACTGCTGCTGGCCGACGGCGCGCACGTCGCCGCCGACACCGTGGTGTGGACGGCGGGGTTCCGGGTGCCGGACCTGGCGGAGCGGGCGGGTTTCGCGGTCGACGACAGCGGTCGGGTGATCGTGGACGGAGAGTTCCGCTCGGTCTCCCACCCGGAGGTGACGGCGATCGGTGACGCAGCGGCGGGCCGCATGCGCACCGGCCAGGAACTCCGCATGGCCTGCGCAACGGGCCTGCCCTCGACCCAGCACGCGGTCCGCGCGCTCGCCGCCCGCCTCGCCGGACGCGAACCCCGCCGGCTGCGTTTCCGCTACCTCAACCAGTGCATCAGCCTCGGCCGCAAGGACGCCCTCGTCCAGTTCACCCACGCCGACGACACCCCGAAGGAATCGGTCCTCACCGGCCGAAAAGCGGCCCTCTACAAGGAAATGATCGTCCGGGGAACGATCGTCTTCGAACGCCACCCCACCATCCCGACCTCGCTCTGAGAACCGGTCGGCCCAGAGGACCGGTCCTCGGGGCCGCTTTCTCTTCACCGATCGAACCGGCCGTCCTTGACCGCCCGGATGAGCGCAGCGGCGTCGATCTGGATCCACGGGCCGTCGGGGTCCTTGGAATCGCGGACCCAACCACGTGGACGGGACAGCTCAACGCAGTTCCCGTTCGGGCCGGTGTAGCTGGACTTCTGCCAGGAATACCTGATCACTCTTCAACTCTCCCACTTCGCCTTCGCCTTCATGATGAACTCGACGGATTCCTCCTTGTCCAAGGCCAAGCTCTCGATCTGCTGGATTGCGCTGCGGTACTCGTTGACGTCGTGCTCGGTCGGGATGAAGGCACCAGAGCTGTAGTGCTCGAAGTGAACGACCGGCGTGATGTCGTCGAACTCGTACAGGACGAACGGCCCTAGGAGCCCTGGGTGCCAGCCCGCGCGAAGCGGTACGACACGCACAGCTACATTGCTCCGGCCTGCGAGCTCGGCGAGTTGGTCGAGTTGCTCGACCATGACGTCAGCCGATCCGATGGGCTCGAACAGCGCTGCCTCACCGATGAAGGCGTTGAAGCTGACCGGGGCGTTTCTGCGCACGATGACCTCGCGTCTGCTCGCGCTCAACATCACCCGGAGTTCCGTATCGGCTTCGGAGAGGCCGCTGGCCTTCTTCATCGATCGGTTGTAATCCAGCGTTTGGAGCAGGCCCGGCACCAGCATCGGTGCCCATTCGGCTATCGCAGATGCGGCTCGTTCGCACTCGACTGCTCCGGCGAGCTGCTGCGGAATGCCGTTCAGCCCGACTGTGAGCCAGTTCGGTTCGTGCACGTTGCGGGCTAGGTCGAGGATTCGATCACGTTCCGCTGCCGTGACGCGCAGCGTTGCGAGGATGGCCGCGACGGTCTCGATCTTCGGAACGCGCTTTCCGGTCTCCCAGTTCGAGATCTCCACGTGGGTGTACTCGAGTAGTCGACCCAGTTCGCGAACGCCGATTCCGGAGGAGACCCGGGCTTCTCGTAGCGCGGCCGACAATGCCCGCGCCCGTGGCGTACCTGCTGTGGCAGCCATGAAACACATCCCATCAGTAGCTGAAAGCCAATTGATCACCCGATTCGAGGAGTGGTGGAGCTGTCGTGCTACCAGACACGCTAACTCCTGTCTGAGGTCTGGTAGCACTACCAACATTGGGGAGAAGAAGTCGCGATGTGCAAGGAAGAAGCGGCAACAGCACCCGTTTGCGCGGAATCCGGTTGGCAGGTCCGGTACTTCCAGTACCGGGACGGGATGGTGCCCGAATGGTCCAGGTTCGCCCACATCCGTCGTGATGAGACCGGATCGCAGGTTCGGTCCTGGTGTTGGCGGACGTTCCGGCTCGAGGAGGTCGAGGACTGCTCTGCGCCGCGAGTGATGGCGATGGGATTGCCGTATGCGGCAACCGAGTGCACGGACTGCTTCGTGCGCTTCGCCTTCTGGGAATCGCCGGATTCCGCGTTCGATGTGGGGCAGGGGCTCATCCCCGCTCGAATCGACACTCCTGACCAGATGGCCTCTGCGATGCGTGTCCTGCAGCGGGAGCTGGTGGATGAAGCGGGTCGAATTCCTGGTGGGGTGGTCGATCCAGACCGGCTGGGACGGCTCGCGGGGGAGGTGGAGCGGTTCGGTCGAGCGCTGCGGCGATTTGGTTGGTTGGCCGCTTGCCGCTCATGACTCCGCGTCTGCGGTTGGGGTCAGGGGGTGACGGGGAGTTCGGTGGCGTTGGTGATGTGGCGGAGTTCTGCTGCTGTGGTGGGGAAGACCGTTCGGGGTGTTCCTGCTGCTGCCCAGATCTGCGGGTAGTCGGACAGGGCTGCGTCGACCACGGTGGGCAGCGGGGTCGGGTGGCCTACCGGGGCCACTCCGCCGATGACCTGGCCGGTGGCTGCTCGGACCTGGTCCGGGGTGGCTCGGTGGAGCTTGCCGCGGCCCCAGCGCTCGGCGAGGGCTGCGGTGTCCACTCGGTGGCGGCCGCTGGTGAGGACTAGCACCGGTTCGTCGTCGGAGATGAAGACCAGGCTGTTGGCGATCGCGCCGATGTCGCAGCCGAGCGCTGCCGCGGCTTCTGCGGCGGTGCGGGTCGAGTCCGCCAGTTCGCGGACCTCGCCTCGGACACCTGCGGCCGCCAGTGCGCGGGCGACCTCCTGGCTGCGGGCTGGGAGGTGGCTGGTCGTCATGCTTGTCCTGTTCAACGAGCTTCGTTCTGTATGTGGAACGATAAGTCAGGGCTGTTCAGTCGGTCAACGCGAGGGTCGGAACGCTCATAGTGGACATTTGGCGCAGGGGTTGGTCGTGAGTGCGACCGATTAGGATCGTCGCCGTGGAGCTTTATCGCGGTGCGCTCGGAGCGAATGCGGATCAGGCCTTGGAGGTCGCGGTCGCGCACGCGATGCTGCGCCAGGTCAGCGAAGGCGATGCCGGCGCCGGCGTGCGGATCTACCGGCCCAGCGGGCGCGTGGTGGCGTTCGGGCGCCGGGACACCTTGCTGCCCGGCTTCCGGGATGCCGTCCGGGCGGTGCGCGACGCCGGGTTCACCCCGGTCGTTCGGGCGCCCGGCGGGCGGGCGGTGGCCTACACCGAGCGCTCCCTGGTGGTCGACCACGTCGGCCCGGACCCCGGCTACCTGTCCGGGATGGAGGAGCGGTTCACCGGGTACGCCGAGCTGTGGGCCGACGTGCTGCGCAAGCACGGCGTCGAAGCGCAGATCGGTGCCGTGCCCGGCGAGTACTGCCCCGGGGCGCACAGCGTCAACGCGCGGGGGCGGGTGAAGCTGGTCGGCACGGCGCAGCGGTTGGTGCGCAGTGCTTGGCTGTTCAGCGCGGTGGTGATCGTCGATGACACCGAGGTGCTGCGGCCGCTGCTCACCGAGGTCTACCGGCTGCTGGACCTGCCCTTCGACGACGACTCCGTCGGATCCGTCGTCGACGAATCCCCGGGGCTGGAGCTGGACGCGCTGGAAGCCGAGGTGATCGCCACCTACGACGACCGCTACGGCCTGGAACCCTCCCCGCTGCCGGAGGACTTGCTGTCCCGCGCTCGGGACCTGGCCGCCGACCACCGCGTCGGCTGAGCATCAGGCGGATCGCCGCTGGATGGTCCTAAGTGGACTAATCTGGTGCTCGGGCGGTGGGGATGTCAGCGCCCGGTCGTGCCGTCGATCAGCTCGCGGAGGATGTCCGCGTGACCCGCGTGACGGCCGGTCTCCTCGATCATGTGGCTCAGGGCCCACCGGATGCTGGGAGCCGGACGGTCCGATCGAGGGCGGGGCACCGGTGCGCCGAGGTCCGAGCACCCGTCGAGGACCTCGTTCGCACAGTCGACGGCCTCCCGGTAGCGGGCGACGACATCCGCTGCGCTGTCCTCCGGTGCGGCCCGGAACGTCGCCTGCCAGTCGGCGACGCGGTCCCCGAGGAACATCGCGCGCTCGACGGACGTGAGGTGGTTGAGCAGGCCGAGCAGGTTCGTGCCCGAGGGCACACCGGCCGTCCGCACCTGCGGTTCGGGCGCACTGTCGACCTTCGCGGCGATCGAGGACCGGAGGTAGTCGAGGAACCCGCGCAGGACCTCGACCTCGCTGTTGCCAGTCCGGGGCGGTGGGGAATCGGTGCGGGGCAAGGCGATCCTCCGATCAGGCGGTGCGACGGATGAGCAGGACGTGGTCGACGACCTCGGCGGTGCGCCCGCCTGGGCCGGTCGCGATCCGGCGAGCTGCCTCAGCCCGCTCGATCACCCACGTCGTCAGATCCAGGTCGATGCCTTCGGCGACCTCCTGCGCGCTCGGGTACCGGACGTCGGGGTCCTGGTTCCACGACCACGGTGCGGTCGAACCGTGGTCGACGACCAGCAGCCGCCCGTGCAGGCGCAGGGCGTGCGCGGCAGAGCGAAGGACGCTCGCGCGGTCCAGGGGCGCGGGGGTTTGCAGGTAGTGGGCGCAGATCAGGTCGAACCGACCTCGCGGGAAGGACTCCTGCAAGTCGTGGCGCGCGGGGCTGATGCGTTCGGCCAAGCCGGTTGAGCGGGCGAGGTCGGCGAGACGCTCGACGGCCACTGCGGAGATGTCGACGGCGGTGACGCGCCATCCCCGCCTGGCCAGCCACAGCGCGTCACCGCCATCGCCGCACCCGAGGTCCAGCGCGTCGCCTGGCGGGAGGTCCGCGACGACTTCGGTGAGGCGGGCGTTCGGCTTGGGGTCGGTGGCCGGTGTCCGGGCCGCGTGGACCTCGTCCCAGAACGCGACCGCATCGGTGGTGCTCATCAAGACTCCTTCGCTCGGCAGGCGCTCAGTCTTGCCGGGCTCGCCACCGCCTGGCACGAGATCTTGCTGTTCCGGCAAGATGGCCGCGTGGGGCGGAAAACGGACGACGACGTGCTCGACTCGGTGGGACCGCGACTCCGCGCGCTGCGCCGCGACCGCGGTATCACCCTCGCCGAGCTCGCGGCGAGGACCGGCGTGTCGGAGAGCACCCTGTCCCGGTTGGAGAGCGGGCAGCGCCGGGCGACCCTCGAGTTGCTGCTGCCGCTGTCCCGCACCTACGACGTGCCGCTGGACGACCTGGTCGGCGCCCCGCGCACCGGGGATCCCCGCATCCACCTCAAGCCGATCCACCGGTTCGGGATGACCTTCATCCCGCTGTCCCGGCGGCCGGGCGGGGTGCAGGCGTTCAAGATGATCATTCCCGCCCGGCCCGAACCGCTCGAGCCGACGCCGCAGACCCACGACGGTTTCGAGTGGTTGTACGTGCTGAACGGACGCCTGCGGCTCGTGCTGGGGGAGCGGGACCTGACGCTGCCGCCCGGCGAGGCGGCCGAGTTCGACACGTCCTCGCCGCATTGGCTGGGCAGCGCCGACGGCGGTGCGGTCGAGCTCCTGATCCTGTTCGGCGTGCAGGGCATGCGCGCGCACGTGAGCCCCGACGCGGGCCGCCGAGGCTCGGCGAAGGGGCTGTGACGTGCGGCGGGACCGGCTCGACTTCGCCGGTGGGGTGTGATCCACTGCCGGTGGATAGTTCGCTCGGCGAAAGGTCTAGGTCTGTGGCTCCCACCGGGGAGACCGGGCGGTGAACTCCCGGATCCCGCTGTACGTCGGCGGTCTGCTCGGACCGTTCGGCGGCGGCATCGTGTCCGCGATGCTTCCGGAGCTCGGCCGGAGCTTCGGGGTCTCGGAAGGTGCCGCGGCGACGTCGTTGACGGCCTACCTGCTGCCGTTCGCCCTCGTCATGCTCGTGTCCGGCAGCCTCGGCGAGCGATGGGGGCTGGCGCGCAGCATCCGGTTCGCCTACGTGGGCTACGTGCTGGCCGCGCTGCTCGCGGTGGTGGCGCCGTGGTTCTGGGCGTTCCAGGTCAGCCGGGCGCTGCAGGGCGTCGCGAACGCCTTCACCACCCCGCTGCTGCTGGCCAAGCTCGCCGCGGTGACGCCGAAGGACCGGCTCGGCCGGGCGCTGGGCACCTACGGCGCGATGCAGGCGATCGGCCAGACCACGGCGCCGCTGGTCGGCGGACTGGCCGCGGAAGGGGCGTGGCAGTGGGCCTTCGTCGGACTGGCCGCGGTCGCAGCGGTGCTCGCGGTCGGCCCCTTGCCCGCTGACGAGCCCGACGGCGAGCGGCGGGAGCCGGCGAGGCTGCGAGACGCGTGGCGTTCGCCGGTGCTGCTGGTCGGCGGGGTCGCGTTCGTGTCCTGGGCATCGCTGGCCGGTCTGCCGTTCCTGGTCTCGTTCCGCCTCGACGACGCGTTCTCGCTGAGCCCGGGGGCGCGGGGCCTGGTCCTGACCGGCTTCGGCTTCGCCGGGGCGATCACGGCCCGGTTGACCGGTGGGGCGGTGGACCGGTTCGGGCCGCGCTCGATCGTCGGCGCGGGCCTGCTGATCTCGGCCTTCGCGGTCGGGTCGATCGGGCTGGCCGCCTGGCTGCCCGCGGTGGTCGTGGCGTGGGCGGTCAGCGGGATCTGCGCGCAGCTCGTGCTGGTGGGAATTCACGCGACGGTGCTCGTCGGCGGTTCCTCCGGGGGCGGTGGCGTCATCTCGGTGGTCACCGCCTTGCGCTTCCTCGGGATGTCCGCCTCACCAGCGGTGTTCACCGGGATCTACCGGTACGACGCGGCGCTGGGCTTCCTGGCGCCGGCGCTTCTGCTGGCACTGACTATTCCCGTTGTTCACGTTTGGTGGCCGCGTCGAGACCGCGCGTGACGACGTGATCGCGGCGCGTTTTCCCAGTTTGGGCGGCCTTCGGCGGATTCGGCGCAATCCGCCGTTCGCGAACTTGATCACTGTCCGACACTGAGCTCCCCCAATTGGTTCACCCAATGGTGATCGTTGGTGTGGCACGCTTCCCCCCGGTTGCACACGGGGAGAGGACCACACCGATGAAAACCACCCGATGGAAGCCGTTATCCCTGTTATTAGGCGTCGCCCTGGTGGCGATCCCGGTTCCGTCGGCGGGCGCGTCCACCGCCGACGACTACTACCAGGACGCCGAGGGCAAGACCGGCCAGGAGCTCAAGACCGCGCTGCACGGGATCATCAGCAGCGGCACCACCACCCTGGACTACGACCAGGTGTGGGACGCGATCAAGGTCACCGACGAGGACCCGAACAACCCGAACAACGTCGTCCTGCTCTACACCGGCCGATCGCAGGGCAAGGACACCAACGGCGGTGACGCCGACAACTGGAACCGCGAGCACGTCTGGGCCAAGTCGCACGGCGACTTCGGCACCTCGCCCGGTCCCGGCACCGACGTCCACCACCTGCGCGCGACCGACGTCTCGGTCAACTCCGAGCGCGGCAACAAGGACTTCGACATGGGCGGCGAAGAGGTCGGCGAGGCGCCGGGCAACTTCACCGACGGCGACTCCTGGGAGCCGCGCGACGAGGTCAAGGGCGACGTCGCCCGGATGATCTTCTACATGTCGGTCCGCTACGACGGCGGCGACGGCTTCCCGGACCTCGAGGTCAACGACCAGGTCGACAACGGCAGCGCGCCCAACATCGGCAAGGTCTCGGTGCTCAAGCAGTGGAACGAGCAGGACCCGCCGGACGCCGGCGAGCAGCGCCGCAACCAGGTCATCTTCGACCAGTTCCAGCACAACCGGAACCCGTTCATCGACCACCCGGAGTGGGTGTCCGAGATCTGGTGACCCGGAGCGAGGGGGCATCCGCGGCGGTGTTCGCGGGTGCCCCCTCGTCGTTTGGTCAGCGCAGGAAGTCGGCCAGCACGTCGTTGAGGTCCTCGGCGCGGTGGCCGGGAATCGAATGGTGGCTGACGTCCGGCAGCACCCCGGTCCGGACATCGGGAACGGTGCGCTGCGCCTCGGCGACGAGGCCTTTGACGTCGTGCGCCTTGGACTTCCCCGCGGCCAGGACCAGGGTCGGCACCGACAACCGGGTGGGATCGGGTTTCGGGCCGGTGATCACCTTCGAGCGCGGGAAGGTCGCCGCGCGGGCCAGCAGCTCCAGCTGGGTGGCGTCGATCCCGGATCCACCGGTTTCCCACCGCAGGAACTTGCGCGTTCGCCGGGGATTCGGGAGCAGCAGCATCGGCACGGCGCGCAGCAGGTACTTCCGGTTCCACCCGGTGAAGCAGTCGGTCGGGTCCAGCACGGCGAGTCGGCGCACGCGGGGCGAGCGAACCGCGTGGTGCAGCGCGATCCAGGCGCCGTAGGAATGCCCGCACAGGTCCGCGGATTCCAGGCCGAGCTGGTCGAACACGTCGTCCAACCAAGACATCAGGTCGTCGATGTCCCGGATCGGCTCGCCGTCGGCGACACTGCGCCCGGCCTCTCCGAGCAGGTCGACGGCGTGGATGCGGTGCGTCTCACCGAGCCTTTCGACGTTGGCAGCCCAGATCGCCGAAGTCGCACCTCCACCGGGCAGCAGCACCAGGGGTGTTCCGTCGGCGTTGCCGCAGGTGTGGATGCGAGTGGTTCCCCAGGCGGACGCGAGGTCACGTGCTTCGAACGGGATCGGCCACTGCGCGAGCGCGGCGTCGTAGGCGGTGAAGAAGTCCTCGGCGTCCTGCGGGTTCTGGAAACCCATGTGCACCTCGCTCGTCGATCAGCTCGATGATCGAGAGACTAGCTGCCGGCATCGGCCTCGAGTGCGGCGATGACCTCGTCGCACCAGTCCACCATCGACTGCTCGGTGCGGATTCCGCCGCTCAGCACCAGGAACTGGTGCAGCGGCTGGCCGGACAGCCGCGTCCGGTCCGGGAAGTCGCGCTGCTCGATGGCCTGGTAGACCGCCCGGCGCTCGGCGTGCAGGGTGCGGTGGCGGCGGACCTCGGCCAGGACCTGCTCGATCTCGCCGTAGGAGGCGCCGCGGATCTTCACCGACAGCTCGTTGCGCACCGTCGGCGGATCGGCCGGCTCGGCGAGCCAGCGGGCCAGTTCGGCAGTTCCGGAATCGCTGACCCGGTAGACCTTCTTGTCCGGCCGCTTCTCCTGCGCCACCTCGTCGGCGGAGACCCAGCCGAGTTCCACCATCCGCTTCAGGCTCCGGTAGATCTGCTGGTGGCTGGCGCCCCAGAAGTACCCGATCGACTTGTCGAACCGCCGGGCCAGCTCGTACCCGGATCCCGCGCGTTCCTGCAACGACACCAGGATCGCGTACTCCAACGACACCGCGCACTCCTCAGCTCAGGTGGCACTGCTGGTGCCGACGATAGTCCGCAGTGGACTCCGGGATCACGCGAGCAGGCTGCCGAGCCGGCCGCGGATCAGCTCGGTCGCCTCGCCCACGATCCGCTGCACGAGCTCGTCGACGGTGGGGACGTCGTCGATCAGGCCCTGCACCATGCCGACGCTCCAGATGCCCAGCTCGGTGTCGCCCTGCTCGTAGACCTGCCGCCCGCGCGCCCCGGCGACCAGCTCGCGCACGTCCTCGAAGGCGCCGCCGGCGTCCAGCCGGGACACCACTTCGCGGCTGACGGAGTTGCTGGCCACGCGCGCGGTGTTGCGCAGCGGCCGGAAGATCAGCTCGGTGTCGAGCTCGCTGGCCTCGGCGATCTGCTTCTTGACCTGGTCGTGGATCGGCGACTCGGCGGTGCACATGAACCGGGTGCCCATGTTGATGCCGTCGGCGCCCAGCGCGAGCGCGGCGACCAGGCCGCGGGCGTCGGCGAACCCGCCGGAGGCGATGATCGGGATGCTCAGCTCGTCGGCGGCCCGGGGGATGAGGACCAGCCCGGGAACGTCGTCCTCGCCGGGATGTCCGGCGCATTCGAAGCCGTCGATGCTGACCGCGTCGACGCCGAGCTTCTGCGCCTTGAGCGCGTGCCGGACGCTGGTGCACTTGTGCAGGACCTTCACCCCGGCCGGTTTGAAGGCGGCGACCTGCTCGGCCGGGTTGGCGCCCGCGGTCTCCACGATCTCGATGCCGGACTCGATGATGGCCTGCCGGTACTCCGCGTAGGGCGGCGGCGTGATGGTCGGCAGGATCGTGATGTTGACGCCGAAGGGCTTGTCGGTCAGCTCGCGGCAGCGCGCGATCTCCTTGACCAGGTCCTCGGGCGTGGGCTGGGTCAACGCGGTGATCATGCCCAGCGCCCCGGCGTTGGCGACGGCGGCGACGAGCTCGGCCCGCCCGACCCACTGCATCCCGCCTTGCACGATGGGGTGCTCGACCCCGAACTCCTCGGTGAACCTGGTCCGAATCGCGCTGCCCATGACTCGCCTCCCGAAGTGCGCTGCTCACGGGCAACCTACTATGCACAAAGTTGCAATGCAACAAGTTGCATATCGTCGCGACCCGGCAAGACCCGTGAGCACTTCCTGGTGCCATAGCGCCGGAAAGTGCTCACGGGCCTCGTCCGAGGTCAGAAGGAGACGTAGCCGCCGTCGACCGTGATGGCATCCGCGGTGTGGAACGCGCTGGCGGGGCTGGCCAGGTACACCGCGAGCGCGCCGAAGTCCGACGGCGCACCCCAGCGGCCCGCCGGAACGCGGGGGAGGACCTTGCGCTCGAAGGCCTCCGAGTTCAGCAGCGGATCCGCCAGCGGGGTGCTCACCCAGCCCGGGAGCACGGCGTTGGCCCGGATGCCGTGGCGGCCCAGCTCGACCGCGATCGACTTGATCATGGAGATCAGCGCGGCCTTCGACGCCGCGTAGGCCTGACCGCGCGGCTGGCCCTGCTGGGCGGCGAGGCTCGACGTGCCGACCAAGCTGCCGCCTTCGCCCTGCGCGAGGAGCCGGCGGGCGGCAGCGCGCAGGGTGAGGAACGCGCCGTCCAGGTTGACCCGGGTGACCCGGCGGAACTCGCTGAGCTCGGTCTCGGTGAAACGGGTTGCGGCGCCGCCGATCCCGGCGTTGGCGAAGCACGAGTCCAGCCGGCCGAACTCGGCGGTGGTGCGCGCCATCGCCTCGTCGACCTGGTCCTCGTCGCCGACGTCGCAGCGCAGCGCGAGCACCTGACCGCCGTGCCGCGCCAACCGCTGCGCGGCAGCGTCGTTGCGCTCGCCGTTGGTGCCCCAGATGCACACGGCCGCTCCGGCGGCGGCCAGCGCATCGGCCATCGCCAGGCCGATGCCGGAATTGCCGCCGGTGACGACGGAGACGTGCCCGCTGAGGTCGAACGGGTTGGTCATGTCAGCGCTTCACTCCTCGATGGAGAGCTGGCCTGCTGCGTGTTCGGTGCGCAGTTGCGTTTTGAGGACCTTGCCGCTGGGGTTGCGGGGCAGCTCGGTGACGACGGCGAGCCGGCGGGGGCGCTTGTAACCGGCCAGCCGGTCGCGGCACCAGATCGAGATGTCCTCGAGGGACGGGGGATCGGCGGGGTCGCGGGGGCTGATGACCGCGAGCGGGGATTCGCCCCAGCGGTCGTCCGGGACGCCGATCAGGGCGACTTCGGCGATCCCGGGGTGGGCTGCCAGGACGTCCTCCACCTCGGCGCAGTAGATGTTCTCGCCACCGGAGATGATCATGTCCTTCTTGCGGTCCACCACGTAGAGGTAGCCGTCCTCGTCCTGGCGCACCAGGTCGCCGGAGTGGAACCAGCCGCCGCGGAACGCCTCGGCGGTCTCGGCCGGTTTGCCCCAGTACTCCCGCATCACCGTCGGCCCCCGGTAGACGATCTCGCCGACCTCGCCGGGCGCCACGTCGTTCATGTCGTCGTCGACGATCCGCACCTCGACGTTGATCATCGGCGTGCCCACGGATCCGATCTTGTGCAGCGCGTCCTCGGCGCGCAGGACGGTGGTCACCGGGCAGCACTCGGTCTGCCCGAACGCAGTGGTGATGTCGGTGTCCGGGAACTTCTCGAACATCGAGCGCAGCAGCGTGGTCGATGCGGGCGCCGCGCCCCAGGTGATCCGCCGCAGCGCGGACAGGTCGTGGTCGGCGAGATCGGGCAGGTCGCAGATCGCCTGCCACTGCGCGGGAACCAGGAAGCAGGCGGTGATCCGCTCCCGGGCCATCAGCTCGACGATCTCCGCCGGGTCGAACCGGCCCGATGCGGTGAGCACGATCCGGCCGCCCTGCAGCAGGTAGGGCAGCATCCCGGACACCCCGGCGATGTGGAACAGCGGCACCCCGACCAGCCAGACCTGGTCCTCGCCGGTGATGCCGTGGTGCACCATCGAGCTGAACGTGTGCATCAGCAGGTTGTGGTGGGTCAGCACGGCGCCCTTGGGGCGGCCGGTGGTCCCGGAGGTGTACATGATGAACGCCGGGGACTGCTCGTCCACCGCGATCTCGACGTGCTCCGGTGAGGCCGCGGCCAGCGCCGATTCGTAGTCGCCGGAGTCCCCGACGACCAGCCGGACGTCCACGTCGGACGCGGTTTCCCAGGCCTTGTCCAGGGTTTCGGCGAACAGCTCGTCGACGATCGCGGCGCGGGCTCCGCTGTCGGTCAACGCGTAGGCGACCTCGTCGGCGACCAGCCGGAAGTTGATCGGCACGCAGATCGCGCCCAGCCGGGCCACGGCGAGGTAGGACTCGACGACCTCCAGCCCGTTGCGGCCGAGCACCGCCACCCGGTCGCCCGGCTCGACACCGCGATCGGCCAGCGCGTTGGCCAGCCGGCTGACGCGTTCGTCCAGTTCGCGGTAGGTGCGTCCGGTGCCTGCGAAGCGCAGTGCGATCTCGTCGGGGATCTTGCGGGCGTGGCGGGCGAGCTGGTCGCTGATGGTCATGCCTCGGCCGGACTGCGCGAATGCTGGCATCGCTACCTCGTCGGTGAGGGTGACGTGACGCGCCTCATACTGCGTCGGCCGGACACCGGTGGTCAACCGCGACCGGTCAGCCGTCGAACAGCAGCCGCCGGGTGATGGACTTCCAGACGTCCAGGTGTGCGGACCTGGTGGGGGAGCGGTCTTCGAAGGCGTAGGCCAGTGCCGCGCCGCGCATGCTGGTGAACAGCATCTCGCGCAGCTGCGGGTACACCGGGTGGTCGCACACCGCCGGGCCCCAGATCCGGTCGGACACCGATCGGATCGCCCGGCGCAGCCGCCGTTCCTCCGGGCGGAGGGCCGCGCTGAGCGCCGGATTGGTCCGGGCGGCTGTCCACAGCTCCATCGCGGCCCAGAAGTGCGGCTCGTGGAAGGTCTCCCACAGCAGGTCGATGCAGCGGTCGACGCGGCGGGGCCCTTCGGGCATGTCCGCGAGCCGTTCGGCGACCCGCTGCTCGGTCTGCACCAGGCGGTCCCGGGCCAGGTGCTGCGCGGCCGCGACCAGCAGTTCGTCGCGGGACGGGAAGTGGTGCAGCAGCCGCCCCCGGGAGACCCCGGCCTTGGCCTGGATGGCCAGCGTGGAGGCGCCCGCGTAGCCGTGCTCGACCAGGCAGTCGACGGCGGCTTCGAGGATCAGCGTGCGGCTGTCGGCTGCCCGTTCCTGCCGGGTCCGCTGGTCGTTCCGGGTCTGGTCCACGCGAGCAGGGTACCGCCGACCGGGAGCATCCACAGTGGACTCCGCTGGAGCACGGGCCGCTGCTGCATTCGACGGGTGTTCGCGGCGCGTCCGATCGGTTACAGTCAGCGTTGACTGATCGGGTTGCCGCCGCGCCGCCGGGCTGGAGGGAGACCACATGAGCGTCGATGAGTTCCGCGCCGGTGCGCGGGAATTCCTGGCCCGCAACGCACCCGGACCGCTCGCGGAGCTGGAACCCGCCGAGCAGCTGCGGGCCGCGAAGCGGTTCCAGGCCGCTGCCTACGACGCGGGGCTGATCGGCATCACCTGGCCCACCGAGTACGGCGGCCGCGGGCTCAGCACCGCCGAACAGCAGGCCTACAACGAAGAAGCGGTGCACTACGACCTGCCCAGCGCGCCGTTCATGGTCGGCATGGGCATGTGCGGACCGACGCTGCTGGACCTGGGCAGCCACGAGCAGAAGACCCGCTACCTGCCGCCGCTGCTGCGCGGCGACGAGATCTGGTGCCAGCTGTTCTCCGAGCCCGGTGCCGGCTCGGACGTGGCCAGCCTGCAGACCCGCGCGGTCCGCGACGACGACTCCTGGGTGATCAACGGCCAGAAGGTGTGGACCTCCGGGGCGCAGTTCTCCGACTTCGGCGCGCTGCTCGCCCGCACCGATCCGGACGTGCCGAAGCACCGCGGTATCACCATGTTCATCGTGGACATGCGCAGTCCGGGCGTGACGGTCCGGCCGCTGCGGGACATGACCGGACGCGCTCCGTTCAACGAGGTCTACTTCGACGACGTGCGCATCCCGGCCGACGCGGTGATCGGCGAGGTCGGTGGCGGCTGGCTGGCCGCGCTCACCATGCTCGGCCACGAGCGGATCTCCATCGGCGGATCGGTCCGGCGCGGCAGCGACCCGCTGGCCTACGACAACCTGGTCGAACTCGCCCGGCGGCAGAACCGCGCGGACGACCCGGTGGTGCGCGATCGGCTCGCCGAGATGTACGCGCACGAACGGGCTTTGGCGCTGTTCAACACCAAGCTCCGGCAGGAGGCCGCGGCGGGCTCGTCGCCCGGGGCTCGCGGATCGGTCGCCAAGCTCGCCGGTGCCGAGCTGCTGTGGCGTGCCGTGGACACCGCCGGGCTCATCGCCGGATCGGCGCTGACCTCGTGGGAGGACGGCGATTCGGCGGCCGAGGAGATGGCGATCGCCATCAACGGCACCCCGGCGATGAGCATCGCCGGCGGGTCCAACCAGGTGCAGCGCAACATCATCGGGGAGCGGATCCTCGGTCTGCCGAAGGAGCCCCAGGTCGACCGCGACGTACCGTTCCGCGAGCTGAAGGTCGGCACCCAGCGGACCCCGTGACCCCCCCCCGCACTGCGAGAAGAGTTCGCCTGAAGTCCACTGAGGAGTGTGCGATGCAGCTGGTGCTGGACCCGGAGCAGCAGGAACTGCGGTCCGCGGTGCGGAAGTTCCTCGCGGAGCACGCACCGTCGCAGCGGGTGCGGGAACTGGCGGAAGGCGACGGCCACGACGCCCAGCTGTGGCGGCGGCTGTCGACGGAGCTGGGGCTGACCGGGCTCGTGGTACCGGAGGAGCACGGCGGTTCCGGTGCTGGTCACGTGGAGCGGGCAGTGGTGCTGGAAGAGCTGGGCGCAGCGCTGGCACCAGTGCCGTTCCTGGCCTCCGCGGTGCTGGCCACCGACGTGCTGCTCGCGGTGGACGACGAGGCCGCCCGCGCGGAACTGCTGCCCGCGATGGTGTCCGGTGAGCTGATCGCGGCGGTGGCTTGGGACCAGGAGTCGGTCCCGACGGCGACGCCTCGCGATGGCGGGTGGGTGCTGGACGGGCGCGCGCAGCGCGTGGTGTCCGGTGACATCGCGGATGTCGTGCTGGTGCAGGCCAAGACCGGGCAGGGCACCGCGTGGTTCCGCGCGCGGGCCGAGCACATCGCGAAAACGCCGCTGCGCACGCTGGATCCGACGCGGCGCCTGACGAACCTCGACTTCACCGCCGCACCGGCCGAACTCCTGGCGTCGTCGGACCCGGATGCGGTGCGCGCCCGGGTGCGGGACCTCGCGGCCGTGGCGCTGTCCGCCGAGCAGCTCGGCGGCATGGCGCGGGTGTTGGAGATGACCGCCGAGTACGCCAAGGTCCGGGTGCAGTTCGGCCGCACCATCGGTTCCTACCAAGGCGTCAAGCACCGGCTGGCCGACATGTACAGCGCACTCGAACAGGCCGGTGCGGCGGTGCGCTACGCGGCGTGGACGGCGGACTCCGACCCCGAAGAGCTCCCGCTCGCCGCAGCGCTGGTGCAGGTCCTGGTCTCACCCGCCAACTTCCAAGCAGCGGCCGACACCGTCCAGCTCCACGGCGGCATCGGCTACACCTGGGAGCACGACGCGCACCTCTACTACAAGCGCGCCAAGACCTCGCAACTCCTGCTGGGCACCCCGGACGAGAACCGCGCTCGCCTCGCCGACCTGCTCCAGATCTGACCGAAGCCGGCAACTCTCCTCGCGCAACGGGTGAAATCCGGGCGCACGTGACGGATCTCTCGCTGGCAGCGCCGGAAACTCTGCCAAGCTGGGAAGGTTCGGAACTCGGGCTCGCGCGGCGAGGAGTGAACGGCAAGTGCAGGTCGACGACCGCCCCTTCGAACTGAGAACCGTTGCGCTCGCGGCATTCGGGCCGACCCTGCTCTTCGCCATCGGCGAGGGCGCCATCATCCCGATGATCCCCCTGGTCGCCGCCGACCAGGGCGCGAACCTCGGGGTGCTCGGGCTGATCGCGGCGATGCTGATGGTCGGCGAGCTGATCGGCGACGTGCCCAGCGGAGTGCTCGTGCACCGGCTCGGCGAGCGCACCGCGATGATCGGTGCCGCGATCGTCTCGGTGCTGGGCCTGCTCGGCTGCTACTTCTCCACGGATCCGTGGATGCTGGGCGCCTGCGTGTTCGTCGTCGGCCTGGCCACGGCGGTCTTCGCGCTGGCCAGGCACGCGTTCATCACCACCACCGTCCCGCTGCGCTACCGGGCGAGGGCGTTGAGCGTGCTCGGCGGGCTGTTCCGGGCGGGGTACTTCATCGGCCCGTTCCTCTCGGCGCTCGTGCTGCTGGCGACCCCGGACAAGCGCGCGGTCTTCCTGCTGCACATCGGATTCGCCGCGGCCGCGATCATCCTGCTGCTGTGCACGAAGGACCTCGGCTCCGCGGAGAAGGACGGCGTCGAGCAGTCGCACCAAGGTCTGGTCACCACGCTGGTGGAGCACCGCGGCGTGCTGGTGCGGATGGGAACCTGCGCGGCCCTGATCGGCGGACTGCGCGCATCGCGGATGGTCGTGCTGCCGTTGGTGGCCGTGGCCTCCGAGCTTCCGCCGTCGACGACCGCCCTGATCATCGGCATCGCCGGCGGGGTCGACTTCGCGCTGTCCTACAGCTCCGGCCAGATCATGGACCGCTTCGGCCGGATCTGGGCGGCGGTGCCGTCGATGGTCGGCCTGGCGGTGGGCCACCTCCTGCTGTTCGTCGTGACCGATGTGCCCACTTTCGCCGCTGTCGCAGTGCTGTTGGCGCTGGCGAACGGGACCAGCTCCGGAATCCTGATGACCCTCGGCGCCGACCTGGCGCCGCAGCCGGGCCCGGCGCCGTTCCTCGGAGCCTGGCGCTTCACCGCCGATTTCGGGCAAGCGGTCGGCCCGGTCACCATCTCCGGCCTGACCGCGCTGCTGGGCGTCGGCCTGGCCGGAGCGGGCATGGGAGTGCTCGGCCTGCTCGGTGCCGGTCTGCTGATGCGCTACGTGCCCCGCTACGTCCCGCGGGGGAGCGGCTAAACCCCCGTGCGCTTGGCCACATTCCCCGCGTGGCGGAGTGAACCCCGGCTACCCCGGATGATCGAATGTCGGGAGCGCTGTCGTCGAACCGGGAGAAGGCCATGAGCGGGGCTGTTGCGAAGAAATCGGCGTGGACGTCGGTCGTGGCGGCCGTGCTGCTCGCCCTGATGTGGGTGGTGTTCGAGTCCGGCTTACTCGACGCGCGCGGCAGCAGCCAGCCCACCGGCGCGGCCGCCGACCAGCTCGAGCAGCTGAAGGTCGCCCCGGCTGGATCGATGGACGGCTACTCGCGCGAGCGCTTCAAGCACTGGACGTCGAAGCCGGAAGCCGGGAAGAACTGCAACACCCGGGAAGCGGTGCTGGTCCGCGACGGCGAGAAGGTGCAGACCAACAACTCCTGCGAAGCGGTCTCCGGCAGCTGGACCTCGGTGTACACCGGCGACAAGCTGACCAAGCCCTCGGACATCGACATCGACCACATGGTCCCGCTGGCCAACGCCTGGCGCAGCGGTGCGAACAAGTGGGACGACGCGCGGCGCGAGCAGTTCGCCAACGACATGGACCTGCCGCAGCTGGTCGCGGTCGACTCCAGCTCCAACCGCAGCAAGGGCGACCAGGACCCGTCGACGTGGAAGCCGACGGAGAAGGCCTGGTGCGACTACGCGACGAAGTGGGTGACGGTCAAGAACGGCTACGGCCTGACCGTGACCGAAGCGGAGAAGCAGGCGCTCAAGGAAATGCTCGCGACCTGCTCCTGACGGCGCGAACCCCGGCGACGACCAGGACGCCGCCCAGGATCAGCGCGCAGCCGACGAGTTGGAGCGGTGTCGGACGTTCGGCGAGCACCACGGCGCCGAGGACGAGCGCACCGACCGGGGTGAGCAGGAGCAGGACTGCGCCGACCTGGCTGGACAGGTGCGGGAGGCACACGGCCACCAGCAACCAGCCCAGGACCTGTCCGCACACCGCGACCAGCAGCAGCCAGCCGACCGCAGCCCAGCCGGGGAACAGGTCGACGCCGGTCCACACCGCTCCCAGCACTGCTGACACCAACGCGGCCGAAGCCATCATGGCCAGGTAGGACCGCACGGTCTGACCACGACGTCCCGAACGGCGCAGCAGGAACAGGAATCCCGAGTAGCAGAGCGCGGCGAGCGCCGCGTGGATCGTCCCTGCCACCGGATCCGCGCCTGTGCCACCGCCGTCCAGCAGGCCCGAGGTCAAGACGACTCCGAGCAGCACGACGGGCATCGCGAGGAGGTAGCGCCGCGTCACCGGCTCGCGATCCACCAGCCACGCCAGGGCGGGAACGAGAACGACCTGCAGGTTGACGATGACCGCGCTCAAGCCCGCGCCGACCTCGGCGATGGCTTGCGTCCAGAGCAGCATGTCGACGCTGAACAACGTCCCGGCGGCCAGGGCCAGACCTGGTCTCCGCTGCGACGGCGGGGTTTCCCCGCGGCGCTCCCGAAACGCCAGCAGGGCCAGGAAAGGCAGCGCGAGGGCGCACCGGTAGACCGAAGCGGTGCCCGGAGAGGTGCCCGACAAGCTGACGAACACCCCCGAAGTCGCGACGAAGAGCGCGCCGACCGCGGTGCCCAGCCAAGGGGTGCGGTGCTTCGGCAGGTGGTCGGTGGCGTGGATCAACCGGGACAACTTTCGGAAGGAGTGCCCGCAGCGACCTCTTCGCCGGGCGGTCGTGCGGAGGACGGTAGGACCAACGCCGCTGGTCCCGCCAGCGATTTAACGGGCACGCGCCCGCAGCGGGGTTCCGCCACCCGCACCGCAATGCGGGGTGGGCGCGGAGGCAGGCTTTAAGCTCGGGGCATGGCGAAGTACTTCGACGTGCACCCGGACAACCCGCAGAAGCGCTCCATCGGGCAGGTGGTCGACATCCTGCGCGAGGACGGGTTGATCGCCTATCCGACGGACTCCTGCTTCGCCCTCGGGGCGCAGCTGGGGAACAAGGAGGGCATGGAGCGGATCCGCTCCATCCGGCACCTCGACGATCGGCACCACTTCACCTTGGTGTGCCAGAACTTCGCCCAGCTGGGCCAGTTCGTGATCATCAACAACGCGGTGTTCCGCGCCATCAAGGCCTCCACACCGGGCAGCTACACCTTCATCCTGCCCGCAACCAAGGAGGTGCCGCGCCGGCTGCTGCACCCGAAGAAGAAGACCGTCGGCGTCCGCATCCCGAACCACGTGGTGGTCCAGTCGCTGCTGGCCGAGCTCGGGGAGCCGATGCTGTCCAGCACGCTGCTGCTCCCGGGGGAGGAGGAGCCGATGACCCAGGGCTGGCAGATCAAGGACGAGCTGGACCACGTGCTGGACGCGGTGATCGACTCCGGCGACTGCGGCACCGAGCCGACCACGGTCGTCGACTTCTCGGGCCCGGAACCCGAGGTCGTCCGCTACGGCGCGGGCGATCCGTCCCGCTTCGAATGATCACCGCCCCCGTTTCGCCAAGAGCTGAACACCCGCGGTTCACCCGGTAGGCGGTCGACGCGACCGGATCCGGCTCGAAGGGGTCGGGAAACCCGAGGTCGCCGACGGGAGGGGTGGGTTGTCGGCTGCGACACGCTGGTGGAAATGGCAGGGGCGCGATCTTGATGAACCGTGTAGTGTCGGCACTGGTCGTATTTTTCTGGGGTCGTGTTCGCGCACACTCGCAGGATGGTGATGCGGGCGTGCTGCTATCTGGTTGTAGCTGGAGTAGTCGCCGTTCGAGATCCGCGACCCAGGTGGTCACGCAGTGTGACTGCCTGATGTAGTACCGGCTCCCAGAAGGAGAGAAGAGCATGGCACAGGGAACCGTGAAGTGGTTCAACTCGGAGAAGGGCTTCGGCTTCATCGCTCCGGACGACGGTGGCCCGGACGTGTTCGTCCACTACTCGGCCATTGACTCGCGCGGCTTCCGCACCCTCGAAGAGGACCAGAAGGTCACCTACGAGGTCAGCCAGGGCCCGAAGGGCCCGCAGGCCGCGGACGTCCGCACGGTCTGAGAACGGTGAGCCAGCTCGTTCCGCTACCACGGCACGGGCCAGCTTGACCGCAAGTCGATGAAAGCCCCGCACTCCGGTGCGGGGCTTTCTCGCGTTACCGGCCCCGGTGGCTGATGTGCGGGGCGGTGCGGCTGCGAGGGTGGGCTATGCACCTGCGGCGCATACAAGCAAAAGATCAAGACCTTGTTCGGCGGCGTTCGCGGTGGGCTGCGAACAGGGACGTTGCGAGCAGGATTGCCGCCAGGGCTGCGATGGACAGGCCCATGTGGTGCAGGCCGATGTCGTCGGCGTGGTCGCCGATCACGAGCGCGAGGAGCGCTGCTGCCAGGTTCGCCCCGACGTACTGGGAAGTGCGGTAGAGGCCGGAGGCCGCTCCCATCCGCTCCGCCGGGGTCACCGCGTACATCGCCTGCTGGTTGCCGATGTTGTTGAAGCCGTTCGGGACGCCGAGGACCGCCGCGATCAGGAGCAGCAGCAGGATCGGGGAATCGGCTCGCGGAACGCTCAGCAGCAGGCCTCCGACGCACAGCGCGGCGGTGCCGGCGATCAGCGCTGCGCGTGGGCTGCGGCGTCGCTGCAGCCGGTTCGCCAGGAGCGTCGAGACCACGCCGACCGCGGAGATCGGGAGGACCACCAGGCCGGCGCCGACCGGGCCGAGGTCCCGGGTTTCCTCCAGCCACTGGGGGAGGCCGTAGAAGACGCAGTAGAACGCCGTGTAGGTGACGATCGTGCGCACGTAGGTGAACGACAGCGCGCGCTTGCCCAGCAGTCGCACGTCCAGGAACGGGTCGCGAACGCGCAGGCACCACCACGCGGCGAGAGCGGTAGCGGGCACCGCGACCGCCAACCACCACCACTGGGGGACGTCGGCCAGCGAGAGCAGCCAGAACATCAACGCGGTGATCGCCGCCGCGAACAGGACGATGCCGATCGGGTCGATCTGCCGCAGCGCGGTGAGACGTCCGCGGCCGCGCCGCGCCGGTGGGTCCGCCGGTCCGCGCCAGATGATCACCAGGGCGCCGATCAGCGTCAGGGGCACGTTGACCCAGAAGACGCCGGACCAGCCGAACACGCCGACCAGCAGACCGCCGAGGGTGGGGCCCAGCGCTGCCGTGACCTGCGAGCAGACCGCGATCGCGGCGAGCGCGTTGTTCGGGCGGGCGCGCAGCTGGTCCGCGGCGCGGCGGATCATCGCGACCCCGCACGGGTACTGGGCCGCGGTGCCGATGCCGATGAGGATGCGGCAGACCACCAGCGTCGCGATGTTCGGCGCGAACGGGGCGATCGCCGAGGTGATGCCGACCAGCAGCAGCCCGGCGAGGCTGGTGCGGCGGGGGCCGAGGACGTCGGCGATGCGCCCCATCGCGGGAGCGGCCACCGCCGTGGCCAGGTAGAGCGCGGAGACCAGCCAGGTCACCGAGGTGCCCGCGTCGAACACGTCGCGGATGCTGACCAGCGCGACCGCGATCATCGAGGAGTTCAGGGGCTGCAGGATGGTGCCGAAGGCGATCGGCGTGACGAACTTGCCGGGCAGTTCGCGCGCCGGGTATTCCGCAGCGCTTCGTTCAGCGTTGCTGTCCTTCTCCGGTGAGGTTTCGTGCGTTCGCGTCATCGTCGGTACTCCTGCGGCGAGCGGTCAGGAGTCGGCCAGCCGGTCCAGCAGCCGGGCCGCCAGCACCAGCAGGTCCTGTTCCACATCGCTGAGTTCGGTCATCGCCTGGGCCAGCCACGCCTCGCGCCGGTCCCGGTCCTGCTGCACCCGCTCGCGGCCGGTGTCGGTGATGCGGATGATCGCGGCGCGGCGGTCGTCCGGGTCGGGTGCGCGTTCGGCCAGGCCGGCGGAGATGAGGTGTTGCACCATGCGGGCCATCGACTGGGGCGTGACCCGTTCGGCGACGGCCAGCCCGCTGGTGGTGGCGGGCCCGTCGCGCTCCAAGCGGCCGAGCACCGCCATCCGGCCGAGGGTGAGCTCGCCGGGGTCGCGCTCGGAACGCAGCCGTCGCGCCAGCCGCATCACGCCGGTGCGCACTTCGGCGGCTGCGTTGGCGACCCCGGCGGTGTTCTCGGTGGCGGGGTCGTCGCGGCTCATGTGTTCAGCATAGCTGTCTTTATTATCGATGCGAACGACCGTCCGGGTGTGCTCGCTCGCTGCTGCTAGCGGACGCGGCGCAGGCGCGCGGCCACGTGCGGGGTCATGGCCACGCCGACCATCGCGCGGTGCTCGGCGTAGTCGAGCACGTCGTCCTCGCTGAGCGCGTAGCTGCGCTGCGCGGCCTGGACGTCCTTGGCCGTCCTGGTCCGGACGACGGAGTCGGTGGCCAGCTCCCAGCTCCGGTCCGCCGCTTCGCCGTAGAAGAGCTCCTGGATCCCGGTGCAGTGCGACAGCAGCAGCTCGAGACTCCCGTCGGGCTGCGGGCGCCACCACCCCGTCTCCCACGCGGCCGGGCGGAGCACCGCGCCGTCGGCGTCGAGCAGCCAGGCGCGCGCTTCGTGCCGCAGGAACGGCCGCCCGTCGTGGGAGATCGTGAGCTGCTGGCCGAACCGGTACGGCCCGTCGATCGTCGGGTAGTCGACCTCGCCGCCGCCGCGCCACACACCGACCAGGGCGCGCAGCGGCCGGCACGCGTCGTGCAGCGGTGGGCCGGTGGTCAGGTCCGCGGTGTCGGCGGGGATGGGCGGTGCGGCGAGGTCGTCAGGGGTACCCATGCGTGGCAGCGTAGGTGGTGCCCGGGTTCGCCGGGCCGATCCCGGAGGCGTTGATCTTCCCGGCGCCGGGTGGTGGGATCGGGAACCGGGTCTTCGGAGGTGCGGATGACGAACGTCGAGTCGCGGCTGGACCACCTGGTGTACGGGGTGCCGGACCTGCTCGCCGGGGTGCGGGCGGTCGCGGACCTGCTCGGCGTCGCCCCGGTGCCGGGCGGTCGCCACCCGGCCAACGGCACGCAGAACTACCTCGTCGGTCTCGGCGGCCGGGCCTACCTGGAGGTCATCGGCCCGGCCCCCGAGGCGACGCGCCCACCGACCGTGTTCGGCCTGGCCGCGCTGACCGTCCCGAGCCTGGTGACCTGGGCGATCACCACCACCGACCTGGACCGCGCGGTGGCCGATGCGCGCGCCGCCGGGTACGACCCGGGTGATGCGGAGTCGATGTCCCGGCGGACGCCGAGCGGGGAGCTGCTGGAGTGGCGACTGGCCAAGCGCGAACCGAGGCCGCGCGACGGACTCGTGCCGTTCCTGATCGACTGGGGCAGTGCGCCGCACCCGGCGGAGTCGGGGCTGCCGGAGGTCCGGTTGCTGTCGCTGCGCGCCGAGCACCCGGATCCGGAAACCGTTCGAGCGGACCTGCGCGCCGTTGGTGCGCACTTGGACCTCACTCGTTCGGATGCCCCGGCGCTGCGCGCCGAAATCGAAGGCCGCGGCGGTCGGGTCGAACTGCGCTGACGTCCGGTGAACTGGCGTCGCCCTACCGCGCGGTAGTCCTCTGTGGACGGTTGCGTTGCGTGTTCGGTCTTGTGCGGGGCGGTGTGGTCGGCCGTTTCACCGGGCGTTATCGTCTTGGCAACGGCGCTGCCATCCGGCGGGTTGAGCATCGGGGTGAACCTGTTAGGCCGGGGTTTGGTGATCCGGCGCCGCGGAGAAGGGGAACTCCCATGGTGCGTGCTGTTGGAACGCTGGCCGTCGTCGGTGCCGGTGTCGTCGGTTTCTGGGTCGGCTACTTGTTCGACGTGCGCCGCCACTCGACCAGCGCCGAGCTCGACCAGGTCGCCGCCTGATCCCCTTTCCGTCTCAAGTGGACGGTTCCGCTCGCCGGAGGGTGCGCCGGATGAGCTCGCGGAGCCAGTCGGTGCCGGGCGCGGGCAGCGCTCGCCGGTAGGTGTAGAGCGAGACCTCCACCGTCGGAACGTCGAACGGCAGCTGGAAGGTCGCCACCTGCGATGAGCGGGTGAACAGCTCGGCCACTCCGCCGGGCACCGCCGAGAGGTAGTTCGTCCGCGCCAGCAGTTCGGGCAGCGCGGTGAAGTGCGGTACCCGGGCGGCGACCGCGCGCCGGTGCCCGAGGCGGGTGAGCTCCACGTCGGCGTCGACGTGCCCGGCCGCCGGGTCGACCACGATGTGCCGCTCCCGCAGGTAGTCCTCGAACGTCGGGCGCTCGCCGATGCGCGGGTGCGCCCGGGCGCGCAGACCGACGTAGTGCTCTTGGAAGAGGGCGTCGCGCCGCAGGTCCGGGGCGTCGATGCGGGGCGTGCAGATCACGGCGTCGGCGCGACCTTGGCGCAGGTGCTGCGGGGCGGCGGTCATGTCGAGCGGCAGCACCTCGACCGCGCAGTTCGGTGCGTTCCGCTCGAGGCGGGCCAGGACCGGCGGCAGCAGGCTGATCTCGCCGAGGTCGGTCGCGCAGATCCGGAACGTGCGCTCCGAGGTCGCCGGGTCGAACCGGCCCGCGCCCGACACCGTGTCCTCGATGACCTCCAGCGCCTGCTGCAACCGCGGGTACATGCGCTCGGCGATCTCGGTCGGGGCGAGTCCGTCGGGGGAGCGGGCGAACAGCTCGTCGTTGAACTGGCGGCGCAGCCGCCGCAGCGCGTGGCTCACCGACGGCTGCGTGATGAACAGCGCCTCGGCCGTCTTGGTGACGCTGCGCGTCTCGTAAAGGAGCACGAACGTCTTCATCAGGTTCAGGTCCACGTCGACCACGCAGCGAGAATAGATCTGGGCCATATCTGGATCAACAACATTCATTAGGCCTATGAGCGCTGCGCTCCCTATGGTGGCGGACATCACCGACACGGGGAGCGAACATCCATGGCCGACGTGCGCGACGTGACCTACGACCTGCTGCGATCGCACGACTTGACGACGATCTTCGGCAACCCGGGCTCCAACGAGCTGCCGTTCCTGGCCGGGATGCCGGAGGACTTCCGCTACGTGCTGGGCCTGCACGAGGGCGCGGTGCTGGCGATGGCCGACGGCTACGCGCTGGCCCGCGGCAGCTCCGCGCTGGTCAACCTGCACGCGGCGGCCGGAACGGGCAACGCGCTCGGGGCGCTGACCAACTCGGTCTACTCGCACAGCCCGCTGATCATCACCGCCGGGCAGCAGGTGCGCTCGACCATCGGCCAGGAGGTCATGCTCGCCAACGTCGACGCCGCGGAGCTGCCGAAACCGCTGGTCAAGTGGAGTTGCGAGCCGTCCTGCGCGCAGGACGTGCCGCGCTCGATCAGCCACGCCATCCACATCGCGAACCTGCCCGCCAAGGGACCGGTGTACGTCTCGGTGCCCTACGACGACTGGGCGCAGGAAGCACCGGAAGGGGCGCAGCACCTGCTCGAGCGCAAGACCGCCAGCGCGGGGGCGCTGAGCGAAGCGCAGCTGGCCGAGCTGGCCGAGGCGCTGGACGGCGCGCAGCATCCGGTGCTGGTGCTGGGCCCAGAGGTCGACGCCGAACACGCCAACGACGACGCCGTGCGCCTGGCCGACCGGTTGGGTGCGCCGGTGTGGATCGCGCCCTCCGCGTCGCGCTGCCCGTTCCCGACCCGGCACCGCAGCTTCCGCGGCGTGCTGCCCGCCGCGGTCCAGGGCATCACCGACGCGCTGCGCGAGCACGACCTGATCCTGGTGGTCGGAGCACCGGTGTTCCGCTACCACCAGTTCGTGCCCGGCGAGTACCTGCCCGCAGGTGCCCGGCTGGTGCAGCTGACCAGCGATCCCGGCGAAGCCGCGCGCGCACCGATGGGGGAGGCGCTGGTCGGCGACGTCAAGGACGCGCTGTCCCGGCTCGCCGGTGCGGTCACCCCCGGCCTCCGGCCCGAGCTGCCGCCGCTGCCGGAACGGCCGGCCGCGCGGACCGCCGGCGAGCGACTGCACCCGGAGGAGCTGTTCGCGCTGCTGCGCGAGCACGCCCCGGAAGATGCCGTCTACGTCAAGGAATCCACCGCGACCACCGGTGCTTTCTGGGCGCAGATGGACCTCTCCACGCAGGGCAGCTACTTCTTCCCGGCCTCCGGTGGGCTCGGCTTCGGGCTGCCCGCCGCCGTCGGGGCGCAGCTGGCGCACGACGAGCGCCAGGTGATCGGGCTCATCGGCGACGGATCGGCCAACTACGGGATCACCGCGCTGTGGACCGCTGCGCGGTACCGCATCCCGGTGATCGTCATCATCCTGAAGAACGGCACCTACGGCGCGTTGCGCTGGTTCTCCAAGGTCCTCGACGCCGGTGAGGTGCCCGGCATGGACGTGCCCGGCATCGACTTCGCGCAGATCGCCAGGGGGTACGGCGTCGACGCGACGTCGGTGCGCACCGGTGCGGAGTTCACCGCTGCGCTGAAGAGCGCGCTCGGCGCGGGCAAGCCGGTGCTGATCGAAGCGGAAACCGAGCTCACCGAACCCTGACCGGCCCTCCCCGACGAAGTGGAACCGGAGGAACCCAGTTGCCCCAGCACACCGCGGGGGCCGTGGTCGGCGCTGCCCGGCTCAA
Organism: Saccharopolyspora oryzae; assembly: GCF_027853915.1. Taxonomy (GTDB): domain Bacteria; phylum Actinomycetota; class Actinomycetes; order Mycobacteriales; family Pseudonocardiaceae; genus Saccharopolyspora; species Saccharopolyspora oryzae. The sequence goes on from NZ_JAQGLA010000032.1 coordinate 42,286, forward strand.
CGGCTTCCACCTCAAAGCCCTGACCCTGTGCTCGCTGCTGATGATCGTCGACGGCTACGACATGGTCAGCTACGGCACCGTCATCTCCCAGCTGATGGACGAGTGGCACATGGACCCGGTCGCCGCCGGGACGCTCGGGTCCGTCGCGCTGGTCGGCATGCTCGTCGGCGGGCTGTTCATCTCGCCGCTGGCCGACCGCCACGGGCGGCGGCCGCTGATGATCACCTGCGTGACCATCGCCAGCATCGCCTCGTTCGGCTGCGCGTTCGCCACCGGCCCGGAGGTGCTGGGGGTGCTGCGGTTCGTCGTCGGGGTGGCGCTGGGCGCGCTGGTGCCCAACTTCACCGCGCTGGCCGGGGAGATCGCACCGCGCCGGGCGAAGGCCCTGTTCGTCACGCTGGTGTCGTCGTTCTACTCGGTGGGCGGCATCGGTGCGGCGGTGTTCGCCATCTACATCGAACCGGTGTGGACCTGGCGCGGCGTGTTCTACGTGGCGGGCCTGCCGCTGCTGCTGGTGCCGTTCCTGCTTCGCCACCTGCCGGAATCACCGGACTACCTGGCCGCCCGCGGTGACCGGGAGCGGTTGCTGGTGGTGCTGCGCCGGATCGCCCCGGAGCGCGACGACCTCGACGAGGTGTCGCTGGACCGCCGCTCCGGGCAGGCCGATGTCGGGCTCCGGCAGCTGTTCACCGGTGGGAACGCGCTCAACAACGTGCTGATCTGGGTGTTCTTCGCGATGTGCATGCTGCTCAGCTACGGGCTCAACACCTGGCTGCCGAAGCTGATGCAGACCGCGGGCTACCCCCTGGGCTCGGCGCTGTGGAACCTGGTGGTGCTGAACCTGGGCGGCATGGTGGGCGCGATCGTCGGCGGTTGGGTGGCCGACCGCTGGACCTACCGCGGCACCCTGGTGCTGTACTTCGCGCTCGCCTCGCTGTCGCTGATCGGGCTGTCGTTCAACCCGAACTCGTTGGTGCTCAACACCTTGCTGTTCATCGCAGGGGCGGCGACCGTCGGCGTGCTGGCGATCATCCACGCGTTCGCGGTGGAGTACTACCCGGCAGCGGTGCGCTCGACCGGCGTCGGCTGGGCGGCCGGGATCGGCCGCATCGGCGCCATCGGCGGACCCGCGCTCGGCGGCGCGCTGCTGGCGCTGGAGCTACCGTTCCAGCAGAACTTCATCGCCGTCGCGGTGCCCGGCGTGATCGGTGCGATCGCCGTCGCGATCGTGGCCAAGAAGGAGTTCCGCCTCCCCGAACCGCAGCGGACCTCCGCACAACCCTGAAGAAAGGTCGATGCATGACGATCCTCGACGCCGAACGCTGGTCCAAGCAGGTGTTCACCGGGCGTTGGACCTCGGCCGGCGGCACGCCGACCGAGGTGGTCGAGCCCGCGACCGGGCAGCAGCTCGGGCACGTCGGCTGCGCCACCCCGGCCGACATCGCCGCGGCCTGCTCGAAAGCGGCTGCGGCGCAGCGGGATTGGGAGGACAAGCCGTTCGAGGAGCGGGCGGCCGTGCTGCGGCGGGCCGGGCAGCTGTTCCTCGATCACGCCGAAGAGGTCCGCAGCTGGCTGATCCGCGAGGGCGGTTCGATCCGGCCGAAGGCCGACATCGAGGTGCGGACCGCGGCCAACGAGTGCTTCGAAGCCGCCGGGCTGACCTCGCACCCGGCGGGATCGCTGCTGCCGTCGGCGGACGGCCGGCTCAGCTTCAGCCGGCGGGTCGCGGCCGGGGTCGTCGGGGTGATCGCGCCGTTCAACTTCCCGCTGATCCTGTCGATCCGCGCCGTGGCACCGGCGTTGGCGCTGGGCAACTCGGTGGTGCTCAAGCCCGACACGCGAACCGCGGTGTGCGGTGGCCTCGCACTGGCGGCGATCTTCGAAGCTGCCGGGGTGCCGGAGGGCGTGTTCCAGGTGCTGCCGGGAGGGGCCGACGCGGGAGCGGCGCTGGTGGCCGACGAGCACACCCGGGTCATCGCCTTCACCGGATCCACCGCGGCCGGTCGCAAGGTCGGGGAGGCCGCTGCCGCGCACCTCAAGCGCGCGCACCTGGAGCTGGGCGGCAACAACGCGATCATCGTGCTGCCCGACGCCGACATCGCCGCTGCCGCGTCGGCCGGCGCGTGGGGCTCCTTCCTGCACCAGGGGCAGATCTGCATGGCCGCCGGGCGGCACCTGGTGCACGAGTCCATTGCGGACGAATACGTCGCGGCGCTGGCGGAGAAGGCGCGCACCCTGCCGGTCGGGGACCCGAACACCGCGGAGGTGGCGCTGGGGCCGATCATCGACGCCAAGCAGCGCGACGGGATCCACCGGTTGGTCACCGAGAGCGTGGCCGCCGGCGCGGAACTGGTCGCCGGTGGTGAGTACGACGGGCTGTTCTACCGGCCGACCGTGCTCGACCACGTCAAACCCGATACACCCGCGTTCAGCCAGGAGATCTTCGGCCCGGTCGCGCCGGTCCTGCGGTTCAGCACGGTGCAGGAGGCGATCTCGATCGCCCGCGACACCGAGTACGGGCTGTCGCTGAGCGTGCTCGGCGGGGACGCCATGCAGGCGTGGGAGATCGCCAAGCAGATCCCGAGCGGTCTGGTGCACGTCAACGACCAGACCGTCGGCGACCACGCGCACATCCCGTTCGGCGGGGTGAAGGCCTCCGGCAACGGCGGCCGCGTCGGGGGAGCGGAGGCGAACCTCGAGGCCTTCACCGAAACCCAGTGGGTCACGATCCAGGGCCCGATCCAGCAGTACCCGTTCTGAGGCCGTGCGGGTCGTGAGCGCGAACGCCGGTCCTCGCGCTCACGACCGGTCGGCCGCCAGTTCCCAGTCGAGTTCCCAGACCCGGACCTCCCCGGACGTGCTGCCGGTGAGCAGGAAGCGGCCGTCGGGCGTCATCGCCAGGCAGCCGATGCCTTCGCCGTGACCGTCCAGGGAACGCAGGCGACGCCCGGAGGTGACGTCCCAGACGACAGGTGGTGTCCAGTACCCACCGGAGACCGCGAAATCGCCCTGCGCGGTCATCTGGAGGAAGGTGTTGCGATCCCGGCCCGCACCCAGCGGGTCGCCCGTGCTGAACGACCGGACGACCTCTCCGGACGTGGTGTCCCACAACCGGATTCCCTCGGCTTCGCCGGTCAGCGCGAGGCGTCCGTCCGCGCTGAGGCACACCGCTCGCATCGTGCTCAGGAACTCGCCGCGCAGGGAGTGAGCGGGCGCAGCGCGCTCCAGGTCCCAGAGCTGCACCATGCTGCCCCTGGCCAACGCGGCGAGACGGCCGTCCCGGGCCAAGGCGATGTCGTAGACGCGGTGCGGCAACAGCGGTCGAGGCTCACCTCCGGCCAGGTCCCAGATCCGGACCCTGCCGTCGCAATGGCCGACCACGGCCTGCCGTCCGTCGGCGCTGAACCGGACCGGGGCGGATTCACCGCGCCCGGTCGGTGCGCCCAGAACCCGTTGGCACTCACCGGTTTCGAGGGACCACAGGCGGACCGTGCCGTCCCTGCTGCCGGACAGGACCTGCCGGCCATCGGGGCTCAAGCAGACCGACTCGACCATGTGCTCGTGGCCTTCGAGCACGTGGGTGCAGGCGCCCGTGTCGACCGACCACACCCGCACCGTGCCGTCCCCGCTGCTCGATACGGCGAGGCGCCCGTCGTCGGACACGTCGACGGCGCCCACGTGGTCGCTGTGCCCGCGGAGGACCCGGGCCGACCATGCTGCGCGCAGCCCGGTCTTCCGGGCGTGGCGGCTCAGCGCCCACCACGCGGACAGGACCTTCGGCTCCCGCTCGTAGCCGGGCGTCGTCCTGGCCCGGGTGAGCAGGTCGAGCGCTGACTGCACGCTGCCGTCCGACATCGCCTGCTCCGCCTCGGCGACCAGCGAGTCCACCCGTGCGCCCAGCCTGCTCAGCTCGGTCTCCGGGCGCGGGCGGGTCAGGCTCGGCGCGGCGTCGTAGCTCGCGGGCAACCGCCATCGGCGGACTGCTCTGTCCTGACCAGCGGAGAACCCGAACCGGCCGTCGGGGTCCAGGGTGACGGCAGCCGTCCTGTTGCGGTGGCCTTGGAAGGTCCGCAAGCATCGGCCGGTGCTGATGTCCCAGAACCGGACGGTGCCGTCGAAGGCGTCCCCGGAGAGCAGGGACTTCGCACCGGCGCTGAGCGACAGGGCGTCGGCCGTGTGCCCGGTCAGGACGCGGACGCAGCTGCCGTCGGCCAGATCCCAGATCCGGATGGTCCGGTCGTGGCTCCCGGTGGCCGCGAAGCGCTCGTCGGCGGTGACGCAGATGGCGGTGACGTACGACGTGTGCCCGGCCAGGACGTGGTGGCGGCGGCCGGTGTCCAGGTCCCAGACGCCGACCGACTCCGAGAGGCTGGTCGGCCCGTCGCCGCTGCTGCCGCCGGCCAGCAGCCAGCGCCGCTGCGGACTCAGCCGGACCAGCCGCGCGTGCCCGAAATCCGGTGCCTCGACCCACCGCTGCTCCCCGCGGACGGTGTCCAGGAACCGGAATCCGCCGTCCGAACCGGGCCAGCACGCGACGGACCCGTCCTGGCTCAGGCTCACCCGGGCCAGTTGCATGCCGGAGCGCTCCACGTCCGCTCCGGCGACCGCGCACCGGCTCGAAGCGCGGTCGTCGGCGAGGTCCCAGAAGCAGACGGTCCCCTCCCGGTCCGCGGAAGCCGCGAACCTCCCGTCCGGGGTGAGGTCGACGGACTGGATCGGCTCGCTGTGACCGTTGAGGACCACCACGCAGCGCTCGGCGCCCACGTCCCACAACCGCACCTTGCCGTCCCAGGTACCGGTCAGCGCCAGCTGTCCGTCGGGGGTGAGCGCGATCGCGGCGTCGTCGTGGAACGACGCGGGAACGCGCGCGATGCTGGCGCCGGGAGGCGCGGAGAGGACGGCCGCCCGCGAGCTCTCCAACGCGGCTGGTTCCGCCGTGGCGGGCTCACCTCGGCTGCCCAGCTCGTGCTCCGGGTACGAGGGCCACGGGAGGTGCCACTCGTCGACGCACCGGGCATCGGTGATCTCACCGGACCGGATCGCGCGCAGCGCCGCCTGGACGTCCGGCTCGTCACCCCATTCCCGCGCCACGTCCGCCAGGAGCGCGCGAGCCGAAACGAGATCGCCCCGCTCCATGTGCACCTGGGCGAGCAGGTAGCTGGCCTCCCGGGCGTCGCCCCTGTCCACCCGGAGCGCTTCCAGCTCGGTGACGAGTTCCCCGTCGGTGATGGCACCGGCCCGCCACTGCGCGAGTCGCGCGTTGTAGCGGGCTGGCACGTTCTGCGGATCTGCGGCCAACGCCTTCCGCAGCGCCTCCTCGGCTTCGCCCGGCCGACCGAGGTCCACAAGGGACAGTGCTCGGTTGTTGTACTCGTCGGCCCGCAGGTCGGCTGCCGCGGGAACCTGGCGAGGATGCGGTTCGCCCAGCACGGCTCGGTAGACGTCGGCCAGTGCGGCGGCGACCTCGGCCATCGAACCCGGCCGCCGGGCGGGATCCTGGTGCAGGCACCTCGCCAGCAGGTCGGCCAGCGCGGACGGCATGGCGGGCAGCCCACCGGCGTGACCGGTCCGGCAGCCGTCCAGCGCCGCACCCGCGTCCGGGCCGCTGTCCCAGGCAGGCCCACCGGTGAACATCTCCAGCACCGACACCGCGAAGCTGAAGACATCGGTGCGCCGCCCCAGCGGACGGTTCGCCACCTGCTCGGGCGAGGCGTACCGCAGCGTTCCGCCACCACCGCCCGGCAGCGGGACGCTGGTTCCGGGCGGGGCGTCCGGATCGAGCGCGGCCAGCTCCTCGCGCGCCAGCGCCAGCCCGAAATCGGTGATCTTCGCGGTGCCGGAGCCGTCCAAGAGCACGTTGTCCGGCTTGACGTCCTGGTGCACCAGGTGCCGGCTGTGCGCGTGCTCGATGCCCCACGCCATCTGGACGGCCGTGTCGATCACCCGCGCCAGCACCGCTCGCTCATCGCCCCGGTACAGCCGCCCGTCGTCGATCCACTCGCGAAGGCTGCCGCCCGGGACGTACTCGGCGAACACCCGGGGGACACCGCCGAGCGTCCGGACGTAGTGGCAGCCGCACACGTGCGGGTGCAACCCCAGCGCCACCCACGTCTCGGCCTCGGTGATGAACAGCTCGCGGGCGGCTTCGGTCCGGAACAGGGCCGGCCGCGGGCACTTCACCGCCAGGTCGACGTCCCACACCAGGTGCCGCGCCCGGTGGACCACACCCATGCCGCCGCGCCCGATCACCTCCGCGACCTCGTAGAGGCCGTCGATCACGTCACCGACCCGCCACTCGGACGGTGTCCCCGCGTGCTCCTGCGGCGCATCCATGCCGACCTCCGTCGGACGTGCTGGCGGCTAGTCGACCTGGGCCACGTAGATCGGTGAGCCGAGCACCACGGACTCGTCCCCGCCGGGACCGGTGCCGTGCAGCAGCCGCTTGGCGATGAACTCGACGTTCTGGGCGGGCGTCCGGAGCTCGCGGACCGCCCGGTGCACGGCGGCGAGCGCCGAGTGGTCGGTACGGTCGAGATCGTCGCCGACCGAGTCCAGGACCAGCTCGTCCTCCAGCTCGGACGCCGTGCCCAGCTGGTCGAGGATGGCCGGCAGCAACGACGACGAGGGGCGGGCGTCGTCCACCCCCGGGACCGAACCCAGCAGGTGCCGGGCGGATCCGCCGAGCCCCACCACGTTCCGGCCGTCGCAGCCGCCCAGGAACACCAGCGACGGATCCGCCGCACCAGGCATCGACGTCCACCGCATCGGCAGCAGACCGCCGAAGAACTGGCCCGGTTCGTCGACCGTGCCGACATCGCCGTGGTCCTGCAGGTAGCGCACGACCCGCTCCAGCCGGAGGAAGCGGTCGTCGGTCGGCGCGGTGCTGCGCTTCGCCGAGACCATCTGCAGGTTCACGCCGACCTCGGTGCTGCGCTTGGCGGCGAACCTCGGGTCGATCTGCGACAGCAGCATGTCCACCTTGCTGTCGCTGACGTACAGGTAGTACCGGAACGTCATGGCCACCCCGTCGCAGACTCGGCCACGCCCGGCAGCGTGGATCCCGGAGATCAGAGTATGCCCGCAACTCCGATCAACGGGACGCGAATCGATCAACTCCGGGGCTCCGCCACCGGCACCGCTCCAACCTGGACGTTTCTGGTTGGTGATGTACTGCTTGACTGTCTCTAGTGGCGCCCCGCCGCAGGACCCTGCGAAGTAAGACGGAGACCAGAAGTGGCTTCCCCAGAGGTATTTGCGGATGCGTTCGGGGAATTCGCGGCGCAGACGACGGGAAGAGACACCTTTGAGGCTGTTGACCAGGCGTGAGAGGGCTACTTGCGGCGGGTAGTGCACGAGTAGGTGGACGTGGTCGGTTTCGCCGTTGAACTCGCGTAGCTCCACGTCGAAGTCCGCGCAGACTTCGCGCATGATCTCTTCACACCGGGTACGGATGTCGCTGGTGAACGGACCCCTCCGGTACTTAGGGGTGAAGACCAAATGAGCATGCGGCGTGTAGACAACGCTGCGACCTCTGCGAATATCGGGATTTGGCTCCCATCGAGGTGGCATAGACCACTGCTATGGTGCGCGGTGCGAAGATCGTTGTGCAGGTGAAGCTTCTACCGGCGCCGGAACAGGCGTCGGCACTGGAGGCGACCCTGCACGCGGTCAATCAGGCCGTGAACGACGTGTCGCGGGCAGGGTTCGAAGCACACGGCCTTCACGGTGACGTGAAGCGACTGCGGTCAGCGTGTTATGCCGACCTCAAGGGGTGCGGCTTGGGTGCGCAGGCAGCGCAGCACGTCATCAAGCGTGTCGTGGACGCCTACACCACCCTGCACAGCAATATCCGTCACGGGAACCTGGGTAGGCCGGGCTCGAAGCGACGGGTTAAGGCCGAGTCGAAGCCGGTCGAGTTCCGGCCTGATGCGGCGCACACCTTTGATGATCGGTGTTTGTCGTGGAACTACGATGCCCGCACCGTGAGTATCTGGACCATGCACGGCCGCATGAAGAACGTGCAGTTCACGGCCTCACCGCAGGATCTGAAAACCCTGGTCGAGCACCGCCAGGGCGAGTCGGATCTGGTGTTGCGGGACGGTAAGTGGTTCCTGATCGCCACCTGCGACGTTCCCGAGAAACCGCAGTTTGAGCCGGTGGACTGGATCGGGGTCGATCGGGGCATCAACAACCTGGCCACCACGTCGGACGCAACCCACTACTCGGGGCGCCGCCTGAGCCGGTATCGGCGTTGGCAGGCACGCAAGAAGGCCGAGATCCAGGCCAAGCGCACCCGCTCCGCTGTCCGCCTGCTCAAGAAGCGTGCCAAGAAAGAAGCGCGGCACGCTAAGCACATCAACCACGCGATCGCTAAGGATGTTGTGGCCGTCGCCCAACGCACCGAGCGCGGTATCGCCCTGGAGGAGCTGGGTGGTATTCGTGAGCGGGTCACGGTTCGACGCGACCAGCGGGCCGCACAATCCTCCTGGCCGTTTGCCCAGCTCGGGACGTTCATCGCCTACAAAGCGCAGCGTGTAGGTGTGCCGGTGCTGTCGGTGGACGCGGCCTACACCTCGCAGCACTGTCCGCTGTGTGGTCACACTGAGCGGGCCAACAGGCCCACTCGGGACGATTTCTGTTGTCGTCGGTGCGGTCTCGCTGGACCAGCCGACGTCGTCGCCGGGGTCAACGTGCGTGACCGCGCACGCTCGGCGTGGGTATTCGTAAACATGCCCCAACCCGCATAAGCGGGCGATGCGACCCGCACCGCCACACCCGGTGGCGACGGGAGCGCAAGCCCGGCCCAGCAGGACTGAGCCGTCTCAAAGCTCGGTCCTTCAGGGCCGAGTTGTTTACTCGAACGGCGTGCCGACGTAGTTCTCGGCGAGGAGGGTCCGGCCCGCGCGGGAGCGGGTGACCGTGTCCAGCTCGGCGAGCTGGCGGTTCAGGTCGAAACCGGTCGCCTCGGGCATGCGGTGCAGCATCGAGGTCATCCACCAGGAGAAGTGCTGCGCGCGCCAGATCCGGGGCAGGGCGGTCGCGGTGTAGGCGTCGAGCGCGGTGCGGTCGCTGTTGGCGAAGAACTCGGCCATCGCGCGGGAAAGCACGTGCACGTCGGCGATCGCGAGGTTCATGCCCTTCGCGCCGGTCGGCGGCACGGTGTGCGCGGCGTCGCCGGCCAGGAACAGGCGGCCGTGCTGCATCGGCTCGCACACGAAGCTGCGGAAGTGCAGGACCGATTTGGAGAAGATCGGGCCTTCCTTGACGTCCGCGCCCGCCACCCGGGTGTGCAGCTCCGACCAGATCCGGTCGTCGGACCAGTCCTCGACGGTGTCGTTGGGATCCACCTGCAGGTAGTGCCGCTGGACCGTCGCCGAACGGGTGCTCATCAGCGCGAACCCGTTGCGGTGGTGGGCGTAGACCAGCTCCTCGGAGGACGGCGGCGCCTCGGCCAGGATGCCGAACCAGGCGAACGGGTACTGGCGGAAGTGGTCCTGCCGGGGGTTCGGCGCCGGGATCAGGAAGCGGGTCGAGGTCCGCGAACCGTCGCAGCCCGCCACCAGCTCGCAGTCGAGCTCATGCTCGGTGCCGTCCTGGGTGAACCGGATCCTGGGCCGGTCACCGGTGACGTCCTCGACCTGCACGTCCGAGACGCCGAAGCGGATGTCGCCGCCGTCGGCCAGGCGTTGGGCGATCAGGTCCTTGAGCACCTCGTGCTGCGGGTAGATGGTCACCCCGCGGCCGCCGGTCAGGTCGGCGAAGTCGATCCGGTGCCCCTTGCCGCCGAAGCGCAGCTCGATGCCGTGGTGCACCATGCCGAGCTCCTTGACGCGCGCGCCGACCCCGGTGTCGACCATCAGGTCCACCGAGCTCTGCTCCAGCACACCGGCCCGGATGGTGCCCTCGATCTCCTCGCGGGTCCGGGTGTCGAGCACGACCGACTCCACGCCGCGCTGGTGCAGCAGGTGCGAGAGCATGAGCCCCGCGGGCCCCGCTCCGACGATCCCGACCTGGATCTGCATCGACCGATTCCTCCCTCGGACCTGCTGCGGGCGGTGCACCCCGATGTGACCGCCACCTCAGCCTCACGGTCCACGATCGGTGCGGGCCGGGCGAAGCGGAATGCCCCTTTCCGTTCACCGGAAGGCCGGATCTCGCGCCGAGAACCGCAGTTTCCATTGAAACTGTGATCCGCCGTGGGTGGGATTCACAGTTTCAATGGAAACTGTGGTGCTGTACCAGGCTGCGGGCCGGGGATCAGGGGAGGTTGCGGCGTTCGAGGTGCGCCGTGGGCGGGAGGGCCTGGGCGTTGGGGGAGCCGAGGGTTCTGGAGAGGCCTCGGGCCGCGGCGCGGACCGCCGGGACCAGGGTCATCGGGTCCGTTTGATCTGCGGGGACGACGATGGACAGCGCTGCGACGACGGCGTCCGAGTCGTCGTGCACCGGGGCGGCCACCGACAGCGTCGACAGCTCGATCTGGCGGTCGCTGATCGCGAAGCCCTGCCGCCGGACGTCGGCGAGGACGCTGCGCAGCTGCCGGGCATCGGCGATGGTGCGTTCGGTGAACCGCTTCAGCGGCGCGTCGAGCACCGCCTCCTGCAGTTCGCGGTCCGCGTGCGCGAGCAGCACCAGGCCGACGCCGGTGGCGTGCAGCGGGAGCCGGCCACCTGGCCGCGACACCACCGGCACTGCCTCACGACCTGAGATGCGTTCGACGTAGACCACCTCGTCGCCGTCGCGGACGCCGAGCTGGACGTTCTGGTGGGTGGCCTCGTAGAGGTCGCCGAGGAAGGGCATCGCGACCTCGCGCAGGAGCGTGCCGCGAGGGGTCAGCGCCGCCAGCTCGTAGATCCGCAGCCCGATCCGGTAGCGGCCGTCGTCGGCGCGTTCCAGCGCGCGCCAGCCGGTGAGCTCGCCGACCAGGCGGTGCGTGGTGGTCAGCGCCAGGCCGCTGTGGCGGCTGATCTCCGACAGCGTCAGCGACGGGCGTTCCGGGGAGAACGTCTCCAGGATCCGGAACAGCCGGGACGCCACCGTCGGCGCAGCCGCATCGTCGCTCATCGCACCCCCACGCACCTTCGACCGGCCCATCTCATCACGGCGGCGGGTGGTTCGGGCAGGTCAGGCCTCGACGAACACGATGCGCTCCGGTTCGACGGTCAGGCGCAGAGTCTGCCTGCGGACCTCGACCAGGGTCTCCAGCTCGGTGGCGTGCCCGTCGGGCACGGTGAACAGGCGGTCGTCCCGGGTGTCGAGGTAGTGCGCGAAACCGCCCAGCGACACCCCGCCGGACTCCTCCAGCTCGAGGTAGTCGGCCAGCCGGCGGAACAGCTTCGGCAGCAGCACCACCTCGTCGCGCAGCTGCTCGCGGGAGCGCACCCGCACGCCTTCGAGGGTGACGTCTTCGGCCCACAGGCCGGTGCGGGCTTCGCGCGCCGCGACCGCGACCTCGGCCATCGCCTGGCGCAGATCGGGGAAGAGCTTCGAGTAGAACGTCGGGTACACCAGGCCGGCTGCGAGCAGCGCGTGGTTGGCCGAGTTGACCAGGCCGTCGGGTTCGAGGCGGACGTCGGCGCCGTCGGTGGAGCGTCCGGGCCGCTGACCTGGGAAGGCGAACGCGACGGCGCGGCCGTACTTGTCCGCGAACCGGGTCAGGACGTGACCGGGCACCTCCTCCGGCGTGCTGGCGGTGACCCGGCCGTTCTCGTCGCGTTCGACGCTGGTGAAGCCGAGGTGGTCCAGCAGTGCCTCACCGGCTGCGTTGGCGAGCTTGCTCGGCTGGTGCCAGAGCTCGGCACCGCGCGCCTGCGGCCGGTAGTGGGTTTCCAGCGCGTCGATGCCCTCTAATCGCAGCTGGACGCCGCCGCGGGAGTTCAGCCGCACGGACAGCCCGGCCTTGCGGAACGTCTTCGGGTCGGCGGGGTAGAAGCGGATCGAGTCGCCGTCGGGTGAGCTGCCCGCGATCCGGAAGGCGCCCTTGATCAAGGTGAAGGTCATGTCACCGACGCTAGTGACGCGAGCCCCACCGATCGGTGGTTCTCACCCGGAAAGCCCAGCGCGCACCCGCAGTTGCGGACAATTCCGACGTTCCGGGACTGCTGCCGCAAATTCAATGGAAATCGGACGTCTGATTTCCATTGAATTTGCGTCGGAACGGGTGCTGCGCGCCACGTTCGGGCTGTTCTCATCGGAGGGGAGCCGGGGGACTGGGCGGCATGCGGGTCCGCTGGGCTTCGAAAGGGCCTCTAAGCTCAGTGGGATTGGCTGTTGTCGGCAAGGATGAGGTGGCGATCGCGTGGCTCAGCGGTCGGGGGAGATCACGCGACGCGATCCCGCTTCGAAGGCTGCTCGGCGCTGGGCCGTGGTGCTCGGCCTGCTCTCGGCGCTGGCGGCGCTCGCGGTTCCGCTCCTGCCGGTCGACCACGACATCACGACCTTGAAGTGGCCGACCGCGCAGGGCACCGCCCCGGTGTCCGCGCCGCTGGTCACCCACGCGCCGCTGTGGATCACCGCTGACGTTCCGTGCGCGTCCGCGCGCAGCCTGGACGCGCGCAGCAACGGCCCCGCCGTGCTGGTCGCCACCAACCCGCCGTCCTCGGAGTACGGCGGTGTGACCGGCTTGAGCCTGCAGGTCGACGACGGCAAAGTCGCGCTGTGGTCGCGGGGGCAGCAGATCGGCTCGACCGCGTTACCCGCCGGCGACTGCGCGATCGCGCTGCGCGCGGACGAGACCGGAACCCGGGCCGAGATCGGCGGCGCGGTGCTGGCCTCCGTCGACGGCGACCGGCGCCCGCAGCTGACCGGGATCTTCTCCCAGCTGGACGCGGCGGTCGACGACGTGCGCGGCCTGTCGTTCCAGGCCCGGGTGGACAACCGGTTCGCCAGCACACCCACCCCGCTGAAGGTCGCGGCGATGACGGTGGCCGTGGTCGCCTTCGCCGGTTCCGTGCTGGCGCTGAGCAAGCTCGAGGTCCGCCGGGCGCCGCGGCTGCTCCGACCGGGCTGGTGGCGGCTGAAGTTCCGCGACGTCGTGGTCATCGGTGCGCTCGGCGTGTGGTGGCTGATCGGCGCGATGACCGCCGACGACGGCTACATCCTGACCATGCTGCGGGCCGCCGGGGACGCCGGGTACGTCACCAACTACTTCCGGTGGTTCGGCAATCCCGAGTCGCCGTTCGGCTGGTTCTACGAGCTGTACGCGCTGTGGGTGCAGGTCTCGCCCGCCACGCCGTGGGTGCGGCTGCCCGCGCTGTTCTTCGGCGTGCTCAGCTGGCTGCTGCTCAGCCGCGGGGTGCTGCCGCGGCTGGGGCAGCAGGTCCGGCGCAGCGAATCCGCGGGCTGGGCCGCGGCGGCGGTGTTCCTGGCCTTCTGGCTGCCGTACAACAACGGTCTGCGCCCCGAACCGGTCGTCGTGGCGTTCTTCCTGCTCGCGCTGTGCGCGGTCGAGCGCGCGGTGGCGGCCCGGCGGCTGACGCCGGCCGCGCTGGGGCTGGTGGCTGCGGCGCTGGGCGTGGGCGCGAACCCGCACGGCATGGTCGCGGTGCTGCCGTTCGTGGTGGCCGCCAAACCGCTGCTGCAGCTGCTCTGGCAGCGCATGCGCGAACGCGGGGCGCTGCCGCTGCTGGCGCCGATCGCGGCGTCGGGCCTGGTGATCCTGGTCTGGGTGTTCTTCGACCAGACGCTGCAGTCCGTGCTGGACTCGGTGGCGCTGAAGACCAAGTTCGGGCCGAACGAGTCCTGGTACCAGGAGCTCGTCCGCTACGACAAGCTGTTCGGGCCGTGGCCGGACGGTTCGCTGACGCGGCGGTTCCCGGTGCTGCTGGTGGTCCTGTGCGTGTTGGCCTGCGGGATGCTGCTGCTGCGCCGCGGCCGGATCCGGGGTGCGGCGCTCGGTCCGAGCCGCCGGGTGCTCGCGGTCGCCGCGCTGTGCTTCGTGGTGCTCGCGGCCACGCCGACCAAGCACACCCACCACTTCGGAATCCTCGCCGGCATCGGCGCCGTGGTGGCGGCGTTGACTGCCTTGGCGACCAGCTCGGCGGTGCTGCGCTCGCGCCGCAACCGGGCCGCGTTCTTCGCCGGGCTGATGGTCGTGTGCGCGTTCTCGGTGACCGGGACGAACTCGTGGTGGTACGTCTCGGGCTGGGGCGTGCCGTGGTTCGACCGCGCGCCCAGCCTGGACGGACGTGACGGCAGCACCTACTTCCTGATCGCCGCCGCGATCGCCGCGGTCGTGGCGGTCGTCGAGCACCTGCGACACGACGAGCTGCCGGTGATCACCCCGGACCAGCAGCGCCGGGGCCTGCGGCTCGGCGCCGCTCCGCTGACGATCACCTGCGCCGTGCTGATGCTCGGTGAAGTGACGCTGTTCGCGGTCGGGATCTACCGCCAGCGCGACGGCTACAGCCTCGGAGCGGACAACGTCAAGCAGCTGGCGGGGCAGAGCTGCGGGTTGTCGGACTACGTCGACATCGAGACCGATCCGCGCAACGGCGTGCTCGCGGTGTCCGAGCACCAGCCGCGCAGCGCCGACAACCAGCTGACCCAGACCGTTGAGGGCCCCGACTACATGGCGGAGGTCTCGCGCGGTTTCCACCGCTTCGGCTACCCGCGCACCGAGTTCTGGACCCCGCCGTTCGGCTTCGGCGGGGACGACGCGCCGGTGTGGGGCAGCTACGACCGCGATGCCACCGGCACCGGCGAGATGCGCAGCGCCTGGTACGACCTGCCGCCGCAGGCCACCTCCGGCGAATCCCCCGTGGTGATGCAGTTCGCCGGTTCGGCGACCGGGGCGAACTCGCTGCGCGTGGAGCTCGGCAAGGACACGCCGGAGGGCTTCCAGATCATCGCCGAGCGCGACCTGGTGCAGAACAGCGGCACCTGGCGCGACCTGCGGTTCACCGTGGACGGTGCCACCAAGCTGCGGGTGCTGGCCGAGGACCAGAAGGTCGACGAGGGCGGCTGGCTGGCCTTCAGCGCGCCGCGCGTTCCGAAGCTGACCACCATGACCGACGTGGTCGGCGGGTCCCCGACGTTCGTGGAATGGCCCGCCGCCCTGGTGCACCCGTGCCTGAACCTGGCGAGCCTGCACAACGGGATCGTGGAGCTGCCGCGGTTCCGGGTGGCCGGTGGCGGGATGCTGCGCGACATGGGGCAGGGCTGGTCGGGTTCCTCCGGCGGTGGACCGTTCGGCTGGCTGAACGTGGCTGCCAGCGTGCGGGCGATGCCGAGCTACCTCAAGGGCGACCTGCACCGCGACTGGGGCGTGTTCTACGTGGTCGACTCCTTCCAACCGGACGCCCTGCCCGCCGAGGCGGCGATGGAGGTCCACCGGGAGACGCACTGGGGCACGTGGAGCCCGGGCGCGCTGCCGAAGGCGGTCAAGCTGCCGGGTGGCCCGCCGAGCTCCGACGGCCGCACCGACCTGGTGCCGTTGGAGCCGGCCGTGACCGGCGACAAGACCTGATCGGCTGTGAGCAGCGCCATGATCGGCGCGCACAGCTGATCGCTTAGGCTTGCTAACCGTGCAGGCCTGCGCACGATTCGCGGGCCCTGGGCGGTGGCGAAGCCCATCTGCGCGCCCGACGAAGTGCCGCCCGGTCGCAAACTGTCCGCAGTGGACGCTGCGGAGATCGAGCCGCGGGAGGCCTAGTGTCCGGCGTGATCCAGGGCTTCGGCGTGATCGCCGCCATCGTGCTGGTCGGCTACGTCCTCGGGCGCACCGAGGTGCTCGGCAGCAGCGGGCGGGAAGCGCTGACGAAGCTGTCGTTCTACGTCGGTACGCCCGCGCTGCTGCTGAAGATGCTCTCCGAGTCCGACGTCACGGTGATCTTCTCGGTCCCGCTGCTGGTCACCGCGCTGAGCACGTTCGCCGCCGCCGGGCTGTTCGTGCTCGTCGGACTGGTGCGCCGGTGGAACATCCGCCGCACCACCATCGGCGCGCTGTGCTCCAGCTACGTCAACGCCGGCAACCTCGGCATCCCGATCGCGGTCTACGTGCTCGGCGATGCCGCTCTGGTGGCACCGGTGATGCTGTTCCAGCTGCTGGTCATGACGCCGATCGGGTTGACCGTCATCGACTACGCGCAGGCGGGGGAGCGCAGTTCGGTGTGGTCGCGGGTGCTGGCGCCGTTCCGCAACCCCATCGTCATCTGCTCGCTGATCGGCGTCGGGCTGTCGCTGAGCGGGTTGCGCATCCCCGCCCCGGTCCTCGAGCCGATCACCCTGCTCGGACACCTGTCGGTCCCGACGGTGCTGCTGGCCTTCGGCATCTCGCTGCACGGGAGTTCGCTGCCCGCGGGTGGCACCGAGCGCTGGCCGGTGCTGCTGTCGGTCGGGCTGAAGTCGGTGGTGCACCCGATGATCGCCTACGCGATCGGTGCGGGCCTGTTCGGGCTCTCGGGCGCTTCGCTGTTCGCCGCGGTGGTGATCTCCGGGCTGCCCGCGGCGCAGAACCTGTTCGTGTACGCCTCCACCTACAACGTGGGCGTGCGGCTGGCCCGCGAGTCGATCCTGCTGTCCACGATCCTGTCCGTGCCGGTCCTGTTCACCATCACCGCGCTGCTCGGCTGACCCGCTCGCCGGTATCTCCGAAGTGGACGAGCGCGGTCACGTGGAAGCTGCTGGTTCTCGCGAGCTGGGAAGGTCTGTTCTTTCGCGCCCGGATCGCGCATTTTGGTATACCGAAGCATTCGTTGGTGATCCGGAAGAGGCGGATGGGCATGCGGTCGGTTCCGAAGGTGATGGTGGGCGTGGTGGCAGCGGCGGGGATCTTCGCGGCGGGGGCGTGCGGCACTCCCGCGGCCACCGACCGGAACGTCCCGCAACCGCCCGCGAAGGTCCGGGTGGGACTGCTGCTCGCCGGGCCGAGCCACGACGGCGGGTTCATGGAGGCCGGTTACAACGGCGCCAAGCGCGCGGAGCAGCAGTTCGGCGCCGAGATCGCAGTGGTCGACCGGGTGGCGCCGAAGCAGCCGGAGCTGGAGCGGGTGCTGCGGGAGCTCGCCAGCGGCGGGGTCGACCTGGTCGTGGCGCAGGGCGGGCAGAACAACGCTGCGGCGCAGGTGGTGGCCGCGGAGTTCCCGCGGACTAAGTTCGTGGTGACCCAGTCCGACGTCACCGGCCCCAACCTGGCCAGCTACGAAGTGCTGCAGGAGCAGTCCGCCTGGCTCGCCGGCGCCGCTGCCGGGCTGCTGACCGAGTCCGGCGTGGTCGGCCACATGTCGGGAATCCGCCCGGTGCCAGGTCTGAAGGGCCGCGCGGCGTTCGTCGACGGGGTCGCGCACACCAATCCGGCCGCCCGGGTGCTGACCAACTTCTCCGGGGACCAGGACGACGTCGAACTCGCCCGGCGCGTCGCCACCGCGGAACTCGACGCGGGCGCGGACCAGATCTTCACCATGCTCAACGCCGGGCGTCCCGGTGTCGCCGAGGCGATCAGGGCCGCTGGGAAGGGCCGCCAGTTCGGCAACGTCCGGGACTTCGTCGCCGAGGATCCCGCTGTTTTCGCCGGTTCGGCCGTCGCCGACTCGGGTGTGGCGGTCTTCCGCGCCATCGAGGACTTCGCGAACGGCAGGCTGCACGGCGGCGAGAACGTCCGCATCGGGCTGGAAACCCCCGAAGCCGTCCGCCTCACCCTCGCCCCGGACGTCCCCGAGCACGTGCGCGCCGAGGTCGAGGCGTTGCGCGAGCGGATCGTCAACGGCGAGATCGAGGTGAGCACGACCTACAGCGGACCGGAGTTCCCGAACCCGTGACCCCGCCGGGGGATCCCGCGGGAATCCGGCTGGCGCCACCGGATTCCCGCGAGGCCGGTCAGCCGACGTCGAGGTCGACGCAGGCGTAGAACGCGTTGGCGGTGTCCGCGATGTTCCACACCGCCAGCAGCTTCTGCTTGCCGCTGACGCCGCCGAGGTCGACGGTGTGCGACAACTCGTGCGGCGGCTGGGCGCCGCCGTCGTCGAAGACCGCCACTCGGTTGCCGCCGATGAAGTACTCCCAGGTGGTGGTGGCGTGGTTGGCTTCGATCGTCCAGTGGAAGTTCACCGAGTTGCCGACCTTGGTGGCCGTCCAGCCCTTGCTTTCGTCGTCGAGGTCGGCGAAGCGTTCGTTGCCGCCGCTGCAGCTGGTCAGGCCTTTGGGGCCCTCGACGCTCTGCGGTTCCCACTTGATCTCCCCGCACGGGACGGTGCCGGCCGCGCACTGGGCCTGGCGGCTGGGTGGTGCGTCGATGTAGCCGTGCGCACCGGCCGTCCCGGTGGGGATGGCCACCAGGACCGGGGCGATCGCTGCGCCGACCGCCATCGCGGCGAGCTTGCGCTTCGATTCCATGTCGACTCCCTCGTCGATCCGGCCGGGTTGGTCCCGGCCGAGCGAGCCCCCCGAAGTGTGGTCTGGACCATACTGAGCGGGGTGGGAGCCGGTCAACGCTCGCGAAACCGCCTCACCGCAACGGACCAGGACCACTCGGCGAACTGGTCACGGCAAAACCGCTGCGGTGGCGGGGTAATCGATTCACGTGGGCGGGAAATGCGCCCTGCGATCAGGAATCGGCCAGTGGTGGTGTGCTGCAGCGCAGTTCGGGGACCGGACCGGTGTGGAGTTCGACCTCGACGTAGGCGTGCTGCCCGGAACATCCCTGGGAAAGCCGGGAAGACGGCACATCGGCGGTGAGCACGTTCGGATTGCCGTGCGCGCAGAGGGTTTCGCCCGGTCGCACCGGATCGGGCTGCGGGTCGAACCACGCACCGGTGGGCAGCACGACCACGCCGGGCCGGACGTCCTCGGTCACGCGCGCTCCGGCCAGGCAAGCGCCGAGGTGGTTGAACACCCGGACCACGTCACCGTCGGAGATGCCCCGCGCGGCGGCGTCCCGCGGGTGGATCCGGATCGCCTCTCGCCCCGCGACCTTGGCCTGCTGGCTGAGCGCGCCCACGTCGCCCTGCCCGTGCAGCCGGGTCGCGGGCTGGTTGGCGATCAGGTGCAGCGGCCCGCCGCGCTGCTGCTGCGGGGGCAGCCAGACCGGGTGGCCGGGGCAGTCCGGGTAGCCGAAGGACTCGATCGTCTCGGAGAACAGCTCGATCCGGCCGCTCGGCGTGCGCAGCGGGTTCCGCTGAGGGTCGGCGCGGAACGCCCGGAGCGGTGCCTGCGGGTGCACGTCCGGCATCTGCAGGTCGCCGGCCGCCCAGAACTCGGCGAACGTCGGGATGTCGTGGCCCTTCGCGGCCAGGTTGCCGCGCCACTGGTCGTAGAGGTGCACCAGCCACTCGCGGGGCGTGCGGCCTTGCGTGAACTCCTCGTGCACGCCCAGCCGCTGGGCGAGACCGGCGAGGATGTCGTAGTCGTTGCGGGCCTCGCCGAAGGGCTCCAGCACCTGGTGCATGGCGATCAGGTGGCTGTCGCGGTATCCGGCGCCGACGTCCTCCCGCTCCAGCGCGACGGTCGCCGGCAGGACCACGTCGGCGTGGCGCGCGGTCGCCGTCCAGTGCGTTTCCTGCACGACGACGGTGTCCGGGCGGCCGAATGCCCGGCGCAGCCGGTTGAGGTCCTGGTGGTGGTGGAACGGGTTCCCGCCGGCCCAGTGCACCAGCCGGATGTCGGGGTAGGTCAGGCGCCGCCCGTCGTAGTCGTACTGCTGCCCGGGGTTGAGCAGCAGGTCGGCGATGCGGGCCACCGGGATGAACGTCGGGACCGGGTTGTGCCCCATCGGCAGCGTGGGCAGCCGCAGCGCCGGGGCGTCGTCGCCGATGCTGGCCATCGAACCGTAGCCGTGCCCGAAACCGCCGCCCGGGAGGCCGATCTGGCCGAGCATCGCGGCCAGCGCTAGGCCCGCCCACACCGGCTGCTCACCGTGCTCGGTGCGCTGCAACGACCACGAGACCGTGATCAGCGTGCGCCCGGCTGTCATCCTCGCGGCCAGGGCGCGGATGTCGGCGGCGGCAATTCCGCAGATCGCGGCGGCCCATTCGGCGGACTTCGCGGTCCCGTCGTGCTCGCCGAGCAGGTAGTCGGCGAAGACGTCGAAGCCGGTGCAGCAGCGGTCCAGGAACTCCTGGTCGTGGTGCCCGCCGGTGAGCAGGGTGTGGGCCAGTCCGAGCTGGAGGGCGACGTCGGTGCCGGGTTCGACCGGAAGCCAGGTCGCGCCGGACCCCGTCGGGATGTCGTCGGCGAGCGGGCTGATCACCACCAGGTCGGTGCCCAGGTCGCGCAGCGCGGCGGACCCGGTGTGCCGGGTGATGCCGCCGGAGGCGATCGAGAGGTTCTTGCCGGGCAACCCGCCGAAGGCGACCACGAGATCGGTGTGCTCGCGGAGGGTCTGCCAGCTGTCGGCGTGGTCCAGCAGCACGCCGGTGCTGCCGACGAGGTGCGGCAGCAGCGCTTGGGAGGTGCCGAAGCTGTAGTTGTTGCGCGATGCCGTGTACCCGCCGATGGTGTTGTGGAACCGGTGCAGCTGGCTCTGCGCGTGGTGGAACCGCCCGGCGCTGGACCAGCCGTAGGAGCCGCCGAAGATCGCCTCGTTGCCGTGCTCGCGGCGGGTGCGGTCCAGCTGCTCGGCGACCAGGTCCAGCGCGGTGTCCCAGGAGACCTCGACGAACTCCTCGTCGCCGCGCGCGTCGGTCGGGCCGGGGCCGTTGTCCAGCCAGCCGCGTCGGATCGCGGGCCGCTGGACGCGCGTGCGGTGCCGAACAGTGCCCGGCACGTTGCCCAGCAGCGGCGACGGAGCGGGGTCCGCGGGGTGCGGCTCGACGTGGAGGGTGCCGTCGGCGTCGGTCGCGGCGCGGAACGCGCCCCAGTGCGAGCTGCTCGGCAGCCACGTCCGTTCGGCGGTCATCTGGTCCTCCTGTGGCGGGCGTCCAACCCACTGCACCATAACCCGACGTCCGGAGCACCTGAAATTCCGGAGGACCGGAGTTTCAAATTGGAACTGCGGTTCCCGTGGCAGCCGGAGTCCTCTGTGGATCGTTGTGATTTTTTCTTAACCGTCGTGAAATGAGGAGTCCACAGAGGACGGAATATGCGTTGACCACCATCTGGAACGGGCTTGAGCGGGAGTTCGCCACGGGTAGTGTCCGGGTCCGGAACTGTTGGTGCACTTGGTGTTTCGCCGGATGGTTGAGGAGTTCGATGGTCAACGTCATCGCCGACGACGCGGAGGCGCTCGCCGTCGCCGCCCGGCTGGGGGAGCGGTTCGCCGAAGGCGCGTCGCAGCGGGATGCGCAGCGGATCCTGCCGGAGGACGAGCTGGACGAGCTGTCGCGGAGCGGCCTGCTGGGCATCACCGTGCCCAGGAGGCACGGCGGGGCGGAGGTGTCGTACCGGACTTTGGGCGGCGTCTTCCGCCTGCTGGCAGCCGGGGACTCGAGCATCGGCCAGATCCCGCAGAACCACTTCTTCTTCCTCGACGTGCTCCGCCACAACGCCACCGAGCGTCAGTTGACCTTCTTCCACGCCGAAGTCCTCGCCGGCAAGCGGCTCGGCAACGCCTTGGCCGAGGCGGGCGCGAAGAACGCGCACGCGTTCGAGACGAAGCTCGTCGCACAGCCGGGCGGTGACTTCCGCATCAGCGGGACGAAGAACTACACCACCGGCGCCCTGTTCGCGCACTGGATCCCGGTGTTCGCCATCGACGGGGAAGACCGGGTCAACGCGGCGTTCGTGCCGTCCGGGGCCGACGGGCTGGCGGTGCTGGACGACTGGGACGGCATCGGGCAGCGCACGACGGCCAGCGGAACGGTGCTGCTCGACGACGTCCACGTCCCTGCGGAGCGGGTCGTGCCGCACTACCGGACCTTCGACGGGCCCGAGATCTTCGGAGCGTTCGGCCAGTACCTGCACGCCGCGATCGACGTCGGCATCGCCGACGCGGCCCTGCGCGACGGTGGCGAGGCGGTCCGAGAACTGAGCCGGCCCTGGTGGGAGGCCGGTGTCGAGCGCACCGCCGATGAGCCGCTGGTGGTGCAGCGGTTCGGTGAGCTCGCGCTGCGGGTCCGCGCTGCCGGGGCGTTGCTGGCCGAAGCGGGCGATGCGCTCGACGACGCACGGCGCGCGCTCGACTCGGAAGCCGACGACGCCGAGGTCAAGGCGGCGGAGGCCTCGATCGCGGTGACCGCAGTCCGCGCGCAAGCCGACGAGGCCGCGGTGTCGGTGTCCAGCGAGATCTTCGCGCTCATCGGCGCCCGGGCGGCGCGGACGGGCCGCAACCTCGACCGGCACTGGCGCAACGCCCGCACGCACACGCTGCACGATCCGCGCCGGTGGAAGGTCCAGCACCTCGGCAACTACGCGCTCAACGGGATCCGCCCGCCGCGCAACGGAATCGTCTGAGGAGGACCGCGGTGCCAACGGATCTGGCGGCGAAGTTCCGCCCGGTGTTCGAGCGGATCGCCGAAGGCGCGGTGGACCGCGAGCAGCAGCGCCGCCTGCCGCACGAGGAGGTGGGCTGGCTGCGGGCGTCCGGATTCGGCGCGCTGCGGGTTCCGCAGCACCTCGGCGGCGCCGGGGCCGGGCTGGACGAGCTGTTCGGCCTGCTGGTCGAGCTGGGCGAGGCGGACTCCAACCTGCCGCAGGCGCTGCGCCCGCACGTCCTGTTCGTCGAGGAACAACTGCGGCAACCGCCCTCGACCGCACGCGACGAGTGGCTGCGGCTGGTCGCAGGCGGGGCACTGGTCGGCAACGCGATCAGCGAACGCGGGTCGCACGAGGTGGGGCGCCTGAACACCCGGTTGTCGGAGCAGGACGGGCGGTTGGTGCTCAACGGCACCAAGTACTACTCGACCGGCAGCCTGTTCGCGGACTGGCTGACCGTGCGGGCCGAACGAGCACCGGGCGAGCTGGTCGTGGCCAGGGTTCCGGCCGAGGCTGCCGGGATCGTCCAGCACGACGACTGGGACGGCTTCGGGCAGCGGACCACCGCCAGCGGCACGGTGGAGTTCACCGACGTCGAGGTCGACCCCGCGCACGTCGTGCCGTGGGACCCGGGCCCGGGACCGCACACCGCGTTGGCGCAGCTCGTGCTGCTCGCGTCCCTCGTCGGCGTCGCGCGGGCCGCGGCGCGGGACGCCACCCGGTTCGTGCAGCAGCGCAACCGTTCGTACAGCCACGCCAGCGCGCCGCTGCCCAAGGACGACCCGCTGGTCCAGCAAGTGGTCGGCAAGGTCCACAGCGCCGCGTTCGCCGCGCAGGCGACGCTGGAGGCCGCAGTCGCCTCGGTGGGCCGAGCGCAGGACGACGTCATCACCGCCGAGAACGACGTGGCCAAGGCCCAAGTGGCCATCGCCGACACCGTCCTGCGGGCCGCGGCGGAACTGTTCGAGGTCGGCGGCGCATCGGTGGTCAGCGAGTCGCGACGGCTCGACCGCCATTGGCGCAACGCCCGCACGCTCACCGTGCACAACCCGCTGATCTACAAGTCCCGCGCGGTCGGCGACCACGCGATCAACGACGCCCTCCCGGTGTTCGGCTGGACCACGGGAGCACCCGCCTGACGGCTCAGGAGGCGTTGCGCCCGAAGTGCAGATCGCGCGGGCGCAACGCCAGGGTCGCGACCGCGCCGATGAGACCGGCGGCCACGAGGTACGCGCAGGCCCACCAGGGCGAACCGCCCGCGGCCAGGAGCGCGGTGATGACCATGGGCGTGAGGCCGGAGGCGTAGATGCCGGAGAACTGGTAGACGAACGACATCCCGGTGTAGCGCAGCTGCACCGGCGCCAGCTGCGCGTACAGCGTGCCCTGCGGGGCGTAGAGCACTGCGTGGACGACTCCCAGGACCAGCACGATCACGATCCCGATCAGCAGCGGGTTGCGGGTCTGGAACGCGAGGAACGCTGGGAAGACGGATGCCGCGAACAGCGCCGCTCCGACCGCGTAGGTGCGGCGGGGCGTCCACCGGTCGGCGAACCGGCCGAACACCGGGATGAGCACGGCCAGCACGACCGACGCGACCACCACGGCGACGAGGACGTCGGTGCGCGGCAGGTGGAGGGTCGTGGTCGCGTAGGCCAGGAAGAACACGGCCCAGGTGTTGAAGGCAGCGCCTTCGGCCCAGCGGGAGAGCAGCCCGAGCAGCGTGTTGCGCCGGGAGGTGCGGTCGCGGAAGAGGTCGAGGAACGGGGCTCGAGAGGTTTGCCGCGCCGCGCGCATCTGCTCGAACGCAGGCGTTTCGGCCACCCGCAGGCGGATCACCAGGCCGATGAACACCAGCACGATGCTGAGCCCGAACGCGATCCGCCAGCCGTAGCCGAGGAACTGCTCGTCGCTGAGCACGTTGCCGAGCAGCGCGAACAACCCCGTGCCCAGGCCCAGCCCCAGCGCCAGACCGACCTGCGGCCACGCGCCGTAGCGGGCCTGCTTGCCGTTCGGCGCGTACTCCACCGCCATGAGCACGGCTCCCGCCCACTCGCCGCCGATCGCCAAGCCCTGCACCACGCGCAGCAGCACCAGCAGGAGCGGGGCGAGCAGACCGATGTCCGCGTAGGTGGGCAACGCACCCATGAGCGCGGTGGCCACGCCCATCAGCAGCATCGTGGTCACCAGCGTGCGCTTGCGGCCGATCCGGTCGCCGATGTGTCCGAAAAGGACTCCCCCGAGCGGACGGGCGACGAACCCGACGAAGAACGTCGCGAAGGCCAGCACCGTCGACACCGTCGGGTTGTCGGTGGGGAAGAACAGCTTGTCGAAGACCAGCCCGGCGGCGGTGCTGTAGAGGAAGAAGTCGTACCACTCGACGGTGGTGCCGATCAGGCTGGACGTGATCACCGTGCGGACGTCCTTGCCCGGCACCTGCCGGGTGCCGGACGCGTCGACGAGCGGGCTCGCAGTCATCTGCTGCCTCCTGGGGGATGGCCGATCGAGGCCGGAGCGGGGCGGAACTGCGGCCGTCCAAGACCGGGCGCGCAGAGGCGCGCTGGAGCAGGGGCGGTGTTCCGAGGGGACCGATTGGTGGATCAGGAGGCGGCACAAGCCGCGGACACCACGCGCAGGAGGTCCACGTGGGGGCGGCAGGTCAGCAGCACCGGTCGGAGCACGCGGCGACGCTATGGAGGCGATGAGGCGGTGTCAATGCGTCCCGGTGACCGGGATCGCCGCCCGGAAGTCCGCCAGGTGGGATGGCCCGCGCGCCGGTTGACACGTCCGATGCGGCTTTGCTGCGATTGAGCCGTGCGAGGCGTGGCGCTGTTCACCAGGCGTCGGCACGTGGACTTCCACCGCGTGTCGGCGCAGGCGTGTCGTCCCTGACCTGGTTCCCCCCTCCCGCAGTCCGCACGGCGGGTCCCCGCCTTCCGTCCACAACGGACACGTCCGGGTCCGCGACCACGAGCTGGGTCGGTCCCGCTTCTCCTGGAGTGACAGATGTCTTTGACGTTCCACTGGTTCCTGCCCACCTACGGCGACAGCCGGTACCTCGTCGGCGGTGGGCACGGCGTGGCCACCACAACCGCCTCGGGATCCCGCCCGGCGACGCTGGCCTACCTCGGCCAGATCGCCCGCAGCGCCGAACAGCTCGGGTTCGAAGGTGCGCTGACGCCGACCGGGGCCTGGTGCGAGGACGCCTGGCTGTCCACCGCGATGCTGGCCGAGGTCACCGAGCGGCTGAAGTTCTTGGTCGCGTTCCGGCCCGGGCTGCTGTCGCCGACCCTGGCCGCGCAGATGGCCGCGACGTACCAGCGCCACTCCGGGCAGCGCCTGCTGCTCAACGTGGTGACCGGCGGAGAGAGCTCCGAGCAGCGCGCCTACGGCGACTTCCTGGACAAGGACGCCCGCTACGCCCGCTGCGACGAGTTCCTGCACGTCGTGCGGGCGCTGTGGCGGGGTGAGCGGGTCGACTTCAAGGGCGAGCACGTCCACGTCGAGGGCGCCGAGCTGACCAGGACCCCGGACCCGGTGCCGCCGCTGTACTTCGGCGGCTCGTCGCCGGCGGCCGGAACCGTCGCCGCCAACCACTCCGACGTGTACCTGACCTGGGGCGAACCGCCGCACAAGGTCGCGGAGAAGATCCAGTGGATCCGCGGGCTGGCCGCCGAGCAGGGCCGCACCGTGCGCTTCGGGATCCGGCTGCACGTGATCAGCCGCGACACCAGCGAGCAGGCCTGGGCGGAGGCCCAGCGGCTGCTGGACGCGCTGGACCCGGCGACCATCTCGCGGGTGCAGGAAGGGCTGGCGCGCAGCGAATCCGTCGGCCAGCGGCGGATGCTCGACCTGCACGGCGGATCGACGGCGGACCTGGAGATCTACCCGAACCTGTGGGCGGGCGTCGGCCTGGTCCGCGGCGGAGCCGGAACCGCGCTGGTCGGCAGCCACGCCGAGGTGGCCGAGCGGATCGAGGAGTACCACGCGCTCGGCATCGACGAGTTCGTCCTCTCCGGGCACCCGCACCTGGAGGAGGCCTACTGGTTCGGCGAAGGAGTCCTGCCGATCCTCGAGCGCAAGGGCCTGTGGCGGCACCCGGCCGGGGCCGCGGACGGCGCTCCGGCGAGCATCCCGTTCGCGGGCGGGGCGCGGGAGCCCGCTGCGGCGTCCTGACCGTTCTTCCCGTCGTGCGCGACCGCGAGCCCTCCCGGAGGGCTCGCGGTCTTTTTCGTCCTAAGAGGACAGTTTCCGGAGGCTGGGAAGTTCGCCGTTTCCGTTGACACCCCTGCCCGTCTTTGGTGGCATTGAATCGTGTTCTTCGCAGACCGGCTGACCAAGCGCCGCCACGTCGACCTCGCTCGCGTCGGCGCGCAGTCCTGTCTCGACTTCTGATCTCCTAAGCATTCCCGGCCGCGCTCGAAGCGCGCCCGCCATTCCCCTTTTTTCCACTGCCGGAACCGTATTCCGCGCCGACCGAGCGCGCCTTCCGGCAGTGCCGCACCATGCGCAACGGGAGACAAGCATGTCCGATGCACACCGCGCCGAACCGCTGAAGTTCGCCTACTGGGTACCCAACGTCAGCGGTGGCCTGGTCACCAGCACGATCGAACAGCGAACAGAATTCGGTTTCAACTACAACAAGGAACTCGCCGTGCTCGCCGAGCGCAGCGGGTTCGACTACGCGCTCAGCCAGGTGCGCTACGCCTCCAGCTACGGCGCCGCGCAGCAGCACGACCCGGCCGCGTTCAGCCTCGGGCTGCTGCTGGCCACCGAGCGGCTGAAGCTCATCGTCGCCGCGCACCCGGGGTTGTGGCACCCGGCGATCCTCGCCAAGTTCGGCATCACCGCCGACATCCTGTCCCAGGGCCGCTTCGCGGTGAACATCGTCAGCGGCTGGTTCAAGGACGAGTTCACCGGGCTCGGCGAACCGTGGCTGGAGCACGACGAGCGCTACCGGCGCACGGAGGAGTTCATCCGGGTGCTGCGCGGCCTGTGGACGCAGCCGAACTTCGACTTCACCGGCGACTTCTACCGCATCCACGACTTCAGCCTGCGCCCGCAACCCCACCCGGTGTCCGGCCGCCCGCACCCGGAGATCTTCCAGGGCGGGAACTCGACCGCAGCGCGGCAGGTTGCCGGGCGGGTCTCCGACTGGTACTTCAGCAACGGCAAGGACTTCGACGGCTTCGCCGAGCAGGTCGCCGACGTCCGGGCCGTCGCCGCCGAGCACGGCCGCACCGTCCGGTTCGGGCTGAACGGCTTCCTGATCGCCCGCGATACCGAGGCGCAGGCGCGCGACGTGCTGCGCGAGATCATCGACAAGGCCGACGTGGAGGCCGTGGAGGGCTTCCGCGCCGCGGTCCGCCAGGCCGGGAAGTCCACTTCGGACGGCAAGGGCATGTGGGCGGACTCGCAATTCGCCGATCTCGTGCAGTACAACGACGGTTTCCGCACCGGGCTTATCGGCACCCCGGAGCAGATCGCGCACCGCATCGTCGAGTACAAGAAGCGCGGCGCGAATCTCCTGCTGCTCGGTTTCCTGCACTACCTCGACGACGTCGAGCACTTCGGGCGGTACGTGCTGCCGATCGTCCGCGAACTCGAAGCCGAACTCGACCGCACCGGCGACCCCATCGGCGTCGGCAACGCTCGTTGATCATCGGGAAAGGGGGCACCACCATGACCACCAAGAACTGGAACGACGACGCACGCCCGACCACCGCCGAGGGCTGGACAGCGCGGGCCGAGGAGGTCGCGGCCGTCCTGGCGACCGACGCGGTCGAGCGGGACCGGGCCAACCGCACCCCGCACGCGGAGGTGGGGCTGCTCAAGGACTCCGGGCTCGTCACGCTGCTCGGCCCGAAGGCGCACGGCGGGGCGGGGGAGTCCTGGGAGACCGCCTACCGGGTCGTCCGCGAGGTCGCCAAGGGCGACGGCTCGATCGGGCAGCTGCTCGGCTACCACTACCTGTGGGCGTGGGCGGCGCGGCTGGTCGGCACCCCGGAGCAGATCGCCGCGGTCGAGCAGCTGTACACCGCCAACAACTTCTTCTTCGGCGGCGCGGTCAACCCGCGCGACGACGACCTGGTCATCGCCGACGAAGGTGACGTGCTGGTGTTCCGCGGTAAGAAGTCCTTCTCCACCGGCAGCAAGGTCTCCGATCTGACGGTGCTGGAAGGTGTGCTGGACAACAGCGGCGAGCACGTGTTCGCGATCGTCCCGTCCGATCAGGACGGCATCACCTTCGGCGACGACTGGGACAACCTGGGCCAGCGGCTGACCGAGTCCGGCAGCGTGCTCGTCGAGGACGTGCGGGTGCCGTGGTCCTCGGCGGCGGGGTACGTGGACAAGCAGTTCCAGGCGCTGACCTACAACACGCTGAACGTGCCGACGATCCAGCTGGTGTTCGCCAACTTCTATCTCGGCATCGCGCAGGCCGCGCTGGAGGCGGGCCTGTCCTACACCGCCCGGCACACCCGCCCCTGGCCCTACGGCGGGGACAACAAGGAGTCCGCGACGGAGGAGTTCTACGTCCTCGACGCCTACGGTGACCTCCAGGCCAAGCTGTGGGCCGCCGAAGCGCTGATCGACAAGGCCAACGCGCAGCTGTCCGCGCTGCTGCACGCCGAGCGGGAGACGCTGACCCCCGAGCAGCGGGGCGAGGCGGCCGTGCTCATCGCGGCGGCCAAGCAGCGCATCATCGACACCGGGCTGGAGGTCAGCACCCGGATCTTCGAGGTGACCGGCGCCCGGGCGACGGCCAGCTCGGTCGGCCTGGACATCTACTGGCGGAACCTGCGCACGCACAGCCTGCACGATCCCGTCGCCTACAAGCGGGTGGAGGTCGGGCGCTACGCGCTGCTCGGCGAACTGCCCGAACCCACTTGGTACACCTGACCGCCGCGGCGGGGGACAGGAGGTCGTGAGCGCGCAACCGGGCCCACTCGGTTGCACGC
>NZ_JAQGLA010000033.1 GCF_027853915.1 Saccharopolyspora oryzae
TCCCGACACGCCGACACCTGTGGACAAGTCGTCCTACCTGTGGAGAACTTCCGCAAATTCAATGGAAATCGGAGGTCCGATTTCCATTGAATTTGCGGGACTCCGGAGGTGACCTGGGGGTTCAGTCGCGGTTGGGCAGTGGGAGGGGGATGGTGGCGTGGACTCGCCAGCCGCCTTCGGGGCGGGGGCCGGCTTCTAGGGTTCCGCCGTAGACGACTGCTCGTTCGCGCATGCCGATCAGGCCGTTGCCGCCCGAGGCGAGGTCGCTGGGGAGGGGCTTGCCGACGTTGATGATCTCGATGTCGACGTGCTGGCCGTCGTTGGTGGCCCGGACTTCGGCCTTCGCCCCGGTTCCGGCGTGCTTGACCACGTTGGTCAAGGATTCCTGCACGATGCGGTAGACGCTGAGGCCGATTCCCGCCGGCAACGTGGTGAAGTCGCCGGTCAGCTCCAGCGAGGTGGTGACGCCTAGACCGCGCACCCGGTCGACCAGGTCGTGCAGGTTCGCTGCGGTGGGCTGCGGGATGCGGCCCGGGTCGTGCTCGTCCGGGTTGCGCAGCACGCCGAGCAGTCCGCGCAGCTCGTTGAGCGCGTCCCGACCGGTGCTGCTGATCGTCTGCATCGCCTTCTCGGCGAGTTCCGGCTTCTTGCTCAGGGCGTAGCTGGCGCCGTCGGCTTGCGTGACCATCACGCTGACCGAGTGCGCCAGGACGTCGTGGATCTCCCGCGCGATGCGGTTGCGCTCCTCGGCGACGGCGATGCGGGACTGCTGGTCGCGCTCGAACTCCAGGTTCCGCAGCCGCCGCTCCACCTCGGCGAGGTACGCGCGGCGGGCCCCGATGAACTCGCCCAGCACCCAGCAGAAACCGCCCAGCATCACGAAGAACACGAGCTGCACGATGAGCAGCTGCACCAAGTTGTCGGTCGTCTCCAGGCCGCTGAACAGCTGGATCAGGAACAACGCGCCGACCAGCGCCGTGTACAGCGACGCGATGCGCCGGCTCGTGTAGGCGACCAGCGTGTAGATCATCATGCACGGGATCAGGGTCGCTATGAACGCGTCCTCACGCGCCAGCGCTAGGAGCGCTACCCCGAGCAGCACCGCGTAGGCCGACTGGACCGGCCAGATTCGCCGGACGGCGACCGGTGCGGTCAGCACGAGACCGATCGGGATGGCCAGCCAGAGCGCCAGGTGGTTGGTGTTCTCCACCTCGTTGCCCGACTCCCCGATGTAGAGGAGCAGCAAGAAGGCGGCGACCGCCCCGTCGCCCACCACTGGATGCGCCTGCAGCCACAGGCTCAGTTTCCGCACGCGCCCGAGCCTAGAGCGGCCCGACCTGCGGTGACGTCATGCCAGCGGCTCGAATCGCATCCACCTGTGGTCGTACGTGTGCCCCCGTCGGGCGGGGGCTGCGTGGCAGGATGTAGCAGTTGACATCCGCGTCGAAAGGTCCGCGTTGAGCACCGCACCCGAGCAGCACTGGCCAGGCCCGCTGTCCGCTGCGGTCGCCCGGTTGTGCACCGGTCTGCAGCCGCAGGTGTCCGAGCAGACCGCGGCCGGTTTCGCGGAGGTGCTGCGCCGGCTGTCCGCGCCGCTGCAGGTGGCCGTCGCCGGGCGGATCAAGTCCGGCAAGTCGACGCTGGTCAACGCGCTGATCGGACGTCGGGTGGCACCGACCGACGTGGGCGAGTGCACCCGGCTGGTGACCCGCTTCCAGTACGGCACGGTGGACCGCGTCGAAGTGATCTTCCGGGATGGCAGCAAGCAGGCGGTGCCCTTCGACGCCGACGGCGGCATCCCCGCCGACCTGGGCGTGGACATCGACGAGGTCTCGCACCTGGAGGCCTACCTGACCAACGCGGTCCTGCGCGACCTGACGGTCATCGACACCCCGGGCCTCGGTTCGCTGGACGCCGCTTCGGTGGCGCGCACCGAGGAGCTGCTGGGCGCGGGCAAGGACGGGGGCGACGACCTGGATCCGGTGTCGCGCAACGCCGTCGCCGGGGCCGAAGCCGTGCTGTACGTGGTCACGCAGGGCGTTCGCGCTGATGACGAGCACGCGCTGGCGTCGTTCACCGCTGCCACCGCCAGCCGCGAGGCCGGGCCGGTCAACGCGATCGCGGTGCTGAACAAGGCCGACACCATCGAGGCGAGCACGGTCGACGGCGCCGACGACGACGTGTGGAAGGCCGCCACGCTGCTCGCCGGCAAGCAGGCCGACCTGCTCAAACCGAAGGTCGCCGACGTGCTGCCGGTGATCGGGCTGCTCGCCGAGACCGCGGAGTCGGGCGGGTTCACCGCCAACGACGCCGAGGCGTTGCGCGAGCTGGCGAAGCTCGACGAGGCGACCCGCGAGACGCTGCTGATGTCGGCGGACCTGTTCACCAGCTGGGAGTGCGACGTCCCGGCCGGCACCCGCAGCCGACTGCTGGAGCGGATGGACCTCTACGGGATCCGCTGCGCGCTTGAGGCCATCGACGCCGAACCGGAGATCACCGCGGGCTCGTTGCGGCGGCGGCTGCTGGACTCCTCCGGGCTGGCGTCGGTGCTGAACCGGCTGGACGTGGTGTTCCGCGCGCGGGCCGACGGGATCAAGGCCGCGGCCGGGCTGGCGTCGGTGACCGCGCTGTCGCACACCTCCGGTGATCCGGGGGAGCGGCAGCGGGTGCACGACGCGATCGAGGTGCTGCTGGCCAAGCCGGAAGCCCACCAGCTGCGCGTGCTGGAGGCGTTGACGCTGGTCGCGGCGGGTGCGGTGGCGATGCCCGCGGACCTGGCCGAGGAGGTCATGCGGGTCGGCAGCAGCAACGACCCGGGTGAGCAGCTGGGGCTGGCCGGTCGTCCGCGCAACGAGCTGACCGACTACGCGCTGGAGCGGGCGAACTGGTGGCGCTCGTTCTCCTCGTTCGGCGCGACTCCGGCGCAGAGCCGCATCGCGCACGTGGTGCACCGGGCGTACTTCCTGCTGTGGCAGCAACTGCGGTCCGGGTGATCACGGTGTGGGGTCGACAGCGGCGGAAGAATTCACCGGAAAGTGGAACCGAGCAGGTGTCCGCTCCGTCCGATACCGAAGAGGGCAGTTCGGACGTGGAGTTGGGGACAGACATGATCGCTGCCGTGACCGCGGATCCGCTCGACCAGGCGATGGCCGAGCGCGCGACCCTGATCCAGCTTTGCATGTACGCCCTGGACAGAGCCCGGAGCACGGGTGTGGTGGAGCGCCTGACCGAGGGCATGAGCGCGATCGGCGTGTCCTCGCTGCGCCCCGACGGTTCCCGCTTCGACCCGGCGCTGCACGAGGCTGGCGGCACGCTGCCCACCGACGACCCGGCGCTGGACGGCGTGATCGCGGAGACCGAGGTGCTCGGCTTCGCCGACCGCGACCGCATCCTCCGCGCCCCGGTCGTCACCGTCTACCAGCTCCGCAAACCCTGACGTTTTGCCTGCTCAGGACTCGTGAGCACTTTGGGGTGCTATAACGCCCCAAAGTACTCACGATTCCTGACCAGCGGCGATGGCCGTTCAGCTGAAATGCGGAAGTGGTTTCCCGGGTCGGGTGGGTTCGGGGAGAATTCGCTGGTTCGACCGGATCGCGGGAAAGGAGCTGGGCGCGCATGACGGCACCCGGCGTTGCGGTGGCTGCGGCACTTCCGCAGCAGGTCAAGCAGACCAGGGAGAAGCTCACCACGCTGCTCCGGGAAGTCGACCCGGACGCCGCCGAGTGGGTCGAGAAGGTTCGGCGCGGCCGCCCCAAGACGCCCAGCGTGGTCGTGGTCGGCGAGACCAACCGCGGCAAGAGCTCGCTGGTCAACGCGATGCTGGCGCATCCGGGTCTGTCCCCTGTGGACGCCGAGGTGGCCACCGCGACCTACCTGCAGTTCGAGCACGGCGAGCAGTGGGCGGCGCACGCCTGCTACCCGGGCCAGCAGGACCCGGTGCCGTTCGACCTGGCCGAGCTGGCGAACTGGACCAGCGTGGGCCGCGAGCTGCCGGACGGCCAGCTCCCGCCGCGGTACGTGCGGATCACCGCGCCGGTCGACGCGCTGGCCAAGGTCACCGTGGTGGACACGCCGGGCGTCGGCGGGCTGGAAGAGGTGCACGGCGAGCTGGCGATGGAGGCCGCTGCTTCGGCGACCGCGCTGCTGTTCGTCGTCGACGCCTCCGCCCCGTTCACCCGCGGTGAGCTGGAGTTCCTGCAGAAGGCCAGCGAGCGGGTCGAGACCGTGGTGTTCGCGCTGGCCAAGACCGACCAGTACCGCGGTTGGCGGCAGGTGCTGGAGGAGAACCGGAAGCTGCTGGTCGAGCACGCGCCGCGGTTCGCCGAGGTGCCGATCTTCCCGGTGGCGGCGCGGCTGCAGGAGATGTCCGCGAAGGCGCCGAGCGAGCAGGCCGCGGCGATGCTGCGGGAGAAGTCCGGCATCGAGGAGCTGCGCAGCGAGCTGGAGCGGCTGATCGGCGGCCGGTCGGCGATGCTCGGCGAGGCCAACACGATGCGCGCGCTGTCCACTGTGCTCGGTGAGCAGGTGGTGAGGCTGGAGGGCGAGAAGCGCGCGCTGACCGTCGGCGAGGACGAGGCGGAGTCGCTGCGCGCCCGTCGCGACGAGCTGAACACCGCCCGGCGCTCGTCGACCCGCGGCTGGCAGGTCAAGCTGCGCGGCGAGATCCAGCGCACCCGCGTGGAGACCAACCACGAGGTGACGCGCCAGGTCCGCGAGGTGCAGAGCTGGTTCCGGCGCGCCATCGACGGTGCCGACCGCCAGAAGCTCCAGGAACTTCCCCGCCAGGTGGACGTGGCACTGCAGATGGCCTCGACGCGCGTCGCTGCGGCCCTTTCCGCGCGGCTGGCCGCGGTCGCCGAGCAGTCGTTGAAGGAGCTGTTCTCGGCGGAAGAGCTCGACGTGATCCGCTCGCAGTTCGCCCGCGGCGCTCAGGCGCCGATCGCGATGCGCCCGCCGGACAAGCGCCCGCCGACGGCGGAGGACAAGCTGCTGGTGTTCATGGGCGTGTCCGGCGGTCTCGGCGTGGGGCGCGCGGCGGCGATGCCGTTGGCGGGTTTGGGGGTCGCGGCGCTGAACCCGGTGGTGCTGCCGGTGACGATCGTGCTCGGCCTCGGCGCGGGCTGGTGGATGGCCCGGACCCGCAAGCACGCCGCGGACAAGCAGCACATGAAGCAGTGGCTGACCGAAGCGATCGCCGACGCCCGCTCGGCGCTCGACCAGCTCGTCGCCGAGCAGCTCATCGAGGCGGAGCAGCAGCTCTCGCTGGCCCTGGACGAGGCGCTGACCAAGCGGATCGAGGCAATCGAGTCGGAACTCCGCGAGGTCGACAAGGCCCTCAAGATGGACGCCGCCGAGCGCAGCCGCCAGCTCCAAACGGCCAACCGCCGCCTCGCGGAAGTCACGGCCGGCCGCGAACGAGCGGAAGCGCTCCTCAACAGCATCCGCAACCTCCGCGACACCGCCGTCTGAGCAGCTCAAGCGGGGTTCGGAGGGCACTCATCGCCCTGTCCCGCCGCCGGAGCGCGCGTCATCGCTTGGCGGAGTTGGGCGGCGTTGCGGTATCGGCGATCTGCCCAGGCTTGGCCTGCGGTCAGCATGAGCAGGAAGAAGAGCGCGCCGGCGCCGTAGAACACAGCTGCGCCCGCGTTGCCGTTGCGAATCTCCTGCACCACGAGGAAAGCACTCAGAACGGCGAGAACCGAGAACACGACGGTGGCCAACTTCTTCCGCCGGGCGACGGACAGCGCCTGCTCGGCGAGTTGCGCGGCGAGAGCGTTCGTCGCCGGATCGGCGCCCAGAACGCCTTTGTTCACCAGCTGTTGCGCAGCACGCATCCGCACCAGGTCGGTGTCCGGTGGCAGCGGCCCCATCCGCCGGAAGAGCTTGACCAGGAACACCGCCATGACACCGGCCCACAGACTTCCCACGATGACGACATGGAGCGCGAGGACGAACCACGGCAGCTCGACGCGACCGCCCGGTGCCAATGCCGAGATGAGCCCGACCAGCAGTCCACCGATCGAGCAGCTCAGCGCCGCATAACGCTTGGGATTGTTCAGCGCGTACAGCCGCACCCGCTGCAGGACGTACCGGTCCACGACCATGTGCCCACCTATCGCTCCACGACGCCGAATGGCAGATCCTATTGCCAAAAAGGCTTGGCGCGGAGCCATTTCTCCTGCTCAGGGCCCGTGAGTACTTTGAGTCGCTATAGCAACCCAAAGTATTCACGGGCCCCTGAGCAGGAGAAACCGAGCTTCCGCCAGGCCTACGCCCGGTCGAACCGCTCAGCACGAACGGCAGCGAGGAAAGCCCGCCACTGCTGCTGATCCACGGCTAACAGCCCGCCGTCGCGATCCTTCGTGTCCCGCACCCCGACCTCATCAGCACCGAGGCCGACCTCGACGCATTCGGTTTGGGTTCCGGAGAAGCTGGACTTCCGCCATGCCGTGAACTCGAATGTCATTGTTCCTCCAGGTCATCTACGTAAGCCGCGATCAGGTCCGCAGATCCGGAAGGGCTGAGCGCCTTCGTCCGAAGGGTATCCGTGATCTCGCAAAAGTCTTTCGTGTCCGCGACTTCGTCCAGGAACTGACTTGAGCGGCGATGCTCCAGATGAACGATCGGATCCGCTTTCTCGAACTCGTAGATGACGTGCGAGCCGTCTTGGCCGATGTGCCCGCCAAGCGCGAAGGGCAGCACCTGAACAAGGATGTTGTCCGCCTTCACCGCGGCCAAGATCTGCTTGAGCTGCTCCGCCATGGCAGGAGGACCGCCCACCGGCCTCCGAAGCACGGCTTCATCAAGGATCACCAGCAAGTCCACGGGATCTGCACGCCTGAGGATCTCCTGACGCCGCATTCGCACGTTCACCAAGGTTTCGATCTGCGCTGAAGAGACGCCGCCAGACTCGAGGACTGCCCGTGCATACGCTCTCGTCTGGAGCAGTCCCGGCACTCTGTTCAACGCGACCATGCTGATCCGAGTGGCTTCGCGTTCGAATTCGAGCAGGGCGGCGAGTTGGCGCGGGATGCCGTTGTCGCCAATTTCCGTCCAGTTAGGACGGTCTGCGTCCTTGGCCAGCTGGATAAGTTCTCGGCGGCGTTTGCCGGTCACGTTGTAGATGGCGAGCATGGCGCCGAGGTCTTCGGCGCTCGGCACCTTGTCTCCGCGTTCGATGCGGCTGATGGTCGAGCGCGAGAAGCTCAGCCGCTCTTCCAGCGCTCGGACCGTGAGTCCGGCTTCCTTCCGCAGTTCTCGGAGTTCCGCGCCAAGTCCGCGCGCCTTCGCGGTGATCGCCATGTGTTCACTCTAGATGACCAATTGATCACTCAAAGTGGGCAACTGGCTTGTCTTTGAGACAAAACCAGTCCAGCTTTGTCACAGAGACAGAGGAGGACGGGATGCTCGAAGCGGCTGGGGTGGATTGGTTTTGGCGGCCCGTGGGAGTTGGGCGGCACGCGTTCGGCGTCGCCGCGAAGCGCGCTGAGCCGCACGACTCAGTCACGTCGTTCTGCGGTGTCGAGGTCGAGGCGTGGAAGGTGCAGCGGCTTCCGCCGGAGTCGGAGTGGATCGACCAGGACACCTGCATGGACTGCTGGGTGCGGATCAGCGCCCGGTGGTCGTGAGTGCGTAACAGTGTTCGAACACTGTTACGCACCCACGACCATATCTGACCTGCGCAAACGCGCGACTGGGCGAAGGAATGGGGACGAAGGATGTTCTGGCTTCAGGTGAGCACTCTGGTGTTGGTGAACGTGCTGATCGCGAGCATGTTGTTCATTCGGCCTGCTCGGGCCCAGCACGGCGGGGCTGGGGACGGGGCATTGAGCGTGTGGCAGCTGATCGACGAGGTCGAGAGCGAGAGACAACGACAGGACGAAGGCACCGGGCGTCACCGCATATCCGCTGAAACGCTCGCTCGGCTTCAGACCTGACGTCCGCACCAGACGGGCCCGGCCGCTTCCCCTCCCCGCGCCGGGCCGCATGGTGGCCGGGCGCTCCGCGCCCCCGACCCGGCGCCCGGCCACTCATGAACTCCGCTCCAGCGCACGGCCCCGCGCCGGTCAGCTGGCCGACTGCTCCGCAATCTTCCGCACCGGTCGATCGGGTGGGGAGGGCCAGGTGCTTCTCCGGCGGAACCGGTGACCTCTACCCTGCGTCATAGGTCTTGCAGTGATCCTGGTTGAGGGGTGGCGACGTGTACATCGAGGAGCAGGGGGCGGGCGACGGTGACATCAAGGTCACCGTCGAGGGCGACGAGTACACCGCCGAGGCCAACTACGACCTCGACGGCGACGGGGTGGACGAGACCGTCGCGGTGATGACCGACGACGGCTACGTCGCCTACATCGACGAGAACCACGACGGCCAAGCCGACGTCATGCAGACGATCAACCACGACGGCACCGTCGTCGACCAGGCCCGGTACGACGCCACCACCGGCAAGTGGACCGGCGAAGCCCCGCAGCAGCACCCCGGCGGGGTGGATCCGCAGCAGGACCACGGTCCGGCCATGGTCATCGACACGCCGCAGGGCGACATGCAGGTCGGGCCCGCCACCGAGGACACCAACTCCGACGGCATCGCCGACACCGCCGTGGTTCCGAAGGACGACGGCGGCACGATGCTGGTCACCGACGTGGACGGCGACGGGTCCGCCGACCAGGTCGTGGAGATCAGCCAGAACGGCGAGGTCACCATCTCGCACCACACCGGCGACGGGCAGTGGACCGTGGTCGAGCAGGGCCAGGTCAACGGCGACGGCCAGTACGCGCCGAACCCGGCGGCCGGGGCCACCGACGACGCGACCTGGACCTTCGACCAGCCCAGCGCGGGCGGCGGCGGCCAGCACGCCGGTGGGGCGCAGGCCTCCGGCGCGGCCGGCGCGAAGGGCGCCCGGGCCGACTCCGACGACGTCTGGGGCTGACCCAGCACCCCCTCGACACCCCGCAGAACCCGCCCGGTGGATCCGTCCCCGGGCGGGTTCTGCGCTTCCGGCACGTCCTGGCAACCGCCATTCAGCCGATGCCCCCGGTTAACCCCGCGTTCGCACCCGTGTCCGGTTCGCCGGAAATTCTGGTTTTCCAGGGCGGTTCGACGACGAAACTTCCGCCGTCGCGAACCGAAAGATCCCAACTGAATCGATTCCCTTATCGTTCTTGTGAGAGAACGAACAGGGCTGATCTCCATCGTGCGGCGCTGTCCCCGCTAGCCTCGGTGCATCCCTTTTAATTTCGCCCGGCCCTCGGGCAGGCGAAGCGTTCCCACAAACGTCGGTGCACCGCCGCCGGCGACAAGTCCGGGCTGTGGCGCCCAGTCAGGAGAAACGACGCGATGACCGCATTGACCATTCCCGGTCTCGACCAGGCACCGACCAAACACGAGCGCCTGCTGTCGTGGGTGCGTGAGGTCGCTGAGCTGACCACCCCTGACCGGGTGGTGTGGTGCGACGGCTCGCAGGAGGAGTGGCAGCGCCTGACCGACCAGCTGGTCGAGGCAGGCACGTTCACCCGCCTGGAGAAGAAGCCGAACTCG
Organism: Saccharopolyspora oryzae; assembly: GCF_027853915.1. Taxonomy (GTDB): domain Bacteria; phylum Actinomycetota; class Actinomycetes; order Mycobacteriales; family Pseudonocardiaceae; genus Saccharopolyspora; species Saccharopolyspora oryzae. The sequence continues at coordinate 9,538 of NZ_JAQGLA010000033.1, forward strand.
TTCTACGCGGCCTCGGACCCGTCGGACGTGGCGCGCGTCGAGGAGCGGACCTACATCTGCTCCGTCGAGGAGAAGGACGCCGGGGTCACCAACAACTGGATGGACCCCAACCAGATGAAGGCCACCATGACCGAGCTCTACCGGGGCTGCATGCGTGGTCGGACCATGTACGTCATCCCGTTCTGCATGGGCCCGCTGGACGCCACCCCGCCGAAGCTGGGCGTGGAGATCACCGACTCCGAGTACGTCGTGGTGTCGATGCAGATCATGACCCGGATGGGCGCGAAGGTCCTGGAGAAGCTGGGCGAGGACGGCGACTTCGTACCCGCGCTGCACTCGGTGGGCGCGCCGCTGGAGCCCGGCCAGCAGGACGTGCCGTGGCCGTGCAACGACACCAAGTACATCACCCACTTCCCCGAGGAGCGGATGATCTGGAGCTACGGCTCCGGTTACGGCGGCAACGCGCTGCTGGGCAAGAAGTGCTACTCGCTGCGGATCGCCTCGGCGATGGCCCGCGACGAGGGCTGGCTGGCCGAGCACATGCTGATCCTCAAGCTCATCTCGCCGGAGAACAAGGTCCACTACGTCGCGGCCGCTTTCCCCTCCTCGTGCGGCAAGACCAACCTGGCGATGCTGCAGCCGACCATCCCGGGCTGGAAGGTCGAGACCCTCGGCGACGACATCGCGTGGATGCGCTTCGGCGAGGACGGCCGCCTGTACGCGGTGAACCCGGAGGCCGGCTTCTTCGGCGTCGCGCCGGGCACCGACGAGCACACCAACCCGAACGCGATGCGCACCATCGAGCAGGGCAACTCGCTGTTCACCAACGTCGCGCTGACCGACGACGGTGACGTCTGGTGGGAGGGCATGGGCGGCGAGACGCCCGCGCACCTGACCGACTGGAAGGGCAACGACTGGACGCCGGACAGCGACGTCAAGGCGGCGCACCCGAACTCCCGCTACTGCACGCCGATGTCGCAGTGCCCGATCCTGGCGCCGGAGTGGGACGACCCGAAGGGCGTGCCGATCTCGGCGATCCTGTTCGGCGGTCGCCGCAAGACCACGGTTCCGCTGGTCAACGAGTCGTTCAACTGGCAGCACGGCGTGTTCATGGGCTCCACCATGTCGTCGGAGACCACCGCCGCCGCCGCTGGTCAGGTGGGCGTGGTTCGCCGCGACCCGATGGCGATGCTGCCGTTCCTCGGCTACAACGTCGGCGACTACCTGGCGCACTGGGCGAACCTCGGCAAGGACGCCGACGCCACCAAGCTGCCGAAGATCTTCTACGTGAACTGGTTCCGCCGGGGCGAGGACGGCCGCTTCCTGTGGCCGGGCTTCGGGGAGAACTCCCGCGTGCTCAAGTGGATCGTGGACCGGCTCGAGGGCAGCGCCGCCGCTCGGGACACCGCGATCGGCCGGGTGCCGACCGCCGCCGAGCTGGACCTCGACGGGCTGGACACCCCGGCTTCCGACGTCGACGAGGCCCTCAAGGTCGACGTCGAGGAGTGGAAGGCGGAGCTGCCGCTGATCGACGAGTGGTTCGCCACCATCGGTGACGCGCTGCCGAGCTCGATGCGCGACGAGCTGGAAGCGCTCAAACAGCGTCTCGGTAACTGACCGAGCGACCCCCGGACGGGTGGTTTTGGCGGGGCGACGTGGGAAGCCCCGCCGCCACCCGTCCGGAGCGGACGGCTAGATGAAACGTGCGCAATCGTGCGGCGTTTCCCCAAGGAACGTGAGGTTCTTTCGGGGAAACGCCGTTTTTTCGTTCCGGCCAGGTGGATCTACGCAGCCAAGTGGAGTAAATCCGGGAATCCCAAACGATCAGCAACCCGACGGACACTTGGTGCGTCCCAGTGTTAACCGCCGAGAAAAAGGGCGCCGAACCGAGGGGGTGTGTCATGGTCAACCTGGCCATGCTGGCGTTGTCCCTGATCGCGGTCGCTGCGGTGTTCCTCGCGCTGCGAACCGAGGACGACGAGCCCGGCGAGTCCGAAGCCGGCGAGATCGACCCAACCAGCCGGGACCGGGTCCGATTGGCAAGCCGTGCACAACTGCCATGACCCGAGAGCAAGTCTCCTGCGGGCGGTGAGCTGACCGGGCTCACCGCCCGCAGGCTTTTCACGCACCACGTCGCGTGGCGAAATTCAGTTCGTAGTCCGGGAGTTCGAGGTCGCCGGTGACGTCCTTGCCCAGCTGGAGCATCCGGTTCAGCAGGAATTCGTTGCCCATCATCAGGTTCCGCATCCAACCGCCGAACCGCCCCGGCGCCAGGAACTTCCCGGCCCGGTCGCCGCCGACCTGGCAGCCCTGCGCGTAGCCGCGGAACCTCGACTCGTAGCGCGCGAAAGCGGCCCGGTGGTCGCCGTCCGCGGCGACCAGTTCGCCGGCGAGCACGTAGGAAGCGACGATCGCGCTCCCGGTGCCCATCCCGCCGAGCGTCGCGCCGCAGGCCGCATCGCCGACCAGCGCGACTCGCCCGCGCGACCAGCTCTCGACGTCCACCCGGTTGATCGAGTCGAAGAAGAGGTCGTCGGCGGACTCCAGCGCCGCCAGCAGGCGCGGCGCCTCCCAGCCCACTCCTGCGAAGGCCTTCGCGATCAGCCTGCGCTGCTGGTCGACGTCGTGGCGGTCGTAGTCGAGCCGCGGCGACTTGAAGACCGCGAACGCACCCGCCCGCGCGGGGTCCCGGCGGTCGACGCCGACGGAGATCAAGCGGTCCGGCCGGTTGTGGCCCAGCGAGCCCGGCGGCAGGGCGCGGTAGTTGGGCAGTCCCCAGGTCGCGACGTAGTAGCCGAGGTGGCTGACGAACCGCTCCTCGGGGCCGAAGACGAGGCGCCGGACTCCGGAGTGCACGCCGTCCGCACCGATCACCAGGTCGAACGAGCGCTGAGCGCCGGAGGCGAAGGTGACGTCGACGCCGTCAGGCCCGTCGACCAGGTCCACGACGCGGTCGCCGAAGACGTACTCGGCGACGTCCGCGCTGTGCGCGTGCAGCACTCGCGAGAGGTCTTCCCGGAGCACTTCGAGGTCGCCGCCGGCGAATTCCGCGGGCAGTTCGAGCAGGGTGCGCTCGCGGTCGTCGACGAAGGTCATCGGGCTGCCCCCGGTCTGGACCTCCCGCAGATCGGCCAGGACCCCCATCCGCTCCAGCACGCTCAGGTGCAGGTCGCCGCGGAAGTCCACGGCCGCGCCGCCGGTGCGCAGCGCCGGAGCGATCTCCACGACGGTGACCTCGAAGCCGCGGCGACCGAGCCAGCAGGCCAGCGCCGGGCCCGCGACGCTCGCTCCCGAGATGAGAACTCTTCCTCGCATGTCCGCTCTCCCCATATCTGTATCCGACGGAAACAGTTAATTTCTGTGTACCATAGACACAGTTCTGCGGTCCGGGCAAGGAGGATTCCGGTGGAAGGCGATCGAGCAGGCGGTTTCGGAGTCCTGTGGGGCGCCCGGCGAGCGCCGCGGCGCGGCCCCAAACCTGCGCTCAGCCTCGAACGCATCGCCGGCACTGGCATCGAGCTGGCCGACGCCGAAGGACTGGCCGCGGTCTCGATGCAGCGCGTCGCCGCCGAGCTCGGCTTCACGAAGATGTCCCTCTACCGCTACCTGCCGGGCAAGGCCGAACTCGTCGCGCTGATGGCGGACCTCGCCATGGGGCGACCGCCGGAGCTCGGCGGCGGCTGGCGCGAACGGCTCGACGCGTGGGCCCGCGCGCTGCTGCCGCGGTTCGTGCAGCACCCCTGGACCCTCGAAGCGACCACCGGCCAGCGCATCCCCGGCCCCAACGAGCTCGCGTGGATGGAAGCGGCCGTCGCCGCGCTCGACGGCACCGGCCTGCGCGGCAGCGAGCGGATCGACACCGTGGTCGTGCTGGTCGGGCACGTCCGCGGCATCGCCCAGCAGGCCGCGGCAGCATCCGACGGACGCCCCGAGCAGCAGCTCAGCTCGAGCATGGCCGAGCTGCTGCGCGAGCACGGCGCCCACTACCCGGCGGTCACCGAGGCGATGGCCGACACCGACGGCCACGACCAGGCCCTGGACTTCGGCCTCGCCCGCATCCTCGACGGCCTGGCCGCCCTCATCGCGACCCGCTCGGTCTGACGAGGGGTGGGTCAGCGCTTGATGGCGCCGGCGAGGTTGAAGGCGCCGCCGAGGGATCGGGAGACGACCAGGTAGAGGACGATCACCGGGGCCGTGTAGAGGATCGAGTAGGCCGCCAGCTGGCCGTAGGCGATCAGGCCGCCCTGGCCGAAGAAGGTGAACACGCCCACCGACGCCGGTTGCTTCGCCGGGTCCAGCAGGAGGACGAACGGGACGAAGAAGTTCCCCCACGCCGTGATGAAGGTGAAGATCGCGACCACGCCCATGCCCGGCACGATCAGCGGCAGCACGATGGTGCGCAGCGCCTGCATCGCCGACGCGCCGTCCACCCACGCCGCTTCCTCCAGGCTGATCGGCACGCCGTCCATGAAGTTCTTCGTCATCCAGATCGCGATCGGCAGCGAAGTGGCGGCCAGGAACAGCGTGCTGCCGAACATCGAGTCGATCAGCTCCAGCTGCACGAACATGCTGTACACCGGCACCATCACCGCGGTGATCGGCAGTCCGGAGGCGAACAGCACGACGTACAGGAACGGCCGCCGGAACCGCAGCTGGTAGCGCGACAGCGGGTACGCGCACAGCACTGCGGCCACCACCGAGATCAGCGCGGCGCCGCTGCACATCAGCAAGCCGTTCCACAGTGGACGGCCGCTCTGGTCCCAGCTGAGCACCTGCGCGAAGTTGTCCAGCGTGAACGACTCGGGCACCTTCGCGGTCAGCGCGGCATCGGCGTCGAAAGCCGCTGTGAGCAGCCACAGAAGCGGCGCGAGGAACGCCAGCGCGACGACCGCGAGGACCAGGTGCACGACCACCGCCACCGAACGCCGCCGAGCGACCGTCACCGCGACCATCAGACTCCATCCCCCCGGGAGTCCGGGTCTCCTAGGCTCTTGGCGTACACCGCGGCGAACAGGCCGCCGATCAGCAGCAGCACCAGCGAAATCGTCGCGCCGTAGCCGATCTCGTGGAACTCGAACGCCGAGTCGTACATCAGCAGCGGCAGGGTCTGCGTCGCCGCGTTCGGTCCGCCCGCGGTCACCACGTAGATCAGCGTGAACAACCCGATGGTCTGCAGGGTGATCAGCATCAGGTTGGTCAGCACCGACCGGCGGATGATCGGCAGCGTGACGTGCCAGAACCGGCGGAACGGCCCGGCGCCGTCCACCTCGGCGGCCTCCGCCAGATCGCTCGGCACCTCGGACAGCGACGCCTGGTAGACCAGCATCGAGAACGCGGTGCCGCGCCAGACGTTGCCGAGGACGACTGCGAGCATCGGCAGGCCGTAGAGCCAGTCCCGCGGTTCGAGACCGACACCCACCAGCAGGTTGTTCAGCGTGCCCTCGGAGTTGAGGAACGCGTAGATCGCGAACGCGGCGACCAGTTCCGGCAGCACCCACGCCGAGACCACCACCGTGCCGACGATGGTGCGCAGCCAGCGGTTCCGGTGCTGGGTGAGCACCGCGATCAGCATGCCCAGGCAGTTCTGCCCGATCACCGCCGAACCGACGGTGAACACCACGGTCAGCCAGGCCGACCGCCACAGCGCCGGATCGCTGAACAGGCGCCGGAAGTTCTCCAGCCCGACGAACTCCGGCTCGGTGGCCGCGGCACCGGTCAACGCCGCGTTGGTGAACGAGACGTAGACGCTCCACAGGATCGGTCCGGCCACGAACAGGCCGAGCAGCAGCACGGCCGGCGCCATCGGCACCAGCCACCGCCGCACCCGCACCGCCATCAGCCCGCCCTGGTACTGGCCGGCCCGACGATCCGCGAAACCTGCTGCGCCCACTGGTCGGCGACCTCGTCCGGCGGTTTGCCGGCCACCACGTCGAGCACCGACTGCTGGATCTGCTGGGAGACCTTCGGGTACTCCGGCAGCGCGGGCCGGTAGTGCGTGTTGTCCAGCAGGCCGATCCAGAACTCGTTGAGCGGGTTGGCCCCGAGCACCCGCGGATCGGCCGCGGCGTCCTCGCGGGCCGGGAGGTTGCCGCTGGCAGTGGCGTACTCGACGACGTTGTCCTTGCTCATCGCCTGCGCGATGAACTCGAACGCGTCGTCCTTCTTCGCGCTGGACGAGCTGATCGCCAGCGTCCAGCCGCCGGAGAGCGTCACGGTGCCCGGAGCCTGGCCGTGCTGGGTGGGCATCGGCGTGGCCGACATGACCTTCGCCCAGTCCTGCCAGCCGGAGTCCCGCCAGTTGCCGGAGGCGAAGCTGCCGTCCAGCCGGATGGCGACCTCGCCGTCCCGGACCAGCTCGTCGCGCTGCACCTTGTCGTACTGCGCGTCGGCTATCTGCGCCTTGCTCTGGGTGAGCCCCTCGGCCAGCGCGGTGGACAGGAAGCCCATCGCGTCGGCGAAGCCCTTGCTCGGCGCGATCCACTTCTGGCCGTCGTGCAGGGTGCCGGTTTCGGTGCCGTACAACAGCATCTCCACCGTCTGCATGCTCACCGACTCGCCCTCCGCCTTGCCCAGCGCGAGGTCCAGCGCGATCGCGCCCGGGCGCTGCTTCTTGACCTGCCGGGCAGCGGCGAGCACGTCGTCCCAGGTGCGCGGGCGCCAGTCGGCGGGCAGCCGGACCTGGGCGAACAGCTCGCGGTTGTACCAGAGCCCGCGGGTGTCGGTGTCCAGCGGAACGCCGTAGGTCTTGCCGTCCTGCGCCTTGCCCGCCTGCTTGGTGGTGTCGATGTAGTGCTCCCAGTCCGGCCATTTCGCCAGCCGGTCGTCGAGCGGCTCGAGGTAACCGGCCGCGACGTCGGAGTTGACGTTGAAGCTGTCCTCGTAGAGCACGTCGGGCGCGGTGGACGGCGACCGCATCCGCAGCTGGAGCTTGGACAGGTACTCGCCTTCCGGGGCGACCACCGGGTCCAGCTTCACCGTCTTGCCCGGGTGTGCCTGCTCGTACTGCTGCTTGACCCGCTGCATCCACTGGTCGACCTGCAGCGTGTTGCCGTAGCGGTGGTAGGCGACGCTGATCGTGTTCGGGTCGTCGGCGGCGCCGCCCCCGCAGGCGGCCAGCGACAGACCCAGCGTCGCGGTGATGAGCACGGACATCGCTCTGCGCCGTTGCATCGCGGCCCTCCTGCCAGCAGTGGTTGCGCACGGCTTGAGATCCGGATCACACTTCGGGTAGTTAATTCCATTCGTTGGAACAAGTCAACGCCACCCCGACGAGGAGCGTTCATGGCCAAAGCGTCCTGGCAGGGCACGAACCTCCCCCGGGTGGGTGGCTTCAACCGGGCCGTCGTGCTCGACGCGATCCGCCGCCGCGGCGAGATCAGCCGCGTGGAGCTGGCCCAGCGCACCGGGCTGACCGCGCAGACGATGTCCAACATCGTGCGGGCGCTGATCGAGGACGGGCTGGTCACCGAGAACGGCCACGCGCCGTCGACCGGCGGGAAGCGCCGGGTGCTGCTGAAGATCGCGCCGGACGCCTACTCGTCGGTGGGCCTGCACCTCGATCCGGAGCGGATCACCGGAGTACTGCTGGACATGGCCGGCGGCGTGCGGCTGCGCAGCACGCGTCGGCTGCCCGACGACGCTTCACCGTCCGCCGTCGCCTCGGCGCTGACGCGGACGCTGCAGCAGCTCGTGCGTCGTTCCGGGGTCGACGAGGACCGGGTGCTCGGCGTCGGGCTCGCGGTGCCGGGACCGCTGGACGCGGCGCACCGGCAGGTGCTCTCGCCGCCGAACCTGACCGGGTGGGGAACGGTGCCGCTGGCCGACATCGTCGCGGAGCGGGCCGGACTCCCGGTGGTGATGGACAACGACGCGACGGCCGCCGCGATCGGCGAGCGCTGGGCCGGCGGTGAGCACCGCGAGGGCTCGTTCGTCTACGTCCACTGGGGAACCGGGGTGGGCATCGGCGTGGTCCTCGACGACCAGGTGCACCGCGGTGTCAGCAACAACGCGGGCGAGATCGGCCACCTGAGCAGCGGCGGCGGACGCGGATGCCATTGCGGCAGAAGGGGATGCCTCGAAGCGCACTGCTCGATCCGCGCGATCGTCGCGGACTGGCGATCAGCCGGCGGCGGTGATGGCGAAGCACCGATCGCGCAGTCCTACGAACAGCTCTGCCGCCTGGCCGCGGGCGGAGATGCCTTGGCGGGCAAGGTCTTGCGCGCGGCGGCGACGAAGCTGGGCCAGGCGCTGGCGTCAGTGGTCAGCGTCCTCGACGTCGACAGCGTGGTGCTGGGCGGACCGGCGCTGCGCCACGCCTCCGACCTGGTGCGCACCCAGGTGTCGAAGGTCCTGACCAAGCACGTGTGGGCCCACGAAGTCCGCCCGGTCCAGGTCGCGCCCGCTCTGATCGGCGAAGACGCCGGAGCGGTAGGAGCGGCGTCGCTCGTGCTCGACCGCGCCTACTCACCCCACCTGGCCACGCTCCTGGGGCCCTGAAAGCAGGAACTACCGCTTCCCCTCGCACGCAGATCGACGTCCTGAGCCGCGCGTCACCGGCGGCGGCCCTTGCCCTTGCCCTTGCCGCCCGAGTCCCCGGCGTCGTCTGCCATCTTCGGGTAGTAGGTGCCTTCGTTCGCCTTGCCCGCGCCGGGACGGGCGATGTCGAGGTGTTCCTTCAGCCCTGCGTCGTTGTAGATGGCCTTCTTGACGCGGACCTAACGTCCGCCCCTCCGCACCGGGAACCCGGTGGCGTTCACCCCTTCTCCCAAGGTCGACATGCCGAACTTCTGGCCGCCGCTGTTCCTGCTCAGGAAGTCGGCCTGTGAGATCTTGCCGCTGCCTGCGGGGCCGAACTTGTCTGCCACCCCGAACTTCTCCGGGTTCGACGCGGCGACGTGGGCCAGCGCCTGATCCGCGCTCCAGTTCTTCGGGAACATGGTGCTCCACTTGGGCGGGTTGGTCTGCCCTGGCCTGTCGTGCCAGATCTCGTGGGCCTTGTTCTCGTTCCCCTTGCGCATGAGGCCGGTTTCGGGGTCGGGCTTCATGTTGACGCCGGGTGGGAGGTTCCCGTTCTTGTCGTAGGTGTGCATTCCGCCCACCGCACCCTTGCCCTTGGGATCCGTGATCACATTGCCCTTGGCGTCCTTCTTGTCGCCGTTGAGGATGTGGTTGGTGACCTGCTTGTGGTTTTCGCGCATGTGTTTGGCGAGTTCGTCCCGGGTATTCCGGAAGACCTTCTTGTCGCCGCCCGCCTTCTGCCAAGCCGGACCGGTCTTGTTCTCGTTGTCGTTCAGCTTGGGCTTCGTCTTGCACCCGGCCAGCCCCAGCGGGTCGCACCAGGAGTTCGGGTTGCCGACGTAGACGTGGTTGTTGGGTCCCGCGTCGAGGCCGATCGGGTCCGGGCTGAGGTAGCGGGCGAGCACCGGGTCGTAGTACCGGAAGAAGTTGTAGTGCAGGCCGGTTTCCTCGTCGAAGTACTGGCCGGGGAAGCGCAGCGGCGTGGGTCCGCTCGTCGCGGAACTTCCCCACAGGGGCGTCCGGTTCACCGGGAGGACACCGCCCCGGTCGTCGACGAGCTCCGTCGGGGTGCCGAGCAGGTCGGTCACGATGGCGTGGAAGCGGTTCTCGACCCACCCCTGCGGTCCGCCCGGCACCCGCTCGCTCTGCGTCAGCGGGTGGAGCGAGCCGGGGGCGTGCTCCCAGACCGTGGCCCGGCCGCGCGGCGCGGACCCGTCGAACGCGACCTGCTCGACCAGGTTGATCCCGTCCCAGGCGAAGTCGATCCGTTCGACGGCCGTCCGGCCGTCGGGCCCGAGCTTCTCCTTGGCGATCCGCCGCCCCATCGCGTCGTAGCGGTAGCGCCAGCGAGCCCCGCCGGGCGTCAGCACCTCGGTCAGGCGATCGTCGGCGTCCCAGGAGAACTGGAAGCTCTCGGCCGTCGGCATGAACTGCCGCCGGACCAGGCGCCCCCGCGCGTCGTGCGCGTAACCGATGTTCCCGGCGCTGCGGACCAGCATGCCCTGGTAGTCCCGTCGGCCGAGCTGCTGCTCGCCGGTCGGCCAAGAGGCGTTGACCAGGTTGCCCGCCGCGTCGTAGTCATAGCGCTCCGACCAGCCGGAGCCCTGGACCGCGGTGACCCGGTCGCCTGCACCCAGGGCGAATTCGCGCGGCCCGGTCAGCTGGTCGCGCACCCCGACGAGCTCGCCATCGGCGCGGTAGGCGTAGGACCGGTGCTGCACGCGCTCCCCGCCGGCCCTGGTGATCAGCTGCGAGTCGATCTGGCCCGTCGGCGTCCACGTCTGGTCGACGGCCGCGCCCGAACCGAGCACGCGCCGGACCTCGCGGCCCATCCGGTCGTATTCGAAGCGGATCGTCCGGCCGGTGGTGTGCAGCGCGACCGGGTTCCCGTCCGCGCCGTACTCCCACACGCTCTCGGCCCCGGACGGGGTGCGCCGCCGGATCCGCCGCCCCAGCAGGTCGTACTCGGAGGTGACGGTGCGGCCGTTGACCGTTTCCGCGGTGATCCGGCCCAGCGCGTCGCGCTGGAACGACACCCGGCTGTCGGCGTTCACGGCCTCCACCAGGAGCCCGGACGGGCTGTAGCTGAACGTCGTGGTGGTGCGGCCGTCGGTCTGCTCGACCACGTTGCCCAGCAGGTCGTAGCGGAACCGCAGGACCTCACCCGCGCTGGTGGAACGCTCGACGAGCTGCCCGGCCGCGTCCCGCCGGTAGTGGGTGGTGACGCCGCTGAAGTCGGTCTCCTGCACCAGGTTCCCGGCCGCGTCGTAGGTGTAGCGCCACACCATCCCGAGCTCGTTGGTCACGCTCGTCAGCCGCGTCTCGGTGTCGTAGCCGAACTCCAGGCGGGAGCCGTCCGGACGGGTCACCGCCGCCACCAGGTCGAAGTGCGTGAACTCCGTGCTGGTGGTGCGGCCGAGCGCGTCGGTCTGGGAGCGCTCGTTGCCCTCGCCGTCGTAGGAGCTCCGCTGCACGGCACCGGTGGCGTCCTGCTGCCAGGCGATCTGGCCACCGACGGTCCAGCCGAAGCGCTGCACGCCGCCCATCTCGTCGGTGATCGCGATGACGCGGCCGAACTGGTCCCGGTCGGAGCTGCTGGTGGCGCCCGTCTCATCGGTGAGCGCCACGGGCAGCCCGGCGATGTCGACGGAGATCCGCTGCGTGTTGCCGAGGGCATCGGTGACGCTCACGACGTTGCCGAGGTCGTCGAAGGCGTAGCTCGTGACCGCCCCCACCGCATCGGTGATCCGCACGAGGTTCCCGCGTTCGTCGTACTCGTAGCGGGTGACCGAGCTGTCGGGGTCGATGAACGCCACCGGACGGCCGGATTCGTCGTACTCGCGGCGGGTCTGGGTCCCGTCCGGCCTGGTGACCGAGATCAGGTTCCCGTACTCGCCGTACTCGTACGCGGTGGTGCGGCCCAGCGGGTCGGTGTGCTTCAGCAGGCGATCGGCGGAGTCCCACTCGGACGTCGTTTCGCCGCCGAGCGGGTCGATCTCCCTGATCACCTGCCCGGCCTCGTTCAGGTGGAACGCGGTGCAGTGGCCCAGCGAATCGGTGGAGTACGTGACCCGGTTCTCGGTGTCGTACTCCAGCGTTCCGGTGAGGAACCCGCCCGAGCCCTCGGTCCGCACGCAACGGCCCTGGTGGTCGTAGATGTAGCGGAACCACTCGCCGTTGCGGTCCGTCCAGCCGGTGATCCGGCCCGCCTGGTCGTACTCGAACCGCATCGGCTCGCCCGAAGCGTTGACGACCTCGGTGAGCCGGGAGTCGCGGTAGCCGTAGCGCATCAGCTCGACCTCGGTGCCGTCGCCTGCGACCGAGTGCAGCGCGACGACGAGTCCGCCCGCCACCTCGATCCGGACCACGTAGCCACCGCTGTGCAGGATCCCGACGGGGACCCCGGAATCGTCGTGCACGAAGGCGATCGAGTTGCCGCTGTCGTCGGTGATCGAGGTCAGCGGCAGCACCGAGTCCTCGGGGGCGAAGCGCAGCAGCTGATTGCGCTCCTTGTCCACCAGGACGTACCCGCCGTCCTCGGTGCGACCGAGCTGCCGCGACGGCCCCTGGTCGCTGGCCGACCATCCGCCGACGGCGAGGTGCGGGAAGTGCTGGAGCGTCCCGTCCGCCGAGGCGAAGCTGACCCCGTCGGCGTCGACCTCCAAGCGCTGGTCCAACGTGGACATCCAGCTGTCGCCGAACCACCGGCCCGTCCGGTACGAGGAGAAGTGGGTCCGCTCGAAGACCAGCGGCAGCGCACCGAGGAACTCCGCGTCGACCTGGCTCATCAGCATCTGACCGGTGGAGACCTCGATCGGGTCGCCGACCGTGGTGCACTTGTCCACCGAGCGCGGGTTGGAGTTCTGGTCTCGCAGGGAACGAGAACCGTTCGAGGAGGACCTGCCCCCTCGGGACCCGCCGCCGCCCAGGCCCCGGCTCCCCGTCGGACCGGTGGTCACCGATCCACCGTTCGAACCGCCGCTGCCCTGCGAACCGCTGTTGCCCTGCGAACCGCTGCTTCCCCCGGACCGGTCGGATGAACCACCCGTGCTCTGCGAATGAGTCGACGCCGGATCGTTGTTGCCGTTCGAGCGGTTCGGGGTGGAGTTGTCGCCGGAACCGCCCCTGGAGCCATTCCCGTCGTTGCCCGTCGAGCGGGTCGGGGCCGGGCTGTCGGGCTTGGTGTTGGAGCCGCCCTTGCCACCTTTGATCTTGTTCAGGGCCTTGCCCGCTTCGCCGAAGCCGTCCTTGAGCTTCTTGATCAACGGCGTCAGCGCCTTCATCGCCTTGACCAGCTTCGTGGTCACATCAGCGATCTTCGCGACCGTCTTCGTCACCGCCGCGACGACCTGCGGCACGACCCAAGCCATCGCGATGCCCAACGTGGCGAGGACCTGCAGCGCCCAGGAGATCAGGCGGCCGACGAGCTCGGCGATGATGTCGCGCACCAGGCTGCGCACCGCCCCGACGACCTCACCCGCCGTGCCGATCCCATCGGACGCACCCTCAGCTGCGTTCTTCGCTGCCTCGAGGAGCTTTCCGGTGTCCTCACTGCGCTTCCGGTAGGAGTCCGCGGCTTCCCCGGTCCAGTTGGCCAGATCGTTCTTGACGATGTTGGCCATCTCCGTGTTGATCTCACCCAGCTCGGTGGCGACGTTCTTCCACGTCTCCGAGTGCGCCTTGATCTGATCGGCGTCACCGGCGAGAGCATCCAGCGCATCCGACAGCGGGCCCACGTGCTCCATCAGCCAGCCCACACCGGCGGCGAGGATCGAGCCGAACGGATCCATCGCCATCGTCAACGCATCCAGGCCGGTACCCACCGCACCCATGACCCCGGACGCCCAGTCACCGGACTCGATCGCCTTCTTCGTGTCGTTGACCGACTCGAGGATCGGCACCCCGCTGAACGACTCCGTCGAATCCTTGGTCTCGGCCACCAACGGGTTCGTCACCGCGTCACTCCAAAGTCAGCGTTCGGAAAGGGCGAAGCTCGGGTCGTGCACTCCACGGATCCGGGCACTCCCGCGGTTCAAAGATCCGCAGTCGGTCCGATCACCTCGATCGTGCACCACAACCCGTTGCCGGTGTGGCGAAACGGGGGACTTCGCCACCCCGGCATCCGGACGACCTCCGCCTCGATGCTCCGTTCGCGGACTACCGGCGAGACCGGTTCGAGGCCCCGGGGTCTCCGAGGTCCACATCGGAGGGCCGGAGGTTGAGATCGGTGTTCGGGGTGAAACCGCTGTTCGGATCGGCGTGCGGGTTGTAGCCGGGGTGGTTCGGGACGAAGTTGGGGTTGACGTGCTCGGTCGTCGTCAAGGAGCCGGGCAGGGCGAATCGCTGGTCGTTGCTCTGCCGGAAGTAGCCGTGAACGGACACCGAGCTGTGGATGTTCTCCGGAGCGACGTGGTGCACCGCGTCCCACTCGCTCTGCTTCGACATCCGCTGCGCCAGGTCCGGCGGGAGGTTCTGCGAACCCGTGTGGATCAAGTTGTCCGTGGACTGCACCTTCAGGACCTGCCCGGACATCGAGATGTAGTGGTTGCCGTCCTTGCTGATGACGGGGCCGCCGTCGGGGGAGAACGCGAACTGGTGCGCCACGTTGGGATCGGAGGTCAGCGAGACGTAGCCGGAATCGTTGGCCCCGCGACCGCCGTGCACGTGGTGCGGCATGTCGTAGTTCTTGCCCCACGACGTCATCCCGTTCTGGAAGAGCCCGTCAGGCCCGTTCACCGGACGCGTGTCACCCCGGTACATCCACTGCGGCCGCTGCGGATTCGGCCGCAACTGCGGGTTGTTCAGCCCCCTGTCACCACCAGCGTTGGAACCGCCAGCGCTGCAGTTCATGAGGCCGAGCGGGTCGATCCAGCCGGTGGGGTTCGGGGCGTAGGCGTGCGGGTTCGGCGAGGGGGCCAGACCGAGCGGGTCGCCGGAGGTGTACCGACCGGTGGTGGGGTCGTAGTAGCGGTTGAGGTTGTAGTGCAGACCGGTCTCGTGGTCGTGGTACTGCCCGGGGAACCGCAGCGGCGTGCAGGCGTGACCGGCCGGTGCCTTCAGGGTTCCCCAGAGCGTGGTGTCCACGTGCCAGGCGAGGTTGCCGTCCGGGTCGACCAGTTCCGCCGGGGTGCCGACGAGGTCCGTGACGATGGCGTAGAAGCGCTGGTCGACCCATCGTTGCGGCGCGTTCGGCGTCGTCCGGCGTTCGGTCTGCGCGAGCACGCGGTAGCTGTCGGGTGCCCACTCCCAGACGGTGGCGTCCGTGCCGTTGTGGACCTGCTCGACGAGCAGGCTGTCGTCCCAGGTGAAGTCGACGTGCTCGGCGATGCTGCCGTCCGGGTGGAGGCGTTGTTTGGCGACGCGGCGGCCGAGCGGGTCGTAGACGTAGCGCCAGCGCTGCCCGTCCGGGGTCACCACGCCGATGAGCTGGTTCTCGGCGTTCCAGGTGTAGTTCCAGGCCGCCTGCTGGAGGCTCCGGGAGGTGGTGCGACCTTCGGCGTCGTGGGTGTACCGGGTGGTTCCAGCTCGGGTGATCAGGGTTCCCGCGTAGGCCCGATCGCCCACCGCCGCGTCGTCCGGAGAGCCCGACACCGGCCATTCCGCGTGCGCGAGGTTGCCCGCCGGGTCGTAGGCGTAGCGCTCGGTCCACTGTGGCCGGTTGACGGCGGTGACCCGCCCTGCGAGATCGAGGTCGAACGTGCGGTCTCCGCTGAGCTGATCGCGGACGCCCACCAGCGCTCCGTCCGGCCGGTAGGCGTAGGACCGCTGCTGGATCATGCGGTCGCCGCCGATCAGGGTCTGCGAGGACAGCTTGTGGTCGGCGTTCCAGTTCTGCGCCAGCAGCACGCGAGTTCCCAGCGTGCGCTGCACTTCGCGGCCCGCGACGTCGTAGTCGAACCCCAGCGTGCGCCCGGCGGTGTGCAGCGCGACCGGCCGATCCGCGGCGTCGTACTCCCAGACGCTCTCCGCGCCCGACGGCGTCCGCCGCCGCACTCGCCGCCCCAGCGGGTCGTAGGCGGACGCGACGGTGCGACCGTTGACCGTCTCGGTCAGCACGCGACCGAGCTGATCGCGCTCGAACGACACCCGGGTGGCGTCGTTGCCGGCAGCGATCAGGCGCCCCATCGGGTCGTAGGCGAAGGTCGACGTCGTGGTCGCGGTGCGGCGTTCCACGAGGTTGCCGAGCAGGTCGTAGGTGAACCGGACGGTCTCGCCCGCGCCGTTGGTGCGCTCCACCAGCTGCCCGGCCGCGTCGTACCGGTACGACACCGCTCGACCGCCGAAGTCGGTCTCCCGCACCAGGTTTCCGGCGGCGTCGTACTCGTACCGCCAGACCTGGCCCTGCTCGTTGGTGACGGAGACCAGCCGGGTTTCGGTGTCGTAGCGGAACTCCCGCCGGGAGCCGTCCGGACCGATCTCCACCGACGGCAGGTCGAAAGCGGTCGTCTCGGTCGTCGTGGTCTGCCCGAGCTGGTCGACCCGGGTGCGGACGTTGCCCTCCCCGTCGCGGATCCAGCGCTCGGTGCTGCCGTCCGGCCGGGTCTGCCAGGCCGTCCGACCGTCGACGGTCCAGCCGAACTTGGTGGTGCCGCCGATCGGATCGGTCACCTCGGTCACCCGGCCGAAGCCGTCCCGGCGGTAAGTCGTGGTGGCGCCGAGCGGATTGGTGACCGAAACCAGGAGGCCGGCGGCGTCGGTACCGATCCGGCGCACGTTGCCCAGCGCGTCGGTGATGCTGGCCAGCAAACCCCGCTCGTCGTAGGCGTAGGTCGTCACGGCGCCGGCGGGGTCGGTCACCTTGATCAGGTTGCCGTTCTCGTCGTACTCGCGGCGGCTGATCGCACCGTCCGGGTCGACGAACGTCACCGGCATCCGCCGGTCGTCGTACTCGATCAGCTGCCGGCTGCCATCGGGCCTGGTGATGGCCGTGATGTTGCCCGCGTCGTCGTAGTCGTACTCGACGGTGCGGCCCAGGGCGTCGGTCCGGGCGAGCAGGCGGTCGTGGTCGTCCCACGCGAAGACCGTCTCGTTGCCCAGCGCATCGACCTCGCGGACCGTCTGCTTCGCGTCGTTGAGGTGGAAGGCCTTGGTGTGACCGAGCGAATCGGTGTAGCGCGTGACGTCGTCGGCGTATTCGAACGTGCCGTTGAGGAAACCGCCGGCACCCTCGGTGCGCACGCAACGTCCTGCCTGGTCGTAGGTGTAGCGGTACCAGATGCCGTTCCGGTCGGTCCAGCCCGCGATCCGGCCCTCGGCGTCGTAGTCGAACTCCAGCGCCTGGCCGGAAGCGTTGATCACCGAGGTGAGCCGCCGGTCGGTGTAGGCGTACCGCATCAGCTGCAGGTCGTCGCCGTTGGCCGCGCCGCGGAGGTGCAGCGCCGTGACCAGGCCGTCTTCGGTCTCCACCCGGATGCGGAAGCCCGCGCTGTGCCGGACCTCGACCGGAGTGCCCGCCTCGTCGTGCTCGAAGTGGACGAGGTTGTGGTTGCGATCGGTGATGCCGGTCAGCCGCAGGACCTCGTCGCCCGGAGCGAAGTGCAGCGCCTGTTGCTCGCCGACCAGCACGACCGTGTAACCGCCGTGGTCGTGCCTGGTGAGCGTGTTGGGCGAGCCAGCGAACGGCACCGTCGCGCCCAGCTCCGGCGTCGGGGCGAACAGCAGTTTCCCGTCGTCGGCGGCGAAGGAGACACCTGCGCTCCCGACCTCCAGCCGCTGGTCCAATGTGGATGCCCAAGAACTGCCGAAGGCCTGGCCGACCCGGTACGAGGACAGGTGCGTGCGCCGCAGGACGAGCGGTAGCGCGGCGGCGATCTCCACATCGACCTGCGCCAGCACCATCTCGCCGGTGGCGATGTCGACCGGGTCGGTCTCGCACCGGCGGTTGCCGACGTTCCGGCTCGGTGTCTGCGCATCGCTGGACGCCTTCCGCAGATCACCGCCGATGCCGCGGGACTTGCTCGTGCCACCGGACGGGGCGGGCGACTCATTCGAGATCGACTTGGGCGTCGGACCACCGTCGAACGAGTTGGGCGCCGGACCGGTGCCCGGGGAGTTCGGGTTCGGTCCGTTGTGCGACATCGACGACGTGGACGCCGGGCCGTCGTTGGACATCGACCTGGTCGGCGCCGGGAAGTCCGGGCTGCTGTTCGGGGTCGGGCCGTCGTTGCCCATCGACCGGGTCGGGGCGGGCGAGCTCTTCGGCTTCGGGGCTGCGCCGCTGCCACCCTTGATCTTGTTCAGAGCCTTTCCCGCGTCGCCGAAGCCCTTTTCGAGGTTCTTCACCAGCGGCGCCAAGGCCTTCATCGCCTTGACCAGCTTCGTCGTGACGTCAGCGATCTTCGCGACCGTCTTCGCCACCGCAGCGACTACCTGCGGAACCACCCAAGCCATCGCGATCCCCAGCGTGGCCAGGACCTGCAACGCCCAAGAGATCAGGCGACCGACCAGCTCAGCGATGATGTCGCGCACCAGGCTCCGCACCGCCGCCACGACCTCGCCCGCCGTGCCGATCCCGCTCGACGCGCCCTCAGCGGCCTTCTGCGCCGCCTCGATGAGCTTGGCGGTGTCCTCGCTGCGCTGCCGGTAGGAATCCGCGGCTTCCCCGGTCCAACCGTCGACATCGCTGCTGACCAGGTTCGCCATCTCGGTGTTGATCTCGCCCAGCTCGGAGGCGACGTTCTTCCACGTCTCCGAATGCGCCTTGATCTGATCGGCATCACCGGTCAACGCATCCAACGCATCCGACAGCGGGCCCACGTGCTCCATCAGCCAGCCCACACCAGCAGCGAGGATCGACCCGAACGGATCCATCGCCATGGTCAACGCATCCAGGCCGGTACCCACCGCACCCATCACGCCGGACGCCCAGTCGCCAGATTCGATCGCCTGCTTGGTGTCGTTCACCGACTCCAAGATCGGCACACCGCTGAACGACTGCGTCGAATCCTTCCGCTCGGCGACCAACGGATTCGTCACAGCAGCACTCCAAAATCAACGTTCAAAGAGGACAGACACCAGGTCGTGGACTACACGCACCCAGGCGCTGTTGCGGTTCATCGATTCGCGCATGCCGACTCGGCAGCCGTCGCGAACAGCGCTGTTGCGCTCGGCCGCACCGAACCGGCGAACTCCGCGAAAGAGCGGTCAGGCGAAGCTGTCGCGGAGCGCGCTGGCAGCCAGGCGCACCGGGGCCGGGCCTTCCGGGTTGAGCAGGATGTCCGTGTCGGGCGGCAGCAGCTCGAGCAGGCCCTCGGCCGTGAGGGATCCCCAGAGCTCCACCGAATCCATGTCCTTGCGGTGCAGCGGCGCGGTCACCACGGCGACGCAGGGCACGTCGTCGGGAGCGGGGCCGACGAGCGGATATCCGTCCGCGGACAGGGCGATCTCCAGCACCGCGTCGCGCACCGCCGGGATCAGCTCGTCGACCTTCGTGCGTCCTTCGGCGATCAACCGGAGCACCGCGTCCACCGGGTCCGTCGGATTGGCCGGATCGGCCGGCGCGAAATCGGGGTTCGGCTCGAAGCGGCCGCGACTCCCATCGGTCGCCAACGGCCAGCCCCCGGCGATCGCGTGCGGCGGCGGCTGGTCGCCGTCGAACCGAGGCTGCCACGCCGGGTCGAGCAACACCGCCCAGTCGTCCCGATCGCTGCCCGGGCTCGGGCGGGCTGAGTCATCCATGGCCGTTGTTCCTCTTCACCTGCTCGTCCCGCTGAACAATGCTAGAACTTCTTGAACTCGCCAGCGACGGGGTTGCCGCTGCTGTCCACACCGGGGCCCACCCCGTAGATGCTCTCGTTCCCGTCGGGCTTCCGGAATCCCTTCCCGGTGGGTGCGTACACGTCGCCGGAATGGCCCGCGTTGCGGATGGCGTCCGCTGACGTCTGCGCCGCGTTTCCGGCTGGACTTCCCGCTTGGCAGGACATCTGCACGATCGGCCGGTTCGGGTCCGCTTTCGACGCCGCCTGGAAATGGGAGTTGCTCGACACCAGCTGCCCGTACTGATCACCGGTGAGCCCCATCTTCTCCCACTTGGCAGGCTGTCCGGGCTGAGCGGTGTTCACGTTGACGATGTAGCCCTTGGGCTGGGCGTGAGCGTGGACGTAGAACGGCTGCTTCCCCTTCCACGGCGCGTCCGCCTTCGTCTCGGGGAAATTGGAGTCCTTGCTGTTGCGGTTCTTGTTGTACCAGTTGTCGCTGTTCCGGATGGGTTTGCCCGCCCAGCTGCCGACCTTCTTCGGGTCCTCCGCCTTGCTCGGGAACGAGATCCCGACCGTGTTCCCCTTGTCGTCCTTCAGCGGGATCGACTGCACCTTGTCCGGGGTGACGCTGTGCGGCTTCTTCCCGCCCTTGCCGTCGGAGATGTTCCCGGTCAGCACCGTGGGCTGCGGGGTGTTCCCCGTCGGCTGGGTGGGGGCGGAGCTGGCCGGCGGTGCGGAGGTGTTCCCGCCGGTGGAGGCCGAAGTCGTCGGACTCGGCTGCGGCGCGGAATTCGTCTGCGGGATCGTGCTGCCGGGCGAGGAGTCGGAATCCTCACGCATGCCCCGGCTGCTTTCCTGGCCGCCACGCGGGCCGTTGCCACCCCTGCTGGGCGGTGGGGTCGGGTTCGGCTTGGGGGCGGTGCCGTTGTCGTTCTTGATCTTCTTCAGGGCCTTGCCCGCATCGCCGAAGCCGTCCTTGAGCTTCTTGATCAGCGGCGAGAGGGCCTTCATCGCCTTGACCAGCTTCGTGGTGACGTCAGCGATCTTGGCCACGGTCTTGGCCACGGCCGCCACGACCTGGGGGACCACCCAGGCCATCGCGATGCCCAGCGTGGCCAGGACTTGCAAGGCCCAGGAGATCAGGCGACCGACGAGTTCGGCGATGATGTCGCGCACCAGGGTGCGCACCGCCGCGACGACCTCACCTGCGGTGCCGATGCCGTCCGAGGCGCCTTCGGCGGCCTTCTTGGCCGCTTCGATGAGCTTCCCGGTGTCCTCGCTGCGCTGCCGGTAGGAATCCGCCGCGGCCCCGGACCAGTCGGCGACATCGCTGTTGACCATGTTGGCCATCTCGGTGTTGATCTCACCGAGTTCGGTGGCGACGTTCTTCCACGTCTCCGAGTGCGCCTTGATCTGATCGGCGTCGCCGGTCAACGCGTCCAACGCATCCGACAGCGGCCCGACGTGCTCCATGAGCCAGCCGACTCCGGCGGCGAGGATCGACCCGAAGGGATCCAGCGCCATCGTGAGCGCATCCAGGCCCGTGCCCACCGCACCCATCACGCCGGACGCCCAGTCGCCGGACTCGATCGCCTTCTTCGTCTCGTCGACGGATTCCAGGATCGGCACACCGCTGAACGACTGCGTCGAATCCTTCCGCTCAGCGATCAACGGGTTCGTCACTGCGGAACTCCCAGGTCAACGTCCGAAAAGGACGGTTGTCATGTCATGCACGAAATGGCCCGCGATCGTCTGCTCACCCCGCGGTTCCAACTCTCCTTCAGATCTTCCCGTGAAGCCCGTTGTCGCTGCTCGGTTTCGGCTTCAAGTCGCCCATCAGGTTCGGGTAACCGGCAACCGAGTACTTCCCACCGGCGGCATTTTCCCAGGGGACGATGAACTCCGACGGGTTGTCCGGACCGTCCGAGGTCTTGATGACGCCGTTGTTCTGCGCCAACCCGTCCATGAGGGGCTGGTCGCCGATCCCGAAGTGCTGCTTCATCGCCGCCATGTGCGCGGGATCGGTGATGCCGCCCGGCCCGTTGTTGTCGACCAGCGCGGGCGGAACGTCGTGCACCGTCACCGGGCCCGGGGTCTCGTACTTGATCACAGCGCCGGGCGCGGTGGAGTTGTAGGAGTAGTCAGCCGCACTGGTCTGGTCGTCCGTGAGGTACCAGGCCTTCCAATCGTCCGCGCTGTTTCCCGCCCGACCGTCAGGCCGCTGCACGCCGTTGTCCATGACCGACTGATAACCCTCCGGCTTGACCCCGTGATAGCCCTCGAGCTTGGTCATCGGCGTGCTCACGATCTTGTGATCGACACCGTTCACCGTGATCGTGCTTTCGTAGCTGGAGTGGGAGGGATCGATGTTGCCGTTGTTCATCCCCAGATCGGGGTGGTCGACCGGCGACGCGTTCGGCGGAATCCCCGCTGGACGATTCGCACCACTGCTCGGCCCGTCGTGGGAACCGCCGAGCGATCGGGAGTTCATGCTGCGGGACGTGGCCCCGGAGCCGCCGCCGGACCGTTTGCGGGACGGCGAGCCGAAGAGGTCGCCGCCCCAACCGCCGCCGTGCGACCCGCCGGTCGACGACACCCCGCGCGGCGAAGCGAAATCCGCGCCGTTCGCCGGTGGTGTCGGGACCGTGCTCATGGACGTGGTCGACGCCGGCGTCGAGGCCGACCCCATCGGCTTGACCGGCTCGGACGTGGGCCTCGGCGCCGGCGAAACACCCTTGGGCTTGGGGGCTCCTCCGCCGCCGGCGTTCAACTTGCTCAGCGCCTTCTTGACGTCGCCGAAGCCGTCTCCGAGCTTCTTGAGCATCGGGGCGAGCTTGCCGATCGCCCGCACCAACTTCGTGGTGATATCAGCGATCTTGGTGACCGTCTTCGCCACCGCCGCCACGACCTGCGGCACCACCCACGCCATCGCGATCCCGAGCGTGGCGAGCACCTGCAACGCCCAGGACACCAGGCGTCCGACCAGCTCGGCGATGATGTCGCGAACCAGCGTGCGCACCATCGCCACGACCTCACCGGCCGTGCTGATCCCGTTCGACGCACCATCAGCCGCAGCCTGGGCAGCCGAGATCAGAGCGGTCGTGTCTTCGCTGCGGGCGCGGTAGGAATCGCCGGCTTCGCCGAGCCAGCCCTGGGTGTCGCTGTTGACCAGGTTGGTCATGTCGGTGCAGATCTCGCCGAGTTCCGCCGCGACGTTCGACCAGGTCTCCGCGTGCGCTTGGATCTCGTCCGGATCGCCCGTGAGCGCGTCCAGGGCGTCGGAGACCGGACCGACGTGTTCCATCAGCCAGCCGACGCCCGCGGCGAGGATCGTCCCGAAGGGGTCCATCACCGCACCGAGTGCCTCGAGGCCGGTGCCCGCCGCACCCATGATTCCCGCGGCCCAGTCGCCGGATTCGATCGCTTGCTTGGTGTCGTTCACCGACTCCAGCAAGGGGACTCCGCTGAAATCCTGCGTCGAATCCTTCCGCTCAGCGATCAGCGGATTGGTCACTGCACACTCCGGGGCCGGGTAACTGGTGGTCAGGTCGGGCGGGGATCAGTCCCGCAGCGGGTCGAAGTCGGGGCCGAACTCGTCGTCGTCCTCGTCCTCGAAGGCGGGCTTCTTCTTCGGTGCCGCAGGGGGATTCGGCGCGGCGGCCGGAGGTGCGGGCGGCGGAGGCGTGTGGTCCTCTTCCTCGGCCGGGCCGTCCCACTTCGAGGAGGTCTCCAGCTCCGGCGCCTCGTCCTCGGGCTGCTCCGGGAAGCGTTCGCGCAGGTTGTCCAGCATCATCGCGCGGGTTTCCCGGTCCTCGTCGCCGAGGTGGGCCGTCATGGTCTCGCCGACCTTGCCGGCGATGTCGGACTGCGCCTTGTGCATCGTGGACAGGATCTGGGACGCCAGCTCGGACGGCGGCATCGAGCGGACCTTGTCGGTGAGCTCCAGGTCTGTGATGCTGCCGTCGGCGCGCACCGTCACCTTGACGCGACCGTCCGAGCTGGCCGCGGTGAGGCGCAGCTGCTCGGTCTCGGCCTGGATGGCCTGGTAGCGCTGGGCCTTCTCCTCGAAGCCCTTCGCCCACTCCTGGATCCGCCGCTCCGCCTCGTCGGGGTCCGCCCCGATCGAAGCGAACCCGCCCTGGCTCTGGCCCGGCATTGCACTACCTCCAAAGGACTTCTAAATCTGCGATCCGCTTGCTGCCCCCGACCCGGGGTAGCAGTGCGACGTCGGCGGCTCAGCTCGAGTAGAGGTCGCCCTGGTACGTCGCGGTGGGGCGCTGCGCCGGCTCCACGGGCGTCGCCTGGACCACGTCCCGCTCCATCGGCTCAGCCTGCTCAAAGGGCTCGACCCGCTGCCTGCCCTCGGGCGCGTTCATCGGTGTGAACTGCTTCGGCTCCATCGGCGCGTGCTGCGGCTCAACCTGCTGCCTGCCCTCCGGTGCATTCATCGGCGTGAACTGCTTCGGCTCCATCGGCGCGTGCTGCGGCTCAGCCAGCTGCCTGCCCTCCGGCGCGTTCATCGCGGTGAACTGCCGCGGCTCCGAGTCCATCACCGGACCGGACGCCGGACGTCCCTGCATCGCGGGCTCGTAGGAGGCCGAGGTCGATCCGCTCGGCGAGGAGCTGGACCCCGTGCTCTCGACCCCGCGCAGCGCGACGGCCGAATCGTTCACCCGCACGGCGTCGTCGAACTGGGAGAAGTTGTCCGCGCCCGCCTCGTCGGTCTCCTGGTACTCCTTGGCCGTCTGGCGGACGTTGTCCGCCGTGGTGGTGATGCCTTCCTTGGCGGCCTTGAGCGCGTTGAGGCCTTCCTCCTCCATCGGGTTGATGATGGGCGGCAGGAACGAGCACAGGAGGCCGTAGGCCTCGTCGTCCATGCTGACCTGCTCGGCGGCGGAGATCGCGGTGTCCACCCGGTCGGTCAGCGCCTCCAGGTGGCTGGCGTGCGCGGTCAGGTCCTCTGCTTCGACCTGGAAAGTCATGGTGGGTCCTCTTCAGCTCGTCAGTCGAGCTTCGCCAGGACTTCGCCCAGGCGGTGCTCGATGCGGCGGTTGTCGGCCGGGGCGATGCTGATGTGGGAGCGCTCGCTGACCATCAGGTACCGGCCCTCGTTGGTGTCGAACCAGGTGACCAGCGTCGACGACCGCTGCCCCCGGTGCGTGACGCCGAACTGCCCGCCACCGACGCGGGTTTCGACCAGCTCGGCCAGCACCGCGGCGTCCTGGCCGGACATGCCCGCCCGCACCAGCGCGGTCTCGTCGTCGTAGTCGCCGCCGAACGGGTCGTCCTCGTCCTCGTCCAGCGCGCGGTTCAGCTGCTCCTTGGGCACCGACAGCGCAGGCTTCATGCCGGGCTGGCCGGGCGGCAGCACGCCGACCGCCGCCATCGCCAGCGCGGTCGGGCGGATCTCGGTCAGCCACAGCTCGCCGGCCACCAGCTGCGCCAGCACCCCGGCGCGGCGGGTGACCGCGGCCAGGGCCTGGACCGGCTCGCCGACGTAGCCGACCACGTCCACCGAGGTGTCGTTGTCGACGATCAGCTGCAGCAGAACCGCCAGCCGGTCGTCGAGCTGGTCGCCGGAGGCCATGCCCCGGTCGGCCAGCGAGCGGAACGCGTCGGCGGCGAGGCCGGCGCGTTCCTCCATCGTCCGGCCCACGCTGGGCACCTGGAGCGGGAACTGCGGGCGACCGTGGCCCAGAGCTCCGGTGACGAGGTCGTACTCCGCGGCGGTCAGCGCGAAGTCCGGCGCCGTTGTCGTCATCATCCCTGGTCCCGCTTCTTCTTCTTGCCCTCACCGATCACCGGCGGCGGCAGGTCGGCGCCCGGCACCTCCACGATCTGGCCGCCCTGGACGTACTTGGCGCTGCGTTCCTTGTCGTCTTCGCCGCGGCCACCGCGGTTGCCCATCGCACCGGCGCCCATGCCCGGCGCTCCGGCCATGCCGGGCTGCCCGGCGCCACCGCCCATGCCGCGGGGGCCGGCGCCGGGTCCACCAGAACCCGTGCTGCCGGTACCCGAGGAACCGCCGGGCGCCAGGTTGGACGAGCCACCGGCACCGCCTCCGGCTCCACCGCCGCCACCGGCACCCAGGCCGGGGACCGCACCCGGGCCGCCGCGGAATCCGCCGGGGCCGCCACCGCCAGGACCAGCGCCGCCGGGGCCGGTTCCGCCAGGCCCCGTGCCGCCGGGACCACCCGGGATCGGCGGGATCTGGCCCTGCCAGCCGCCACCACCGCGGCTGTTCGGGTCGCCGGGCCGACGCGCACCGGGGCCGGTGGGGGGCACGCCGTCCGGAATGCCGTACGGCCGCGGTTGGTACGTGTGATCGCCGCCGGGGCCGCCCATCTGCGGCAGGGGCGGCATCTTGGGGTTCGCACCCTGCGGCGTCGTGCTCTGCGGGCTCGTGCTCTGCGGAGATGTGCTGCTGGGGCCGTCGCCCAGCGGAGGCAGCTTCGGCATCGCCTTCGTCGGACCGTCGAACCCACCGCCGGGGCCGTCGCCCAGCTTCGGCATCGGCATCGCCTTGGTCGGACCGTCGACTCCGCCACCAGGCCCGCCGCCGATCCCGCCAGGCCCGCCGCCGATCCCGCCGGGACCGCCACCGATCCCACCGGGGCCACCAGGGCCACCAGGGGTGTCGCCCAGCTTCGGCATCATCTTCGTCGGACCGTCGATCCCACCGGGCCCGTTCGCCGCCGCCGGCGACACGCCCTCCGGGGTCGTGGCGGCCGGTGCTTGGCCCTGCTGCTTCGGTTCGAGCGGCTGTCCCCCGCCACCTGCGGCCATGGGGGCCATCTGGGCCATCCGGGCCTGCATCCGCTCTTGGGTCACCGGGTTCGGCGGAGGCGTGAAGCGCGGGGTCTCGCTGTCGATGGTGCGGGACTGGGCTTCCATGTTGGTCATGACCTGGACCGCGCGTTCGTGCGCGTTGGTGGCCTTGGCCTGGTGGGCCTGCAGGTCGGTGGTGGCCTTGGTGAAGCTCTCGAGGTCGTTGGTGGCGTAAGCACCGATGACCGCCGCCTGCAGCCCTTCCACGCCCTTGACCGGCTCCGGCATCTCGGTCTTGGCGACCTCCATGACCCGGCCCTGCGTGGAGATCCGCGCCGCCAGCGAACCCGCCGTGTCACCGGCCTTGATGTTCCAGTCGGTCAGCTCCTGGATCGCGGCGCGCGCCGCGTCGGCGGCCTGCCCCTGCCAGCCGGCCTCGGTGCCCCGCACCTTCTCCGACATGCGCTGAGCGGCTTCGGCGATGTCCCGGCTCAGCGCGTTCCAGTCGTCGGACAGCTGGCCCACCCGGCCCGGATCGTTGTCGGTGTGCACCGCCGCGTAGAGCTCTTCGTGGCTGCGCGAGGCCCAGTTCTGCGTCTCGGTCAGAACGATGTCCGGCTTGTCCGGACTGGCGTTCGGCTGGGTCATCTGCGGCTTTCATCCCCTCGACTGCGGCGGGCGCACCCCAGCGTCGCCCGACCCATCACGTGCGGTTCTGGAACGCGGCGTCCGCGATCTTGCGGAAGTCGTCCGCGGCGTGCTCGTCGGCGTCCCGGTAGGTGCGCATCGCTTCGACGATCGCGTCGCGCGCCTCTTCGACGACCGCGCGGTACTGCGTCAGCACGTCGGTGAAGGAGTTCTCGCCGCCCTGCGCGCGAGTGGCGAACTTCACCGCCATCGCCTGGCCGACCGGGTTCTGCCCGAGCGGCGCGTTCCCGGTGAGGCCGGCGGCGCGCTTCAACCATTCATCCACTGTGGACATCTGGTCTTCGAGCGCTTCGCGGAGCTGCTTGCCCGCTTCGGGTTCGAGGCGCAAGTTCTGCGATTCCACCGCCTGGCGCAACTGCTTGATGCCTGCGGCGGAACGGGCCAGCGTGCGAGACGCCTGAACTTCCTCGGCTTCGCTCATGAGTCCCCCAGACACAACAACACCGCACTATGATCACAGGCGTCGCCAACGTCGGCCCAACGTCCCGCCAACACATCGGGGAGGGTGGCGGGTACGTCCGGCGGAGCACTCGAAATGAGCGGATGTCTTCTCGAAGGAAACCACCACAGCTGCGGATTCGCCTGCTGGGACCCGTGGAACTGCTGCGAGCGGACGGCCACGCGACCGCGATCGGCGCCGCCAAGCGGCGCAGCATCCTGGCCGCGCTGGCCATCGAGCTGAACCGCGTGGTGTCCGCGGACCGGTTGATGGACATCGCGTGGGAGGGCGAGCCGCCACCCACCGCCAAAGCCGCGCTGCAGGGCCACATCGCCAAGCTGCGCCGGGAGCTCGGCGACGGCGTCGAGGTCGTCACGCGCGCACCCGGCTACCAGCTGCTCGCGCCGCGAGCCGCGGTCGACATGACGCAGTTCGAGGACCTGGTCGCCGCGGCCCGCAACGCACCCGACGCCGAGGCCGTCGAACTGCTGGACACCGCGCTGGCCCTGCACCGCGGACCGCCGCTGGCCGACGTCGCCGCCGAGCAGCTGCGCCGCGAGGTCGTGGACCGGCTGGACGAGTCGATGATCAACGCGGTGCACGAGCTGGCCTGGCGGCTGCACCGGATCGGCCGCGCGGACGAGGGGATCGACCCGCTGCGCGAGGCCGTCGCGATGCGCCCGCTGCGCGAACCCCTGGTGGAACTGCTGGTGCTGAGCCTGCACCAGGCCGGACGGCAGGCCGAAGCGCTCGACGTCTACCACGAGACGCGGTCCCGGCTCAGCGAAGAGCTCGGCGTCACCCCGGGTCCGGGCCTGCAAGCGGCGTTCCAGACGGTGCTCAGCTCGGAGGAGCCGGAACCGACCGCGGTGCCGTGGCAGCTGCCCAGGGAGAACAGCGGGTTCGTCGGCCGGGAGGCCGAGCTCGCGGAGCTGGACCGCCGCCGCGGCGACGGCGACGTCCGGGTCATCACCGGCCCGGCGGGGGTCGGCAAGACCGCGCTCGCGCTGCGCTGGGCGCACCGGTCGGCCGAGCGCTTCCCCGACGGCTGCCTGTTCGCCGACCTCCGCGGGTTCAGCGAGACCGAACCGGTGGAGCCGGGCCAGGTGCTGAGCGCTTTCCTCCGCGCGCTCGGCGTCCCCGACGTGCGCATCCCTTCCGATCTCGACGAACGCGCGGCGCTGTACCGGTCGACGCTGGCGGGTCGGCGGGTGCTGGTGGTGCTGGACAACGCGAGTTCGGCCGCGCAGGTCAAGCCGCTGCTGCCCGGGGCAGGCTGCGCGGTGCTGGTGACCAGCCGGAGCAGGATGGACGGCCTCGCCGTGATGGCCGGAGCGGTGCGGGTCGCGGTGCCGCCGCTGAGCCGCGAGGCGTCGGTCGACGTGCTCCGGTTCGTGCTCGGTCCCGAGCGGATCGACGCCGAGTCCGAGGCCGCCGTGGAGCTGGCCGAGCTGTGCGACCGGCTTCCGCTGGCGCTGCGGATCGCCGCGGCCCGCGCGGCCGGGCCGCCGCAGCGCACGATCCGCTCGCTGCTCGACACCTCCGCCGACCCCCGCCACCGGCTGGCCAAGCTCTCGCTGCCGGACTCCGGCGAAGGCGTCCACACCGCGCTGACCGGCAGCTTCCAGCGGCTCGACGGCGGCGCGGCCCGGCTGTTCCGGCTGCTGGCCGAGCACCCCGGCGGCACCGTCGACTGCTTCACCGCCGCCGCGCTCGCAGGCACCACGATCCACGAGAGCTTCGTCCAGCTGGAGCGGATGGCGGCGTTCCACCTGCTGCACGAGACCGACGACGGCCGCTACCTGTGGCCCGGGCTGGTCCGGCTGTACTCCACCGCGATCGCGGCGGAGGAGGCGGACGGGGAGCGCAACGCCGCGTTCAACCGGCTGCTGGACTTCTACCTGCACGCGGCGGATCGGGGGCTGCGGTTCATCTCGGACTCGCCGTGGCGCCGCTGGACCGGTCCGCCGCCGGTGGACCTCCCCGAGATCACGAACGCGCAGGCGGCGATCCGCTGGTTCCGGACCGAGGAGGCCAACCTCCACAAGATGCTCGGGCTGGCCATCCTGCGCGACGAGCACGCGCGGGCTTGCCACCTGGCGCTGTCCTTGGAGCGCTTCCACCACCGGCTCGGCGACCGCGCGGCTCAGCTCGAGGTGCTGTACTGCGGCCTGAACATCGCGGGCGAGCTGGGCGACGTGCGGGCGCAAGCGGCCTTCTCCGTCCAGCTCTGCGGAGATCTGGCCTCATGAGAAACGCCCCCGCGCTCCGGCACGGGGGCGTTTCCGTTCGTGCGGTCAGGAATCCGCGTGCTGGATCCCCTTCGCGACGGCTTCGCCGAAGGCCTGCATCCCCTTGGCGTTCGGGTGCAGCGGGGCCGCCACCGACGTCGGGATGACGCCTTCGTAGTACTTGTCCTGCGGCGCGGCGCAGGTGTCGTGCCCGCGGCTCACCTCCGCCAGGTCGACGAACTCGGCGCCGTGCGCTGAAGCACGCTCGTGCAGCATCGCGCTCAGCTTGTCCACACTGGACTGGATGTAGTCGGCGTCCCTCGCCCACACCGGCTGGATCGGGTAGCAGCCGCCGGGCCGCAGGTAGGTGCCGTAGCCGACGACCACGATCTCGGCGTGCGGGGCCCGCGCCTCGATCTGCTCCAGCATCCCGTCGACCTCCGGGGCCAGCGCGTCGATCCGCTCCGCCAGCTCGTCGCGCCCGCCCGCGGTGAAGCGGTCCTTGCAGGACCTGCCCGCGGGTTCCGGCAGCAGGTTCAGGCAGGACACGGCGGCCTGCACCAGCTCCACGTCGTTGCCGCCGATGGTGACGGTGACCAGGTCGGTGCTGCGCTTGAGCGCGTCGTACTGCGGCGGCACCACGCCGTACTGCTTGGTGGAGAAGTCGCTGATCTTCGCGGCGGAGCAGGTCACGTCGGTCAGCTTCGCGCCGATCAGCTCTGCGGCGACCCGCGGGTAGTTCTTCTCGGAGCGGAAGCAGTTGAGGTCGGGATCCTGGTCGGGGATGAGCGGACCGGCCGCGGCGGAATCGCCCATCGCGACGTACTCGACGTCGTCGGTGACCGCGTGCGCTGTCGGGGCGAGGACGACTGCGGCGGCGGCCATGGCGACGCCGAGCTGGGTGAGACGAGGGAACCGGACCACGCGAACCTCCGTGCCGTGGCGAGGACTGGGCAGACCTGATCTAGCACGGAAGATCCACGATGGCCCGATACTTCACCCGATCATCGAGTGGCACCCTCGAACAGCCGTATCCCACCTGCGTCCGAATGGCAGCGGCGCGTAGCGCCACCCCCGGGATGACGGCTACTGGTCGCGGCGGAGGGCTCTGGTGATACCGGCGGCGACCGTGGTGGCGAGGATCCAGCCCGCCGCGATCAGCACGACCGTGATCCACTCCGAGTTGCCCTCGGCCCGCCACATCACGTCGTGGCCGAGGTTGATGATCGGCACCAGCTGGTCCACTGTGTACAGGAACGGGTTCCAGACCGGGTGGTCCTCCTCGTTGATCGGGTGCAGCTGGTGGAAGCTGAACCAGCTGGTGCCCGCCGCGGTCAGCAGCACCAACCAGATCAGCGCGCGCAGCGGCCGGAAGCCGTAGCTCACCGTGATCAGCTGCAACGTGCTCCACAACCGCACCGGCAGGCGGAACACCGGCCGCGTCGCCGCCGCGATCGCCTGGTAGCGGCGCTTCTGCTTCTCGATCAGGACCGTGACCGCGTGCTCCTCGTTGCCGTTGCCGCGGAACACCTTCGCCAGCTGGTCGTAGGGCCCCGGCTGGTACCGGCCGCCGGAGTTGGCGCGCAGCCAGCCGAGCCGCTCGACCACGGTCGCGCGGTCGGTCGGCTCGATGGTCTCGGTGAAGTTGTCGTAGGTGAAGTCCTCGACGTCCACGCCACCGGACGCCGCCCACAGCGCCGCGTTGTCCGCCAGCAGCTCGCACTGCGCCTGCCGCAGCATGATCCGGCCCTGCGGCGCGGTTTCCGGCAGCAGCGTGAACTCCTGCACGACCAGGCCGAAGGCGTTGATCGCGTTGCGGCTGGAACCGTCGCCGAGCCGGCAGCCGTAGAAGTTCGCCTGCCGCCCGATCTGCGCGCGCCGCAGCTGCACCTCGCCCTCGGCCAGGAACGGCCGACCGCCCGACGCGCACACCAGGTCGCGCGCGATCTGCGCGGCGCGCAGGTCCACCGACGGCTTGTAGGCCAGCTTGTGCCGGTGCCAGGCGGGTTTGGTCAGCTGCGCCGAACGCAGGTCGACGTTGGCGCCGATCCGGGCGCCCTGCAGCTGGAGGGAACCCGCGATCTCGGTGTCCCGGCAGTCCAGGTTGCTGCCCACCTTGATCCGGCTGGCCTGCACCACGTCGGTGCGCGGCCCGCGCAGCCGCGCCCGGTTCAGCTGGAAGCTGCCGTAGACCTGCACGTCGACCATCCGCACCTGGCCGTGCAGGTCGGCGCGCGAGGCGTCCACGTTGCCGAGGATCTCGGTGCCGTCGATGTGCAGCGCGCGCAGCGGCTGCTCCACCGCAGCCTTCGCCGACCGCGACCAGCCGAGGTCGATGCTCGCCCCGGCCATCCGCAGGTCGCCGCCGATCCGCGCGCTGACCATCCGGATCGTCCCGCCGCTGCGGAAGTTCTGGTCTATCTGCACGTCACCGCGGATGTCGCCGCGGTCGAAGATCAGCGTGCTGGTCGGGTCGTCGTGCTTGGACTCGCCGCGGCGCGGCGGCATCATGCCGGGCTCCAGCACCGCGTCGCGCAGCCGGACGTCGCCCGCGATGTGCGCGCTGGGCATGAACATCACCCCGGCCACGCTCAGCGGCCGCCCGCTCGTCGGGTCGACGTCGCAGCGCAGGCTGCCACCGATCTGGATCCCGTTGGCGTTCAACGCGGTTCGCCCGCGGTTGCGCAGCGTGCCGCCGGACAGGGTGAGGTTGCCGCCGACCTTCGCGCCGGGGATGCGGATCTCGCCGCGCACCTGCACCCGCAGCCCGATCAGCGCGCCGGACACCGACAGCCGGTCGCCGTAGATGGCGCGGCCGCCGGGGTTGCGCAGCTCGCTGTCGTTGAACAGCAGGGAACCGCCCAGCTGCGCGTCGGCGAGGTCGATGCCACCGGTGCTGGTGCAGTTGCGCAGCACCGTGTCGTTGCTGGTGCTGAGGTTCCGGGCGTTGAGGCCGGGCAGGCTGCAGTGCCACAGGACGAGCCCGGCGATCTTGGCCTGCCGCAGGTCGGGGACGAGCTCGAACCGGCAGCGGACGAACTCCAGCAGGTAGGGCAGGTCGGTGGCGCGCAGGTCGAGGCGGCCGGTGATCACCGCGTTCTCGATGGCGATGACCGGCTGCTGACCGGTGCGCCGGGAGAACGGCCGCCAGCCGGGCTCGTCCAGCGACTCCACCAGGCGGCGGCTGAGGTACTCGCCGCGGATGACCTGCTCCGGGTCGTGGTTGACGGCGTGCACGTCCAGCGGCGCGCCGGTGTCGGGGGCCCCGCGGTCGCTCCTGCTCTGCCGCAGGAGTTCCTCGAACCGCTGCTCGGCAGCGGTCAACGGACCGTTGCTCTCCCACGGCTTGACGACCGCCACCAGTTCCCCCGAACGTGTCCAATTCCGTCGTTCCACACGAAAGGTAGTCGATCAACGACCCCACCAACTCCGACGTGTGATCTCGCCAGAAGGTTGCGAACGGACCAGCGGTGCAACCGAACGGCCCAACGCGAAGTTCCACGTGAAACCCCCGCGACGCCCCGCGTTCCCCCGAAAGCACCAACCCCCGGCGCGTCGGACACCGACGCACCGGGGGCTGTGGACAACTACCCGCTCCTGTGGACAACTTCCGCAATTTCAATGGAAATCAGACGTCCGATTTCCATTGAAATTGCGCACGGTCACTCGACCGGGGCCTCGGGATGGGTGTGGGTGGGGTCGAGGACGCGGGCCAGGAAGGTGCGGGTCCGCTCTTCCTTCGGGTTGCCGATGACGTCGGCCGGGTCGCCCTGCTCGACGATGCCGCCGCCGTCCATGAACAGGACGCGGTCGGCGACCTCGCGGGCGAACTGCATCTCGTGGGTCACCACGAGCATCGTCATGCCCTCGTCGGCGAGCTGGCGCATCACGCCGAGCACGTCGCCGACCAGCTCCGGGTCCAGCGCCGAGGTCGGCTCGTCGAACAGCATCACCTTCGGGTTCATCGACAGCGCCCGCGCGATGGCGACCCGCTGCTGCTGACCACCGGAGAGCTGCGCCGGCATCGAGTCGGCCTTCTCCGCCAGCCCGACCCGGTCCAGGTTGTCCCGAGCGGTCTTCTCCGCGGTCTTCTTGTCCCGGCCCAGCACCTTGCGCTGCGCCACGGTCAGGTTCTCCAGCACCGACAGGTGCGCGAACAGGTTGAACTGCTGGAACACCATGCCGATGTGCCGCCGCGCGCCGTCCAGATCGGTGTCCGGATCGGTGAGCTCGGTGCCCTGCACCACGACCTTGCCCGCGCTCGGCTCCTCGAGCAGGTTCACGCAGCGCAGCAGGGTGGACTTGCCGGACCCGGACGGCCCGATCACGCACACCACCTCGCCGCGCTCGACCTGCAGGTCGATGCCGCGCAGCACCTCAAGCGAACCGAAGGACTTGCCCAACCCGGAGATCTCGATGATCACAGTTCCGCCTCTCCGCGATTCACAGTGGTGGTTGCGTTCGGCATGGATCTCACGTTTCGCAGTTTCTTGTGGCTGGTTTGCGTCACGTTCCCCTGGGGCGCGGTTGAGCAGGGCTGGGGTTGGCAAAGACTGCTCATGCTCCCGCGCCTCCGCTCTTGGTCCGCGCACCGCTGCCGTACTTGCGCTCCAGCAGGTTCGAAACCCGGGACAGCGGGATGGTGATGATCAGGTAGCACAGTCCGGCGATCAGGATCGGCGTCAGCGACTGGTACTGGTTCAGCGCACCGCGACCGAACTTCGCGAGCTCGTACTGGTCGGCGGACAGGCCCAGCAGGTAGATCAGCGAGGAGTCCTTGGTCAGCAGGATCAGCTCGTTGGTCAGCGGCGGCAGGATGATCCGGAACGCCTGCGGCATCACCACGGTGATCATGGTGCGCGCCGGGGACATGCCCAGCGAACGCGCGGCTTCCACCTGGCCGCGCGGCACGGCCTGGATGCCGGCGCGGATCGTCTCGGCCATGTAGGCCGCGCCGACCAGACCGAGGCTGAGCATCACCGTGGAGTAGATGTCGAATCGCAGCTGGAAGGCGATCGGCACGCCGAAGCCCAGCGCGATGAACACCAGGAGCGCAGGCAGACCGCGGAAGAGTTCGATGTAGCCGGTGGCGATCCACCGGTACGGCCCCACCGACGACATCTTCATCAGCGCCAGCACGATGCCCAGCGCCAAGCCGAAGGCGAAGCCCAGGGCGGTGTAGATGATGGTGTTCACCAGCGCCGTGGTGATCACGTCGGGGAACTGCGCCTTGGCGACCTCGACGTTGAAGAACGCCCGGCCGATCTGCCCCCAGTCGGCGACCACTGCCAGCACCGCGAGCGCGGCGACCAGCACGCCGTACTGGATCCCGCGGCTCAGCCTCGCTCGCTGTCGTCGGCCCATCCTGCTCGTGGGCCGCTCGGTCTCGGTTGTCATCGAATGCTCCTGTGTCTCACCGGGATCCAGCCTCGACGAGCGGCTGTTCCAGGGGGAGGGTGACCAATCGCAGCCCGGCGGAGGCCATGTGCGCGTCAGCCGCCGCGGGACCGGCCCGGTCCCGCGGCGGCTGGTGGCGTCACTCCGGCTTCTTGCCGAACCACTTCTGGTAGATGGCGTCGTACTCGCCGGATTCCTTGGCCTTCTTCAGGGATTCGTTGACCTTCTGGAGCAGCGCGGTGTTGCCCTTGCGGACCCCGATGCCGTACTTGTCGCCGGTGGCGAACTCCGTGGTCACCTGAGTGTCCGGGTTGTTCTTGGAGAAGTTCAGCAGCACGCCGTTGTCGTTGATCGCGGCGTTGACCTGGCCGGTCTGCACCGCGGTCTCCTGCAGCGCGAGGTCGTCGAAGACCACGACCTCGTAGCCGAACTGGTCCTTGTTCTTCTCGGCGTACTCCTGGCCGGTGGTGCCGACCTGGACGCCGAGCTTCTTGCCGCGCATCTGGGCGAGGTCGGTGATGCCGGAGTCCTTCTTGACCAGCAGCGCCTGCTCGGCGTCGAAGTACGGGTCGGAGAAGTCGAGGTTCTGCTTGCGGACGTCGGTGATCGTCATGGCCGCGGCCGCGACGTCGCACTGGTTGCTGTTCAGCGACTCACCGGACTGGATGCCCTCGTCGAACGGGGCGTCGACGATGTTCTGCTGCACGCCGAGGTCGCGGGCGACCAGGTCGACGAGGTCGACGTCGAAACCGACGATCTTGCCGTCCTTGGGGAACTGGAACGGCTCGTAGGGCAGGTGCGTGCAGGTGGTGAGCTTGCCCGGCGCGATCAGTTCCACCGGACCGCCCGCGGCGTCGCCGCCGCCACCACCTCCGGTCGGCTGCGCGCACCCCGCGGCCGCCACGGCCAAGGCCAGGGCGGGCAGCAGAGCGGCTGCTCGAAGTGCTCCTCGACGACGCGCCACGATGTCACTCCTAGTAGGTGAGGACCTGAGTCGTTGAATGGTGCCACCCGATCGGGCGTAATCCCAACGCTGAATGTTGCGAAGCCATCAAATTTTTCCGCCGCCGCAGCCGCCACCGCCCGCCGAGTTCGGCAAACCTGGCGGTCGAGCACCGAAGCGACGAAAGGAATTCCGACGAACCTCCCACATCCCCGTGGGTCGTTTGCCCACACCGTCCGAGTGCGACTCAGTCTCATGTGGCGCGCACCACTGGTCAACCGGTACGGCGAACCGGTTTGGAAGCCACGAAACGCCGACCAGATGATCACTGTCCGTGATCAAATCGTCGTCCCAGGCGACCGCCCAACGCGCAGGTGACGAGAAGTCGCCACTAGCCCATCCAGCGGTCGAGCGGAATTGCGCCGGTGCGCAGACTTCAACGTGCCCTTCGGCGAAGGCCGAAACCCCGAAGGAGGTCACGATGCCCCGTCGTTCGACCGTGCTCTGGCTGGTGGCCGCGCTCGCCGCCGCCTTCACCGCCGTGCTCCCCGTCGCGCACGCGCAGGCCCCGGCCGCCCGATCCTTCGACGTGCTCCAGCTCAACCTCTGCAACAGCGGCGACGAGGCCTGCAGCGCCCCCGGCCAGGCCGTCGACGCCGCGATCGACACCATCCACCAGCGGCAGCCGGCCGTGGTGACGCTCAACGAGGTCTGCGCCTCGGACATCACCCGCATGACCGCGGAAACCGGCTACGGCTGGGAGTTCACCCCGGTCGGCGACGCGAACACCGGCGACCCGGCCAAGTGCCACGACGGCCGCGGCGACGCCGGCGTGGCGATCCTGACCCACCCCGACCTCGGCGCCCCCGGCGAACCGGTCGAGCGGCAGTTCGCCGCGCAGGACGGCAGCGGCGTGCAGCGCGTCCTGCTGTGCGTGCCGTACTCGCAGGTCTCCGCGTGCACCTCGCACCTGTCCCAGGAGGACGGCCAAGTGGCGGCCGAGCAGTGCCGCGAGCTGACCTCGATCGCCACCGCGCTGGGCACCCAGGCGGTGCTGGGCGGGGACCTGAACCTCGTCGTCGGCGGCACCCCCGACGTCCAGTCGTGCGTGCCGGACGGCTGGTACCGCAAGGACGACGGCAGCGTGCAGCACGTCTTCGCGATGGACGCGTTCCGCTTCGAACGAGCCGAAACGCTCCCGATCGGCGGCACCGAACACCCCGGCCTGCTCGTCCAAACCACCCGCTGAGCCGGGGCGGAACGACGAAGGCCCCCGCCGGAGGTCCGGTGGGGGCCAGGGGAGTCGTCGGTCACTGCGGCGGTGGCGGTGGTGGGCCGCAGTGGATGATCGGCTGCGGCTCGTAGCGCGTGCGCTGCGTTTCGGTCTTCGTCTGACCGCTGCTCAGGTCCCGGATGGTGCGGGTGTCGGTCACCGTGAAACCGGGCGTGCCCTTGCTCGGGCTGCACGGCTCGCCCGGCGGCACGACCTTCTCGTGCGGGTCCGTGGGGTTGGTCCGCTCGCCGGTCTGCGAGGACACGTCGAACTGCTTGGTGCCCCACAGCTTCACCGTGATCGACGACGGCGTCCACTCCGTGGTGATCAGGATGCCGCTCTTGGCGACGTTCTTGAACTTGACGTCGATGACGCTCGCGCCGCTCGGGCTCTGGAACACCGTCGCTTCGCGGCCCGCCGGGTAGCGGCTGATGTAGTAGCTGTGCGCCTTGTGCTCGACGTCCTGCATGCCCGCGAAGTACGAGGCGTTGTACAGGGTCGTGGCGAACTGCGAGATGCCGCCGCCGACCGCGCGCCCGGGCCGGCCGTCCTGGATGATCCCGGACTCCACGTAGCCCTGCGCCACTCCGCGCGGACCGGTGTGGCCGTTGAGGCTCCAGGTCTCGCCGGGCTTGATGATCGCGCCGTTGACCTGCTCGGCGGTGCGGCGGATGTTCACGCCCGACGCGGGCTCGAAGCCGCCGGTGCTGAACTCGCCGACGACTTCCTTGATGCCGAGCTGGTCGGCCTGCTCGGTGGTGAACTTCGCCGGCTGGTGCTCGTAAACCGCCTGCACCGAACGCTTTTCCGGGGCGCGCAGCACGTCGAGGAGCTTCTCGAAGCTCTTGTCCCAGTTCACCCCGATGCCGTCGACGGACGGCCGGACCACGGGGCGCCCGCCCTCGACGACGATCTCGGCGTCCTTGCCGGGCTTGATGGTGTCGGCCAGCTGCGGCTCGACGGCGCCGACCGCGGTCGGCAGGTCGACGCTGGCCTTCAGCCCGCCCTGGCCGTCCGGCTCGAACCGCAGCGCGCTGGCGATCGCCTCGGGTGCGAGGGTCGCGTCCTTGCCCTCGCCGCGCACCGTCACCGGCGACTTCACGGCGGGCTCGGCGACCTCGCGCAACGCCCGCTGCACGCCGTCCTTGGTCGTGCTGACCGGCTGCTCGGTGAAGGGGATGCTCACCGGGCCCTTCTCGGCCCAGTGCGTCAGCACCTCGTCGGTGGCCTTCTCCACGTCGATGGACTGGCCGGTCACCGGGTCGACCGCGACGGCCTTGGCGCCCTCGAAGCGGATGGTGCCCTCGGCCGGTTGCCGGTCCAGCTGCGGCCGGACCTGCTCCAGCGCCTGCACCAGCTGCTCCCGGTCGCCGTGGCTGACCGGGGTGACCTCGCGGGTGGTGAACAGCGAGGAGATCCGGGTGAACGGGTTGAGCGGCTGCTCACCGGCCTCCTGCACGGTCGCCGCCCAGTCCATCTCCAGCCCGGCGTCGCCCGGGTTGATGGTCACCGAGCGGTCCGCGACCTTCAGCTCCACCGGCTCGTCGAGGCCCGGGCCGAGGTCGTTGCGCAGCTGCGTCTCGGCCGCCGCGGGCTCCAGGCCGCCGATGTCGACGCCTGCCACGACGGTGCCGCGCGGCACGGTTCCGCTGGTGAAGGCCAGGTCGCCGATGTAGAGCAGGGCCAGGGCGCCGACGGCCGCACCAGCGGCGATGCCGGCCCGGATCAGGCCGCGCTTCTTGCGCTCGTCCGCCGACTGCGGCGGCACGACCGCGCTCCAGCCGGTGGGTTCGGCGTTGACCTGCGGGATCGACTGGGTCTCACCGAGCGGGTAGCTGCTGAAGTCGGCGGGCACCGCGGCGATCTGCACGGTGCGCTCGGCGTCCGACTCGGGTTCGGGGGTCACCGGGGGGATCCGGGTGGTCTGCTCGACTTCGGTCTCCGGGTGGGCACCACCGGTCGAGCTCTGGTCCGAATCGGTGCGGAGCCGTTCGGTGGACGGGTCCGCACCGCTGTGCTGGTCGTGGTTTTCCGGCACCGCTTCCCCTTCTCCTGTCGGTCTTGCGGTGGGGGGAGCCTGGAGTCGTCGGCTCCTGCGCTTCGCCGGCCGTCGCGCCGACCGGACCGGGGTTGCCGACTACAGGTACAGCCCGGTGCCCTGCTCGGTCTGCTCGGTGGCCACCGCGTGCAGGTCGCGCTCGCGCATCACCAGGTACGGCTGGCCCTGGACTTCGACCTCGAACTGCTCGTCGGGGTTGAACAGCACCTGGTCGCCGACCTTGACGGTGCGCACGTGGCTGCCCACGCCGAAGACCTCGCCCCAGACGAGCCGCTTGGCGACCTGGGCGGTCGCCGGGATCACGATGCCGCCGGTGCTGCGGCGCTCACCGGACTCCGGCGAGATGCGCACCATGACCCGGTCGTGCAGCATCTGGATTTCGAGCTTGGCATCGGTCACCCGAAAAGTTTACTTCTCCCCACCCCGCGGTCGGCCGCCCAGGGCGGGTGTAACGCACCCCTTCCGGCAGCAGCGCCCGAAACCTCCCGTCCGGCTCACCGTTTGCGCAGCTCACAAGCTCGATCCGACGGTCCCCGAACGGCCGTGTCATATCTCTCGCGCGGCTCGCCGACGTCCGCGACGACCCCGCTCAACCGCGCACGCGCGGTACCCGCAGAACCCCCACACCACCCGATCCAGCGATCGAAACCAGCGCCCGTCCGAGCAAACCGAACACCCCGCACACCACCAGGAAAGGAACAATTCCCCCATTCCTGATCGCAGTTCACCCCGGAAGAACGAAATGCCGGTTTTACCCGGAACGCTCACCTCGCCGGAGACCGGCGCGCGACATGGCCCGGTGTGCCGGGTGGTGCGAACGGACCGTTCGCCCCGTTCTGGTGGGGCGAACGGTCCGTTCGCCCCGGTCAGCTCTCGGTGTCGAGCCCGCCCATCACGAGGGGGAGGCGGTTCGGACCGGTCGCGGCGATCTTGATCGGAACGCCCCAGTCCTGCCTGGTCAGGCGGCAGGCGGGGTGCTCGATGCCCGGGTCGTCGTCGCAGCTCGCGGCCTGCGCGACCACGTGCAGCACGCCCTGCTCGATGCCGTCGGCCAGCACCAGGCGGCGGGTCAGGTCGGTGCCCACGCCCGCGCCCTCGACCAGCAGCTCGGCCGGTGACGAAGTGATCTCCAGCCGGGTCGACGGCCCGTAGCGCTCGTCGAGCTTGGTGCCGGGCGGCGGGGTGAACACCACCGCGAGCTCCACCTCGCCGGGGGCGATCTCCGTCGCAGGCCGCTTGACCTGCTGCGACGCCCCTTCGATCAGCCGCGCGGCGACGCCCGGCGGGACGGGCCGCTCGAGCCGGTGCGCGGCCGAAGCGACCACCACGA
This sequence comes from Saccharopolyspora oryzae, assembly GCF_027853915.1. Taxonomy (GTDB): domain Bacteria; phylum Actinomycetota; class Actinomycetes; order Mycobacteriales; family Pseudonocardiaceae; genus Saccharopolyspora; species Saccharopolyspora oryzae. Next base: position 49,900 of record NZ_JAQGLA010000033.1, read on the forward strand.
GCTCGCCGTCGACCACCGCCGCACCGGACGGCTCGGCGACGTCGGTCGCGAGCGTGGAGACCTCGCCGGTCGCCGGCTCGTAGCGCCGGACCGCGCCGTTGTAGGTGTCGCAGACCGCGACCGAACCGTCCGGCAGCACCGCAACGCCCAGCGGGTGCTGGAGGAGCGCCTGGTCAGCGGGTCCGTCGGCGTGCCCGAAGTCGAACAGCCCGGTGCCGACGGCGGTCCGCACCTCGAACCCGTCGCCGGCCGCCTCGACCCAGCGCAGCGCCGAGGTCTCCGAGTCCGCCATCCACAACCGGTCGCCGCCGTCGGCCAGTCCGGAGGTCTGGGCGAAGAACGCCTCCTCGGCCGCGCCGACGCGCAGCCCCTCCACGGTGGTCCCGGCGAACCGCCGGACCTCGCCGGAGACCGGGTCGAACAGGCCGAGCGTGTGGTTGCCGGCCATCGCGATGACCACGCCACCGGCCGGTTCCCACCAGGCGACGTCCCACGGGCTGGTCAGCGGGGTCTCCAGGCCGGGCCCGGAGTCGCTGCCGTCGCGCCACTGCTCGCCGGTCCCGGCCAAGGTCGTGACGTGCCCGTCGGCGAGCCGCACACCGCGCAGCAGGTGGTTGACGGTGTCGGCGACGACCACGTCGTAACCGACATGCTCGGCGATCTGCTCGGGCAGCAGCGCGAGCCCGCCCGGCTCGGAGAACGTGGGCTCGACACCGTCGGCACGACCTCGCCGACCAGTGCCGATGCGGCGCACGACGGTCTCGCCGTCGCCGGCGAACTCGACCAGCGAGTGGTTCGCCGAGTCCGAGACCAGCAGGTTCCCGCTGTTGAGCGCGATGACCTTGCCGGGGAACCGCAGCGTCGTCTCGGGCGTTTCCGGCGGCACGTACGGACCGTCGCCGCGGTGCAGCGTGCCCTTCGCCTCGTGCTCGGCGATCACCTCGGTGATGACGCTGCGCAGCGCCTCGACGTGCCCCTCACCAGCGGCGACGTGCACGACGTAGCCCTCGGGGTCCACCACGACGAGCGTCGGCCAGGCCTTGACGGCGTAGTTCTGCCAGGTCGCGAGCTCCGGGTCGTCGAGCACCGGGTGGTGCACGGCGTAGCGCTCGACGGCCGCGACCAGCGCCGCGGGATCGGCCTCGTGCTCGAACTTCGGCGAGTGCACCCCGACCGTGACGACCTCGGCGGCGAACTCCTCCTCCAACGGCCGCAGCTCGTCGAGCACGTGCAGGCAGTTGATGCAGCAGAACGTCCAGAAGTCCAGGACGAGGACCTTGCCGCGGAAGTCGGCGAGCCGGAGCTCCTCGCCACCGGTGTTCAACCACTGGCGGCCGGTCAACTCCGGAGCTCGGACACGGGCACGGCGCGGGGACAGCTCGGTACTCACACCCGAAGTCAACCGCATTCGCACGAAGCGATGTTCCCCCAGGTCGCGTGCTGATCCTCACTCACCGGTGAGGTCCGCAGTCGCGTCCGCGCCCGCATCGGTGACGCGGCGCAGGAAGTCGGCGATCAGCCGCAGTTCGCGTTCGTCGTACTCGGCGCAGATCTCGTCCATCGACGCGTTCATGCCGGAGTAGAGGCGGAACAGCTCCGAGTTGCGCGCGGGCAACGCACGCACCGCGATCGCGCGGCGGTCGGACGCCTCCGGGTCGCGCTCGCGGATGATCCAGCCGGCGCGTTGGAGCCGGTCGAGGATGCCGGTCAGCGTGGCCGGGTGCAGCCCCGCCCGCCTGGCGAGCGCGCTCGGGCTGAGCGGACCGTGCTTCCCGATCAGATCGAGGCAGTCCAGGTCGACGTCCTTCAGCCCGATCTGGCTGCTGACCTGGTGGTTCAGCAACGCCATCTGGGTGCGCAGCTCGCGCAGCTCCTGTTTCACGGACACGGCCAGCCGACGTCGTCGGCGGGCCGAGCCGACGCCTTCATCAGAAGATATGAAACTCATATGATATGTTTCTCGTTCTAAAAGCGCGCCCGGAGGGGCTCGCGGGGAGGTCCAGCATGCACAGCGCGTACATCGTCGTCACCTTGCTCGCGATAACCATGAACGCCGGCTCGGCCATCGCGGGCACCATCCGCCGGAAGAAGCTGGCCCCCGCCATGCGACGGGCGGGTGTGCCCGAATCCTGGATCGTCTTCCCGATCAACACCCTCAAGCTCGCCGGCGCGCTGGGGCTCCTGCTCGGACTCGTCGGTGTCCCCCTGATCGGACTCGCCGCCGCGATCGGCCTCGTCCTGTTCTACGTCTGCGCCGTGCACACCCACCTCCTCTCGCGCGACTACTCACCACAACTCGGCCTGGCCAGCGGATTCCTCGCAGTGGCGGCGAGCGCCCTGGCCCTGGCACTAGCCGCGTGAGACACGCGCCGCCCCTTCGGGATCACGGACCTTCTCGGAAGGCGTTCTGCACTGCTGCCAGGGCAGTGCCGACGTCGGCGTTCAGCTCACGGGCCGTGCGGACGAACTCCTGCGCCGCGGCGGCGAGGGGATCAGCCGGGCCTGGTGGTTCCGGGGCCGCGGCGACTCGGGTTCCGCGGCGGCGGCCGGTCTCCAGGATCCCGGCGGTCTCCAGTTCCCGGTAGGCGCGGGCGACGGTGCCCGCGGCCAGGCCGAGGTCGCGGGCGAGCTGCCGGATCGGCGGCAGCGCGCTGCCGATCGGCAGCGCGCCGGTCACCACGAACTGCAGGATCTGGTCGTGCACCTGCCGCCACGGGGCGACCTCGCCGTCCGCGTCGACGACCAGCCGGGGCGTCTCGCTCATGCGACCGCGACAGCCGTTCGCTGCGCACGACGGGGCGGCCGGGCGAGCACGAGCCAGACCACGATCGACAGGACCGAAACCGCGAGGCCGAGCGGCCGGGTTAGGTCAGCCGTGCCGACCACCCAGCCCGGCGCCTGCGCAGGCAGGGCTGCGCCTTCCAGCGACTGGCAGGCCGCGCTCAGGAGAGCCGCTTGCAGCACCGTGCCCAGGGCCAACGCGATCCGTCCACTTCGGACTCGGAGCACCCTGTCGAGCTCGACGTCGCCGTCCGCGGGCCGCGCCACCGCAGCCCACAGGACGATCGCGACGAGCGCCGCGCACAGGGGAACGCCCACGAACGCGGTCACGCTTCCCTCCACAATGGACCCACGTCCGGCGGCGTCGGCGGAGGCGACGGCGAGCGCCAGCACGGCCACGCCCGCGTGCACCACCAGACCCCACTGCGGCACGACGTCCAACACCCCGCGCCGCACCAGCACCGCCTCGCGCACCCGGTGCTCGTTCGGCCGCAGCGCCAGCAGTTCGGCCAGCAACCCGCCGCCGAACAGGATCATCACGAAGACCGGGAACCCGGTGGTCGAGCCCTCGAACAGCAGTCCCGCGACCAACGGGATCAGCACGAACAGCACCGGGTACCAAAACCTGCGCCGACGCAGGTAGGTCACGGCGTGCGCGATCTGCTCGTCCGCCGGCTCCGCGATCTGCCAACGCCGGAGCAGCGCGCGGCCTCCTTGCTTGGTCGGCCACAGCGGGATCAGGACCAGCAGCCCGACGAGCCCCGCGACCAGCGCCATCACCAGGAAGCTGCGAAAACCGTGTTCGAACAAGAACATGGCAGCGATTGTATCGACCCCGTCGACACAAAAGGGCCGGAGTCGCGAAATCCCAGCTCAGAGCAGCTTCAGCGGCCAACCGGCGCGGACTCGGCGGCCTCCAGCGCGGCGAGGACTCGGGTGCGGAGGAGTTCGTACTCCTCGCGGAGGCGGACGATCTCGGGCGGGCGCTTGATCGGGGTGCCGCCGACGACCAGTTCTTCCGGGGCGAACTGCTCGCGGGTCAGGTCGAGTTCGAGACCTCCGGCCAGGCGGTTCCACCAGTGGCAGTCGACCTGCCTGCCGTCGACGTGCACCTCGCCGCAGACGAGGTCGCCGCCGAGCAGGTCGTTGACCACCAGCGCGGTGGTCCCGCACTGGCCGCGCGCGGGATTTCCCGCGTGCCACTTGGGAATGTCCTCCGGGGCGCAGGTGTCCACGCCCCAGGACGACCGGATCGCGCGCTCGACTTCGACCAGCGTCTGGCTCAGCATGCCGGAGATCTTGCCCGGCACCACCGACATCAGCGCCGGTTCCGGTCCCGCACGTAGTACGGGGCGGCCGCCAGCGCCGGGACGAGGGCGCCGAGGAGGAGGATCACGAGTTCCATTTTTCGACTCCCTTCGGGCAGGGCTCACCGAGGGCACGACGAGGTGCGGTGAACTTGGACTGAGCGGCGGCAGAAGTGCCGGAATTGGAAAGCCCCGCGATGCTGCCAGGTCGGGGGTCCGACAGCACCGCGGGGTCATCCTGCATATCGGCGCCCAAGGGCGTCTCGTTACACACTTACCGATATGTGTTCCACGTCACGTCAAAACGCCCGTCCGGGCGAGCGGATCGATCTCTATCCAGCTCTCTAGGGCGAGCACTAGATTCGCCTATAAAGCCCGATCCGCGTGCGGAGAACTCACCTGACCAGCGCGTTCAGTCCTGGGTGAGCAGGTAGCGGCCGAAGTGGGGGACGGTGAAGGCGATCTGGCCGCGCTCGCCGGAGTAGACCAGGCCCTTCTTGATCAGGCTGTCGCGCGCCGGGGACAGCGACGAAGGGCGGCGCTCCAGGTACTGGGCGATGGACGCGGTCGGGGTCGGCTCGTCGCGGCCCTCAACCAGCTCCGCCATCGCGCGCAGGTACTCGCGCTCGGCCGGGGTCGCGCGCTCGTAGCGGGAGCCGAAGAACCCGACGGCCAGCTCCGACTCCGCCTCCGGCGCGGCCAGCCGCACGTCCTCGGCGCCGATCTCGCTGCGCACCGCCGCGTCCCAGGTCGCCTTGCCGTAGGACTGCACGAAGTACGGGTAGCCGCCGGAGATCGAGAACAGCGCGTCCAGGGCGTCCGAGGTGATCCCGGCTTCCTCCCGCTCGATCGGCGCGATCACCGCGCGGTCGGCGTCGGAGCGGTCCAGCCGGTCGATCCGCATGTACCGGAACAGCCGCTCGGAGTAGGACTTGCTCGCCGACAGCACCGCGGGCAGGTGCGGCAGACCAGCGCCGACGACCACCAGCGGCGCCCCTGACTGGGACAGCTCGTGGCAGGCCGCGCACAGCGCGGAGACGTCCTCGGTGGGCACGTCCTGCAGCTCGTCGATCAGCAGCGAGATCCCGGCGCCGACGTCGGCCGCCAGCTCCGCGACCTCGGTGAACAGCTCGACCAGGTCGATCTCGATGTCCCCGGAATCGGCCCGGCCCTGCGCGGCGGGCACGTCGATGCCCGGCTGCCACCGGTCGCGGAGCTTGGCGCCGTCGGGATTCGACTTGAGCGCGAAGGCCTTGAGCACGGCGAGGACCTGCTCGACGCGGTCCGGCGCGCGGTGGCGGACCGCCAGGTCGCGGATCGCGCGGTGCAGCGCAGCGGACAGCGGCCGCCGCAGGCCGGCCTCCGGACGGGCCTCGACCTTGCCCGCACCCCAACCGCGCCGCAGCGCCATCGACCGCAACTCGCCGAGCAACACGGTCTTGCCGACGCCGCGCAGTCCGGTGAGCACCAGGCTCCGCTCGGGACGCCCCCGGGCGACGCGCTCGAGGACGACGTCGAAGGCGTCGAGCTCCCGGTCGCGTCCGGCCAGCTCAGGCGGCCGCTGCCCGGCGCCGGGGGCGAAGGGATTGCGAACCGGGTCCATGCCATCGGACTGTATCCAGCCGTCTAGCGCTGCTCCGATATTCGGCGAGAAATCCCCATCGGCGTGTTGTCGGCGACCTTGACCGGACCCTCTGCATGACCGCGAGCGAGCTCGCCGCGATCACCGGCGCGACCACCGGAGTCGTCGCCCGGCTGGAGCGGGCCGAGTTGCTGTGCCGAGAACCCCACCCGCACGAACGTCCGGCGGAGCTGACCTTCCCGGGGTGGCGATCCGTCGACCAGCCGATTTGCCGAGAAGTCGACAAATCGATCGCGGAAGCTCGCCGAATATCCGGCTGTCTAGCTCAGGGGCTAGAGAGCGCGAGACAAGCCGATGCGGTCGTGAGCGGCGATGGTCGCTCTTACCACCGTTGCCGCTCACGCCGAGTTGCTGCGATCCGGCGGTCGATCGCAGAGGATCTCGGGCATGACAGCTGAATGGCGGCGCCCGCTGGCCGAAGCGCTCGACGCGCTGGGGATCGATCGCAGCCCGGACGAGTTGGCGGTGACGGGCGAGCTCGGCCACCTGCCCTCCCGACTCGCGGTCGAGGAGATCGCGATCGCCAGCATCGGGGCCGCGCTGCTGGCCGCGGGCCCGGCCGAGCTGGCCACCGAGCACGCCGCCGCCGCAGTGCGCAGCGAAGCCCACCTCCGCCTCGACGGTCGTCCGCCGCTGGACGGCTTCGCCCCGCTGTCCCGGTTCTGGCGGACCTCCGACGGCTGGGTCCGGACCCACGGCAACTACCCGTGGCACCGGGAAGCCCTGCTTCGCGCACTCGGCGCCACCGACGACGTCGAGGTGGAACCGGCGATCGCGGAACTGCCCGCACTGGAAGCGGAATCGCGCGTGGTGGCGGCAGGCGGGATCGCTGCGGCGGTGCGGAGCCCGGCGCAGTGGCGGGCTGAAGCACCTGGTCGCGCCGTGGATGCTCAGCCGCTCGTCGGAACCCGCCACGTCGACGGTGCGGCGCCCCGGCGCGGCAGGCTCCGGGTGCTCGACCTGACCAGGGTGATCGCCGGCCCGGTGTGCACGCGGTTCCTCGCCGCGCTCGGCGCGGACGTCCTGCGCATCGATCCACCGCACCGCCCGGAACGCCCGGGGAGCTACGACACGCTGCTCGGCAAGCGCAGCGCCGTGCTCGACGCTCGAACGCCGGAAGGCCTTGCGCGGCTGCACGATCTGCTCGACGGCGCGGACGTCCTGGTGCACGGATATCGGCCGGGTGCGCTCGAGCGGTTCGGGTTGGGCTTCGACGCGTTGGCCGAGCAGCATCCCGGACTGGTGGTGGTTTCCCTTTCCGCCTGGGGAAACTCCGGGCCGTGGGGCGAACGGCGCGGATTCGACAGCATCGCCCAGGCGGCCACCGGCATCGCCACCATCGAGTCCACTTCGGACGGTCCTGGCGCGCTGCCCTGCCAACTCCTCGACCACGCCACCGGATACCTCTGCGCAGCAGCGGCCCTGGACGGCCTCCGCCGCCAGTCCGAACGAGGCGGAACCTGGCTGCGCGAACTCTCCCTGGCCCGCACCGCGCACTGGCTGCTCGACCGACCCCGCACCGAACACCCACCGCTCGCCGCGGCCGTCGACCCCTGGCTGACCTCGCTCAACACCCCGGACGGCCGGATCACCACCGTGACCCCACCCGGCCGCCCGAACGAACAGGCGCTGTCCTGGCCGTTCCTCCACCCCTACGGCTCCGCCGCCCCCGCCTGGTCCCGTGAGCACTTTGGGCTGTTATAGCGACCCGAAGTGCTCACGGGTCCTGACCAGCCGAAACCTCGCGGAAAATCAGTGGCGCTGGTTGGGACCATGGACGCATGACGCGTTCGTTCGAGGAGTTGGTGGCCGAGGGTGCGGCTGCGTCGGTCGACGGCTGGGACTTCTCCTGGCTGGACGGTCGAGCCACCGAGCAGCGGCCCTCGTGGGGCTACCAGCGGCTGCTCGGCCAGCGGTTGGCGCAGGCGTCCGCGGCGCTGGACATCCAGACCGGGGGCGGCGAAGTGCTGGCCGGAGCCGGCGCTCTCCCGCCGGTGATGGTGGCGACGGAGTCCTGGCCGCCGAACGTCGCGGTGGCGACGAAGCTGCTGCACCCGCTGGGCGCGGTCGTCGTCGCCGACCCGGACGAGCCGCCGCTGCCCTTCGCCGACGGCGCGTTCGACCTGGTGACGAGCAGGCACCCGGCCACCGTGTGGTGGGCGGAGATCGCGCGCGTCCTGGCACCGGGCGGGACGTACTTCGCCCAGCACGTCGGCCCGGGAACCGCGTGGGAACTCGTGGAGCACTTCCTCGGCCCGCAGCCGGAAGCCCGCCGCAAGCGACACCCGGACCTGGAGGCCGAGGGCGCGCGCCAAGCCGGCCTCGACGTCGTGGACGTGCGAACCGAGCGCCTGCGCATGGAGTTCTTCGACGTCGGCGCGGTGATCTACTTCCTGCGCAAGGTGATCTGGACGGTCCCGGGCTTCACGATCGCGGGCCACCGCGACCGCCTGCACGACCTCCACGAGCAGATCCAGCGCGACGGCGTCTTCGTCGCCCACTCCACCCGAACCCTCGTCGAAGCCCGCAAACCCGGGACCAGCTAGCTCGTCAGGGGCGTTCGAGGATCGCCGTCATGCCCTGGCCCCCCGCTGCGCAAATGGAGATCAGACCGCGGCCGGATCCCTTCTCCGACAGGAGCTTGGCGAGGGTGGCGACGATCCGGCCGCCGGTCGCGGCGAACGGGTGACCGGCGGCGAGGGACGAGCCGACAACGTTGAGCTTGGCCGGGTCGACCTCGCCGAGCGGTTCGTCGCGGCCCAGGCGGCTCTTGCAGAACTCGGGGTCCTGCCAGGCCTTCAGGGTCGCCAGGACCTGGGAGGCGAAGGCCTCGTGGACCTCGTAGAAGTCGAAGTCGTGCAGGCCCAGACCCGCCCGGTCGAGCAGCTGCGGGACCGCGTACGCCGGGGCCATCAGCAGGCCTTCGTCGCCGCTGACGTGGTCCACCGCCGCCGACACCACGTCACCGAGGTAGGCCAGGACCGGCAGGCGCCGCGCCGCGGCCCACTCCTCGCTGGCCAGCAGGACGGTCGATGCGCCGTCGGTCAGCGGGGTCGAGTTGCCCGCCGTCATGGTCGCGCCCTCGCCGCGGCCGAACACCGGCTTGAGCTTGGCGAGCTTGTCCACCGAGCTGTCCGCGCGGAGGTTCTGGTCGCGCGCCACGCCCTGGTAGGAGGTCAGCAGGTCGTCGAAGAAGCCCCGCTCGTAAGCCGCGGCGAGCCGCTGGTGGCTGCGGGCGGCCAGCTCGTCCTGCGCTTCCCGCTCGATCTCCCAGGCCAGCGCGGTCTTCGCGGCGTGCTCGCCCATCGACAGGCCGGTGCGCGGCTCGGCGTTGCGCGGGATCTCCGGCACCACGTGCTGCGGGCGGACCCCGCTCAGCGCCTTGAGCCGACCGGCGGCGGTCTTGGCGTGGTTGGCCTGCAGCAGGACGCGGCGCAGGTCGTCGTTGACGGCGATCGGCGCGTCGCTGGCCGAGTCGACGCCGCCGGCGATGCCGACCTCCAGCTGGCCGAGGGCGATCTTGTTCGCCACCGAGACCACGGCTTCGAGCCCGGTCGCGCAGGCCATCTGCACGTCGTGCGCGGGGGTGCGCGGGTCGAGCTTGGAGCCGAGCACGGTCTCGCGGGCGAGGTTGAAGTCGCGGCTGTGCTTGAGCACCGCGCCCGCGACGAACTCGCCGATCCGCTCGTCCTGCAGCCCGAAGCGCGCGACCAGACCGTCCAGCGCCGCGGTGAGCATGTCCTGGTTGGAGGCGCGGGTGTAGGGGCCGCCGGACCGCGCGAACGGGATCCGGTTGCCGCCGATGATCGCTACTCGCCGAGCGGTGGCCATGGCCTGACTCCCTGGTTGCTGCGATGTTCCCTGGTCAATCTAACCTACCCGCGGGTAGGTTAGACGTCGAGCTACCGGACATCAGTGGGAGAGTTGCCATGGCCGACCGATACCAGCAGTTCACCTCGTCCGCGCTCGGGCGGCAGGTCGCCAAGCGACTCGGCCTGCCCGCGCCGACGCCGCTGCGCCGCTACCGCCCGGGCGATCCGGTGGTCGCCGGCCCGGTGCTGCTCGGCGCCGCTCCCGGATCCCGGCTCGGCGACGCGATCTCGGCCGTCACCAAGGGGATCCAGGCCCAGGTCCACCGGACGCCTGCCGACGGCGAGCGCTACGCGGCGCTGGTCTTCGACGCGACCGGGATCCGCAGCAGCGAGCAGCTGCACGAGCTGTACGAGTTCTTCGGCCCGACGATCCGGCAGACCGACCGCTGCGGCCGGGTGGTCGTGCTCGGCACACCGCCGGAGAGCATCAGCGATCGGCGGGAAGCCACCGCGCAGCGCGCGCTCGAAGGTTTCGTCCGCTCCGCGGGCAAGGAGCTCAAGCGCGGTGCGACAGCCCAGCTGGTCTACGTCGCCGAAGGAGCCGAAGGCGCGCTGGAATCCACCCTGCGCTTCGTGCTCTCGGCGAAGTCCGCCTACGTGTCCGCGCAGGTGGTGCGGGTCGGGCAGGCCGAGATCCCGGACGTGGACTGGGAGAAGCCGCTGCAGGACAAGATCGCGCTGGTCACCGGCGCATCGCGGGGCATCGGCGAGGCCATCGCGGAAACCCTGGCGCGCGACGGGGCGCACGTGGTCTGCCTGGACGTGCCCGCGCAGGGCGGCGACCTCGCCGCGGTCGCCAACCGCATCGGCGGCTCGACGCTCCAGCTCGACATCACCGCCGAGGACGCGCCGCAGCGGATCGCGGACCACTTCGCGCAGCGGCACGGCGGACTGGACGTCGTCGTGCACAACGCGGGCATCACCCGCGACAAGACGATCGGCCGGATGTCCCGGCAGCAGTGGGACGCGGTGCTCGCGGTGAACCTGACCTCGCAGGAGCGGATCGACGAGCACCTGCTCGCCGACGGTTCCCCGCTGCGGCCGGGCGGGCGGATCATCGGCGTGTCGTCGATGAGCGGCATCGCGGGCAACGTCGGGCAGGGCAACTACGCGGCGTCCAAGGCCGGGGTGATCGGGCACGTGCAGTCCTTCGCGCCGGTCGCGGCCGAGCGCGGGGTCACCATCAACGCGGTCGCCCCCGGGTTCATCGAAACCCGGATGACGGCGGCGATCCCGCTGTTCGTGCGCGAAGCGGGACGCCGGATGAACAGCATGTCCCAGGGCGGCCAGCCGGTGGACGTGGCCGAAACCATCGCCTGGTACGCGAATCCGGCGTCGGCCGGGGTGAACGGCAACGTCGTGCGCGTGTGCGGGCAGAGCCTGCTGGGCGCGTGAGCGGTCGACGGAACGGAACAGCCAATGCCTGAAGTGAGCACCGCACCTTCCCTCTCCGCGCTGTACGCGAAGGCCGTCGCGACCGGTCCGCTGCGCCGCGGCGACCAACTGCCGGACACCGAGTACGTGCGGCGGGACATCGCGATCGACCGCGACCACCTCGCCGAGTACGACCGGGTGTGCGGGTTCGGGCTGCGCGACGAGCTGCCGATCACCTACCCGCACGTGCTGTCGTTCGGCCTGTCGGTGCAGCTGATGACCGATCCCGGGTTCCCGTTCCCGCTGGTCGGACTGGTGCACGTGGCCAACAGCATCCGGCAGGAGCGGCCGCTGCTGGTGACCGACGAGCTGACCCAGCGGGTGCGCCTGGCCGACCTGCGCCCGCACCCGAAGGGCCGGCAGTTCGACGTGATCACCGAGACCGAGGTCGCCGGCGAGGTGGTGTGGCGGGAGACCAGCACCTACCTGCGCCGGGGCGGGAAGTCCGAGGACTCGACCGGGCAGCGCGCGACCGACCTGGCGGGGGAGCCGACCGCGACGTGGCGGGTGCCCGGCGACACCGGACGCCGGTACGCGGCGGTGTCCGGCGACCGCAACCCGATCCACCTGAACTCCTTGGCGGCCAAGGCCTTCGGCTTCCCCCGGGCGATCGCCCACGGCATGTGGTCCGAGGCCCGCTGCCTCGCGGCCTTCGCGGAGCGCCTCCCCGATCAGTGCACAGTGGACGTCGAGTTCCGCAAACCGCTGCTACTTCCCTCCGCAGTGGACTTCGCGGCCCGCCGCGAGGAGTCCGACTGGACCTTCGCCCTCCGCTCCCGCTCCGGCAAACCCCACCTCCTCGGCTCGATCCGCTGACCACCCCGCGCAAGCGACGCCGGCGCCCTCCACCGGGGGTTCCGTCCCCACTCACCGCAAATTCAATGGAAATCAGACGTCCGATTTCCATTGAATTTGCGGAAGTTCTCCACAACCAAGACGACTTGTCCACAAGCGTCGGCGTGTCAGGCACCAGGTTCCCGACACGCCGGGCCCCGACACGCCGTGGGACCACAGTTTCAATTGAAACTGCGGTCCGCCGCGGGTGGGGTCTGCAGTTTCAATTGAAACTGCAGAATGCCGGTGGCGGCGTGTCGGGATCCGACACGCCGATGGGACGCGAGTTGAAATTGGACGTGCGATTTCAAGGGAAGTTGCGGCGAGGTCAGGAGTTCGGGGTCCAGGAGCGGCCTTCGACGAGGTCGCTGAAGCCCATCCAGACCATGTTCATCAGGCGCATCGCCATGCCGTCGGCGGTGTGCTCCGGCTTGTCGAACCACCACTCCACCAGCGCCTCGCCGGCTCCGACGAGCGCCGCCGCGAACGGCTCGGTCTGCTCCGCCTGCATCGGCTGGGCCGAGTCCTCCGTCGCGCGCGCCAGCAGCACCGCGATCAGGTTCGTCGCCCGCTCCCGCCACTCGGAGAGCTCGGCGACGAACGGTTCGCCCTGCACGTTCGCCCGGCGGTACAGCACCGCCCAGCCCGCCTGGTTGGCCTGCACGTACTCGAAGAACACCAGCAGTCCGCGCCACAGCTGGTCGGCCGGGGGCAGCCCGGCTTCCACCGCGGTTCCGATGGCCTCGATCAGCCGCTCGGCCTCGCGGCGGATGCAGGCGACGAACAGTTCGTCCTTGGTGCCGAGGTAGGCGTAGAGCATCGGCTTGGAGATGCCCGCGACCTCGGAGATCTCGTCCATCGACGCGGCGTGGAAGCCGTGCGCGGCGAACACCTCCACCGCGGCGTCCAGGATCTGCCGCTCGCGGACCGCCCTGGGCAGGCGTCGCGATCGGGGGCGGCCGTTGTCCTGAACCATGTCACCTCTCCGCTGGTCCCTGCTCCCGGTCAGGCTAGATCAAAACCGGTCGTCGCAGGTCGCTTGCCTTCGAACCTACTCGAACGTAGTCTTACTCGCGAGTAGGTAAGCGCGTTGGAGGTGGCAACGATGCCAGAGACCGATCCGATCGCCGCACTCGGCGAGGTCGACCCGAAGAAGATCAGCAAGGACGAGTTCGTCGCCCTGCTGGAAGCCGCCTCCGAGATCGCCGGCAACGACGAGGTGGACCTCAGCGCGCTGCGCCCGGAGCAGTTCGCGCGGCTGATCTCCCGCGCCTCCGACGAACAGCTCGAAGCCGTGATGGCCCGCCCGGAACTGCGCGAAGGCATCCTCGACGAGGTCTTCCGGCGGATGGGCGAGCACTACAAGGCGGGCAACCACGAAGCCGTGGTGCGCTGGCGGATCGGCACCGACGACGACCTGCTGCGCTACGAGTGCGTGCTGGCCGACGGCAAGTGCGAGGTCAGCAAGGACCCGAAGCACGAGCCGCGGGTGACCATCACGGTCGCACCGGCCGAATTCCTCAAGCTGGCCTCCAGCAACGCATCCGCCCCGATGCTGTTCATGAAGGGCAAGCTCAAGGTCGCAGGCGACCTCGGCTTCGCCGCCGGCCTCACCAAGCTCTTCCAGATCCCCAAGGCTTGACAGTCCGAGACCTCGCAGAGAAACGGAAGATGATGAGTTTTTCCCTGGAGCTGAGCGAGGAGCAGCAGGAGCTGCGGGACTGGGTGCGAGGCTTCGCCGAGAAGACCATCCGCCCAGCCGCGCGCGAGTGGGACGAGCGCGAGGAAACGCCGTGGCCGATCATCCAGGAGGCGGCCAAGGTCGGCCTCTACGGCTTCGAAGCGGTGGCCACGTTCTGGGCCGATGACACCGGTCTGTCGCTGCCGATCGCCAACGAGGAGCTGTTCTGGGGCGACGGCGGCATCGGCATGGCGATCTTCGGCACCACCCTCGCGGTGGCCGGGATCTTCGCCGCGGGCACCCCCGACCAGCTCGCCGAATGGGTCCCGCAGTGCTACGGCGACGCCGACGACCCGAAGGTGGCGGCCTTCTGCTCGTCGGAGCCCGGGGCCGGTTCCGACGTCTCGGCGATGCGCACCCGCGCGGTCTACGACGAGGCCACCGACGAGTGGGTGCTCAACGGCCAGAAGGCCTGGGCGACCAACGGCGGCATCGCCAACGTCCACGTGGTGCAGGCGGTCGTGGACCCGGAGCTGGGCTCGCGCGGCCAGGCGGCGTTCGTGGTCCCGCCGGGCACCAAGGGCCTCGAAGCCCCCAGCAAGATCAAGAAGCACGGTCTGCGGGCCTCGCACACCGCCGACGTGTTCCTGGACGACGTGCGCGTCCCCGGCAGCTGCCTGCTGGGCGGCAAGGAGAAGCTGGACGAGCGCCTGGCCCGCTCCCGCGAGGGCACCAAGGCCAGCTCGCAGGCGGCGATGAAGACCTTCGAGCTCTCCCGTCCCGCGGTCGGCGCGCAGGCCATCGGCATCGCGCGCGCGGCTTACGAGACGGCGCTGGAGTACGCGAAGGAGCGCGAGACCTTCGGCAGGCCGATCATCGAGAACCAGTCGATCGCCTTCACCCTGGCGGACATGCGGATGGAGATCGACGCGGCCCGCCTCCTGGTGTGGCGCGCGGCCTGGCTGGGTCGCAACGGCGGCTTCACCGCAGGCGAGGGCTCGATGTCCAAGCTCAAGGCGGGCCGGGTGGCCACCTGGGCGACGGAGCGGGCGATCCAGATCCTCGGCGGCAACGGCTACACCCGGGAGTTCCCGGTGGAGCGGATGCACCGCGACGCCAAGATCTACGACATCTTCGAAGGCACCGAGCAGATCCAGCAGCTGGTGGTGTCCCGAGCCATCTCCGGCCACCACATCGCCTGACGATCCTCGTCCTTCGCGGCCCCGGCCTGGTCGGTCGGGGCCGCTCGGGTTGTGGGGGCCGCAGGCCGAGGGAGGAGCGCGACCTGCGGCGGTACTCGGGGTCGGCGTCAGCCGACCACTACCTTGCCGTCGAACGAGCCGCCGAGGCACGCTTCGCCGCCGGCCTGCAGCTGGATGACCTGGCCGCCGCCCCACACGCAGTCGGACCAGCTGACGCCGAACGGTTGTGCGACCGCTGGCCCGGCCGCGGCCAGCAGGACGCCGAGACCGAAGCTGGAAGCGACGACCGCCTTCTTGACGCGGTTACCCATGATCACCGTCTCCCTTCGGGGGAACCCGGAGCGCCGTCGCCCCGGTGCATCGATGGTCAACACCCGATCCCTCCCCCTGCTGGGCGATTAGTCCGATTGGGTGGGTTACCCGCGCTCGAGCACCCGGCTTCCGCACCGGACGCGTCGGATCGTGTCGAATTGGGCGGGAAGACCAACCGATGGTGCGCGGTCGTCGGCGGCGCAATCGCCCTGCAGCGGAAGATGCAGGTCGCCGGCAGTGGTCTCCGAGGCGGAAAACCCCACCGAATGGGACTATCGGGCGATGTTCGAGGCCGCACCCACCCGATGGAGTGGCGCTCACCACGGTGCGGAATTGCACAAACCATGCGCAGGTTGAAGTGTTGGGAGGCACCATTTCGTGGGCCCTCGTCCCGGTCGGATCCGGGCAGGTGCACCATGGGCGTTCGTCCGAATGGATGAATGTAGACGCGGACCGCATCACCAGCTGGGCCGGTGTGCGTCACAACGACGCGGGCGGGACCGAAAGCGGTACCCGGGCCGCGCCGTACGAGCTCCGCGGGGAGGGCTCGCAACGGGCGAGCCAGCAGCAGCGCTGCTGGCGGTCCGGCCACAGCTTCGAGAGTGAACGGGAGGGCGAAGCGGTGAAGAAGACCACCCCTGACCTGGAGACACCCATCTTCCGGGAACTGAACGAAGAACTCGGCGCACTGCCGGAGATCGACATCCACGACTTCGACGAGCACGCGTTCGACTTCCTCCGCGAGTACGACGCTCAGGCTCAGGAAGAGACCAGCTCCGAAGCGACCGCCGAGCCGGTCGCTGCCGCCTCAGCTGCCTCGGGCTCCAAGTCCAAGTCCGGTTCCCGCCGTGGTGGTCGCCGCCGCAAGGGCGACTGACGTCCCGCCGAGCCCTGCCGAACGGCTAGGCCACAAGACCTGAGAGCGGCCTGCTCGCCTCGTCGAACGAGGTGGGCGGGCCGTTCTCGCTCTTCGCCGGTCGCTGTCGGTGACAGGTGTCACCATGTCCGTCATGTCGACTTGGCAGGAGTTCGCCGAAGAAGCCCCGGAGATGGCCGCGCAGGTCCGCGCGCGGTTGGAAGCCTCCCAGCACCACGTGCTGGCCACCTTGCGACGCGACGGTTCGCCGAGGGTGAGCGGCACGGAGGTCGCCTGGCGCGGCCCTGACCTGGTGCTCGGATCGATGCCGCAGTCCCGGAAGGCCGTCGATCTGCAGCGGGACGCCCGCTTCGCGCTGCACGCCAACCCCGGTGCGCCCGAGGACATGATGGGCGGGGTGGACGTGAAGCTCGCCGGCCGGGCCGAGGAGGTCACCGACGACGAGCAGCGCGCCTGGGTCGACGAGGTCAAGCCGCCGTCGACGGAGTCCCACCTGTTCCGCCTGGACATCACCGAGGCCACCACCACGGGCGTGTCCGAGGACCAGACCCACCTGGTCATCACCACGTGGACCCCGGGTGGCGGCACCCGGACGTTCAAGCGCGCCTGACGCGTTTCCCCAGGCAGATGCTCGTGAGCACTTCGGGGCGCTCTGGCACCCCGAAGTGCTCACGAACCATGACCTGCGGCGGAGCGATCAGTAGGTGATCGCCATGGCCGGATTGGCGAGGAGGGCGCCCACGTCCGCGAGGAACTGGGAGCCCTGCTGGCCGTCGACCACGCGGTGGTCGAAGCTCAGCGCCAGCTGGCAGACCTTCCGCGGCACCACCTGGCCGTCGACCACCCACGGCATGTCGCGGACCGCGCCGAGCGCGAGGATCGCCGACTCACCGGGGTTGAGGATCGGCGTTCCGGTGTCGACGCCGAAGACGCCCACGTTGGTGATCGTGAACGTGCCGCCCACCATGTCCGCCGGGGTCGTCCTGCCCTCCCGCGCGGTGGTGGTCAGCTGCTCCAGCGCCTGCGCCAGCTCCTTCAGGGACTTCTGGTCGGCGTCGCGGACCTTGGGCACCACCAGGCCGCGCGGCGTGGCGGCCGCGATGCCCAGGTGCACGTAGTCCTTGTAGACGATCTCGCCAGCCGCTTCGTCCCAGGTGGCGTTGACGTCCGGGGTCCGGCGGGCCGCCAGGCAGACCGCCTTCGCCGCGAAGGCCAGCGGCGTGACCTTGACGTCGCGGAACTCCGGGTGCTTCTTGAGCTGCTCGCGCAGTTCCATCATCGGCGTGACGTCGATGGTCAGGAACTCGGTGACGTGCGGGGCGGTGAACGCGCTGTTCACCATCGCCTGCGCGGTCGCCTTGCGGACGCCCTTGATCGGCACCCGGCGCTCGCGAGCACCGGGCTCGGCGACCGGGGCGGCCGTGACCGGCGGGGCGCCCGCTGCGGACTGCACGTCCTCGCGGGTGATCACACCGCCGGAACCGGATCCGGTCAGCCCGGTCAGGTCCACGCCGAGGTCCTTGGCCAGCTTGCGCACCGGCGGCTTGGCCAGCGGCACGTAGCCACCCGCCTGGACTGCGGGTTTCGCCTCCGGCTCGGGCTTCGGCGGCGCCTCGACGGCGGCGGCCGCCGCGGCCTGCCCCTTGCGGGGGCGGCGCTTCGCGCTGGTCGTGCGCGGGCCGTAGCCGACGAGCGTGGCGATGCGCCCGTTGGACTCCTCGCCGATCTTGCCGCCGCTCGCGGCCGGTTCCGCGGTCTCCGAGCCGCCCATGTCGATCGCGATGATCGGCGAACCGACCTCCACGGTCTGGCCCGGGTCGACGAGCAGCTCGCGCACCGTGCCCGCCCACGGGCAGGGCAGCTCGACCGAGGCCTTGGCGGTCTCGATCTCCACGATCACCTGGTTGACGGTGACCGGCTCACCTGGCTTGACGCGCCAGCCCAGGATCTCCGCCTCGGTCAGCCCCTCGCCGACGTCGGGCAGCGGAAATTGCTTGATCGTCATCGAACAACTCCCTCAGTACGCCAACGAGCGGTCTACCGCGTCCAGCACCCGGTCGAGGTCGGGGAGGTAGCCCTCCTCGAGCTTGCTCGGCGGGTACGGGGTGTCGAACCCGGTCACGCGCAGCACCGGTGCCTCCAGCGAGTAGAAGCACTCCTGCTGCACCCGGGCGGCGACCTCCGAGGTCACCGACGACTCGCCGGGCGCCTCGCTGACCAGCACCAACCGGCCGGTGCGGCGCACCGACTCGAACACCGGCCCCAGGTCCAGCGGGGACAGCGAGCGCAGGTCCACGACCTCCAGCTCGGTGCCGTCCTCGGCAGCCGCGGTCGCGGCGTCCAGGCAGGTGCGCACCATCGGGCCGTAGGTGGCCACGGTGACCGCGGAACCCGGTCGCACCACCTTCGAGCTGAACAGCGGCGCCGGCGGCGTCGCCAGGTCGAGCTCGGCCTTCTCGTAGTAGCGGCGCTTCGGCTCGAAGAACAGCACCGGATCGTCGCACTCGATGGCCTGCTGCAGCATCCAGTAGGCGTCCACCGGGTTGGCGCAGGACACCACCTTCAGGCCCGCGACGTGCGCGAACAGCGATTCCGGCGACTCCGAGTGGTGCTCGACCGCGCCGATCCCGCCGCCGAAGGGCACCCGCACCACGATCGGCATCTTCACCTTGCCCTGGCTGCGGAAGTGCAGCTTGGACAGCTGGGAGACGATCTGGTCGAAGCCGGGGAAGATGAACCCGTCGAACTGGATCTCGCACACCGGGCGGAAGCCGCGGATGGCCAGCCCGACGGCGGTGCCGATGATCCCGGACTCGGCCAGCGGCGTGTCCAGCACGCGGTGCTCGCCGAAGTCCTTCTGCAGGCCGTCGGTGATCCGGAAGACGCCGCCGAGCTTGCCGACGTCCTCGCCCATGATCAGCACCTTCGGGTCGCGCTCCAGCGAAGCGCGCAGACCCAGGTTCAGGGCTTTGGCGATGGTGACGGTCTGGGTGCCCGCCGTTGCGGTCGGGCGTTCCAGTGCGGGCGCGGCCATCAGCGCACACCTCCTGCCATGGCTTCGTCGGCGAATCCGGCCAGGTACTGCAGGTAAGCCTCCCGCTGCGCGGTCAGCTGCGGGCTCTCCTCGGCGTAGACCTCGGAGAACATCCGCTCCGGTGGTGGTTCGGGCATGTTGAAGCAGAAGTCGCGCAGCCGCGCGGCCAGCTCGTCGGCCTCGGCGTCGACTCCGTCGAAGAAGTCCTGCTCGACACCGTGGTCGCGGACCAGGTGCACCCGCAGGCGCTCGATCGGGTCCTTGAGCTTCCACGCCTCGTGCTCGTCGGCGAGCCGGTAGCGGGTCGGGTCGTCGGAGGTGGTGTGCGCGTCCATCCGGTAGGTGAACGCCTCGATCAGCACCGGTCCGTTGCCCTGGCGGCACTCGTCCATCGCCCAGCGGCTGACCGCCAGGCTGGCGAGCACGTCGTTGCCGTCCACCCGGATGCCGGGGAAGCCGTAGCCGCTGGCGCGCTGGTACAGCGGGACGCGGGTCTGGCGCTCGAGCGGCTCGGAGATGGCCCACTGGTTGTTCTGGCAGAAGAACACCACCGGGGCGTCGTAGACCGCCGACCAGACCATGGCCTCGTGCACGTCGCCCTGGCTGGTGGCGCCGTCGCCGAAGAAGACCATGGTGGCCTCGCCGTCCTGGTCACCGACCTTGCCCTCGAAGCGCTGGCCCATCGCGTAGCCGGTGGCGTTCAGGCACTGGTTGCCGATGACGATGGTGTACAGGTGAAACCCGGTGCTGGTGGGGTCCCAGCTGCCGTGGTCGGTGCCGCGGAAGATGCCCAGCAGCTCCGTCGGGTCGATGCCGCGGCACCAGGCGACGCCGTGCTCGCGGTAGCTGGGGAACGCCATGTCCTGCGGCTGCAGCGCCCGGCCCGCCCCGATCTGGGCGGCCTCCTGGCCGAGCAGCGGGACCCAGATGCCCAGCTGGCCCTGCCGCTGCAGCGCGTTTCCCTCGCGGTCGGCGCGGCGGACCAGCACCATGTCCCGGTACAGGTCGCGCAGCTGCGCGGTGGAGATGTCCAGGTCGAAGTCGGGGTGCTCGACCCGCTGACCTTCAGGGGTGAGGAGCTGTACGAGGTCAGCTCCACCTTCGCTCGTGGCGCGCAAACCGGCGATCACCTGCTCCCGTGTGGGTTTCGCTGCGGTAGCGGCAGGGGGGCCGGCGGTGCCTTCGGTTTCCGGTCGCGTCCATTGCTCGGGGGACATGCGTGATCTCCTCGTGTCGCGCCGGACCACGTCGCTTGTGGCGTCGTGGCCGACAGTCCCGGCCGTACCACCGGCGACCTGGTGGGTCACCCGGGTGCGCGTCCGGGGCGGTTGGATCGCTCCCCGCCATCCTGGCACGAAATCCGCCCTCTTAGTGAGCCCTGCCACAGGGGGCCTGCTCGACCGCGGCGCGGCCGACCTGCCCTCCGCAGATCACCGTAGATCGCCGCCGGCCAGGACGAATCCGCAGGTCATCGAAGTAATGGAGGTCCGACTAACGATTTGTGGACCATCGCAGTGCCGATATTCGAACCGCCCGGGAAGATCCTTCCGGCTCGGTGTCCGTTTTGTTAAATTGATCGGCATCTGCTCCTCGGGGGGAGGGTCGGCCCCGTGGGTGGCACCGAAGCGGGACACCGAGCACCCGAGCGGACCGGTGACCTCGACGAGTTCGCGCGCATCATCGAGACGCTCGGCAGAGCGCTGACCCGGCCGGAGTGCGACAAACTGGGCAGGTGGGCGAGTACGCGAACCTGCTGACGTTGCCGGACGAGTTCGCACTGCTGCTGCACAAGCCCAACGGGTCGCACTACGTCAGCGCGAACCCGAACACCGCCACCGCAGCGGCCGAGATCGGCGAGCTGGTCCTGCGCGGGCGGATGGCACCGCGCGGCACCGCGATCCAGCTGCTCGACGCCGCGTCCTGCGGCCAGCCGTGGATGGACGAGCTGCTCGCGGAGTTCCAGCGCGCGGCCGGGCGCGACAACCTCCCGGTGGAGCTGAGCTGGTGGCTGCCGATGCGCACCACCGCGTTCCTCGCGCACCGGTCGGTGCTGGTCGACCGCGGAGTCCTGCGCCGGGAGCGGCGGACGTTCCTCGGTTTCCTCCCCGACGACCGCTACCACCCGGACCGGGCCATCCGCGGCGCTCTGCTGGCCGAACTGCACGCCCTGGCGCGCGATGAGCTGCCGATCGACGGACGCCTGGCGCTGCTGGGCACGCTGGTCCACCGCAGCGGTCTGGTCCACGCCCTCGACTTCGACCGCGGCGAGCGCACCCGGCTGAAGTCCCTCGCCAACCGCGAGGACCTCGGCGACGACGTGACCCCAGCGGTCACCGCCGCCATCCTCGCCATGACCACCCTGCCCACCACCGTCGTCCTGGCCGACGGCTGATCGCTCCGCCCCGAGTCCGCAGTTTCAATTGAAACTGCGATCCGCCGTGCCTGGGATTTGCAGTTTCAATTGAAAC
>NZ_JAQGLA010000034.1 GCF_027853915.1 Saccharopolyspora oryzae
GCGGCTCGGTCCGGCTGGCGGTGCCGTGCGACCGCCGCTGGGGGCGGGGCTGGCTCCTCCGCAGCAGCGGCGGGCTCCTCGACGGCTGGGGTTGGTGCCTCCGCGACCGGGGCGGGCTCCTCCGGCTCGGCGTGGCGAGCTCGGCGGCGACCACCGCGGGGCTGCTCGGGCAGCTGGAGGCTCGCCCTGATCTCGGCCAACGACCGGCCTCGCGAACGTCGGCCGCCGGCCTCGCTCCGGTCCCGGTCCGCGTCGTCGGCGGGTTCGCTCGCGACAGCCTCGCCGCGCTGGTGGTCCTCGTCGGGAGCTTCGACGACGACCGGTTCCGGAGCGCCGTGCCTGGGCGCGGCCGTTTCCGCAGGTTGCCGGTCGTCGGGTTCCGGCTCGATCACCGGCAGGATCGTCGTGGCGTCGGCGGGTTCCGGCTCGATCGCGGGCAGGATCGTCGTGGCGTCGGCGGCGGGCCGGTCCGCGCCGAACGAGGGCCATGCGTCCAGGATGGCCGCGGCTTGGGACGGATCCAGCGCGAACGCGCTGTCCAGCGGCGACGCTGCTTCGTCGGGCTGCTCGAGCGACGGCTCCGGGACGAACGACGTCTCGGGGAACGCGTCCTCAGCGCTGGCCGACCGCTCCCAGGGGTCCGCAGGCCACCAATCGGACTTCCCGAAGCTCTCACCAGCGGATTCGTGAACCGTGTCGTCCGCTGTGGCAGGTGGGTGCTCGTCGGTCGGCTGGTGCGCGCGGGTCTTCAAGTCCTCGAGCAGCGCGGAGTCGAGCACCACGGTCGGCTCGTCGGGTGCCTGCGATTCGCTCGCCTCCTGCCGGAGGCGGCGCTCTTCGCGCAGCTCAGCGGCCCGGCTGGTGAGCGAGTCCATCAACCGGCGAGCCACGTCCGCCGCATCGTCGGACTCCGGCCGGGGCCGCGGCAGCTCCGGCTCCGCGTCGTCCAGCATCAAGTCCTCGACCGGCTCGGATTCGGCCGGTTCGACCTCAACAGCTTGAACTTCAGCCCCAAGAGCCTCATGGGGCTCCGCGTCGAGCATCGGCTCGTCCGGCTCGGCCTCCGGGAACTGGATCTCCGGCTCCTCGTTCCCGACCTGCGGAACAGGCGGAACGACGTCCAGGCCGGGTTCGGTCATCGCCGAGTGCCCCCGCGACTGGCGGGGCACGTCGACGTCCTCGGTGAGCACCGGGTACTCGGCGAGCAGCCGCATCCGAGCGTGGTGCACCGCAGCACGCCACCGCCGATCAGCCGCGTACGCGCCGCGCAGGGCGCGCAGCGCTTCGGCGAGCTCCGTCCCCTGTTCGTGCACCTGGGACAGGGTGTTGAGGGATTCGGCGAGCAGACCGTCGAGCTTGTGCCGCTCGGAGATGGCCGCCGTGTCGCTGAGCACCCGCAACGCCGCCGCGTGGTCACCGTTGGGCAGGTGCACCCGCGTGGCCAGCGCCAGCCCCAACCAGCCGACCGGTCCCGCCGCCGCAGCGCGCACCGGCTCGGCCAGCACTCGTTCGGCGGCCTGGACGGCCTCGGCGCGATGACCGAGCTCCAGCAGCGACTGGACCCGTTCCAGCACCAGCCGGGTCCGGATCTCGCCGCTGTCGGCCGCCGGATCACCGAGCTGACCGAGCAGCTCCAAACCCGCGTCGGCGACCTCCGTCGCCTCGGCGAACTCACCGATCCGCCGGTGGTGACCGGCACGAGCCGCGCAGACGCGGGCCTTGAGCAGCCGAGCGGTGTCCCGGTTGCCCTCCCCCGCTCCGTACAGCCGCTCGGCCTCGTCGAGGGCTTCGGTTCGAGCGCCGTCCTGCTGGTGCACCGGCATCGAGGCAGCCGACGCCAGCAGTGCGTGCGCCCGCAGCGACGGTTCGATCCGCTCCTGCCCCAGCACGGGACGCAGGATCCGAGCTGCGACCTCCGGACTGCCCGCGGCGCACGCGCACCACGCCAGTTCGACGCGCAGCTCGGCCGTCACCTCGGCGTCGCCCGCGGCTTCCGCATCGCGGACCGCGGCGAGGGCCCGGCCGGTGGCCGGGACACCTCGCCCCAACCGGTTCGAGGCGAACAGGGCGAGCGCTTCCGCGCGCAGCCGCGCCGCCAGGTCACCGGAGTGCCTGGCGAGCGCGCCAGCGCGATCACTGAGCACCAACGCGAGCTCGGGGACCCTCCACCGCATCTGGTGCGCGGGTTCGAGGAGTCCTTGCGCCGAACTGGAATCAGGTGAACCGGACACGCTCGCCAAGGCGCCTCCGTTTCAGCCCCGGGTCAGTTTGCGGTGCGTCACTCGGTGCGGACGAGCCGCTTCCGCGCCCATCCTATCGATCTTGTTCTGCTCGTAGCCCTCGAAGTTGCCCTCGAACCAGAACCACTTCGCCGGGTTCTCGTCGTCGCCCTCCCACGCGAGGATGTGCGTGGCGACGCGGTCCAGGAACCACCGGTCGTGGGAGATGACCACGGCGCAGCCGGGGAACTGCTCGAGCGCGTTCTCCAGCGAGCTCAGGGTCTCCACGTCGAGGTCGTTGGTCGGCTCGTCCAGCAGGATCAGGTTGCCGCCCCGCTTGAGCGTCAACGCGAGGTTCAGCCGGTTGCGCTCACCACCGGAGAGCACCCCCGCTGGCTTCTGCTGGTCCGGGCCCTTGAAGCCGAACGCGCTCACGTACGCGCGCGACGGCATCTCGACCTGGCCGACCTGGATGTAGTCCAGTCCGTCGGAAACGACCTGCCACACGTTCTTCTCCGGGTCGATGTTCGCCCGGTTCTGGTCCACGTAGGACAGTTTGACGGTGTCGCCGACCTTGACCGTGCCGGAGTCCGGCTCCTCCAGGCCCACGATGGTCTTGAACAACGTCGTCTTGCCGACACCGTTCGGACCGATGACGCCCACGATGCCGTTGCGCGGCAAGGTGAACGACAGGTCGTCGATGAGCAGGTTGTCGCCGAAGCCCTTCTTGAGGTTCTCCACCTCGACCACGACGTTGCCCATCCGCGGGCCCGGCGGGATCTGGATCTCCTCGAAGTCGAGCTTGCGGGTCTTCTCCGCCTCGGCAGCCATCTCCTCGTAGCGGTTCAGACGGGACCGCGACTTGGTCTGGCGGGCCTTGGCGTTGGAGCGGACCCAGTCCAGCTCGTCCTTCAGGCGCTTCTGCAGCTTGGCGTCCCGCTTGCCCTGGACCGCCAGGCGCTCGGCCTTCTTCTCCAGGTAGGTCGAGTAGTTGCCCTCGTACGGGAAGGTCCGACCGCGGTCCAGCTCGAGGATCCAGCCCGCGACGTTGTCCAGGAAGTACCGGTCGTGGGTCACGGCGAGCACAGCGCCCGGGTAGTTGGCCAGGTACTGCTCCAGCCACAGCACGCTCTCGGCGTCCAGGTGGTTGGTCGGCTCGTCCAGCAGCAGCAGGTCCGGCTTGCTCAGCAGCAGCTTGCACAGGGCGACCCGGCGCCGCTCACCACCGGAGAGGTTCTTGACCTCGGCGTCCGGCGGCGGGCACCGCAGCGCGTCCATGGCCTGCTCCAGCTGGGAGTCCAGTTCCCACGCGTCGGCGTGGTCCAGGTCCTCCTGGAGCTTGCCCATCTCCTCCATCAGCTCGTCGGAGTAGTCGGTCGCGAGCTGCTCGGCGATCTCGTTGAAGCGGTTGAGCTTCACCTTGATCTCGCCGACGCCCTCCTCGACGTTGCCGAGGACCGTCTTCTCCTCGTTGAGCGGAGGCTCCTGCTGCATGATGCCGACCGTGTAGCCGGGCGACAGGAACGCTTCGCCGTTGTTCGGCTGGTCGAGTCCCGCCATGATGCGCAGCACGGTCGACTTGCCAGCGCCGTTCGGCCCGACGACGCCGATCTTGGCGCCCGGGTAGAACTGGATCGTCGCGTTGTCGAGGATGACCTTGTCGCCATGCGACTTGCGCACGTTTTTCATGGTGTAAATGAACTCGGCCATACCCGAATCGTAGTTGCGCCCCGTGTCGGCCCGCGCACGCGGTCCCCCAGCGTCCGGCGGCCGATCTCCGCACCCGCGGCACCGGCTGCCACCACCTCCTCCCGATCGGTGTTCGTCGCAGTTCGCGAAGGTCAGCCGGGTGGCGGAGCGCCGACGGGTTCCAGCGCCCGCACCTCGGCCCGGGGTGGTGGAGTTGCGCGTGCGAGGTCCAGTCCAACCGCACTCGCCTCCACTTCGACGGCGGTGCGCCACTGCCCGCCCGACTCGTAGTCGCGGGTGCGCAACCGACCGGTGATCACCACCGGATCACCCTTGGACAGCCCGCCGGCCACACCTTCGGCGAGGCGCTTCCAACAGCTCACCGTGGCGAGGACGCGATCACCGTCCACCCACTGGCCGGTGCTCGGGTCAAGCCGGCGCGAGTTCGCCGCCACCCGGAAGTTGACCAGCTTGTTCCCGCCCGCGGTCTCGCGGACGACCGGTTCGGTGATGACGTAGCCGACCACGGTCACCTGGGTCTCGTACATGTCCGTCGCGCTCCTCTCCGCGCAGCGCTCGACGAGCGCTGCCACCTCGGGAAATTTCGCGGCCAATCTCCGGCTCGCCACCCAAGGTTGCCGGAGGATCACCACTCAGCGCGACTGATTTGGCACTCTCCGTGCGGATTCTGGCCGATCGGCCAGGTCACCTGCTCCGCTGGTCGTCCTTGTCGGCCAGTCGCTTCAGCATTTCGTTGTACGCCACCAGATCCGCGTCGCCGTCCGCATCGGCCTTCCGGTCGATCCGGCGAGCCGTTCGGCCATCCGCCCGCGACCACTGGATCAGCAGCGCGAGCATCACCACCACCAGCGGGACCTCGCCGGACGCCCACGCCAGGCCGCCGCCCAGCCGCTGGTCGGCGAGCAGGTCGGTGAGCCACGGCAGGTCGAGGCCGCGGTAGAAGTCGCCGCCGATCACGTTCGTGGACATCATCAGCGCGATGCCGAAGAAGGCGTGGAACGGCATGGACGCGAAGACCAGCCCGACCTTGCCCATCGGCGGCAACTTGCGCGGCGCCGGGTCGATGCCGATCACCGGCCAGTAGAAGACGTAGCCGACCAGCAGGAAGTGCGCGTTCATCGCCAGGTGCGCCCAGTGCTGCGTCAGCGCCACGTCGAACAGGCCGCTGAAGTACAGCGCGTAGAAGGAACCGACGAACAGCACCAGGGCGACGATCGGGTTGGTCAGCACCCGCGTGATCGGCGAGTGCACGAACGCCAGCAGCCACTCCCGCGGTCCGGGCGGCTGCTCCTTGCCGGCGGGCTTGAAGACGCGCAGCGCCAGCGACGTCGGACCGGCCATCACCAGGAATACCGGGGCCAGCATGGACAGCAGCATGTGCTGGCCCATGTGCACGCTGAACACCGCGGGCGCGTACTTGCCGATGCCCGAAGAGGTGGCCACCAGCACCGTGGCGCAGCCGAGCAGCCACACGACGGTCCGCCCGACCGGCCAGCGGTCGCCGCGCTGCCGCAACCGGCGCACACCCAGCAGGTACAGGGCCGCCATGGCCAGCGCGAGCGTGCCGAAGACCAGGTCGAACCGCCAGTCGAACATCAACCGGAACGCGGTCGGCGGCGAGTCCAGCGGGTAGCCGATCAGCAACTCGGTCCGGTTCGGGACGGTCGCGAGGCCGTCCGGCGGCGGGGTGCGCCCGAGCGCGACGGCGACGCCGACCGTGGCAAACATGACCAGCGCCTCGACCGCACCGAGGCGCAGCAGCGCGGCCACGCCGGCGCTCTCCTCGATGCGCTGCACGGCACTGCGCCGCTGGAAGTACCCGAACACGCCGAGCACCACGAGGCAGACGGTCTTGACGATCACCAGAAGCCCGTAAGTGCTGGTGAACAGCTGCTCAGGAGTCATCCGCACGAACGCGTTGATCACGCCGGACAGCGCCAGCGCCACCCAGCAGATCAGCGCGATCAGCGAGTACCGCCTCGCGACCAGCGGCAGGTGCGCACCGCGGCGGGCGGCGTGCGCCAGCAGCGCCACCAGGCCGCCCACCCACAGCGCCGCGCCGAAGAGGTGGAACAGCAGGCTGTTGGTGGCGATGTCGTGCGCGCCGCCGCTGGCGGAGTGACCGGTGGCGATCACCGGGAACAAGGCCAACAAGCTCAGGCCGAAGGCGACGACCGTCCAGCCCCACGACAGCACGATCCGGCAGCACAGCACGACCACGAACGCGATCACCGCGGTGAGCAGCCACGCCTGGGCCTGCTCCAGTGCGTCCACCAGGCCGAACAGGACCTCGGTGTTGAGCACGTCGCCCACCGGGCGCCCGGTGGCGTCCGCGGCGATGAACGGCACCATCAGGACCGCACCCACGCACCACACGGCGGCGGCCCAACCGGCGGTGCGGACCGCGGCGTAGCCGTCAGCGGCCAGTGCCCCCGAACGCTTGGCCGGGATGGCGAAGGCGGCGAACAGCAGTGCGCCGATGCACACGACCGCGCCGGACTCGGCGATCACGCGGACCACCGGCAACCCGTACTGCGTGATCGGGCCCGGATCCGGCAGCCCCAACAGCTCGTAGGACGCCCCGGCGGACAGCGTGGTCAGCGCAGCGGCGACGAGGGCTGCGAGCACAGCAGCGGTGACGACCAGCACGCCCACGGAGCTGGACGTGCTGCGCCGTTCCGGTTGTTTTTCCTGCGCGGTCTCGGATGGCACAAACCGAGCGTAGCCGTCGATTTGAATCATTCAGCTTGCAGGGAGGCCGGGTCAGCAGGTGATCTCCGCCCCCGGTCACCGCTACGGTTGCAGGGTGACCGCTGTCCGTCGCCGTGCGCTCGTGGTGCCGATGTTGCTCCTGTGCGCGACCACCGCATGCACCCCGCCGGTTCCGGGCGAACCGGTGCCCGCCGCCGGGTTCCGCGACGAGCCGCAGACCTCGACCGCCGTTCAGCGGAGCGAGTCGCCCACTCCACGTGACGGCGCCGGGATCGACCCGTGCAGCCTCCTGGCGCCCCAAGACCTGGCTGCGCTCGGCGGCCCGGTCGGACAACCGCACCCGGACCAGCCGGTTCCGGGCGCGTGCACGCACCAGCTGACCAGCGGCCCGGACAACGTCGCGGGCGCGGGGTTCTACGACCCGGTGCCGGTGGTCGCCCAGCACCAGCCGCGCGGTGTGGCGGTGGAGGTCGAGGGACGCTCGGCCTGGTTGTACTGCGAGCTGATCGACGCCCACCAGACCTGCACGGCGGCCACCGAGCTCGGACCGGACCGCTCCCTGCTGACCATGCTGTCCCTCCAGGACGCCTCCGCCGCGGACACCACCGACCACCTGTTCGGTCTCACCACCGCGGCCCTGCACAAGCTGCCCCCCGCCTGACCAGCGGCAACGCCCACCGTTACGGTTCCAGCTGTCGATCAGCTTGCCGTTAGGTACCGGGTCGGCAACGGTGCAGCGCCGATGCCACGGGGACGGCCACGTGCCGCTACCCTGCATGCTTGCAGCTCAGAGGAGCTGTGCGCCGAAGGAGCCCCCATAGCTCAGCTGGATAGAGCAAAGGACTTCTAATCCTTAGGTCGCAGGTTCGAGTCCTGCTGGGGGCGCAAGCCGCAGGGGTTGATCTCGTTCGAGATCAACCCCCACTTTACCGCCGCGCGGTCGAGCCCGGGGCGATCCGAGGCCGGGGTGCTCAGCGCCTGGTCTCGTACCTGGTCAGGACCACGCCGTCGGGGAACGTCCTGGTCTCCACCAGGGTCAGGTTCACCCAGTTGTCCAGGGCCGCGAAGAACGGCGTGCCGCCACCTACCAGGACCGGGTGGGTGACGATCATGTACTCGTCGATCAGCCCGGCCCGCATGGCCGCTGCGGCGAGGGTGGCGCCGCCGATATCCATGGGGCCGCCGTCCTCGGCCTTGAGCCGGGTGATCTCGGTGACCGCGTCGCCGGTGACCAGGCGGGTGTTCCAGTCGACCGTGCTGGTCGTCGAGGAGAACACCACCTTCGGCATTTCCTGCCAGCGGCGGGCGAACTCGATCTCCGCCGGTGTGGCGCCCGGCTGCTGGTCGGCGGTCGGCCAGTAGGAGCTCATCGTCTCCCACAGCTTGCGCCCGTACAGCGCCAGGCCTGTCGCCCCCACCCGGTCGGACCACCACTGGAACAGCTCGTCGCTCGGCTCGCTCCAGCCGAGGTCGTCACCGGGCGCAGCGATGTAGCCGTCCACGCTCAGGTTCATGCCGAAGGTCAGTTTTCGCATAGTGCCAGCCTCCCGAGAGTCTCGGTGTACGGACCAGCGCGGCGCGGAAAAATCATCGGTCAGGCCACACCGAGGGCCGGTTCACCACCCCGCCGAGCGGATGTGCGTGCGAAGGGGAACCACGTCCTGAGCCCAGCTATACGGGGGACTTCAGTCGCCGGTGCTGCGGTCGGGGTTGCTCAGGTCTCCTGTTCCGGGGGTTCCGGGGGCGAGGCCGTAGCGGAGGTGGACGGTGCCCTTCGCGCCGGCTGCCGGGGGTTCGAGGAGGGTGAGGTTCGTGGGGACCGCGCCGCTGTCGAACACCTTCTTCCCGGCGCCGAGCATGAGCGGGTGCACCCAGAGGTCGAGCACGTCGAAGAGCTTCTCGCGCAGGAGGGTCTGCACCAGGTTCAGGCTTCCGACGACCTTGACGTTCTCGTGGCGGTCGCGGATCTCGCGGACCTCGGCGGCCAGATCCGAACCGATCTGCGTGGACCCGGCCCACGAGAGGTCGGGTTTGCCGCGGGAGGCGACGTACTTCGGGATGCTGTTGAAAAGCGTCGCGATCTCGCTGTCCACACCGCCTTCCTGGTGCGGCCAGAAGGCGGCGAAGATGTCGTACGTCCGCCGGCCGAGCAGGAGGGCGTCCGTGCCCTCGTACGCGGCACCGATCTGCGCGCCGGTGACCTCGTCCATCAGCGGTGCCTGCCAGCCGCCGAACGTGAACCCCACCGGGTCCTCGTCGGGGCCGCCGGGCGCCTGCCCGACGAGGTCGAGGGTTGCGAAGAGCTCGATCTGGATGCGGCCCATTCCTTGCTCCTGATGAATCGGTCGGCTCGGTCAGCAGGTAGGACCTGCGTGCGTCGGAGAACTCATCGGAACCGTCCACCGAAAATCTCGCAGTCGTTCGTCGAAGTCGGGGCCCGCCGTTCGATGCGTTGACGACGCAGTCGACACGAAGGAGACGACGAGATGGGCAAGGTCACCACCGGAAGCACGACGATGTCGCTCGACGGTTACATCGCCGGCCCCGGGGAGAGCGGCTTCGACCTGCTGTTCCAGTGGTACGGCAACGGCGACGTCGAGATCCCGTCGGCCAGCCCCGACGTGCCCGCCTTCCGCATCTCAGCGGAGAGCGCGGAGCTGGTCGAGGCAGAGTGGGCGAACACCGGCGCACTGGTCGTCGGCAGGTACCTCTACGACATGACCGGGGCCTGGGGTGGGCGCCACCCGATGAACGTGACCACGGTCGTGCTAACCCACCAGCGCCCCGGCGACCGTCCGGTGGACGACGAGGACTTCGTCTTCGTCACCGGCGGCATCGAGGCCGCGGTGGCGAAGGCGAAGGAGCTGGCCGGGGAGAAGGACGTCGTCGTCAACGGCGGGCAGATGGCCCGGCAGTGCCTGGAGGCCGGTCTGCTCGACGAGGTCGGGATCGAGCTGGTGCCGGTCGTGCTGGGCGGCGGGAAGACGCTGTTCGGGGAACTCGGTGCGACGCCGGTGGAGTTCGAGGGGCCCGTCGTGGTGGTCGAGGGCACCGGCGTCACGCACCTGCGCTACCGGGTCAAGAAGTAGGCCGGCCGCCGAGCAGATCCCCCGGCGTTCTCGGAGCTTCTCGGCCGCCGTGTTCGGCAGTAGGTTCGTCGGATGCAGCGCGAGAGCATCGCAGTGCGGGTCGGGTGGATCTTCCTGGCGGCGATCAGCCTGGGAATCCTGGGATTCGGCGCGGCCGTGGTGGTCGCACCGCCAGCAGGTGATGCGCTGTTGTACCGCGCGGACGGGCTGGCTTCGATCGGGGTCGGCCTCTTCGGGGGAGCGCTCGTGCTGGTGCCGTTCCGGCGTCGAGAGCGGTGGGCCTGGTGGGTGCTGTGGTTCTACCCGGTGTTCTGGGTGGTGCACCTGGTCGGCCAGTTGCCGCCCGGGCAGGACCACGTCCACCAGGTGGTCTTCATCGTGCTCTCGCTCGCCGGTCTGCTGGTTCCGGTCCGCGAGTTCTTCCCGGCCAAAGCTCGTTGACACGCCTGAACAACGGCATTGAAGCCGCCATGCAGAAGTGCGCCAACGCGCCGCCGAAACCCCGCACATCCCGAAAGCGGGCGCCCGGTCGGGGTCGTGAGCACTTTGGGGTGCTCTAGCGCCCCAAAGTGCTCACGACCTCGCGGTCAGGGCAGGGGTGTGCTGTACATGATCCGCTGGGTGTCGTGTTCGGTGACCGTCCAGAGCTCGTCGCGGCCCGGCCAGTAGGACAGGTCCTCCACGCCGATCGCCACGTCGTACTCGGTTCCGCTCGGTTGGAGGACGCCGTCGCCCGTTGCCGCTTGGAGGTGGCCCGGTCCTGTCGTTCCGCCTCCGGTGCTGCTCAGGTACCAGCTGCCGCCCGTGGACAGGGCGCCTTGGACCCTGGGTTTGGGCAGGCGGTGGGCGGTGGCCGCTCGCCACATGCCGTGGCTGTCGAGCTGGGGCAGTCCGCTGTTGCCGTCCAGGGGCCATTGGGCCACGCGGCCGTTCAGGTTCGGGTCGCCTTGGTCCGCGCAGTACTCGCCGGTCGTCAGGACGTCCGGGGTGGAGCTCCGGTCGAGGCTGGCGTAGGAGAACTTCTGCGGACCGCTGGCGTTGCACTTGTTGTCCGCCGGGAAGGTCGCCAAACCGCCTGGATTCGAGTAGCCCTTCACCTGCGGCATGATGTACCGGTAGCCGTAGCTGTAGTACGTGCCGCTCTGGCGGCCGATCTGGCTGCTGTCGGTGACGTCGCCGTTGGCCGCCGACTTGATGTCGAAGATGTAGCGCATGTCGAACACCCGGATGCCGCGGCGGGTGTCGACCACGTACAGGTAGTTGCCGTACCAGACGATGCCGCCCGCGTGGACGCTGCTGCCGTCACCGGCCTGCGGGGTGGTCACTGGCTCGTAGCTCGGGTTCCCGTAGCTGTTGATGTACGGGTAGGCCAGCAGGACGTGCTGGTAGTTGCCGGTATCGGTGTCCAGGAACGACACCCGCACGCCCTTGACCGGGTCCGTCTGCTTGTCGTACCAGCTGACCAGGATCGCCTGCTTGGTGCCCCAGTGCTGGTCGTCCTGCGCGTCGGCGACCGTGGTGATGCCCTGCGGGTACCACTCGGTCGTGTCGTTGTCGCCCTTGTTGAAGCAGAACTTCCGCGCCACCGGCCGGGTGTTCGGCGCGAGCGCCGGTGACGTGCAGTCCGCGCCCTTCGGGGCGTCGTCGCGGTTGGCCTGCTCGAGGATGTTCTGCACGCCGAGCTTGGGCAGTTCGGCGTCGAGCTGGTCGACGACGCCCTGGAGGTCGGCGTTCGTGGGCTCGAGCTGGAAGTCCGCCAGCGATGGTGGCGTCGCTGCCGCCGCGGATGCTGGTAGGGCGGCGGTCACCAGACCCGCTGCCACGGCCAATGCGGTCGCTAGATGTCGTTTCCCCACCGGGGTCTCCTCACTCCGCGCGCGCCGAGATCGGCACGGGGTGATTTTGCGGAAGTTCTCCCGAAAAAGCACCCATGAGCGCCCGTTCGGCCCACTCCGGAACCTTCCCGGAAGCAGCGACGTCCGAGGAGCGGCGCAGTAGGCTCACCGCGGCGGGAAGGGGTGCGATGTCGAGCGAACTCGACGAGGCGATCGCGCGCCGCTGCGCGCAGCTCGGCGAGGAGCTGGACGACGAGACCGCCTACCAGCTGCTGGTGGAGCTCGGGGATCTGCTGCTGGAGCGCGCTCGGACGACCGGTGCCGACGTGGACGAGGTGCTGGCGGTCGCCGGGAGCCTCCTCGACGCGCTGGACGGATCATCACCGGCCCGTGCGGCGCCGCTCTACCAGCTCGGACTCGCTCATGCGGTGCGCGGTGAACGCGGGGACACCGCCGAATTCCGCACTGCGGTGGGCTATTTGCAGCAGGCGCGACCACTGGTGGACGTTCCCGAGGTCATCGCCCGGATCGGGCTGATCACCAGCTTCGCGGTCGCGGCGTTGGAGGAGCTCGAGCACGTCGACGCAGCGCTGACCGACCTGCGCACGGCGTACGACCTGCTCCCCGATTCACCGCTGCGGGACCAGGTCCGCTTCCGGCGCGGTTCGATGCACCTCTTCCGGTACCTGGCGCAGGGCGGGGACGAGACCGACCGCCTGACCGCGACCGAGGACCTCACCGCGACGTTGGAGGTGTTCTCCGACGAGCGGACGTCGGACGCGTGCCACCTGGGGCTCGCGATGCTCCACTCCCACAAGAGCGTTCCCGCTGAACTGCGCAGCGGCCGGGGTTTCGCCGGTCCACTGCCGCAGTCCGTGCCCACCGAGGACTTCGCCGATGCGCGCCGGCATCTCAGCGCGCTTTCCCCCGCTGCGGCCGAGGATCCGGCCATGAACGTCGTCAACGTGCTGTTCCGCGCCGGAGCGGACTTCCACGATTCGACGCCGGAGGACTGGGCGAACGCCATCGGCGAACTCGACAGCGCGCGGGCGAACTGGCCCGAGGACGAGCCCGGCGAGCGAGAACTCGTCGGGCTGCAGGCCGCTCTGGCCTCCATGCTCGCCAAGACCAGCGGGAGCTCCGAGGACACCGACACGGCATCCGCGCAGCTCGCCGCAGCAGCCGCTGCACTTCCGCCGGACAGCCCCATGCGGTCGCTGCTGCTGAGCGGATTGCGGATGACTTCGACCGGCTTCGCCCAGGAACCGGGGGATCTGGACCTGGAGGACGTCGGCTCCGTGGTGCGGCGCCTCGAGCACGCGCTGGAGCACTTCGCCGACGACGACCCCGACCGCGCCGAGGTGTTGACGCAGCTGGTAGGTGCTCTGTTCCTGTCGGTCGCGACGAGCCGGGACGAGTCGCCCGATCTGCTCGACCGCGTCCGCGAGATGACCGAGCAGGCGATCGAGCGAAGTGCGGCCGATCCGGTCAACATGGGGATCAACCACGTCTTCCTGAGCATGGCCGAAGGTTTCCACGCGATCAACAACCGCGACGGGCAACTGCTGAACTCCGCGGTGGCGAACGTCCAGCGCGCCGACGAACTGCTGCCCGCGGAGCACCGCACTCGAAGAGTTCTCAAGTCATGGCTGGGAAATCTGCTCACCCAGCGGTACATGACCTCCGGCGGGAACGAAGACCTCGAAGCGGCCCGGCAACTCGCAGCCGAGTCAGGCGGGGACGACCTCCACGCGCGGTACAACGCCGCCTTCCGGCACTTCTCGCCCCACCTCGACGACGCCGAAGGGCTCGGTCGATCCGCTGAAGAGCTCGAACGGCTCCTGGCCGACATGCCGCACAACAACGTGCTGCGTCCCAGGGCGGAAAGCTCGCTGGCGACGTTCCAGCTGCTCCAGAAAGCGCTCACGAGCTACGGTTCGGACCTGGACCAGCGCGAACGCGACGAAATGCGCCGCACCCTCCAGAACGTCTTCGACGCCGCCGAGGAAGTGCCCGACCACCACATCGACAAGACCGGTGAAATGCTCAGCGCCGCGAGCATCTGCATCACCTCGGCCTTCGCGATGCAGGACTTGCCGCTGGTCAACCGGGGCATCAGCATGCTGGCCGGGCTCAGCTCGAAACCCGACCTGTTCCCCCGGGAACGCCGGAACGCGCTCGGCATGCTGGCCACCTCGCTGAGGCATCGCTACGAGCTCACGCGGGATCCGCGGGATCTCAGCAACGCGGTGAACCGGTTCGAGCAGATCCTGCGCGAGTTCGAGTTCGAGCCGGGCGAGTTCGAGAACGCGAGCGTGCTGAACTCGCTGGCCAACTGCTACTTCACCCGCAACGACCGGATGCGCCGCGATCCGCAGCGGGCCATCGCGACCGCCCTCGACGGCTTGCGCGAACGCGCCCGCACCGTGCTGCTGCAGTCGAGCGCGCATCGAGCGTTGAAGACCGCGAGCGCCGCGACCGGTGAAGCCGCCGAAGTGAGCCACTGGTGCCTCGCCCTCGGGCAGCCGGAAGACGCTGTGCAGGCGCTCGAGCTGGGGCGCGGGATGGTCCTGCACGCTGCGACGGTCGAGGCGACCATGCCTGATCTGCTGCGCGAACACGGCCGCGCGGACCTCGCCGAGCGGTGGATTTCCGAGATGGGGCAACAACAACCGTGGGACGTCGGCGCGCTCGGCGGAACCGATGTCGTGGTGCCCAGCGATCTGCGCACGCAGGTGCTGCGGACCTTCCACGGCACCGACGTCGAGGCGCAGCTGCTCTCGCCGCCTCCGGTCGAGGAGATCGCCGCTGGGTTGAGCTCGACGCGGACCCGGGCGCTGGTCTACCTGCTGCCCGGCGTCGCGGTGCTGGTCACCGCCGACGGCCAGGTCGAGCAGGTGACGTCGCTGCAGCTCACCGAGGACGGACCGGTCGCGCGGTTCGACCAGGCGCAGCGTCAGCGCGCTCGCGGTGAGCCCGTCGAGGACGAGTGGCGGGCGGCGTTGGAGGCGGTGTGCGACTGGGCCTGGTCGGCGGTGCTGAACCCGGTGCTGGACCTGCTGGCCGGATCGGGGCGGCAGCGAATCGTGCTGGTACCGGTGGGAAAGCTGGGCGCCGTGCCGTGGCACGCCGCGCGGCGGCGGGTTCCCGGCGGGAAGGTCCGGTACGCCTGCCAAGACGCCGTGCTCTGCTACGCCGCTTCGGCACGGCAGTTCCTCGACGCAGCTCGACGGGAAGTCCGGCCCTGGGACAGCGAACCCGTCCTGCTGCGGACACCGGAGCTGCACTGGAGCCGGCACGAGATGGGCCACATCCACCGCACCCACTACCAGCACGGCTCCTACCTGGGAAAACCGCGCGATCCTCGGCGCCGCGACCGGCAGCCGCCGCCGAAGCCCGACGACGTGCTGGCGTTGCTGCCCACCGCCTCGCTGCTCCACCTGGCCTGCCACGCCACCCCCGCCGAACTGCTGGTGGAGTCGGCGCTGCTGCTGGGTGCGCGCGAAGTGCTGCCGGTGCAGGACGTCCTGCGGCAGGCCCGGGACCGGCCGCGCGATGCGGCGGGGGCGCTGGTCGTGCTCGCCGCCTGCGCCAGCGACCTCACCGACCGGCAGCACGACGAAGTGCTGACGCTGTCCACCGCGTTCCTCGCCGCCGGAGCCGCCGGTGTGATCGGCACCCGGTGGGAGGTGCTGGACCTGCCCACCGCCATGTTCATGATCGTCTTCCACCACTTCCTCAACTCCGGCAGCACCGACCCGGCCGGCGCGCTGCGCGCCGCGCAGCTGTGGATGCTGGATCCGCGGCGCCGCCCGCTGCCCGGGATTCCCGAGGAGCTGGCGGCCTTTTTCACCGAAGTCGACCCCACCGCACCGCAGCACTGGGCAGCATTCACCTACCAAGGCCGATGAAGGAGGAAACCGGTGGCGACGTTCGGCATCGACCTCGGCACGACGCACTCGTGCATCGCCTACGTCGACGAGTCCACCCGACCGGTGATCGCCAAGAGCGCGATCGGCGAGGACACCACGCCGTCGGTGGTCTACTTCGAGCGGCCGGGCGTCGCGCTCGTCGGCACGGCGGCGAAGAACTCCGCACTGCTCGCCCCGCACCTGGTGGCGCAGCTGGTCAAGCGGGACATGGGGCGGTCCGGCGTCGAGTTCACCTACCACCGCGAGCGGTACACGCCGGAGAAGATCTCCGCGCTGGTCCTGCGCGAACTCGCCCGCGCCGCCGAGGAGAACACCGGCCTGCCGGTGCGGGACGTGGTGATCACCGTGCCCGCCTACTTCGGCATCGCCGAACGCGAAGCCACCCGGCGGGCCGGGGAGATCGCCGGGCTGAACGTGCTGGACGTGCTCGCCGAACCGGTCGCCGCCGCGCTGCACCACCACGCGGTGGACGAGACGCCGGGCACCCGGCACGTGCTGGTCTACGACCTGGGCGGCGGCACCTTCGACACCACCGTGATCCGGGTTTCCGGCGACGACGTCCAGGTGGTGTGCACCGACGGGGACGGCGAGCTGGGCGGCGCGGACTGGGACCAG
This sequence comes from Saccharopolyspora oryzae, assembly GCF_027853915.1. GTDB lineage: Bacteria > Actinomycetota > Actinomycetes > Mycobacteriales > Pseudonocardiaceae > Saccharopolyspora > Saccharopolyspora oryzae. The sequence goes on from NZ_JAQGLA010000034.1 coordinate 16,113, forward strand.
CGGATCGTGGAGCACCTGCTCAGCACCTTCCGCGACGCGCACCCGAACCTGGACCCCAGCGCCGACGACCTGGCCGTGCAGGAGTTCACCGACCGGGCCGAGGAGGTCAAGAAGGCGCTGAGCGCGACGATGTCCCGCAACGTGGCGCTGCGGTTCGGCGGAGCTGCGGTCAACGTGCGGTTCACCCGGGAACTGCTGGAGGAGCTCACCGCGGACCTGCTGGACCGGACTGCGGCGATCACCGAGCGGATCGTCGAAACCGCCCGCCGCAAGGGCGTCGACCGGTTCGACGAGGTGCTGCTGGCCGGCGGCATGACCCGGATGCCCGTGGTGGCCGCAGCGCTGCAGGCGCGGTTCGGGCTGTCACCGCGGCTGTCCGAACCCGACCTGGCGGTCGCCAAGGGAGCCGCGCTGTTCGCGCTGATCAGGCAGGCCAAGAGCACTCGCGGCGCGGCTCGGCAGCTGGGCATCACCGAGGCCGATGCCGCGGCGATGGCCAAGAAGCGGGTGTCGACCGTGGTGCCCAGGGCGTTCGGGGTCAAGGCCGTCGATCCGCGCGATCCGCTGGCGCTGACCGATCCCATGCGCGCCCGGCAGATGGTGGCGCACCTGCTGCAGGCCAACACCCGGCTGCCCGCCGACACCGGCCCGTACCCGTTCCAGACGGCCATCGACAACCAGCGGATGGTCGAGATCGAGGTCTGGGAGCAGGCCGGGCCGACGCCCTCCGAGGAGCTGGCCGACAACACCAAGATCGGGCACGGCATGCTCACCGGTATCCCGGCCCGGCCGGCCGGCTGCCGGATCGAGGTCACCTTCGCCATGTCCGAGACCGGCGAACTCACCGTGCACGCCAAGGAACTGGAGACCGGCAACGATGTGCGCTTCGAACTCAACATCGGCGGCGCGGACCGCGGAACCATCGCCAAGGCCCGCACCGACATCGCCGGCCACTCCGTCAGCGGCTAGGAGCGCAAGTTCAACGGAAATCGCGCCTCACCGGCGTGTCCGCACCCGACACGCCGGTACCTGTGGACAACTCCCCGCAAATTCAATGGAAATCGGAGGTCTGATTTCCATTGAATTTGCGGCGAGGAGGACGTCGTGAGCCAGCAGGGGATGTTGGACGCGCTGACCGCCGAGTGGGACGACGTGGCGGATCGGTTGGATCCGGAGACGTTCACCCGGTTGGTCTCGCTGGTCGCCGAGCTGCAGGAAGCCGATGCCGACACCGCCGCGATGGTCGCCGAGGACATCGCGGGGCTGCTCGGCGACGTGCTGCCCGTGGAGCACCCGGTGCGGCGGGCGTTGGCCGAACCGGAGTCGCGGTTCCGCCGTCCCGAGGTGGCCTGGGAGCAGTTGAGCACCGGGCTGCGCGACCGGTTGACCGGCTCCGCGCCGAGTCCCCGGCTGGACCGGCTGCGGGCGGTGGAATCGCTGGACGCGCAGCAGATCGCGGCCGCCGGGGTCGACCCGGCCGATCCGGACCTGATCCGGCTGCCTTCCGGGACCGGTGACAACCGGTGGCCCGCGTTCCAGTTCGACGCCGACGGGTCGCCGCGCGAACCGGTGCGCGCCGTGAACCGCCAGCTGCAGGCCGCGGCGGACCCGTGGGGCGCGGCGGACTGGTGGCTCGGCCCCAACGACTGGCTCGGCGGCGTGCCCGCCCAGCTGCTCGGCCAGGTCGACGACGACGTGCTGGTCGAGGCCGCCCGCGACGAGTCGGCGGAGGTGTGAGCATGCCGCAGGCCTCCCCTCCCCTGCAGTACGCCGCCACCCCGAACCGGCACGCCGTGCCCGCCGACACCGAGCTGTTCCGGATCCACGAGCGCAAGCGCCACGCCGCCGAGTTCAAGCCCGCGCACGTGAGCTTCGGATCGCCGGGCGGCCGGTTCGACGGAACCCCGGACGACCCGTTCTCCAGCTACTACGCCGGATTGCACACGACGACCGCGCTGGCCGAGGTGCTGCTGCGCAACCTCGGGTTCGACGGCGACGGGCAGCGGCTGATCCGCCGCCAGCAGATCGCCGGCCGCCGGTTCAGCTCGGTGCGCACCAACCGGGAGCTGACCCTGGTCAGCCTGCTGACGGCACCGGATCTGGCTGCGGTGGCGCAGGATTCCTGGCTGGTCGATGCCGAGGGCCGGGACGCCTACCCGCACACGCGCCGCTGGGCGGCGTGGATCCGCTCGCAGGCACCGTGGGCGGACGGCCTGATCTGGCCCTCCAAGAGGGACACCGGGAACCCCGCCGTGGTGCTGTTCGGCGACCGCTGCGCCGATGCGCTGGAAGGCGCGGAACCGGAGCTCCAGATCGACCTGGACACCCCGATCGGTGAAGCCTGGCTCACCAGGATGCTGGCCCCCTACCGCGCAGCGATCGCCCCCAGCCCCAACTGATGGGGCCTGCCGGAAGCTCCGCCCGTTTCGCCTGGTAAAAGCCCGTGAGCACTTTGGGGCGTTATAGCACCCCAAAGTGCTCACGGGCGATGACCTGCGAAATCAGAGCTGGGAAGACTTCCCGCCGTGCTGCAGGTAGAGCCATTCGCGGTCCCAGGTGCGCATGCTGAGCCGACGGGCGAGGCCTTGGGTGCCGGTGATCAGGGCGATGCAGGCCAGCTCCGCGACGACGAGGGTGAGGATCGCGGCGAAGATCGCCGAGGTCACGATCGAGCCGCTGCTGGCGGGCGCCGGGACGCGGTTGCCCGCTTCGTCGACCCACACGGTCACCGTCTCACCGGCCGAGGCGTTGGCCGGGACCTGGACGGTCGCGCTGTTCGTGTGGAGACCGGTGCGCCATTCCGCGACGGCGGTGGAGCTGAGCGCGTCGTGGCTGTAGACCTCGGAGACCGGGATATCCATCTCCGGGGCGGTGGTCAGCACCGCGTCCACCGGGCGGGTGGTCGCTGCGGATTGCTCCGCGCGCTGGGTCAGGTCGCTGTGCAGCGAGAAGCCGAGCATGCCCGCCACCGGGATCGCGATGAGGGCCACCATGAGCAGCAGGACCGTGATCCCCGCTGCCAGCCGGTCGATGGGCCTGCGCAATGGATTCCGGTTCACACCCAGCGCGTTCACCAACCATGCTGCGTGCGCTTTCAGCGCCGCGACCATGCCAACCTCCAGACTCCGGTGCACCCTTTGCGCCGCGGACCACCGTCACGTGGTCGTGCCCTGATGGTTGTGCGCGGCAACCTCCAAGCTGATTATCTCTCCTAACGAGCTCATTGTTATCACAACGTGACCACCCCTACACCCGGGGTGCACCAGATCACGTTTTTCGCACTGCGAATTTCCCCATCACCGCCGGACAATTCCGGCATTCCCACGGCTCAGGGCGTGGTGAAGGACTGGACGTAATCGGTGAGCAGCCAATAGGTGCTGAGCAGCAGCGCAACCGCGAAGACCACCACCAACACCCAGCGGAAGACCCGGTGGCCGACCGGTGGCCGGGCGTTCATGCCGCCTCCAGGGATCTGCGATCGGCGGTATGAATGGGAAATATGCCGTTACCGCTCATACGGCCGCCTTCTTCTCCTCGTCGTCGCCGAGCGGAAAACCACCGCGGCCCAGCAGCCACCGGAACGGTGCGGCCGGGGTCATCCGGTGTCCGGGCCGGGTTCCGGTCACCGAGGACACCACGAAGAAGCGGACCTCGGCGAAGTCCCGCTCCGCCGCCAGCACGAAGTTGTCCAGACCCGCGGTGACCAGCCATTCCCGCACCGAGCCCGCGCACAGGTCCGCCGCCCACGGCAGGTCGGCCAGCAGATCCGCCTTGACCACGGCGACCGCCAGCGCGCGCTTGCCGGTTTCCACGCCGTAGTCGCGCAGCCGCCGCGCCGTGACGTGGTAGATCTGCTCGGGATCGCCGCTGGCCGGGTGCGCTTCGGCGAGGCGCGACTCCAGGGCACCGCCGAGCTGGTCGCGCACCCAGCCGATGGTGAACGGGTCGATCACGAACACCAGTCCGCCGGCGTGGTCGAGGAACTCCAGCTCGCTGTTGTCCTCGCGGTCCTGGAAGAACTCCCCCGCCGCGTCGAACAGGTGCAGCAGCGCCTTCCCCCGCGACTTCACCAGCTGGGCGGTGATCGCCGCGGGCAGCTGCCCGGCCGGGGTCTTCGTGGTGTTGGCGCCGCTGGTGACCAGCTGTTCCCCGTGCTGGAAGGCCTCCCGGCTGGTCTCGTCGAGGAACTCCAACCGGGCGCCGTCGGCCGCGGCCAGATCGCGCAGCGCCACGAGCCCCGCGTGCACCAACCGGGTCTTGCCCGCCGAAACCGGGCCGAACACCGGGATCCGGACGTCGGTGACCGCGCCGGACCCGCCGCGCAGCGGCCGTTCGCAACGCTGGCAGAGCGCTTCCAACCGCCGGGACGCCCGCAGCACCGTCGTCGGCAGACGTCGTCCGCAGCCGCAGGTCCGCCACACCGCACCCAGCAGTCCGGGACGGAGGTCGCGGTGCACCGCCGAGCACCCGCTGCACCGGTAGGCAGGCACGGGCGTCACGTGGTAGCAGGTCGGGCAGCTGGCGCTGGCCCGGCGCAGCTTCCGCACGGCGTTGTCGCATCCGCGCATGAACCCGATCGCCGCACCCCAACCGAGCCAGCCCAGCAGCAGCACGACGACGCTGAGGACGAGAGCTTGCACCGCCCCCACCGCACCGCCGACCAGGAACGCCGGGGCCAGGAAGAGGGTGGCGAGGACGCGAACCCAGCGCTGCGCACCGAGCTGTCCGGGCCCGAACGCCCATCCCCAGATGCGCGCGACCAACCCGCCCCAACCGCCGAGGATCGCCGCCAGATCGCGCCGCCACTGCGTGACCAGATATCCCGGCCAAGCCCAGTCGCGGGCGAACGGACCCTTCGGCGCGCGCAGTCCGCCTGTTCCTCCGACGACATCGTCAGGCGTGGCCAGGACCGGCCGTCTCGGGCCGCGGTCGAGCAGCGTCAGCAGCGCGATGACCAGGGCTGTTCCGACCCCGCCGAGCAACAGCAGCGGGGCCAGGGCGGTGGCCACCGCAGCCATCAGCAGCAGGACGAACACCCCGCCGATGGCCAGCCCGCCGAACAGCAGCAGGTAGGGCATTCACCGCTCCCGTCTGCCGAACAGCCGCCGCGCGACCTGGCGGGTGCGCGCCTCTTTCGGCTTGCGCTGGGCGGTTTCCCGCAACCACTCGTGCCACGCCGCGGCGTGGTCGGCTTCCACGCTGCGCAGCAACTTGCTGACGCGCCGGTAGTCGGTCTGCTTGTGCGCGTGCATCCAGGCCTCGAGCTCGCGGTCGAAGGCCGCGCGCACCGTGCCGGTCGCCTCGTCCGACCAGGCCGCCACGAACGCCAGCATGACGGCGCGGTCCTGGCGCTCCGTCGCGACGTCCTCGTCGTTCCACACCGCGGGCAGTTCGCGGATCAGGGTCTGCTGGAGCGGTTCGCCGCTGGTGATCGCCATCTCCGCCGAGACCTGCGGATCGGTGTCGAGCAGCGCCTCGACGATCTTCCCGGCGCGCGCGGCGAGCACGTCTTCCGAGATGTCGCCAGGATTTCCCACTTCCGCGCCCTTGCGGCGGTAGTTGGCCAGCCAGACGCGCAGGCGGCTATCGTCCTCCCACAGCTTGCGCAGGTCCTGCCGGTCGCCGATGTGGTGGCTGAGCCCGCGCAGCACGTCGAGGTAGCGTCCGGACACTTTGGACTTCACCAGCACCCCGAAAGCCCGCTGCGCCAACGCATCCGACACCGAGGTGGACGGCACCTCGGCGAGGAAGTCGGAAAGCTCCACCAGCGTCGGCGCGGAATCGCCGAACAGCGCGTCGAACACCGCCTCACCGGTTCCGGGCCGTTCCGGCGCGCGCATCTGCTCGCGGAAGACCGCGATGGTCTCCTTCCGCACGGAACCGCCCGCGGCCACCGCAGCTGCCGCGATCGCGCGGTCCAACGGGCTGAACGGGTCGGTGGCGGTGCGGGCCAGCAACCGCCACCAGTGCTCCTTGATGTCCTTGGAGACCTCGTCCGCCCGCGGCCCTTCGAGTCGGCGCGCCAGCACGTCGCGCAGGAGGTCGACGAGCTCCGGGCCGCACGGCCAGCGCTCCGGGTCGACTCCGGCGTTCGGGTGGTGCGCCCACCAGTCCGCGAACCGCCCGGCCGCCTCGGTGAAGTTGCCCAACCGGGGCCGCACGTCGAAGCGGGTCGCGGTGCGCAGCAGCAGATCCATCCGCTCCGGGAGCACCGCACCGGCCGCGGACTCCACCAGCACAGCGGCCTGCTCGGCCTCGTCCGGACTCCACGCGCGGGCCTTCAGCGGAGCCCGAGTGTCGGCGGGTGTGCCGCGCAGGATCTCGTCGATCTCCGCGCGCAGCAACGCGATTCGCACCTGCCCGGACTGCTCCAGGTCGGTGTCGGCGAGCTTGGCCAGCACCGGCGTGCCCGGTTCGGAGTCCAGGACCGCGGTCAGCACCGGATCCAGCACCTCCGCCGCGGACACGGCCGGTGGCTCTGCCAGCCACTCGGCCAGCGCCAATGCCGGTTCCGCCCCGGTCACCTCCTCGTCCAGCGCCAGCACCCCGGCGGCCAACCGGTCCGCGGTGCCCGGGCGGTCCGCACTCCGGCCTCGCGCGAACTGGTGGGACAGCTCGATCGCGTCCACCACGTCGTAGGGGTCGGTGTTGAGGAATCGGGACACCCAGTGCCGCGCGGAGTCGCTGTGCTCGGCCTCCCGGTACTTGCCGGTGACCAGGTTGAACACCGCGAACTCGGTGTGCCGCTCCGGATCGGCCAGCGAGCCCGCCCAGTCCGGGTGCAACGCCAGCACTTCCTGCGCGCTGAACTGCGGGTTGGTCGCGAACACCCGGAATCCGACCTTCAGCGCCCGCTCCTGCGGCAGCAGCAGCGTCGCAGCGGCGATCCAGCGCACCACCGCGTCGGCGTCCTCGCTGACGAACACCACGCGCGGCGCGCCCTCGTCGTGCACCCGGTCGATCGCGGAATGCACTGCGAGCAGCCAGGACTCACCGTCCTTCTGCCCGCGCACCCACTCCCGCAGCGCCTCCACCCCGAACGGCCCGGCCTCGGGTTCGGCGGACACGGCAGGGCATTCGGTGCTCGGCGCGGGCTGCTCGACCCACCATGGCGCGCCCCACAGCTGCGCCGGCCGGATCGGTCCGTACAGCTGGGAATCGGTGGCCACGAGCGCGTGCGTGAACTGGTTGCCCTCCCGCACCCCGCCGGTCTCCGCGCCCAGGTAGATGCCGCGCGCGGTGGCGTAAACCCCGTTGTGCACGTGGACCAGCGAGGGCGGGTACTCCTCGACCGGTCGCTGCTCGCGCATCCACCCGACCGGCGCCTCGTACAGCGCCGAGCGCTGCACCACGCTCATCATCTCGTCGGTCGTCCCCGGCGAGACCGCCTGGAACTGGAACCCGGCACCGCCGCGCAGGCCCTGACCGGGACTGCAGTCGGTGTAGTACAACGAGTGGAATTCCCGCGCGCTCATGCTCGGCTCCGATCGATGACCTTGAAGTTGCTGAGCAGCCACAGCAGTGGTTCGTCCACGCGGAACGGTCGCACACCGGCCGGGTCGATCTGCTTGCTGCGGTAGTCCGGCTCCGCGCCGAGCGCCGACACCGCGAAGTAGCGGAACGTCCGGTAGTGCGCCCGCAGGTGGGCGTCGACGTCGTCGGCGCCGAGCTCCGCCAGCAGCGCTCTCAGGTGCTCGTCGGTGTTCTGACCAGCGGTTTCGTCGTACTCCGGGCCGGTTCTCGGCGGGCTCAGCAGCGGGTGGTCGGCGCCGAGCATCCCGAAGAACGCGTCGATCTTGGAGAACACCACCGCGATCGGGGTGCGCAGCTGCTTGCCGTCGCCGAGCCCGGTGCTGGAGCGCAGCATCTCGGTCACGCGGTTGAGCACGCCGATCGGCGGTTCGGCGTCGCGGCGACCGGCGTCGGGCACGGCGATCCGGTCCGCCGCGCCGGGCAGCTGGAACGGGTCGAGCAGCACGATCAGCCCGTCCGCCGAGGTCAGGTAGGCCTGGCTGTTGACGAACTCCTGGCTCGTCATGTCCTCACCGGCCGCGTCGTAGAACGACAGCGTGGTCGTCCGGTGCACGCGTCTGCCCAGCTGGACGCGCGGCTGCCGCCACTGCACCACCAGCGGGGTCCGGATGCCGTCGGCGGAACTGGTGGTGGACTCGAACAGCGATTGGTCGTCGAACAGCGCCTGCTCGTAGCGCTCCAGCCACTGCGCGGTGCCGACCCCGGCCTGCTCCCCGGCGAAGGAGATGTCGGCGTCGAAGCGGCGGCGGATGTTGTTGCGGAGCTCGTGCACGAGAACCGTGGTGTAGACGGTCTTCCCGGCGTTCTTGCCGCCGACCACGCCGATCAGCGGGCTCTCGCCGTCGGCGAAGTTGGCAGGCAGCGGCGTGTGGCACACCGGGCAGGCCCGGATTCCGCTGCTGGTCCCGCAATCCGGGCAGTCGGCCTTGCGCGGACTGCGCCCGAAGCGGCCCTGCGCTTCGAAGGTCGGGCCGGCCATCCCGGAGAACCCGGTGAGCCGCTGGCGCTCCGGATCCACCGACTTGGCGCACTTCTCGCGCCCGGGCGCGGGCCGACCGGTGCACTGGAACCGCAGGCTGCCCGCCGAGAACCGGTGGTAGCAGTAGGGGCACGCGACCTTGGCCATCTAGTCTTCCCTGCGCTCGTTGCGTCCTGATCGAGCCGAGCCCGTTCCGCACCGGGAAGACCGCAGTTTCAATTGAAACTGCGATCCGCCGTGCCTGGGTTCCGCAGTTTCAATTGAAACTGCGCATCTCCGGGCCGCTCCGGGGGTGCACATTAGGACACCTTCAGCTGCGAAACGGGCGGATCCACCAACTCGATACCGGGCGTTCGCACGAAGCACCGCACCCAGAAGGGCTTGCGCCGCGGAAGCTCGACCGTCACCTCGGCGGTGCCGTCGATCCGGTGCACCTCGCGGTGCACGACGTCCCCGTCGTCGGGTCCGAGCGGCATGACCCGACCGGAGGCGATGACGACGACGATCGAGCACTCCGGCACCGGGTGGTCGCTGCGGAACACGATCCGCGCGGTGCTCGCCCCGAACAGCCGGTTGCGGCGTTCGACCTGGTAGCTGACCTGCGCAGCGGGTCCGGAGACGGTCAGCTCGCTGGGCTTGGAGCGCCCTTCGCCGGCATCGGTGGCGGCGATCGAGGTGACCTGCACGCTCGCCTCGCCCGGTCCGATGTCGATCCGGCAACCGCCTTCGGCCTGGTACTGCTGCCGCGTCAACCGCCGCGACCCGCCTGTCGCGGCGCCGGTCCAGCACACCTCGGCCATCCGCACGTCGTCGGGCCACACCCAGGACAGCACGAACTCGTTCCCGAAGTGCCGCCCTTCCAACGAGGTCACGGGCGGCAACGTCGGAGCCACCCGCGCGGCGTGGCGCACCGCGACGGCCTCGGCGCCGACCTCGGTTCCGTCCGCACGCCGGTAGCGAGCCGTCAACAGGTAGGTGCAGTCCACCTCGACGTCCACAGTGGAGTCCCGGAACGACGTCCCGCCGCTGGTGGGCACGGCAACCTCACCGGACTCGTCCCGCCGCACCACGTCCACGCCAACGGCGTCCCGGTGCAGCTTCCACTGCCCCTCCACGGCTCCACCGCGAACCGCCAGCCGCACCCCGTGCACCGGCGGCAGCACGTCGACGGTCGCCCCCACCGGCCGCGACCACGCCCCGTCGGGCTCCGCCGCGAACACCGCGTACCCCGCGGTCACCCCGGCCGGCGCCGCAGTGTCCACCACGGCGGTCTCCGCCCCCTCGGCGACCACGTCGCCGTCGGCGGCATCACCGGGCTCCCGCCCGGCTCGCCGCACGACCCGGTACCGGGTGCTCCCGTCGTGGTCGGGCTGCGCCCGCCACGACAACCGCACCCCGAGGCCTTCCGGCTGCGCCGTCAGGTCCGCCACCGGGCTCACCGGGATCCGCAGCACCTCCGACGCTATCGCGGCGTCGTCGGCCGCCAACCGCGCTGCTTCCGCCAGCTGCCGCCGCGCTTCGCCTTCGGCTCCGCGCTCCAGCGCGCGATGCGCGGCTTCGCGCAGCGAGCGCACTTGCGCCGCGTGCCGGTCGACGGCCGCTTTCGCGGTCGCCGCCTCCTCGGCGTCGGTGATGCCCGCCAGGGCCTGCTGGGCGGATACCAGTTGTCCGGCGGCGAGCAGTTCGGTGACCTTGGCCAGGCCGCTGATCTCGACCTTCGTCGCACCCGTTTCGCTGAGCACGCTCACCACGACCTGCTGGGCCTCGCCCTCCTCCAGCCCGGACTGGCGCAGCACCCGCAGCAACGCCCCGGCCGGAGCACCGTTCTCGCGGAGCCTGCGGACGTCGTCGAGCAGGTGGTACAGCGCCAGCAGCCGGAGGTCGGTGCGCCCGACCGCGGTGTTCACCAGACCGAGCGCTTCGCGCGCTGCGCGGTTTCCAGAGCGCCGGTTCTCCCGATCAACGGCCGCCTCAACGGATTTCGCGCTCAACCCGTCCGGATGCTCTGGCGTGCAGCGGAATTCGTTGAGCAGCGCGTAGCTCTTGAGCTTGCCGTGCAGCAGCTCCGGGATGCCGGTGACCTCGGCATCGGCCAGCAGTTCCTTCAACCGCCGGAACAGGGTGTCCGGCAGACCGGAGGTCTTCGGCAGGTCCAGCGGGGCCTGCGTCCGCACGCCTGCCTTGGCCAGCGCCTCACCGACTTCAGCGGGTGCGAGCTGACCGAACGCCTCGCGCATCGCCTCCAGCTGACCAGGCGTGATCAGCCCGACTTCGCCGAAGTTGGTCCGGAGCATCTGGACGAGCTCGTCGATCTGCGCCCGCCCGGCGGCCGCCCGGTCGTCGTCCCGCGCGCGCCACCACGACATCCGCTCCATCGCCGCGCCGTGCTCGCGGCGCAGCTCCTCGTCCTCGCGCAGGAACGCCTTGTAGACGCTGGTGGTGAAGCTGGACTTGGCGGTGGACTGGGCGCTCTTGTTCCAGTGCGAGCGGACCTGCGACAACCGCTGCACCAGGTCCGCGTCTGAGAAGTCGGCCCCGATCGCGTACCGGGTGAGCAGATCGTCCGGTAATCGGCCGCTGCGCCCCCGCAACGGCCGCACCACTTCCCGCTCGTACGCCTTCGGATCAAAAACCAGCATCGCAGCCCGTCTCCGAGAAGGGTTCTGATCTTGTATTGCGCAAGTTGAGTCAGTTCCAAGGTTCTTCGTCTTTGAAACGCCGAAGGCGTTTAGCCCACCCTCGCCGCCTGCACCGCCGCGGGTTCTCAGGGGCCGTCTGGCGAGGACAGCCCGTTCGCCGTGTATTGGACATACATAAGAACGGGATCCCGCAGCCAGGCGGCCTCTGAGGTTCCGCCACCGGCACCGCTATGCAAAACGAGCCTGGAACACCGTATTTCAGCCGGAAACCGTGATGCCGGCGATCTTCTTCGCTGCTTCCTGGACCTCTTCATCGCTTCGGACGCTCACCCGAACCTTGATGTCCAGCGACTTCCCCGTCGACGGTTCGGTGGCGGTGAGTTCGAGCAAGCCCTCGTCGTCGACGGTCATGCGGATGTTCACCGGGGAGCCGATCGGCATCGGCGGCAGCCCGTCGATGAGCCCCTTGCCCTCGCTGATCTCCTTGTTCTCCGCCAGATCCGGACCGGCGACCACCCCGGACTGCTCGTAGAGCTCGATGCTCACCCCGGTCTGGCCCTCCTGGACGGTGGCCGTCTCCAGCGTGCGCTCCTCGGTGGGCAGCGAATCGTTCGCGTGCACCATGTGCTTGACGATGTGCTGCAGGGGCTTGCTGCGCCAGTCCGGGTCGGAGGAGTCGACGACCTTCACGCCGAAGGCCTTGGGCAGCACGTTGCGGGTCTGCTTGGCGGCCAGGTTCTCCAGCGCCCGCACCGAAATCCCGGTCTGCTGAGCCACGTTCCGCACGGCTTCGGACACACCGGCGGCCCCGTCCTCGGACGCCTCCCGGTGCACCACCCGGCCGAGCGCGTAGAGCGCGGCGCCCTTGGCCACCGCCAGGTCCGGATCGTGCAGCTTCGGGTCCCAGCCGAACTCGGCGCGCAGCCGCTCGGTGACCGCGGGCATCTTCGTGGCACCGCCGACCAGCAGCACCTCGTCGATCTTCGTGCCGGGCTCCTTGGACTCCAGCGTGGCCAGCGTGCGCTTGACGATGTCGACCGTCTTGTCCAGCAGGTCCTGGGTCTCGGTCTCGAACTGCGCGCGGCTCACCTCCACCCGCGCGCTGACCCCGGCACCGCGCAGCGCGACCGCGCGGGATTCCGCCTTGGACAGCTGCTTCTTGGTGTCCTCGGCGGTGGTGGCCAGCGACTGCAGGAACTCCTCGTCGTCCTCCACCTCGACGTCGTCGGGAGCCTGCTCCTGGAACTTCGCCAGCAGGTGGTTGCGCAGCCGCAGGTCCCAGTCCGCGCCGCCGAGGTGGTCGTCGCCGTCGGTGCACACCACCACGATCTCGTCCGTGGACACCCGGATCACCGTGGTGTCGAAGGTGCCGCCACCCAGGTCGTAGACCAGGATCGTCTTGTCGTCGGCCCCGGTGGTGGCCTCGTAGTGCAGCGCGGCGGCGACCGGCTCGGGCACGATGCCGATCACGTCGAGCCCGGCGATGGTGCCGGCCTGCTTGGTGGCGCTGCGCTCCTGCATGCCGAAGTACGCGGGCACGGTGATCACCGCCCGGGCCACCTCACCACCGGTGTGCGCGGCGGCGTCCTGCGCGAGCTGCTTGAGGATCAGCGCGGAGATGGACTCCGGGGTGTAGGTGCTGCCGTCGAACTCGAACTCGGCCTCGCTGCCCATCTGCCGCTTGATCAGCGACACCACCCGGTCCGGGTCGATGATCGCGGAGTTCTTCGCCACCGAGCCGACGACCACGTTCGACTCGTTCTCGAAGAACACCACCGACGGCGTCGTCTCGCTGCTGTCGGTGTTGCGGCACACCGCGGGGCGACCGGTCTCGTCGACGTAGGCGATGGCCGAATAGGTGGTGCCCAGGTCGATGCCGAACACCTGCAGATCGCCGTCAGACATCAGCGCTCATCCCCTCTGCTCGCGGGTCGTTCTCGGTGGTCGCGCTCCAGCGGTACACGTGCACGCGCGCGGGGACGGTCACGCGGTCGGTCGTGGTGTCGAGGTAGCCGTCGGAGACCACGAGGGCGATCCGCTCGTGCTGCTCGGGTTCCTCGGCGGGCAGGGTTTTCACGGCCCGGTGCTCGCGGGCGGAGAACTCCGCGCCCACCTCGGGCCGGATCGGCGCGCTGCCGCAGCGCTCCAGCGCCTGCTCGGCGCTCAGCGCGAAGGATTCGAGCAGGTCGGCGACCTGCTGCCGGGTGAGCTCGGGCGGCAGGGTGCGGGCCTGGTGCAGCAGGTCCTTGCGGAGGTTCTGCAGATCGGTGGTGATCGGGCGCAGCAGCAGGTTCTGCTCCCCGGCGCGCAACCGCTCCACCTCGGCGTGCAGCTTGTCGATGACCCGTTCCCGCGCAGCAGCCCGGTCGTGGTGCTGGCGCAGTTGGTCGGTCAGCTCGGAAACCGCCCCGGCGATCTCGGCGACCGGGTCCGGCGTTTCTCCCGCGGTGTCAACCGGTTCGGGAGTTTCCGGTAACTCGGCGGCGTCGTCCGGCGCGGCGGCCGCGGCCTCCTCGCGCTGGTCGTCCTGCCCTGGCTGGTCGTGCATCGCTTCGCCCGCCTCGCTGCTCGCCGTCGTCGCACGGGTGACCGGATGATGATCACCAAGCCTAGCCCGGCCCCACCCCGACCTGAGCTGGATTCACCGATTTCGACGATGCGACGGCGAGAACGGTTCCCGTGAGCACTTTCCGGTGCTATGGCCCCGCAAAGTGCTCACGGCGGATGACCTGCTGGGCTGCGGTGGTCGGGGCGATGACCACCGCAGCCCGCGTGCTCACCGCAGGGCGAGCACGTCTTCGGTGAACAGGCGCGGAGCCATCCGCACGCCATCGGCGAAGTTGCGCTCGACCTCGGCGATCTCGTCGGGGTTCGGCTTCGAGTTGGTGCACGTCGGGCCGGCGCTGGCGCCCGACATCAGGTCCTCGCACACACCGGTGCGGTTGTCCGGCAGCCCGAGGATGTGCCCGAGCTCGTGTGCGGCGATGCGGATCGTGTCGTGGCCCTCGTTGACCGCCTGGCGCCCCATCCACACCGTGCCCTCGCCGAGCCCGCGCATCTCGGTGCGCGGCCAACCGTCGTCGGCGAGCACCACGACGTCGGCGGCGCCGCCGTTGGCCGGCTCGAACTTGACGTTCTGCACGTTGTCGTTCCACACCTTCGCACCGGCGTCCACCGCGTCGCGGAACTCCGCGGACTGGCCCGCGTCGTAGGTGACCACCCGCACGTTCTCCGGGGCGGCCGAGGCCACCACCGGAACTCCCAAAGCCAGCAGGAAAGCGATGAACAAGCCGACAACGGGCCGCAGCGTCCTGGGCAGGATCATCTGCACCAACCTCCCTTAGCCGTCCGGATCTCGGTCTTTGACGAACGTATTGCGACCGATCACCAACGACGTCTAGGTGGCGTAGAGATGCCACTGCGCGAATTTGCCGGATAACGGGCGGAAAAAGCTGGGGACAGCAATTCCGGCACGGAATCCGACACACCGCCCGCGTGTCGTACCGCACAGTTCCCGCAGGTATGAGCGGCTTTTCTCAGCTGTCCGAGAAAACATGCGGCCGCACCGGCCCGGCTGCGCCACACTCTGATCGACCGCAGCTTTCCCAGGAGGCAGTGAGATGGTCGAGGAGCTGGAACCCGTGCCGACCGACTGGCAGCAGGCGCTGGCGATCGTCGCGCACCCGGACGATCTGGAGTACGGCTGCTCGGGCGCGGTCGCCGCCTGGACCGCATCCGGCCACGACGTCGCCTACCTGCTGGTGACCCGCGGCGAGGCGGGCATCGACGGCCTAGCCCCGTCGGAGGCCGCGCCGCTGCGCGAGCTCGAGCAGCACGCGAGCGCCGCCAAGGTCGGCGTGCACTCGGTGGAGTTCCTGGACCACCAGGACGGCGTGATCGAGTACGGCCTCCGGCTGCGCCGGGACCTCTGCCGAGCCATCCGCGAGCACCGACCAGGTCTGGTGATCACCCTCAACCACCACGACTCCTGGGGCCCGGGGAGCTGGAACAGCGCCGACCACCGCGCGGTGGGCCGGGCCGCCCTGGACGCGGTCGCCGACGCCGGGAACCGGTGGATCTTCCCCGAGCTCCTCGAACAGGGCTACGAGCCGTGGCAGGGCGTGCGCTGGATCGGCATCGCCGCATCCCCGAACCCGACCCACGCGGTGGGCATCGCCGACTACCTGGAACAGGGGGTGGCCTCGCTGGCGGCGCACCAGACCTACCTGGAGGCCCTGAGCGACGAACCGGCCGAGGAGCACGCCCGCCGCATCGTGCTGGAGTCCGCCCAGCACCACGCCGCCCGCTTCGGCGGCCAACCGTGCGTGACCTTCGAACTGATTGGAGCCGAATGATCGTCGATGCGCTGGAGCAGGCCTGGCAGGCGTGGGCCGCACTCGGCCGCGAGCTGGACGAGGCGCAGTGGCGCCGCCCGACCCGGCTGCCCGACTGGTCGGTCCAGGACGTCTTCGCCCACCACAGCGACTTCCCCGCGGGCACCGCGGCCGGGATCGAAGCGTCCGAACCCGCTGCCCCGGTGACGCACGCCGACGCCGCCGAACTGCTCGCCTTCATGCAGCAGCCGGGCGGCATCGCGGACCAGACCTGCGAGGAGGTCCGCACCGAAGCGATCCGACGGGCCGAGAGCCCGACCGCCGAGCTGGTCGAGCAGTTCACCGACGTCGCGCCGGCGGTCATCGCCGCGCTGCGCACCACCGACCTGAACCGCAAGGTCGACTACGGCGGGCTGGCCGTGGTGCCCGCGGGTGAAGCGCTCCGGATCTTCACGATGGAGGCCGTGGTGCACTACTTCGACATGGCCACCGCGCTGGACCTCCCGACACCGGGTCCCATGGCCGGTGCCCCGGTGCGCGAGACGGTGCGCCTGCTGGCCGAGACCGCCGACCCGGTCGCGCTCGTCGACGCCGCCACCGGACGCGGAACCCCGGCGGTGTTCCCGGTGCTGCACTGATCAGGGATGACAGCTGCCGTCGCCCACTGCGTCCGAACGGTGGCATGTCAGCGCGTGGTCGAGCCGCTACGGTGATCATCCCGGCCGGTGTCGAGGGAGCCCCCGCGAACGCTCCCGAGGGTGCTTGGCGCCCGCCGACGGTTGGGATCGAATTGACAGGCTTGGCTGCTCAGAACACGCAGATTTCCCGGCGCGCGGTGATGGCCGGTGCGCTGATCGCCGCCGGTGCCGCCGCGTGCACCGGCGGATCCGCCACTGGCTCGACGGGTGAGCGCTTGTTGTTGCGCGGTACCACCTTGCCCGACGGCCGCCGCGCCGATGTGCTGCTGGACCAGGGCAAGATAGCCGCGATAGGCGGGGACGGCGGAGGAGCGGACGAGCTCGACCTCACCGGTTACCTGCTGCTGCCGTCCGGGGCGGAAACGCACGCGCACCTGGACAAAGCGTTCCTGGGGCGGCGGGTGCCGAACCCGACCGGCGACCTGGCGGGGGCGATCGAGGTCATGTCGGCGCTCGCGCCCACGATGACCGACGAAGACGTGCGGGAACGGGCGAGCCGGGGCATCGAACTGGCCGTGCGGCACGGCTACACCGCGATCCGCACGCACGTGGACGTCAACGCGAAGAACGGCACGCGGCCGCTGAAGGTGCTGCTCGACCTGCGGCAGCAGTACGCCGACATCGTCGACCTCCAAGTGGTGGCGTTCGTCGGCCCGGTCTCCGGCGCGGCCGGCGCCCAGGCCCGCGAGTTGTTGGACGAAGGCCTGCGGCTGGGTGCCGACGTCGTGGGCGGCCTGCCCTACGCCGACCCCGACCCGGCCCAGGCGGTGCGCGAATACCTCGCCGCCGCGAAGGAACACGGGCGGCTAGTCGACCTGCACACCGACGAGACCACCGATGCGAACGTGCTCTCGCTGCGGGAGCTGATCGCGGAGACCGCCCGCGCGGGCATGGGCGGGAAGGTCGCCGCATCGCACTGCGTGAGCCTCGGCCAGCAGGACCCGGAGACCGCGGACCTGGTCGCGAAGGAGGCGGCGGCCGCGGGTGTCGCGGTGATCACGCTGCCGCAGACCAACCTGTACCTGCAGGGGCGCGAGGCCGGTATCCGGGTGCCGCGCGGGCTGACGGCCATCGACGCGCTGCGCCGAGCGGGCGCCGTGCTGGCCGGTGGTGGCGACAACTGGCGGGACCCGTTCAACGCTGTCGGCCGGGCGGATCCGTTCGAGATCGCCTCGCTGCTGGTCGCGGCGGGCCACCTCGACACCGCAGCGGCCTACGCGGCGGTGTCCGACCAGGCCAGGACCGTGCTGAACCTGCCGCCGGTGGGCCTGCGCCCGGGCGACCCGGCAGAGCTCCTCGCGATCCGCGCAGCGGATCTGGACGAGGCCGTGGCGGGCGCGACCGAGGACCGCGCGGTCTTCCACCGCGGCCGACTCGTCGCCCGGACCCAGGTGACCACGGCGTTGCACCGTGCGTGAGCGGCACCGATGAGTTCCCGGCTCGCCGGCCGCTTGAGGACACGAAAAAGGCCGCTCACCTCGCGTACAGAGGTGAACGGCCCGTTCGCTTTCGCCGCTTCGCGGCGGGGGCTCAGCCCAGCACCGGGAGACCGACCGCCGCGTCGACCGCGATGGCCACGAAGAGCAGGGCCAGGTACGAGTTCGACAGGTGGAAGAGCTTCATCGGGTTGACGGCCTTGCCGTTGCGCACCGCGGTGTGCAGCCGCTGCGCGACGATCAGGAACGCCGCTCCGGCCAGCACCGCGAAGGCCACGTAGACCCAGCTGGTCACCGGGACCAGCAGCAGCGTGCAGCCCACCGTCGCCCAGCTGTAGGCCAGGATGCGGGCCGACACCTGGCGGGTGGTGGCCACCACCGGCAGCATCGGCACCCCGGCGCGGGCGTAGTCGTCCTTGTACTTCATGGCCAGCGACCAGAAGTGCGGCGGCGTCCACAGGAACACCACGCCGAACATCACCAGCGCGGGCCACTCCACCTTGCCGGTGACCGCGGCCCAGCCGACCACCACCGGCATGCAGCCCGCAGCGCCGCCCCACACGATGTTCTGCGAGGTCCGGCGCTTGAGCACCAGGGTGTAGACGAAGACGTAGAACAGGATCGCGCTGGTGGCCAGCACCGCGGCCAGCAGGTTCGCACCCGCCCACAGCACGGCGAAGGACACCACGCCGAGCACGATGCCGAAGATCAGCGCGTTGCGGCGCGGCACTTCGTAGCGCACCAGCGGGCGCTTCTTGGTCCGGTGCATCACCGCGTCGATGTCGGAGTCCGCGACGCAGTTGAGCGCGTTGGCGCTACCGGCGGACATGGCGCCGCCGACCAGCGTCACGATCACCAGCCACGGCGACGGGATGCCGCGCTGCGCGAGGAACATAGCGGGGACCGTGGTGACCAGCAGCAGCTCGATGACGCGCGGCTTGGTCAGCGCGAAGTAGGCGGCGACGACACCGCGCCGGCGCCCGGCAGCGGGTGCGGCGGCTTCAGCGGATGCCGAGGCGGACTCGTGGGTTGCTGTCATGAGGCCGGCGATTCCTCCGCGGTCCGGGTGTGCGGCTCGGTCAACGGCTTGCCCGCCATCCGCAGCTCGTGCCAGTGCGTCACCTTGCGCTCGGCGACGAACGCACCGAACGGGATGGTGCCGGCCAGCAGCACCAGCAGCATGCGGCCGATCGGGACGCGCAGCTGGGTCGTGGCGACGACGGCGACGAGCAGGTACACCATGTACAGCCAGCCGTGCGCGACACCGATCCGGAAGGTCCAGTCGGTCCCGAGCTGCTGGGTCGAGGTGCCCTCTTCCCACAACCCGGCGTAGTGCCCGTACTTGAGCACCATCGCGGCGCACAGGAGGATCAACAGCACCGCGGTGACGTACGCCATGATCCGGTAGAAGATCAGCACACCAGGCTTCACGCCAATCCCTCAATCCCGCCTCGTGCCTAGAAAGAACGGTGTCAACAGACCGTACGCCACGCGAAACCAACGCCTGCGCCGGACCTCGACCCGAGTGGCCCCGCACACCATGCGCGAGCCCCTATGACCGGTTTGCTCGCCGATGCACCCGCCGCAAACCCGCCCCACCAGGATTCCAGTGGCCCGGACTCATCCTCGACCAGCCCATTTCCGCAGGTCAGAGCCCGTGAGCACTTTGAGTTGCTATAGCACCCCAAAGTACTCACGGGCTCTGACCAGGCCGAACAGCTGGGGTCAGATCATCCGGTAGGCCTTGGCGACCAGCTCGAACGAGTTCAGCTTGGTGTCGCGGTCGGGCACGTTGGCGGTCAGCATCAGCTCCTGCACACCGGTGCGCTCGCGCAGCTCGTCCAGGCCCCCGCGGACCGTCTCCGGCGAGCCGTAGACCGCGTCCTCCAGCCAGCTGTCGACGAAGCTCTGCTCCAGCTCCGTGTAGGCGTACTCGCGCGCCTCCTGCCGGGTCGGCTGCTTGCCGGGCATGCCGCGGCGCAGCCGGAGCATGCTCAGCGCGATCGGGCGGACGATGTCCAGCGCTTCCTCGTCGGTGTCGGCGGCCACCGCCTGGACCCCGATCAGCGCGTACGGCTCGTCGAGCACCGAGGACGGCTGGAAGGACCGCCGGTACAGCTCCAGCGCGGGCAGCGTGTTCTGCGCGCTGAAGTGGTGCGCGAAGGCGAACGGCAGGCCGAGCTGACCGGCCAGCTGCGCGCTGAACCCGCTGGAACCGAGCAGCCAGACCGGCGGCACCGGCCCGTTCGGGACGGACTGGATCGCCGCGTAGGGGTGGTCGATCGGGAAGTCGTCGCCGAGGAAGGCCAGCAGCTCGCCGAGCTGCTGCGGGAAGTCGTCGGCGGACAGCGGACCGCTGGTGCGCCGCAGGGCGCGGGCGGTGGCCTGGTCGGTGCCGGGAGCGCGGCCGATGCCGAGGTCGATGCGCCCGGGGTGCAGCGCCTCCAGCGTGCCGAACTGCTCGGCGACGACCAGCGGCGCGTGGTTGGGCAGCATCACGCCGCCCGATCCCAGCCGCAGGGTGCTGGTGTGCGCGGCGAGGTGGGCGATCACGACGGCCGGAGCGGAGCTGGCGATGCCGGGCATGCCGTGGTGCTCGGCGAGCCACATCCGCTGGAAGCCCCACTCCTCGACCCGGCGGGCCAGTTCGGTGGTGGTGCTCAGCGCGTCGGAGGCGCTGTGCTGCACGCCGACGGTGGACAGGTCGAGCACCGACAGCGGCACCGGCGAGTCACCGCGCGCAACGCCCCTGATCTGATCGGCCTGGTCAGCGGTCGCGCTACCGCCCTCGGCGCGCTCCGGAGTCGCATTGGTGTCCATCTCAACGTCCAACCACCCGACCCCGCACCTTGTTCCCACCTGTGCCCGCGGTTACAACCGGTCCAGAACTCCCGAATTCGGCGAAACCCCCGCTCTTCAACCCAAAAATCCCTCGGAAATCCCATCCCCGATTCCCCGCATCCCCCACCCGACACGCCGCCGGAGAACTGCAGTTTCAATTGAAACTGTGATCCGCCGTGGCTGGGATCCGCAGTTTCAATTGAAACTGCAGTTTCGACTTGACACGGACGGCGCAGGGGAATAATGCGAACGGAGCCCCGAACTGGATCAGGCGTAGGTGACGGCCTTGTCCGGTTGAGCGGTCTTCGGGCGGGATCGGCGGGTGAGGATCGAGTCGCGGATCTCGCCGGCTCGGACCGCTCCGTTGGACAGCAGCGACGACGTCAGGCCGTGGGTGTGCTCGGTCCCGCCCTGGAGGTAGATGCCGCCGGGGAGGTCCGCCGTGGTGCGCAGCCGGTAGTCGCGCTCCACCTGGAGGCGCCCGTGCTCGTCGCGCTCGCAGTCCTGCGCGGTGTCGCCGAGCAGCGGGAACGGGTCGCGGGGGCGGCATCCGGTCGCGTACACCAGCAGATCGGCGGCGAGTTCCGCGCGCTCCCCCGACGGCAGGAACTCGACGGTCACCGCCACCCCGTCGTCGCCGGCCACGACGTCGCGCACGCGGGAGGCGTTGAGGATCCGCAGCCGCTCCTCGCCGCGCACCTTCTCCTGGTAGGAGCGGGCGTAGAGGTCTTCGATCAGGTCCAGGTCGACCACCGAGTAGTTGGTGTTGCGGTGGTAGTCCAGCAGTTCGCGGCGGACCTCGGGCGAGGCGGTGTGGAAGTCGTCGACCGCCTGCGGGTCGAAGATCCGGTTGGCGAACGGGCTGTCGTCGGCCGGGCTGTAGCCGTACCGGCTGAACACCGCGCACACCTCGGCCGCCGGGAACGTCCGGTGCAGGTACTCGGTGACCTCCGCAGCGCTCTGGCCGGCTCCGACGACCACGCATCGACGCGGTGGCTCGGTCAGCTCGTCGACGCGGTGCAGCAGGTCGAGGTTGTGCCACACGCGCTCTCCGCGCTCCGCTCCGTCCGGCAGGCTCGCCTCCAATCCGACCGCGAGCACGACGTTGCGGGCCCGGTGCAGCTCCAGCTGCCCGCCGACGCGGACCACCACTTCGAAGAGCTCGCCGGAGCGGTGCAGTTCGACGACTTCCGCGTCGTAGCGCACCGCTTCGGCCACGCGCTCCGCCGCCCACTCCAGGTAGTCGTGGTACTCGACGCGGGTCGGGAACATCGTCTTGTGGTTGATGAAGTCGACCAGCCGCTGCTTGTCGTGCAGGTAGCTCAGGAAGGAGAAGTCGCTGGCCGGGTTGCGCATGGTGACCAGGTCCTTGAGGAACGACACCTGCATGGTGGCGCCGTCGATCAGCATCCCCTGGTGCCACCCGAATTCGGGCTTGCGCTCGAAGAAGACCCCGGTGAGCCGGTCGGCGGCGGGCGCGGTGCGGTTGTGCTCCTCCAGCGCGATCGCCAGCGCCAGGTTGGACGGTCCGAAACCGATCCCCAGGACGTCGTGGACTTCTTCCTCGCTCGGTACGGCAGACACGTTGTCCCCTCGCCTCGCTGGTGCCCGTTCGCGGGCACGCGGATTCACCGGCGCGAATCGAGCGTTCGCGCCGGACCCCGGTCCACGTCCGTCAGTCCCGGTCGTGGTTGTGCTTGTCGTGGTATTCGGTTTCGGCCAGCCCGTACTTCCAGTAGCCGATGGCGAGCACGGACTTCGCGTCCATGCCGCGGTCGTTGCGCAGGTGGCGGCGGATGCCGCGGACGATGCCGGACTCCCCGGCGACCCACGCGGACACGTCCACGTCGGCGGGCACGTCCAGCTGCTGCACGGCGTCGACCAGTTGCTGCGAGCGCCCGGCCGGGACGCCGTCGCGGTGCAACCAGGTCCACCGCAGGTCCGGCGGGCACGAGACGTGCTGCTGCTCGGTGGCGCCGCCGATCTCGACGAGCACCTGGCCGCGCGCGGTGGGCGGCAGGCCCTCGACGATGCTGGAGATCGCCGGCAGCGCGGTCTCGTCGCCGACCAGCAGGTAGTAGTCGGCGGCCCGGCAGATCTTGCCGCCGGGTCCCATCACGCCGAGGTGGTCGCCGGGCCGGGCGTTGCGCGCCCAGTTGGAGGCCACGCCGTGCTCGCCGTGCATCACGAAGTCGACGTCGAGCTCGCCGCGGGCCTCGTCGTAGCGGCGGACGGTGTAGGTGCGCATGGTCGGGCGCTCGTGCAGTTCGGGCCAGCGGTAGCGGCCGGTCTCCTCGTCCAGCGTCGGCAGCACCGGCCGCCGCTGGCCCTGCTGCGGCACGAAGACCTTGATGTTCGGACCGCTGTGCTGATCCAGGAAGCCTTCGAGCTCTTCACCGCCGAGGGTCACCCGCCGCATCGAGGGGCTCAGCTCAGCGGTGCGCAGCACCTGGAGATTGCGCGCTGGGGGCCGGCTGTGCCGGACTCGGTCCGCGGTACCCATCGACCATGCGTTCCTTCCTGTCCACCAACGATCATGTCAGTTAAGGCAAGCCTAACCATAGATCCACCGATTGTCTTCCCCCCGGTGGCTCAGATCTCTCAGCGCGCTACCGCAACCGGCTGCCTCTCGGGTGCTTTTTCCTTGATGCGCAACGCAAGCACCATCCCGACCAGCGCGAACCCGGCCGACACGAACATCGCCAGGTGGTAGCCGTCCAAGCCCGGCGAACCGGCCAGCACGCAGGCGGTGAGCGCCACGCCGAGCGCGGAACCGACCTGCCGCTGCACGTTGAACAGCGTCGAGGCGCCCCCGGTGGCGGACTTGCTGATCGTGGCGAAGGCGACGACCTGCAGCTCCGCGGAGGCCGCGCCGACGAAGAACCCGGTCAGCAGCTGCACGAACGCGGCGAACCAGAAGTCCCCCGCGCTGATCGCGTTGAGCAGCGCGAACGAGATCGCCGCGCCGAGCATCGCGGTGGCGATCACCCGGCGCGCGCCGAACCTGCGGTGCGCCCAGCCGACCAGCTGGGAGGCGATCATCAGCCCGACCGCCTTCGGCAGCGTCACCAGCCCGGTCTCCCAGGCCGACGCGCCCAATCCTTGCTGGAACAGCAGCGTGAATCCGTAGAGCGTGCCGAGGAATCCGGCCACGCACGCGAACAGGATCAGGCTCGCGCGGCGGAACGAGGAGTCGCCGAGCAGCCGCAGGTCCAGCATCGGTTCTCGGGCCCGCAGCTGGGTTTTGACCAGCAGCGCCAGGCAGATCACCCCGGCGAGCCCGGCACCCCAGACGTGCGGCGAGCCGAGTCCGCTCCCCGCCACCGATTCCAGCGCGTACATCACCAGTCCGAGCCCGGGTGCGGCCAACGCGAAACCGAGCACGTCGAACCGCTTCTCGCGGGCCTCGACGTGCTCGACCAGCCGCAGCGCGCCGAACAGCAACGCCAGCGCGCCGACCGGCACGTTGACGTAGAAACCCCAGCGCCAGGTGAGGTTCTCGACGAAGAACCCGCCGAGGACTGGTCCGAGCGCGGGCGCCACCGCGGTCGGCAGCAGCAGCACCCGGGACAGCCGGATCCGCTGTTCCGGCGGGTAGGCGCGGAACAGCATCGTCAGCGCGACCGGGCTCATCACCCCGCCGCCCGCGCCCTGCAGCACCCGCGCGAGGGTCAGCTGGGTCAGGTCCCCGGCCAGCCCGCACAACGCCGATGCCAGCACGAACACGCCGAAGGCGCCGAGGAAGACCCGCTTGGTGCCGAACCGGTCGCCGAGCCAACCGGACACCGGGATGCACACCGCGAGGCTGACCAGGTACCCGACGTTGACCGCCGAAGTCGCGCTGGCCGGTACCGAGAACTCACCGGCGATGGCCGGCAGCGCGACGTTGACGATGGTCGCGTCCATGCCGTTCATGAACATCGCCGCGACGTAGCAGATGCAGACCGCCGCCTGCGGGCTCACCTGGCGGAGCGCGGTCATCAGCGCGCGGGCCGCATGTCGGTCCAGTTCACCTCGATGTGGTCCACGCAGGACTCCCGGTCGGCCGGGCCGTGCGCGACGCTCCACCCGGCGGGCACCGCGATCGCGCTCGGCCACAGCGAGTACTGGTCCTGATCGTTGATCAGCGCGTAGTACTCCGCGGCCGGGTCCTCGAACGGATTACTCATCGTCGTGCTCCTCCAGTGTCACCTGAACACCCCGCCTCACCGGTCCACCTCGCCGAGCTCGCGCTCGACGACCGCGGCGATCTCGGCGAGCGGTCCGGGTTGGGTCATGTCCTTGTGCTCGCAGGCGATGTCGTGGTTGCGCACCTCGCCGTCGACGTAGGGCTGCCACATCTGGGCGGTCAGCGACTCCTTCGCCGGGTTGACGGTGGCGTAGAAGAACAGGACGTCGCCGCGGAACTTGTCGTGGTCGGCCTCGTTCTCCAGCACCGCGCAGTTGGCGAAGTTGTCGATGATCGCGGTGATGCTGTGCGGTTCCAGGTTGGCCAGCGCACTGCCCTCCGCGGACAGGATCGCCAGCACGCCTTCCCTGGTCAGCGAGTCGCCGTCGATGGCGGCCAGGTCGTAGCCGGCCATGTAGAGCAGGGCCTTGAGCGCTTCGGTCTCGGTCGGCAGCTCGTCCCACACGTCCTTCGGGTAGGAGTCGAGCATGCACAGGAACCGCACTTCCTCGCCCTGCTGCTGCAGCTGGGTGCTCATCTCGTGCGCGACCACGCCGCCGAAGGACCAGCCGAGGAAGTAGTACGGCCCGCGCGGCTGGATCTGGCGGATGTGCTCGAGGTACTCGGCGGCCATCTCGCTCAGGCTCGCCGCGACGGGCTGCGGTTCGGCGAGCCCGCGCGACTGGATCCCGTAGATCGGCCGCTCGTCGTCGATGTGCTTGAGCAGCCCCGAGAACGGCCACGCCAGCCCGGCCGCGGGGTGCACGCAGAACAGCGGTGGTTTGCTGCCTTCGGTGCGCAGCGGCAGCAAGATCTCCAGCGCGTCCCGACCGCCACCGCTGTGCAGCCGCTCCGCGAGCCCGGCCACGGTCGGCGCCGCGAACAGGCTTCCGACGTTGACCCGCACGCCCAGCGCGTCGCGGATGCGGCCGATCAGCTTGGCCGCCAGCAGGGAATGCCCGCCGAGGTCGAAGAAGCTGTCCTCGACGCCGACCCGCGGCAGCCCGAGCACCTCGGCGAAGAGCCCGCAGAGAATCTCCTCGGCGGGGTTGCGCGGCATCGCGTTGCCCACCGATTCGCCCAGGTCCGGCGCGGGAAGCGCGCGGCGGTCGAGCTTGCCGTTGGGCATCAGCGGCAGCGCGTCGACGAACACGACGGCGGCCGGGACCATGTAGTCCGGCAGCGCATCGGCAACGTGCCGGCGCAGCTCGCCGGCATCACCGCCGCCCACCGCGTAGGCCACCAGCCGCTTGTCGCCGGGGGTGTCCTCGCGCACCACCGCCGCGACCTGCGCGACGTCCGGGTGCTGGGCGAGCACCGCCTCGACCTCGCCGAGCTCGATGCGGAATCCGCGGACCTTGACCTGGTCGTCGGCCCGACCCGCGAAGTCCAGCGTCCCGTCGGAGCGCCAGCGCACCAGATCTCCGGTGCGGTACATGCGGGAACCGGCCGGCCCGAACGGATCCGCGACGAAGCGCTCGGCGGTCAGGCCGGGCCGGTTGAGGTAGCCGCGCGCCAGGCCGAGGCCGGAGACGTAGAGCTCGCCGACGACACCGGGCGGAGTCGGTTGCAGCTGCTCGTCGAGCACGTAGAGCCGGGCACCGGGGTCGGGCACGCCGATCGGCACCGAACTGCCCACCGCGTCCGGATCGCAGTCCCACAGCGTGGAGTTCACCGTCGCCTCGGTGGGGCCGTAGCAGTTGAGCATCTTCCGGCCGCGCGCCCAGCGGAGCACCAGGTCGGACGGCACCTTCTCGGCCCCGCACAACAGGGTCGCGTTCGGCGGGAGCTCGGTGTCGGCCGGGAACATGCCCATCATCGACGGCCCGATCGCCAGGTGCGTGACCTGGTGGCGGCGGGCGTACTCGGCCAGCGGTTCGCCGGGCACGCGCCGATCGGCGGGCACCACGACCAGCGTGCCGCCGCTGAGCAGCCCCATGCACATCTCCCAGAACGCCACGTCGAAGCTCGGCGAGGCGAACTGCAGCACCCGGCTGTCGGCGGTGATGCCGACCCGCTCGGTCTGGGTGGCCAGCAGCTTGGCGATGCCGCGGTGCGGCACCACGACGCCCTTCGGCGTGCCGGTGGAGCCCGAGGTGTAGATGACGTACGCGGCGTCGTCGAGCCGCGGAGTCGGCAGCTGCCAGCTGCCTTCCGGACGATCGTTGCAGCTCAGCAGGGCTGTCGGCAGTTCGGCGCCGAGGTCGTCGGTGAGCACCAGGCGCGGCTCGGCGTCCTCGACCATGTGCCGCAACCGCTCCACCGGGTACTCCGGATCCAGCGCCAGGTACGCGGCCCCGGCGCGCATCGCGGCCAGCAGCCCGATGATCAGTTCGGCCGAGCGCGGCAGCAGCACGCCGACGATGTCGCCCGGCCCGACGCCGTGCTCGACCAGCAGCCGCGCCTGCTCGGTGACCCGCCGGTCCAATTCGCGGTAGCTGAGCTCGACGTCCTCGAAGATCAGCGCGGTCTTGTCCGGCTCGCGCTCGGCGGCGCGCGCGAACAGCTCGGGGAACGTCCCGGCCGGTTCGACCGCGCCGACCGCATCGCCCCAGGCCAGAACCCGCTGCCGCTCCTGCGGGCCCAGCACGTCCAGGCGGCTGATCGGCTTCGCGGGGTCGGCCACCGCTGCGGCCAGCAGCCGGACGAAGCGCGCGGCCAGGTCGTCGACGGTCTGGCGGGTGAACAGGTCGGTGCTGTACTGCACCAGCCCGTCGACCCCGCCATCAGCGCGTTCGCTGAGGCTGAACGCCAGGTCGAACTTCGCCGCACCGGCATCCGCGGTGTCCACAGTGGTCGTCAAACCGGGCAGGTCCGCGGTGACGGCGTCGGTGGCGCCCCAGAAGGCGAGCATCACCTGGAACAGCGGGTGCCGGGCCAGCGAACGCGCCGGGTTGAGCGCCTCCGCGAGCCGTTCGAAGGGCAGCTCGGCGTTGTCGAAGGCGGCCAGGTCGGTCTGCCGCACCCGGTCGACCAGCTCCGCGAAGCCGGGCTCGCCCGAGGTGTCGGTACGCAGCACCAGGCTGTTGACGAAGAACCCGACCAGCTCGTCGAGCGCGTCGTCGCCGCGACCGGCCACCGGCGAACCGATGGGGATGTCGGTGCCCGCGCCCAGCCGGGTCAGCAGCGCGGCCAGTCCGGCTTGCAGCACCATGAACACGCTGACCTGGTGCTCTCCGGCGATCCGCCGCAACTCCCGGTGCAGCTCGGCGTCGAGCTCGAAGCTCACCGAGTCACCCCGGTGGCTCGCGACGGCCGGCCGCGGGAAGTCGGTGGGCAGCTCCAGCTGGTCGGGCAGATCGGCGAGCGCGCCGCGCCAGAACTCCAGCTGCCGACCGGCCAACCCCGCCGGATCGGACTCGGCGCCGAGCAGTTCCCGCTGCCACAGCGCGTAATCCACGTACTGCACCGGCAGCTCGTCCCACTCCGGCGCCGCGCCCCGAATCCGCGCCGCGTACGCGGTGGACAGGTCCCGAACCAACGGCCGGATCGACCACTCGTCAACGGCGATGTGGTGCAGCAGCACCAACAGCACGTGCTCGTCCCCGGCCTCGAACAGCACGGTCCGCACCGGCGGCTCCACCGCCAGGTCGAACCCCTCCCGAGCGGCCTCCGCCACCGCACCGTCCACACCGGACCCCGTCGCGGAGTTCCACAAATTCAATGGAAATTGGACGTTCGATTTCAATGGAATTTGCGGATCACCGGACGACGGGACCTGAACGACGGTCAGCTCCGGGCCGGAGTCGAGGACTTGTTGGCGCGGTTCGCCGAGTTCGTCCGGGAAGATCGTGCGCAGGCTCTCGTGCCGCTGCACGACATCGCCGAGCGCCGCGCGCAACGCCTCGACGTCCAGCTCGCCGGACATGCGCAGCACCAGCGGCAAGTTGTAAGTGGCGCTAGGACCTTCCAACCGGTTGAGGAACCAAAGACGCTGCTGCGCGAACGAAAGCGGAATCCGCTCAGGCCGCTCAACCCGCCGCAGCTCCGGTCGACGCGCAACGGCGCCCAGCTGCTCGGACAGCCCGGCAACGGTCGGATGGTCGAAGAGGCTGCGGATGGTCAGCTCAGCGCCGAGTTCGACCCGCACCCGCGCCAGCAGCCGCGCCGCCAGCAGCGAATGCCCGCCGAGCTCGAAGAACCCGTCGTCGATGCTGACCCCGGGCACCCCGAGCACCTCGGCGAACAACCGGCACAGCCCGGCCTCGACCTCGTTGCGCGGTGCACGCCCCGCGATGTCGCCGCCGAACTCCGGCGCGGGCAGCGCACGCACGTCGAGCT
The DNA here is from genome assembly GCF_027853915.1 of Saccharopolyspora oryzae. Classification (GTDB taxonomy): domain Bacteria; phylum Actinomycetota; class Actinomycetes; order Mycobacteriales; family Pseudonocardiaceae; genus Saccharopolyspora; species Saccharopolyspora oryzae. The sequence continues at coordinate 45,022 of NZ_JAQGLA010000034.1, forward strand.
TCCCGTTGGCGGTCAACGGGATCTCGTCCACCGGCACGAACGCCGAGGGCACCATGTACCCAGGTAGCCGCTCGGCCAAGTGGGTCCGCAGCTCCCCCTCCCCGGCCTCGCCGGCGGTGTAGCCGACCAGCCGCTGGTCGCCGGGCTGGTCCTCGCGCACCACGACAGCGGCCTGCCGGACCTGCGGATGCGCGGCCAGGTGCGCCTCGATCTCGCCCAGCTCGATGCGGAATCCGCGCACCTTGACCTGGTGGTCGGCGCGACCGATGAACTCGATGCTGCCGTCCGGACGCCACCGCCCCAAGTCACCGGAGCGGTACATGCGGGTTCCCGGCGCACCGTGCGGGTCGGCGACGAACCGCTGCGCGGTCAGACCGCGGCGCCCGAGGTACCCGCGCGCCAGGCCCTCCCCCGCGACGTACAGCTCGCCCACCACTCCGGGCGGCACCGGCTGCAGCTGCGAATCCAGCAGGTACACCCGCAGATCGGGGATGCCGCGGCCGATCACGCTGCCGTCGCGCCGGGCCACCAGCTCGCGGTCCAGCTCGACGTAGGACACGTGCACGGTGGTCTCGGTGATCCCGTACATGTTGACCAGCTTGGGCAGCTCCGGATGCCGCTCGTACCAATCGTCCAACCTGGACAGTTCGAGCGCCTCGCCGCCGAAGATCACCACGCGCAGCGCCAGTTCGCCCGCCGGATCCTCCCGATCGGCCTGGCTGAGCTGGTAGAACGCCGACGGCGTCTGGTTGAGCACGGTGACCTGCTCGTCGACGAGCAGCCGCCGGAACTCCTGCGGCGAGCGGCTGACCTCGTGCGGCACGACCACCAGCCGTCCGCCGTGCAGCAGCGCGCCCCACAGCTCCCACACCGAGAAGTCGAAGGCGTAGGAGTGGAACAACGTCCACACGTCGTCGCCGTCGAACGAGAACCACGGCTCGGTGGCGCCGAACAACCGGACCACGTTGTGGTGCGGGATCGACACGCCCTTCGGCTGGCCGGTGGAGCCGGAGGTGTAGATGACGTACGCGGCGTGCTCGACGGTCAGCGGCCCGCGCTCGCCGGGCTTGGGGTCGCGCTGCGAGTGCCGCGAGATCTCGGCCTGCGCGGTCGGGTCGTCCAGCAGGACGGAGGTGATCCCGGCGGGCAGCCGCGATGCGTGTTCGGCGTCGCTGATCAGCACGGTCGGCTGCGCGTCACCGACGATGTAGGCGATCCGATCGGCCGGGTGCCCGGGATCCAGCGGCAGGTACGCCGCCCCTGCCTTGAGCACCGCCAGCAGCGACACCACCAGTTCGGCCGAGCGCGGCAGCGCCAGCGCCACCAGCTGTTCCGGCCCGACGCCGAGGTCGATCAAGTGGTGCGCGAGCTGGTTGGCGCGCGCGTTGAGCTCCTCGTAGGTCAGCCGCTCGTCGCCGAAGGTGACCGCGATCGAGCCGGGAGTCCGCGCGACCTGTTCCTCGAACAGCTGCGGCAGCGGCACCGCGGGCGACTCCGGCACGCCGGCGATCGGCGCGTTCCACTCCTCCAGGATCCGGGTGCGCTCCTCGGCGGAGAGCAGTTCGACCTGCCCGATCGGCGTTTCGCCGGAGCATTCCGCGAAGTTCCCGAGGAAGCGCAGGAACCGCTCGCGGTGCGCGGTGAGGTCGGCCTCGCGGTAGCGGTCGGGGTTGGCGTCGAACTCGAACCGCAGCTGCCCGTCCTCGTGGTAGACCGCGACGGTGAGGTCGTCGACCGGTCCGGCGGCGAGGTTGTGCACGGTGGCCGGGCTGTCGCCGAACCGCAGGTCGTAGTCGAAGGCCTTGATGTTGATCATCGGCCCGAACAGCGGCCGGTCCGATCCCAGCAGCTTGAGGTCGCGGCGCAGGTCCTCGCTGCGCGTGCGCTGGTGCTTGCGCAGCCGCCGAACGGCCTTGGTGACCTGCGAGATCAGTTCCGATCGCGTGGTCGCGGCGGTGATCCGCAGCCGCAGCGGCAGCACGTTGACGACCATGCCGGGCACCCGCAGCGCGGCCGAACCGAGCCGCCCCATCACCGGCAGCCCCAGCACCACGTCGTCCGCCCCGGTCATCCGGTGCAGGTAGGCGCCGAAGGCGGCGATGAGCGCGTCCGACCAGATCGTGCGGCCCTCCTCGGACGCCGCGGTCAGATCCGCCCCGGATTCCCCGCGCTGCCGCAGGAAGTCGTGCGCGGTGGGCCGCGAGCTCCCGGTCAGCGACGCCACGTCCGGTCGGTCGGCGAACTGCTCCTGCCAGAACGCCGCGTCCCGCTCGAACTTCGCCGATTCCCGGTACTCCCGCTCGTCGTCCAGCAGCGACTCCAGCGGGCCGAACGGCGACGGGCCGAGGTTCAGGTCGCCGTAGAGCTCGGCGACCCGGCGGATGAGGATCGAGAAGCCGTAGCCGTCGATGGCCACGTGGTGGATCCGCTGGTACCAGCACCAGCGCTGCTCGCCGAGCTTGAACAGCGCGGCGCTCCACAGCCGGCCGGCCTGCCCGCGCGTCAGGTCCACCGGTTCCCGCAGGTCAGCCCCCATCCAGGCGAGCGCCTGCGCATCGGGGTCGGCGGCGGTCGAGCAGTCGACGACCGGCAGGTCGAACTCGGCGGGCTCCTCGACGACCTGGACCGGTTCGGGCCCGTCGTCGCAGATCCGGATGCGCAGCGAGTCGGCCTCGGCCACCGCCCGGCGCAGCGCGATGGCGAACCGCTCGGGTTCCACCGGTCCGCGGATCTCCACGCGTTCGGCGGTGTTGAAGATCGGATTCGCCTGGTCGAGTTGTTGGGCGAACCAGATCCCCGCCTGCGCGGCCGACAGTGGCAACTGCTGGTCAGCTAGGCCCGGCATCGCTCTCCCCACGATCAACAAGGTAAGTAAGCCTTACCTTAGTTCTCTGGAGATCAGGAGTACAGGTGGGGCTGCTCACCCGCGCTCGAAGATCATCAGCGCCGAGTTCTTGCCCGGCAACCCGATCTCTCCCGACCTGCTGAAACCGGCCTTGCCGAAGGCGCCCACCGAAGCTCCATTGTGGACGTTCGGCTCGGCCACCACGCGTCGGCAATCCCGGTCGGCGTCCAGCAACCCGTCGGCCACCGCCCGCAGCAGCGCCGAACCGACCCCGCGCCCGATCGCATCCGGCTCGCCGATGGCGATGTGCACGCCGAGGTCGTGCGGATCGTGCGAGTAGCAGCGCGCGAGCTTGTCCCGCTGCACCCGGTAGAGCTCCAGGTAGGCGACGTCGCGCCCGTCGAGCCCGACGATGCACGGCACCGAATGCTGCCCGCCGAGCTGACCGGCCAGCTCCTCGTGCCACTGCGCCACCGGCCACGCCTGGTTCCAGTTCACCGCGACGTGCTCGGCGTTCATCCACCGGTGCACCAGCGCGACGTCCGGCCCGCCATCACTGCCGACGACCTCCACCGGCCGCAACGACCAACCCCCGCCCAGCACCGGGATCGGCACGCCCGGCGCCTCGGCCGCGCCCGACCAGAGCGGGTTCGGCGCCTCGAACCGGACCGGCTGGATCTGAACCTCGCCGGTGTTCGACCGGTACCGCAGGTCGGAGCCGTTGAGCACGGCGAGATCGGTCAGCGTCGAACTCGCCAGCCAGTGCTCGACCAACGACGCGGACCCCGGGTGCGCCTCGGCGACCCCGCCCAGCCACTTCCGCAGCTCCGCGAGCAGATCGCCCTCGTGGACGACGCCGCGCCGCCCCAACAACCCGATGACCGCCAGCGGCCCGCGGGTCAGCAGCTCCACCGTCGCGGCGGCGACATCGCCCTCCCAGCCCAGCACCGCGGGCAGCAGCCGGCCCTCGACGTGCGCGGCCAACCAGCGCCGCGCCTCATCGGCGTCGGACACCGAGCGGGCCACCGCGACCAGTTCCTCCGACAGCGCGAGCGGGTCGAACTCGCGCCTCGGCAGCGCGCGCATCAGCCAGTCCACCGGCGAACCGGCGTCCGCGGAGTTGATCGGAGCATCGGGCAGCGCGCGAGCACGCGCATCCGCCGAGCAGGCCGCGGCGAGCAGCGCGGGATCGGCGACCGCGACCGGCTCACCGGAGTCGTCGAGCACGTGGATCGTCCCGAATCCGTGCGCACCGGTCGGCGAGCTGTACCCGACTTCGGTGCCCAACCGCAGCGCTCCGACGGTCAGCCGCAGCGGTCCCTCTACGACGGGCGTGTGCGTCTCCGCCAACCACCGCCTCAGCAGCGCCGACGCGCGCTGGTGCGACTGCCCGGGAAGGTCGACTCCACTCGTCACGCAATGCTCCTCGAACCGGGGACACGTGAGCGGAGCCTAACCTAATAACTGCCTCACACGGCAGTGTCAACAAACACCCCTCGTCCGAGGCTGTGCACTGTGGACGGGCCGCGTTTTTGATCACCCAGCGCAAGGCGATCAACCGAGCGATCGACCATCAGTACCTGATCCGGTGATGATCGTTGTGTCTCGCTGGGCGAACACGGACCATCAGCCCTACTCTCCGAGCTACCGAACCGCCGCACCGCCCGGAGAGGAGTTCACCCATGGATGACGCCGACTCCGTCGTTCCGCTCCGGCCGGGATTCGACATCCAGGTCCGCGGGTTCAACCGCAGCCAGGTCGTCGACCACATCGAGCTGCTGGAGGACCAGCTGCGGCTGGTCACCATCGACCGCAACGAGGCCGCGCAGCTCAACAGCGACCTGCGCAAGCTCTGCGACGACACCCGCCGCAGCCTGGACGCCGCCGAGCAGCGCCTCCAGCGCATCGAGTCCTCCGACACCGGCCTGCCCGCCGCCTCCCAGCGGGTGCAGAACATGCTCTCGATCGCCGAGGAGGAGGTGCAGACCCTCCGCGACCAGGCCCGGCGGCAGGCCGAGATCATCCGCGGCACCGCCGAGACCGAGGCCCGCGAGCTGATCAGCGAGGCCGAGCGCAACGCGACCGAGATGCGCGAGGAGTGCAGCCAGCTGATCGCCGACGTCGAAGAGCGCCGCGCCCGGCTGCACCGCGAGCACGACCAGAAGGCCAGCGAGCTGCGCGCCCAGGAACACCGGATGCGCCAGAACATCCGCAACGAGTACAAGCGGATCGTCACCGCCGCGCAGGAAGAAGCCGACGCGCTGATCGCCGAGACCCGCAGGCAGTGCGGGCAGTGGGACGCCGAGACCGAGCAGATGCGCCTGGAAGCGCTGGAGGAGATCAACTCCCAGCAGCGCCGCTTGGAAGAGCTGCGCGCCGCGGTGCTGTCCTCGATGGACCAGGCAAGGCAAGTGCTCAGCACCTCGACCGAAGAGCTGCGCGGTCACGCCCCCGCTGCCGAGCCCGAGGCGCAGCTACCGCTCCAGCTGCCCTCGCAACGCGAGAACGTGCAGACCTACCTCATCCCCATCAACGGTCAGCGCCCCAGCAACAACGGTGCGACCCCGCAGCCCGGACCTGCCCGACAGAACTGATCGGAGCATCACGTGGAACTGCTCGTGCTGATGTTCGTCACCGGTTTCGCACTGGCGACACTGATCTTCTGGCCGCTGCTGCACCGAGCGAACCGCCGGCTCGGCGAGCAGGAGTCCGCCCCGCGCGGCAAGCACGCGCTGCGCGCTCCCACCCCGCCGACGGTCACCCGCCGGACCCCGGAGCCGACGGCAGCCGCCGAGCCCGCGGAGCCCGCAGAGTCTGCGGAGGCCGCCGAGTCGACCGAGGCCGAGGCGGAGCAGCCCGCGGCTGAAGTTCAGGCCGTCGCGCCGGCGCAGCGCACGTCGGAGCCGGTCGAGCTCCCCGAACTGCCCACCGACCTGTACGAGAAGCACTTCGAGGCGAAGTTCAACCGGTCCCGCCAGCGCATCGCCCGGCTCCGGGCCGAGATCAGCAAGGAGTAAGCGTCACCGGTTCCAGCGACTGCTATCACTCAGTCGCTGGAACCATCGGTCTGCACCTCGGCCAGCTCGCCCTCGCGAGCTGGCCGTTCCAGTTCCCGCTGTTCTTTTCGGCGGTCCGCCACGTAGAACGGCGCAGCAGCGAGCACGGGCACCAACATGCCCAGGAGAATGATCAGAACCGAACCGCCCACGGCCCTCGAAGCCCCGTCCGCAATGGGAAGAATCCACGCCCGAACGGGCGTGTCGCTGGGCACATCGTTCCAGATCCGGAAATTCGTTAACCGGCGGCCGGTGTGCCCCGTGTCACATTTGCGGACGGCGCTTTCCTTTGTCCCGCAACGGGTTTCAACGACTACCCGAGGAACGCGGCGGTCGGCCACTCCTCCTTGATCCACGCGCTGTTCCAGAACATCCACTCGTACTCGGTGGCGCGGATGTAGGCCTCCAGCATCTGCTGCCGGGTCTCGGCGTCAGCGGTCGCGGCGGCCCGGTCGGTGAGCTCGCGAGCGGTCAGCACCGCCTCGGCGAACGCGTCGTCGGCGTAGGTCTCGATCCACGCCCGGTACGGGTGCCCGGACGTGTCGCCGGTGGACTCCAGGATCGCGCTGCCCACGTGCTGGTACACCCAGAAGCACGGCAGCACGGCCGCCAGCAGCACCGGGTAGGACTCGGTCAGCGCGCACGCGCGCAGGTACGAGGTGTAGGCCAGGCAGGACGGCGAGGTCCCGATGCCGGCGATCTCCTCGTCGGTCAGCCCGAACTCGGTGACGTACCCGGCGTGCAGGCGGCGCTCCTCGACCAGCGCGCCCTGGGCGGCACCGGACAGGAACGCGGCGTCCTCGGCGTTGCCGGCCCGGGTCGCCGCGGCGGCCAGGGCCTGCGCGAACCCGACCAGGTACCGGGCGTCCTGCACGATGTAGAAGGCGAACACCTCGCGGTCGAGGGTGCCGTCGGCGAGCCCGGTGTTGAACGGGTGCTCGACGATCGCCTTCCGCAGCTGAGCGGTGTGCTCCCAGGCCTGCGCGCAGAACCCGTCGGCGGCCGGGGCGGGAAGCTTGCTCATCGAAGTCCTCTCCTCCGAAGGACCGCGAGTTCAATGGAAATCGAACCTCGAAATTCCATTGAACTTGCGGGAGTTGTCCACGACGACCGGCGTGCCGCGGGCCGACGCGCCGGTGATCCGCGGGTTCGATCAGAACCGCGGGAAGATCACCACCACTGGTGGAAGTGGTGCACCGGGCCGTGGCCGTGGCCGACGTCCAGGCGCTCGGACGCGCGCAGCGCCTCGGTCAGGTACTCCTTGGCCTCGCGCACCGCCGTCAGCCAGTCCGGGCGCTGCGGGCGCAGCGCGGCGATGGCGGCCGAGAGGGTGCACCCGGTGCCGTGGTCGTTGGTGGTCACGACCCGCTCGCTGGTCAGGAACTCGGCGACCCCGTCGCCGTACAGCAGGTCCACACTGGACTCTCCGGACAGGTGGCCACCCTTGAGCAGCACCTGCTTGGCGCCGAGCCCGGCGAGCCGTTCGGCCTGCGCGGCCATGCCGTCGACCCCGACGAGCTCCGGCTCCTCCAGCAGGTCGGCCGCCTCCGGCAGGTTCGGGGTGATCAGGTCGACCCGCGGCAGCAGCTCGTCGCGCAGCGCCCCGACCGCGTCCGGCGCGAGCAGCCGGTCCCCGCTCTTGGCGACCATGACCGGGTCCAGCACCACGTGCCGCGGCGCGTAGCGGTCGAGCACGCCGACCACCGCGCGGATCACCTCGGCGTTGGCCAGCATGCCGATCTTGACCGCGTCCACCCGCACGTCGTCGAGCAGCGTGACCAGCTGCGAGGTGATGAACTCCGGCGGCACCTCGTGCACCTCGGCGACCCCGGTGGTGGTCTGCGCGACCAGGGCGGTGATCACGGACATGCCGTAGGCGCCGTGCGCCGAGAAGGCCTTCAGGTCTGCCTGGACTCCGGCGCCACCGCTGGGGTCGGTCCCCGCGATGGTCAGCACGTTCGGAACCATGACGTCCCTCCGCTAGTACGAGCTAGGTCAGGTTCGACGGGTCTGATCTCAGCCCGGCCGGAACCGGGCACCCCGCGTCACTCGCACCAACCTAACCCGAGACGGGGTCATCAGTCGATGAGCCCCACCACCGCACCGGCGCTGAGCACCTCACCGGCCCGCGCCTGGTGCCAGAGCGTCCCGGTGGCCAGCGCCAGCACCCACCCGACGACCTCGCCGTCCGTCCCGACCTCGGCCAACCGGTCACCGACGTGCACAGAGCTCCCGTCGGCGGCCAGCCACCGCACCAGCACCCCGCGCACCGGAGCCCGGTTCGCCACCGGACGACGCCGCAATTCCGGAAACACCAACTCGGTCATCCGCGCCCCCCTTTCCGCGAACACCCCAGCATCACCCCGGCCGTCCGCGCCAACAAGGAGCGCGGAACCGAACCAACCCAATGGCCCACGGCCAACCGGACCAAAGCACCAACTCGATCAGCGCGGCGTTTCGCCTGGTCATCACCCGTGAGCACTTTGGGGGGCTATAGCAACTCAAAGTACTCACGGGTGGTGACCTGCGGAAACAGCGACCTAGGGGAGATGGCGGCGGAACCAGGCGGTCAGGCCGGCGTCCACCTCGTGGGCCAGCGGCAGCTGGGGTGCGGGCTCGATGCCGGGCTCGTCGGCGAGCGGATGCGCCAGGCCCGGGACGGACAGCAGCTCGGCCCGCTCCCCCACGGCGTCGACGAGGCTCACCGCGTCGGCGCGCAGCGGTGGATCGTCGAGCTCGCCGCTGACGACCAGCAGCGGCGCGCGCTCGGCGATGGTGCCCGCCTTGGCGATGAAGTCCAGGTCGTCGGCCGCCCGGGCGGATTCGGCGTCGTAGGAGTACTCGCCCGGGAACATGTCGACGACGGTCCGGATCCGGATGGCGGAGTTCACCACGGCTGCGGCGAAGACCGGAATCGCGGTGTCGGCGAGGATCCGCAGCGCAACGGCCCCACCGAGCGAGCCGCCGAGCACACCGATCGGGCCGTCGTCGACCGGCAGCTGCGCGCGGATCGAGTCCAGCGCGGCCGGGAGCTCCTCGCTCGCCTGCTGGACGAACGGGTGGAACACCGACATCAGCGGATCCTCGCGGAGCAGCGCCAAACCGGCGTCCATGCTGCCGTCGACCATGCGCGCCCCGCACATCGGCATCGCGAGGTGCACCCGCCACGCGGGCACGTCGTGCATCGGCAGCGCAGCGGCGAACGCGGCGTCCGACCTCGGCGCGTCGAGCATGTGCCAGGTGACGATCAGCGGGGCCGGACCACCGGTGGCCGGCGGCAAGGCGGTGAACGGCACGCCCGCAGCGGTGCCGGTGATCGGTGAGTTCATGCGACCACGGTATGACCGCGGCCACACCGCGGCGCCCGCTTACGCGATCAGCGGAATCCGCTTCACAGCGGGCGAAATCAGCGCACCGGCCGACCCGATCACCACCGCGGGCGCAATCGTGGTCCGGAGATCAGGAGAAAGCGATCGAATTCACACGGTGAAGGGGCCCACCGGTGGGCAAGGGGACCCTTCGTGGAGGACTAAACTCGGCGATGATGGAAACCACGACCGATGCACCGAGCTTCGCCCGTTCCCGGCGGCCCCGCCGACCGGAGGATCCCGCGCGGATCTGGGCTCCGCTGGCGGACCTGACCGAAGCCGCGGTCGCCGCGGCCGGATCCGGGACCGTGGCGATCACCCGCGGCTTCGACCGCAACAGCCGACTGCGCGCCAAGGCGCTGCGCGATCTGCTGGAGCAGCGCGACGTCCCCTCGATCGAGGTGACTCCGGCGGTGGGCAGCGACCGGCTGCTGGCCGACGTCGACGTCACCGCGGTGGTCAACCTGATCGGTGCCGAGTCGTGGCAGCCGTACCGCATCGCCGCGCAGCTGCGCGCCCCGGTGCTCAGCCCGAAGCCGGGCGAGACCGCGGGCGAGCAGGTCACCCGCGACGTGATCGCGCTGGCCGGTGACTCCGGCAAGCGCGACGTGGCGCTCTCGCACGTCGCGGTGCGCTCCGAGGACCCCGCCGGCCAGCTGACGCTCACCTACAACGGCGAGCAGCTGACCCTCACCGGCGGCTGGCTGACCGTGGCCGTGCAGGGGCACGAGCTGCAGGTGCAGGTCGGTGGCGCGGGCATCGCCGAGCAGTCGATCACCACTGCCGAGCTCCGGGTGGAGACGGCCGAGGCGCCGCACCGCCTGGTGCGCGACGAGCTCCCGATCGCCGACCTCGAAGGCGCGGTCACCTTCACCGCCGAGCCCGAGGGCCTGGTCGTCCGACCGGTCTGATCGCCTCGAGCACCACGTTGGCGCCGGGCAGTCGCCCGGCGCCTTTTTGGTTCCTGAGCTGGGATTTCTGGAATATTCCGAAAACCGCCGTCACGCCTGGTGCGTTGCGCCGTCCCTCGATCAACACCGCGCGGGAGGCGCGCACTGCACCAGGGGAGGCTGGGGAATCGTGGAGCCCACCAAGGAGTGGCACGTGAGCTGCCGCGATGTCGCAGGGAGGCGGCGGGACTTGTCGGTGTTCATCAACCAGGGGGACGTCGTGCTGGTGGCGCCCCCCGGCGAGACCGCGGTGCTCTCGCCGCTGGAGGTCGGACGGCTGCGGGCGGTGCTGCGCGACGCGGTCGTGTCGGCGGCCGATCAGGACTGACCGGGACGGCCTCTTCCCAGCACCGAGCTGTTTGGGTAAGTATCTACTCTCGAGTAGCTCTGCGACCGAGAGGTGGATGCGTGAGCGTGTTGAGGCAGCGGGTCGGGAACGTGCTCCACCGCGTGGTGCCGGGCTTGCACACGACGTTCATCCTGGCCAAGCAAGGCGTCATCCGGCCGCTGCGGCCGGACAAGGTGCTGCGGATCGTCCGCGCCTGGCGCCACTGGGGCATCACCCCGCCGCTCGGCTTCGCGATCGGCGCGGTGCGGTACCCGGACCGCGCGGCGGTGATCGACGAGCGCGGCGCGTTCAGCTACGCCGAGCTCGAGCAGCGCACCTCGCGGCTGGCCAACGGCCTGCGCAAGCGCGTCAAGCGCGGCACCCGCATCGGCATCCTGTGCCGCAACCACCACGGACCGGTCGAGACGATGGTGGCCGCGGCCAAGCTCGGCGTGGACGTGGTGCTGCTCAACACCGGGCTGAGCGGCCAGCAGCTGGCCGACGTGATCACCCAGCAGCAGGTCGGCGTCCTGGTCCTGGACGCCGAGTTCCGCGCCCAGCTGCCCGAGCTGCCCGACGAGGTCGACCAGGTGCTGGCCTGGACCGACGGCACCACCCGGCGCGACACGCTGGAACACCTGATCGCCACGTCCTCGCCGCGGCGCCCGGCCAAACCGCGCCGGCACGCCCGGATGATCGTGCTGACCTCCGGCACCACCGGCACGCCCAAGGGCGCGCGCCGGCCGGACCCGCCCAGCCTGAGCCCGGCCGCCTCGATCCTGTCCCGCCTGCCGCTGACCAGCGGCGAGCGGATGCTGGTCTGCGCACCGCTGTTCCACACCTGGGGCCTGGCCGCCTTCCAGCTGGGCGCCGTGCTCAACTCGACGCTGGTGCTGCGCCGCAAGTTCGAACCCGAGCAGGCGCTGGCCTCCGTGCAGCGCAACCAGATCACCGCGCTGTTCGCGGTGCCCGTGATGCTCCAGCGCCTCCTGGACCTGCCCGAAGCGATCCGCGACCGCTACGACCACAGCACGCTGCGGATCGTGGCGAGCAGCGGTTCCGCGCTGCCCGCCGACCTGGCGACCCGGTTCCAGCGCGCCTTCGGCAACGTGCTCTACAACCTCTACGGCTCGACCGAGGTCTCGTGGGTCAGCATCGCCAACCCGAGCGACCTGCGCGCCGCACCGGGCACCGCTGGCCGTCCGCCGCGCGGCACGACGGTGCGCATCCTCGCCGAGGACGGGAGCCAGGTGAAGCGCGGCGAGACCGGACGCATCTTCGCCGGCAACAACATGCTCTTCGAGGGCTACACCAACGGCGGGCGCCGGGAGGTCGTGGACGGCCTGATGTCCACCGGTGACCTCGGTCGCACCGACTCGTCCGGTCGGCTGTTCGTCGTCGGCCGCGAGGACGACATGATCATCTCCGGTGGCGAGAACGTCTACCCCAAGGAGACCGAGGACGCCATCGGCCGCCTGCCGGAGGTGTCCGAGACGGCCGTCATCGGCGTCGACGACCCGGACTTCGGCCAGCGGCTCGCCGCGTTCGTGGTGCTCCGCCCCGGCCAGGACCTCGACGCCGAGCAGGTGCGCGACCGGGTCCGCGACCGGCTGTCGAAGTTCGCGCTGCCGCGGGACGTGATCTTCCTGGACGAGCTGCCCCGCAACGCCACCGGCAAGGTCGTGCCCCGCGAACTCCGCGAACGGCTCGGAACATGACCTGGACGGATGCACGATCACACCTCGTGGCGAGCTAGGCTGCCTCGGGTGAATGACCGTCTAGTGTGGATCGACTGCGAAATGACCGGTCTCGATCTCAGCAAGGACGCGCTGATCGAGATCGCCGCCCTGGTCACCGATGCCGACCTGAACATCCTCGGCGAAGGCGTGGACATCGTCATCCACGCCGACGACGAAACCCTGGCCGGGATGCCCGAGGTGGTCCGGGACATGCACGAGCGCTCGGGGCTCACCGAAGAGGTGCGGCAGTCCTCGGTGACCCTGGCCGAAGCCGAACAGCAGGTGCTGGACTACATCCGCCAGCACGTCCCGGACGGGCGCTCGGCCCCGCTGGCGGGCAACTCCATCGCCACCGACCGGGGCTTCATCTCCCGCGACATGCCGCGGCTGGACTCCCACCTGCACTACCGGATGGTCGACGTGTCGTCCATCAAGGAGCTGTGCCGGCGCTGGTACCCGCGGATCTACTACGCGCAGCCGGAGAAGGGCCTGGCGCACCGCGCGCTGGCCGACATCCGGGAGTCGATCCGCGAGCTCGCCTACTACCGGCGCACCGCGTTCGTCCCGCAGCCCGGTCCGACCAGCGAGCAGGCCCAGGCCGTCGCGGCGGAGCTGCTGCAGGCCGACAGCGCGGAGGCCGCCGGGAAGCAGCCCGAAAACGGCCGCTGACCAGCGGTGAGGCCGTTAACCGGAGCCCGCGGAAAACCGCGTGACGGCGCACGCTAGTATATGAGCGTTGCTTCGGAAGGCGGCCTCCACGAGGCCAGCTCCGAGCGGCCGAGGTGGGTGTAGCTCAGTCGGTAGAGCACTGGGTTGTGGTCCCAGGTGTCGCGGGTTCGATTCCCGTCACTCACCCCAAAGCCGAATGAGGCCTGATTCCCCGCGAATCAGGCCTCATTTGCATTTCCGGACCAATAGGTGCGAAGAAAAGGGCCCCGCTCGCCGGAGCGGGGCCCTTTTCTTCAGCCGGTCAGCTGCGGGTCACCTGTTGCCCGCGACCCACTGGTCCCACGGCACCTGCCAGTCCCCGAAGCCGTCCCAGGACTTCAGGTCCGGGCCGCCGGAGTTGGTGATCTCCACGACGTCGCCCTTCTTGAGCAGGTCGAAGATCCACTTGGCGTTGTCCATGCTCATGTTGATGCAACCGTGGCTGACGTTGCGGCGCCCCTGATCGGACACCGACCACGGCGCCGCGTGCAGGAACTCGCCACCGTTGGAGATCCGGACCGCCCACTGCACCTCGGTGCGGTAACCGCCCGCCTCGATCGGCAACCCGTACGTCGAGGAGTCCATCACCTTCGTGGCGTGGTGCTCGGTGACCACGTGCACGCCGTTGTTGGACGGGAAGGACGGCTTGCCCAGCGCGACCGGCATCGTCCGGATCACCTGGCCGTTCTTCTCGATCGACATCTGGTGGGAAGCACCGTCGGCCTTCAGGATCACCGCGTCGCCGATCGTGATCGTCGCCTTGCGGTCCTCCTGGCCCCACACGCCGTTGCCCAGGTCGCGCCCGAAGACGTCGGCGTTGATGGTCACCTTGGTGCCCGGCTTCCAGTACTCCTTCGGCCGCCAGTGCACCTCGCGACTGTTGAACCAGTAGAACGCGCCCTCGACGGCCGGTTCGGTCTGGATCTTGATCGCTTCCTCCGCCTTGGCCTTGTCCGGCGCCGGGGCGTCCTTGCTGAAGTAGAACGCCAACGGCTGCCCGACCCCGACGGTCTGCCCGTCGAGCGGGTTCATCGACACGTAGCTCTGCTCGCCCGGCGACACCGTGGTGAACGTGGCCTGCTGGGTTATCCCCGGCCCGCTGGCGCCCTGCGCCGTCACCACCAGCGTGTAGGTCTTGCCGTAGCCGAGCTTCTCCCCCGCCGTCCAGCTCGCGCCGTCCTCGGCGATGGTGCCGGGCACCGGCTTGCCATCGGAGTTGGTCAGCTCCGCCTTGACGATCCGCCCGTTGGTCGCCTTCGCCGTGATCGGCCCGGCCGGGGCCACGTCCTTCGCCCCGTTCGTCGGCGCCAGCTCCAGCATCGGCGCCGGCGGCACGTCGTCGGACGAACCGGCCTCCGAACCAGCCCCGCTACACCCCGCGACCAACAGCGCCACCACGCCGAAGATCAACATCGTCAACAGCCGTGAAACCCTCTCGGGACCCCCGACCGGATTACGCCACTCCCTCATGAGCAACAGTCCGTCCGCTTAGAAGCACCACTAACCCCTGTGAACAGTGTGCCGCAAGTCCCCGACAGGTGACTAAGAGACCACGCCAACACACAGTGTGATCCGCGCAGGCCGATCACCCGTCCAGCAGACGCGGAGCCCCACCCCGAGGTTGCCCCGCGAAGTCGACCAACCTCGCGGGCCCGGAGAACCCACCCCCCGTTCAAGCCCCTCCGGAGCCGTGCTAATCTTTTCCCCGTCGCCAGGGAGACCGACGCGGAAACCCGAAACGACAGGCCAGCGCCAATAGCTCAACTGGCAGAGCAGCTGACTCTTAATCAGCGGGTTCGGGGTTCGAGTCCCTGTTGGCGCACTCGACACAGCGAGACGCCCTGCTCACGCAGGGCTTTCACTATGTCACCGGGAGACCGAACAGGAAACCCGACAACTGAACGAGCGCCAATAGCTCAATTGGCAGAGCAGCTGACTCTTAATCAGCGGGTTCGGGGTTCAAGTCCCTGTTGGCGCACTCGATAGTTGGGACGCCCTGCTCACGCAGGGCGTTTCGCTATTTCTGTATCTCGTCATTATTTTGGGGGGTCGAACCCCCCAAGCCCCCCCACGGTGCGGGGGTTGCTTTTCGGACGTACCTCACCATGGGTGGTGTACCCGGCCTGGGTAGTCCTTGTGACGACGACCTGGCTCGGAGTGGGTTGTTGCTGTGGGGGCCTTTTGATCTTGGGCTGCGGCTAGGTCAGGCCTGAGGTTCTCAGGGTTAGGTTCAGGCGGCCTTTTTTCATTCCTATTTCTGGGGTTGTTGCTGGGGTTGTTCTTAGGACTCCGTGGTAGGCCAGGCGGGTTGGGCCTCCGAAGACGAAGAGGTCTCCTGAGGACAGGGTGATGTCCTTGTGCGGTTTGTTCCTGTTCTCCGTGTTTCCGAAGCGGAAGAGGGCGTCGTCTCCGAGGCTCAGGGAGACCACCGGGGCGTTGCTTTGCTCGTCCTTGTCCTGGTGCATTCCCATCTTGGCCGACTCGTCGTAGAAGTTGATCAGGGCCGTGTCCGGGGTGTAGTCGGTGTTCAGTTGGTCGTAGGCGTCTGCGACCGCTCTTCTGCCCAGGTCTGCCAGCCAGGTCGGGAAGGGGAGCACTGGGGAGCCGTCGTCCGTCGTCTTCGAATAGCGGTACGGGGTCCAGTGCCAGCCGAGGCAGACCGTTCGGACCGACATCACCCCGCCGCTGGGGAGCTTCGGCGAGCGCATTCCCGCTCTCGCCCACTCCCGGCAGGCCTGCACCAGGTCGCGTTGTTCTTGCGGGGTCAGCCAGTCCGGGACGTGGACCGCTCCCGGGGCGATCTCCGCTCTGGTTCGCGGGATCAGCGAATCCATCGGCGCTCCTGTTCGCACATGACCCCATACTGGCAGTTCTCGCTGGTCGTGAGGACCGTCTCAGCACTGGATCACGCGGGTTCGTCAGGTTAGGCTCACCGAACTTCGACACCTAGCGAACAGGCAGGAAGCACCATGCTCCGTCCTCGTCGACTGCTCGCGGCGATCACCGCCGCGCTCGCTCTCGGCAGCGCCGCGGCGTGCGGCACGTCTGCACCCGACCAGCCCGCGCCGAACGGCGAAGGGCGCGTCATCACGCACGCCAAGGGGCAGACGACGATCGCCGGCACCCCGCAGCGCGTCGTCGTGCTCGACACCGGCGAACTCGACGCGACGCTGGCGCTGGGCGTCAAGCCCGTCGGCACCGTGCTGCCCGACGCCAACAAGTCCCTGCAGCCCTACCTGGCCGACAAGGCGGGCGACATCGAGATCGTCGGCACCATCGGCTCCCCCAACCTGGAGAAGATCGCCGCGCTCAAGCCGGACCTGATCCTGTCCAGCAAGGTCCGCGACGACGAGAACTACGAGGCGCTGAGCAAGATCGCGCCCACGGTGTTCGCCGAAACCGTCGGCAAGACCTGGAAGGAGAACTTCCTGCTCGACGCCGACGCGCTGGGCAAGAAGGCCGAAGCGCAGCAGATCCTCGACAGCTACCAGCAGCGCGCCGCCGAGATCGGCAAGCAGGTCGGCGACCCGGCCGCGCAGCGGATCAGCATGCTGCGGTTCATCCCCGGCGACATCCGGATCTACGACAAGGGCTCGTTCATCGGCACGATCCTCGCCGACACCGGCTTCAGCCGCCCGGCCGGCCAGGAGGTCGACCAGACGCACACCAAGATCAGCCGCGAGCAGATCTCCCAGGCCGACGGCGACCGGCTGTTCTACGCGGCCTACGGCGACAGCGCCAAGCAGCAGATGAACGACGTGGTCAACTCGGTGCAGTGGACGACCCTCGGCGCGGTGCGCGACGGCAAGGCCGTCGAGGTCCCCGACGACACCTGGTTCCTCGGCCTCGGCCCGATCGCGGCCAACCTGGTCCTCGACGACCTCCAGAAGCACCTCACCCAGCACTGACCCACCGCGCCCGGGCACCCCACCCCGACACACCCGGGCGCGGGGGGAGGTGTGCGATTTCAATGGAAATCGGAGGTCCGATTTCCATTGAAATCGCGGCGGATCAGCGCGGAGCGATCAGCCGGAGGTCGGCGACGCTGCGGCCGACGCGGAGCTCGTCGGAGCCCGGTTCGACGTCCACGTCCACCGCGACCTCCGCGCCCGCTTCGG
The DNA here is from genome assembly GCF_027853915.1 of Saccharopolyspora oryzae. Taxonomy (GTDB): domain Bacteria; phylum Actinomycetota; class Actinomycetes; order Mycobacteriales; family Pseudonocardiaceae; genus Saccharopolyspora; species Saccharopolyspora oryzae. The sequence goes on from NZ_JAQGLA010000034.1 coordinate 62,134, forward strand.
CCTCGACGACGGCGAAACCCTTCAGGCGCAGCGGATCCGCGGCGTAGACCTGGACGACTTCGCGGCCGGCCCGGTCACCGGTGTTGCGCAGCTTCACCCGCACCGCGTCGCCGTCGACCGCGGCTTCCAGGTACTCCCACGTGGTGTACCCGAGCCCGTGTCCGAAGTGGAACGCCGGCGTCGCACCGCGATCCAGGTAGGCCCGGTAGCCGACCGAAGTTCCCTCGTCGTAGCGGAGTTCGCCGTCCACCGGCTGCACCGCGGGCAGCGGCACCGGGACGTCGGCCAGCGCCGCCGGGAAGGTCGTCGGCAACCGGCCACCTGGTTCCGCCTGCCCCAGCAGGACGTCCGCGAGCGCATCGCCGTACTCCTGGCTGCCGAACCACGTCCACAGCACCGCCGGGACCTCCCCGCTCCACGGCATCAGCACCGGCGCTCCGGCGTTGACCACCACCACGGTGTTCGGGTTCACCGCCAGCACCTCGCGGACCAGTTCGTCCTGCACGCCCGGCAGATCCAGCGAGCTCCGGTCCCGCCCCTCGGTCTCGACCTCGTCGTTCGTGCCGACCACCACCACCGCGACATCAGCGTCCCGGGCGACTGCGAGCGCCGCGGCGAGCTCGCTCGCGTCGTCCCACTCCCGCGCCCGGTGGCCGAGCCCGACCGACACCAGGCCCTCGGTGCTCTCCGGGGTGAACTCCACGGTCAACGCCATCCGCCCCGACGCGTCCAGGTCCGACTCCACCAGCACGACGTTGAACCGCTGCTCCGGCGGTTCCAGCATGTCCGCCAGCGGGTCGTCGACACCCGACGTGCGCGCCACGTCCGCCGCCAGCACCTCGCGGCCCGAGATCTCGGCCCGGAAGTGCCCGGTGCCGCTCACCCCGAACACGTGCTCGCCGAGTTCCGCGCTCACCTTCGCCCGCAACCGCAACGACTTCGCCCCGTGCGGCAGGCCGGACATCCACAGCAGCCGATCGGTGCCGCGGAGCTCGCTGCCGAGCACTTCCCCGTCCGCGCCGAGCAAATCGACGCGGATCCCGGCGCCGCCCCCGTCCGGATCGGCCACCTCGTCCGGCGCGAGCACGTCCAGCAACCGCCGGTGCCGAACCCCGCGCTGGTAGACCACCTGCGCGTCCGGCAGCGCAGCCCGCAGCCCGGCCAGCGGCGTCACCACGTGCGGCGGGCTGACGTGCGACGAACCTCCGCCCTGCACGGCGGGAATCGTCGCGTTCTCCCCGATCACGGCCACTTTGGACACCTTCGGGTCGATCGGCAGCACCGGCGCCCCACCGACGGGTTCGTTGCGCAGCAGCACGAATCCGCGGGTCGCGAGATCGCGGACGATCGGCCGGGCTTCCTCCGGCGGCGCGCCGCCACCTGGCTCGGAATCCTCGAAAGCCCCGACGCGGGAAGCCAACCGGAGCAACCGCAGGACCTTGTCGTCGAGCACCTCGGCCGGAACTTCGCCCTGCTGCACTGCCTTCGCGAGCTTCCCGTCGGCCCACGGGCTCTTCGGCCCCGGCATCGCCAGGTCCAACCCGCCCAGCGCGGCACCGCGCAGCGAGCGGGTGGCGAACCAGTCCGACACCACCACGCCGTCCCACCCCCACTCGCCCTTGAGCACGTCGTTGACCAGCGGCGAGTTCTCCGTCATCGTCTGCCCGTTGACCGAGTTGTAGGCCGCCATCACCACCCACGGACCGGCCTTCGACACGATCCGCTCGAACGGTTTCAGGTAGACCTCGCGCAACGTCCGCTCGTCGACCACCGCGTCGTAGCTGAGCCGCTCGGTCTCGGTGTCGTTGGCGACGAAGTGCTTCGCCGTCGCCGCCACCCCGCGCGACTGGACGCCCGAGACGACCTCCCCGCCGAGCTCCCCGATCAGCAGCGGATCCTCGGAGAAGTTCTCGAAGTGCCTGCCGCCGAACGGACTCCGGTGCACGTTCACCGTCGGCGCGAGCACCACGTGCACACCGCGCCGCCGCGCCTCGTCGCCGAACAGCTCGCCCGCGGTCCGCGCCGCCGCCCGGTCCCAAGTGGCCCCCAGCGCGGACGCGACCGGCAGCAGCAGCGACGTGTCGCGCTCGTCCCACTCCGTTCCGCGCACCCCGTTCGGGCCGTCGGAGAGCACCATCGAGCGCAGTCCGACCTTCGGCATAGGATGCAGCGTCCAGAAGCCGGCACCGGTCAGCAGCCGGGCCTTCTCCGCCGCGGTCAGCTCCTCCAACAGCGACCGCAGCTGCGCCTCGTCCACGGGCAACCCCTTTCGGCAGGCTCCGGTCGCCAGTCTCTGCCACCCGACCGGGGAGCACAACACGCCGATATCTGCCCGTTCACATCAGCCACAAACCCAACATGTAGTGTGTCGATCGCTGGTGGTTCGCCAGAGCGATCTGGTGAGGCAAGAGGGAACCCGGTGCGAATCCGGGACTGCCCCGCAGCGGTGAACGGGAACGACCGTCGTGACCCGACCGCCCATCCCGGGCGACGGGTAGAGCACTGGGCCAACGCCTGGGAAGCCACGACCAGTAGGCCGCCCGTGAGTCCGAAGACCTGCCACCGGTGCACGCGACAAGGCGTGCTGTCCGGGGCCTCGAGGGCGGGTTCGCGTGGACGATCGGCGGCGCCTGCCGCCCTGGTCTTCTCGCGCGCGCTCGAGGTCCGCAGAGCTCGCGAGGGGAGAGAGCCAGTGACGGCCACACTCAACGACTGGACCGAGGTGTCGACCGCGGTCCACCAGGCCTGCGCCGGATTGTCCGGCGTGTCCGCGGAAGCAGTGCTCGACGAAGTGCGGCGCACCGGCTACGCGGGGATCAGCGACGACGAGCTCTCGCTGGCCCAGATCATGGCTGCCCGCACCCTGATCGAGACCGAACCGAACTACTCGCAGGTCACCGCCCGCCTGCTGCTGAACCGGATGCGCCGCGAAGCGCTGGAGTTCCTCGGCGCGGAGCCGGACTCGGACTACGCCGAGCACTTCGCCGAGTACGTGCGCCGAGGGGTGGCGCTCGAGCAGCTGGACCCGGAGCTGGCGGACTTCGACCTGGACCGGCTGGGCAGCGCGCTGGAGCCCGAGCGCGACCTGGAGTTCGGCTTCCTGGGGCTGCAGACCCTCTACGACCGGTACTTCCTGCACGAGGGCGGCGTGCGCTTCGAGCTGCCGCAGGCCTTCTTCATGCGGGTCGCGATGGGCCTGGCTCTGCGCGAGGACGACCGCGAAGCCCGCGCGATCGAGTTCTACCAGCTGCTGTCGTCGTTCGACTTCATGTGCTCGACGCCGACGCTGTTCAACGCAGGCACCACCCGTCCCCAGCTGTCCTCGTGCTTCCTCACCACGGTGGACGACGACCTGTCCGGCATCTTCCACTCGATCAGCAACAACGCGCTGCTGTCGAAGTACGCCGGCGGCCTCGGCAACGACTGGACGCCGGTGCGCGGCATCGGCGCGCACATCAAGGGCACCAACGGCAAGTCGCAGGGCGTGGTGCCGTTCCTGAAGATCGCCAACGACACCGCGGTGGCGGTCAACCAGGGCGGCAAGCGCAAGGGCGCGGTCTGCGCCTACCTGGAGACCTGGCACATCGACGTCGAGGAATTCCTCGACCTGCGCAAGAACACCGGTGACGACCGGCGCCGCACCCACGACATGAACACCGCGAACTGGGTGCCCGACGAGTTCCTGCGCCGCGTCGAGGCCGACGAGCAGTGGACGCTGTTCTCCCCCGACGAAACCCCGGACCTGCACGACCTCTACGGCACGGCGTTCGCCGAGCGCTACCGCGCCTACGAGCAGGCCGCCGACCGCGGCGAGATCGCGGTGTTCAAACGGGTCCGCGCGGTCGAGCTGTGGCGGCGGATGCTGACCATGCTGTTCGAGACCGGCCACCCGTGGATCACCTTCAAGGACCCGTGCAACCTTCGTTCGCCGCAGCAGCACTCGGGCGTGGTGCACTCCTCGAACCTGTGCACCGAGATCACCCTGAACACCAGCGTCGACGAGGTCGCGGTGTGCAACCTCGGCTCGATCAACCTGGCCCACCACGTCACGGCCGACGGGATCGACGCCGAACGCCTGGAGCGCACCACCCGCACCGCGGTCCGGATGCTGGACAACGTCATCGACATCAACTTCTACACGATCCCGGAGGCCCGCCGGTCCAACATGCGGCACCGGCCGATCGGGCTGGGGCTGATGGGCTTCGCCGACGCGCTGTTCGTGCAGCGCATCGCGCCGTCGACGCCGGAAGCAGTGGAGTTCGCGGACCGCAGCATGGAGCTGATCAGCTACCACGCGATCAGCGCCTCCAGCAGGCTGGCCGCCGAGCGCGGCCGCTACGAGACCTTCGACGGCTCGCTGTGGAGCAAGGGCGTGCTGCCCATCGACTCGCTGGAACTGCTCGCCGAAGCCCGCGGCGGCGACGTCGACCTGGACCGCTCGTCCACGATGGACTGGGCGGAGCTGCGGGAACGCGTGGTCCGCGACGGGATGCGCAACTCCAACGTGATGGCCATCGCGCCGACCGCGACGATCGCCAACATCTGCGGCGTCAACCAGTCGATCGAGCCGGTCTACCGGAACCTGTACGTCAAGGCGAACATGTCCGGCGACTTCACCGTGGTCAACCCGCACCTGGTCGCCGACCTCAAGCGCGCCGGCCTGTGGGACGAGGCGATGGTCGCCGACCTGAAGTTCCACGACGGCAGCCTGCTGCCGATCGACCGGATCCCGCAGGAGCTCAAGGAGCTCTACGCCACCGCGTTCGAGATCGAGCCGCACTGGCTGGTCGACGCCGCCGCCCGCCGGCAGAAGTGGATCGACCAGGCCCAGTCGCTGAACCTCTACGTCGCCGCCCCCAGCGGCCGCAAGCTCGACGAGCTGTACCGGCTGGCCTGGCGCAAGGGCCTCAAGACCACGTACTACCTGCGCTCCACCAGCGCGACCCACGTGGAGAAGAGCACCCTGCGCGGCACCGACGGCAAGCTCAACGCCGTCCCGACCACGGTCCCCACCACCTCGACCGGAGCCGCCTGCTCCATCGAGGACCCGGACTGCGAAGCCTGCCAGTGACGCCCCACCCCGGGTCCCACCCGCAATTTCAATGGAATCGCACCCCCGATTTCCATTGAAATTGCGGGGACCCGGGGCGCGCGGACCGCACTGCACGAACGAAAACCCCTGGAGCACCACAGCATGACCTCCCTGCAGTCCCCCTCCACCTCCGCCGGGCTCGGCGAGATCGACCGCTCCGGCGGGCGCGTCGACGTCAGCGAGAAGGCGATGATCAACGCCCGCGCCGACGTCAACCAGCTGCTGCCGCTGAAGTACGGCTGGGCGTGGGAGAAGTACCTCGCCGGCTGCAACAACCACTGGATGCCCACCGAGATCTCGATGCAGGCCGACATCGCGCTGTGGAAGTCCACCGACGGGCTCAGCGACGACGAACGGCTGATGCTCAAGCGCAACCTCGGCTTCTTCGCCACCGCGGAATCCCTGGTCGCCAACAACATCGTGCTCGCGGTCTACCGGCACATCACCAACCCCGAATGCCGCCAGTACCTGCTGCGCCAGGCCTTCGAGGAAGCCGTGCACACGCACACCTTCCAGTACATCTGCGAGAGCCTCGGCCTCGACGAGGGCGAGCTGTTCAACATGTACCGGGAGATCCCGTCGATCTCCGACAAGGACGCCTGGGCGCTGCAGTACACCCAGAGCCTGGAGGACCCGGACTTCGCGACCGGCACCACCGAGGCCGACCAGGCCTTCCTGCGCGACCTGGTCGCGTTCTACGTCATCTTCGAAGGCATGTGGTTCTACACCGGTTTCGCGCAGATCCTGGCGCTGGGCCGGCGGAACAAGATGGTCGGCATCGCCGAGCAGTACCAGTACATCCTGCGCGACGAGTCGATCCACCTGAACTTCGGCATCGACTGCATCAACCAGATCAAGCTGGAGAACCCGCACCTGTGGACCCCGGAGTTCCAGGCCGAGGTCCGCCAGATGCTCACCGAGGCCTGCGAGCTCGAGATCGCCTACGGCCGGGACACCATGCCCCGCGGCATCCTCGGCATCAACGCCGATCTGTGCGCCCAGTACATGCACTTCATCACCAACCGCCGGTGCGACCAGCTCGGCCTGGAGCCGGTGTTCCCGGAGGCGGAGAACCCGTTCCCGTGGATGTCGGAGGCGATGGACCTGAAGAAGGAGAAGAACTTCTTCGAGACCCGGGTCATCGAGTACCAGTCCGGGGCATCGCTGTCCTGGGACTGACCTGCTGCAGCCGGTTCAACCGCACACCGCGCCTTCGGCCGCGGAGCCGACCAGCTTCGCGTACTTGCCGAGAACGCCGTGGCGGAAGCGGGGTTCCGGTGGCGTCCAGCGCTCGCGCCGCCGCCGGAGCTCCGCCTCGTCCACCAGCAGGTCCAGGGTGCGGGCAGCGAGATCGAGCCTGATCGGATCGCCGTCCTGCACCAGCGCGATCGGTCCGCCGTCGGTGGCTTCCGGCGCCACGTGCCCGATGCACAACCCCGTCGTACCGCCGGAGAACCTGCCATCGGTCACCAGCAGGACGTCCTTGCCGAGACCGGCTCCCTTGATCGCACCGGTCACCGCGAGCATCTCCCGCATCCCAGGACCTCCGCGCGGCCCCTCGTACCGGATGACGACCACGTCACCGGGCTTGAGCGAACCGTCCTCGACCGCGTCCATCGCGCCCTGCTCACCGTCGAAGACCCGCGCCGTCCCGTCGAACCGCTCGGAGTCGAACCCGGCGCTCTTCACCACCGCACCATCGGGGGCCAGCGAACCGCGGAGGATCGTCAGCCCGCCGGTCGGGTGGATCGGGTTCGACATCTGGTGCAGCACCTCGCCGTCCAACCCCGGGGGCTGCAGCTCGGCCAGGTTCTCCGCGACCGTCCGCCCGGTCACCGTCAGGCAGTCCCCGTTCAGCAGTCCCGCGTCCAGCAGTGCCTTCATCACCACCGGAACACCACCGATGCGGTCGACCGCGGACATCACGTACCGACCGAACGGCTTGACGTCCGCGAGGTGCGGCACCCGGTCACCGATCCTGTCGAAGTCGTCCAGCGCCAGGTCGACGCCGGCTTCTCGGGCGATCGCAAGCAGGTGCAGCACGGCATTGGTCGAGCCGCCGAAAGCCATCACCACCGCGATCGCGTTCTCGAAGGCCTGCTTGGTCAGGATCCGCCGGGCCGTCAGCCCGTTCTCCAGCATGCCGATCACCGCGCGCCCGGCAGCCCGCGCGCTCGCATCACGGCGCCGGTCCACCGACGGCGGGCTCGCCGAACCCGGCATCGACATGCCCAGCGCTTCAGCCGCGCACGCCATGGTGTTCGCCGTGTACATCCCACCGCACGCGCCTTCACCCGGGCAGATGGCCCGCTCGATGCGGTCCACCTCGTCCCGGGAGATCAGGCCTCGGGCGCAAGCCCCGACCGCCTCGAAAGCATCGATGATCGTCACCTCCCGGTCGTCCACCCGACCGGGCAGGATGGAGCCGGCGTAGACGAACACCGAGGCGAGGTCGAGCCGGGCTGCCGCCATCAGCATCCCCGGCAGGCTCTTGTCGCAGCCCGCGAGCAGCACCGTGCCGTCCAGCCGCTCGGCCTCCACCACGGTCTCGACCGAATCGGCGATGATCTCCCGGGACACCAGGGAGTAGTGCATGCCGACGTGCCCCATCGAAATGCCGTCGGACACCGAGATGGTGCCGAACTCCATCGGGAATCCGCCGGCCGCGTGCACCCCGTCCTTGGCCGCACGCCCGAGCCGCTGCAGGGACAGGTTGCACGGGGTGATCTCGTTCCAGGATGACGCCACCCCGATCTGCGGCTTGGCGAAGTCGTCGTCCTGCATGCCGACCGCGCGCAGCATCCCGCGCGCCGCGGCCCTCTCCATTCCCTCGGTGACCTCGCGACTCCGGGGTTTCAGAGCGCGCTGACCGTCGGTGAGCTTCGAAGCATCCACACCCAGGACTGTAAGCACGGCCACAACCCCGGTGCTCGTCGGCGACTGCGGCCGGCTAAGAGTTCTGGGGATAGAAGAAGGGCCCCGTTCCCTGGACGAATCCAGAGGGAACGAGGCCCTTCTCAATTAGTGTGTCGGCGGTGTCTTACTCTCCCACACCCTGTCGAGTGCAGTACCATCAGCGCTGG
>NZ_JAQGLA010000035.1 GCF_027853915.1 Saccharopolyspora oryzae
CTGTGGTGAGGTGTGGTTCGTGGGCCGTGGCGAGGTTGTCGCGGCGGGGGACTCCGCTGATGCGGAAGAGCTCGCGGCCCGCGGCGTCCATGACGAGGGTGGTCGGCGGTGCCGGAGATCAGCTCGGAGGCGGACACCTTCGCCCCGTGCAGGTCGGCCTCGATGCCGACCTCGTTGAACGGGCCCACCTGCACCGAGTCGGCGGCCAGCTGCACGTCGCGGTAGTTGCCGGCGATGACCTGGGTGAGGAACGGGAAGCCGTTGATCCGCACCTCGGGGTTCTCGCGCAGCTTCAGCTGCTCGGCGACCTTCTGGGACACCTGGCTCTCGGCGATGGCGGCGGCGCCGAAGTCGGCGCCCACCAGCAGGCCCGCGATGATGACGAGGGCGATGACGAGCTTCTTCACCGAGCGATCCGTTCTGGTCGGGGCAGGACTGGTCGGCGGAGCGCTAGCGACCGCCACGATCGGGTGGCCCCACTGTATCGGCCGCCCAGCGGGAGATCCGGTCCACCAGATCCGGGCTGGTCGCGCTCTCGGCGTGCCGCATGCCCGCTTCCAGCCACAACTCGCCGCCACCGGCTTCGCCGAGCGCGACCGCGTCGGCCACCGGGAAGTAGTGGTCCTGATCACCGTGCACGATCAGCTGCGGCGCCGGGATGCGCGGGACCAGCTCGATCGGCGAGATCGGCACCTCCTCCCATGGCGGGGCGAGCCGGACGCCCAGCAGTCGTGCGCTCAACCGGCCGTGCGGCTGCTCGAGCAGCCAGTGCACCCGACGCATCGCGGGCGTGTCGCGCACCCACCAGCGGGCCGGGCTGCTCACCGCGATCACCGCGTCCGGCGGCGTGCCCAGCGCGGCCTGGCGCAGGACCACCGAGCCGCCCAGCGAGAAACCGATCGTGACGACCTTGCGGCAGCCGAGCTCGCGCAAGTGCGCGACGGCGGCGTCGATGTCCAGCGCCTCGGCCGGTCCGACGGTGGTCCGGCCGCCGGACCGGCCGTGGCCGCGGAAGTCGATCGCGAGCACCGGGGAACGCCCGGCCAAGCGGTGCAGGATCCGTTGCACGGTGGGCTTGCGGACGTGGTTGGTGAAGCCGTGCCCGATGACGAATCCGAGGTCGGCGGGCAGCCCGGGACCGGGGTGCAGCAGACCGCGCAAAGTGGTCCCGTCGGCGGCGGACAGCTGCACCGAGCGCGGCGGACACACCCCCGTAACAAACGGTCGACTGCTGTTCACAAATGTGATGCGCCCCGTTGGACCTGGGCTTTTCCACTGCATGTCGGTTATTCTCCTTGCCATCCACAGGCAACGACGCCGAGTCATCCGCCACATGCGGGTGGCCCCTGACTGCCCGGTCGTCGGGTGATCGCCTTGGGACGGAGGCCCTCCGGATGAGCTCCGAACTTCTGCTGCTGACCAACGAACCAGATCGCGAAGCGGTGTTGCCCGCACTCGCCCTGCTGCCGCACCGCGTCCGCGTGCTGCCGGCGGACCCGGGCGCTGTCCTGTCCGGTGGCGCGCACGACGTGATCCTCGTCGATGCCCGCACCGACCTGGTCGGCGCCCGGGACCTGTGCCGGCTGCTGTCGGCCGGTGACGTGCCGGTGGTCGCGCTGGTCAACGAGGGCGGCCTGGTCACGATCAGCGCCGAGTGGGGTGTCGACGAGATCCTGCTGCCGACCACCGGTCCGGCCGAGATCGACGCCCGGCTGCGCCTGCTCGTCTCGCGCCAGGGCGTGGCCGGCAGCAGCGGCGACGATTCGCTGAGCGTCGGCGACCTCGTGATCGAGGAGGCCACCTACACGGCGCGGTTGAAGGGCCGGGCGCTGGAGCTCACCTACAAGGAGTTCGAGCTGCTCAAGTACCTCGCCCAGCACGCGGGCCGGGTGTTCACCCGGGCTCAGCTGCTGCAGGAGGTGTGGGGCTACGACTTCTTCGGCGGCACCCGCACGGTCGACGTCCACGTCCGGCGGCTGCGCGCGAAGCTCGGCCCGGAGCACGACTCGATGATCGGCACGGTCCGCAACGTGGGTTACAAGTTCGTCCGCCCGAACCGCGGCAACAGCCCGATCGCCGCGGAAACCGCGGAGCAGACCCCCGCCCGCGAGGCCGTCACCACCCGCTGACCGGTGTTCTGACGCAAATTCAATGGAAATCGGATGTCCGATTTCCATTGAATTTGCGGAAGTTCTCCACAGGACCCGGGACTTGTCCACAGGTGTCGGGGTGGCTGAGTTCGTTGCGTTCTTCACGCGTCATCCGCCGGGAAGCTGGGTAACGTCTTTGGCGTGCAGCTGACTTGGCGTAATGGACTGGACAGCAGGGAAGCGGCCGAGGTCATGGGCCTGCTCGACAAGACCGAGGAGGCCGACGGGGTGGCCCCGGTCGGCGAGCACGTGATCCTGCGGTTGAAGGCGCACCGCGACGTCGTCCACCAGATCGAACCGGTGCAGGCCGACGTGCGCTCCGAGCACTTCGTGCTGCGCGACGCGGGCGGCAAGCTCATCGGGTACGCGCACCTGGACACCGAGCACGAGAAGACCTCCGGCCAGCTGACCGCCGAGCTGGCGGTCGACCCCGAGCACCGCCGCAAGGGCGCCGGCACGCGCCTGGTCGAGGCGCTGCTGGAGCGCGCGGAGCTCTCCGCCGAACCCGCCCCGGACCTCGCCAAGCTGCGGATCTGGTCGCACGGCGAGCACCCGGGCGCGGTGCGGCTGTCCGAGCGGTACGGCTTCAGCCGTCCCCGCGAGCTGTGGCGGATGGGCCGGGAGCTGGCCGAGCCGGAGCTGCCGAAGGTCGAGCTGCCGGAGGGCGTGCGGATCCGCACCTTCCGCCCGGACCACGACGAGGCCGCCGTGGTGGCGGTCAACCACCGGGCGTTCTCCTGGCACCCCGAGCAGGGCGACATGACCGAGCAGGACCTGCGGATCAAGGAGCGCGAGGACTGGTTCGACGCGGCCGGTTTCTTCCTGGCCGTGGACGAGCGCGATGAGCTGCTCGGATTCCACTGGACGAAGGTGCACCCGGATGGAACGGGTGAGGTCTACGTCGTCGGGGTGGACCCGGACGCGCAAGGCGGTGGGCTGGGCCGGTCACTCACAGTGGCCGGACTACGACACTTGAGCGACACTGGTTGCCGCCAGGTGATTCTGTACGTGGAGGCGGACAACGCTCCCGCGGTGAAGGTGTACCAGCGATTGGGGTTCGAGAAGTGGGACGTGGACGTGCAGTTCAGCCGCTGACCGTCCCGTGCTCTGCGTCACTGAGATCCATCGGTTTCGTGCCTGTGTTCCCCCGTTTGAATGTGGGTCTGCTTACTAAGCGTGCCTTGTTCACCTTTCGTTCACCTGGATGGCGAGGACCGTCCACCCCGACTCCTTAACGTCCCGGGCGAGCGGCGAAGAGCAGGGCCTTCACCGGGCTTTGGCCGCACATCCGCAGGTTTTCCCACTGGAGGAACGAAGTGAAGATCAAGCGGCACAGCGCTGCGTTCGCCGTTCTCGCCGCGGGCGCGCTCGTGCTCGCCGGCTGCGGTTCCGACCAGAACACCCCGCAGGGCGGCGGCAACCAGGCCCTGGAGGGGCTGCAGGTCGAGTGCGGCACCAAGCCGGTCTCGGGCGAAGGCTCCTCGGCGCAGAAGAACGCTGTTGACGTCTTCGCTCGCGACTACGGGCTCAAGTGCCAGGGGCAGAACGTCAACTACACCAAGTCCGGTTCCGGCAAGGGTGTCGCTGCCTTCACCGCGGGCCAGATCGACTTCGGCGGCTCCGACTCGCCGCTGAAGGAGGAGAAGGGCGAGGTCGCCAAGGCCGCCGAGCGCTGCAAGGGCAACCCGGCCTGGAACCTGCCGATGGTCTTCGGCCCGGTCGCCGTCGCCTACAACGTGGACGGCGTGAAGGACCTGACCCTCAACGCCGACGTGATCGCCAAGATCTACCAGGGCCAGATCAAGAAGTGGGACGACCCGGCGATCAAGGCGCTGAACCCGAACGCGCAGCTGCCGTCCACCGACATCGTGCCGTTCTTCCGCTCCGACGAGTCGGGAACCACCGAGAACTTCCAGAAGTACCTGGCCACCGCCACCGGCGGCGCGTGGACCGGCGAGGGCAAGAACTTCCAGGGCGGTCCGGGCGTCGGCCAGGGCCGTGAGGGCAGCGACCAGGTCTCGCAGTCGGTCAAGGCCACCCCGGGTGCCATCACCTACGTCGAGTGGTCGTTCGCCAAGAACCTCCAGCTGGGCCAGGCCAAGATCGACAGCGGTGCCGGCCCGGTCGAGCTGACCACCGAGAACGTCGGCAAGGCCATCGACGGCGCCAAGATCGAGGGCGAGGGCCACGACCTGCGCGTCGACCTCAAGTCGATCTACGGCAACAAGGAGGCCGGCGTCTACCCGCTGGTCCTCAACACCTACGAGATCGTCTGCTCCAAGGGCTACGACCCGGAGACTGCGAAGGCGGTCAAGGCGTTCCTGACCGTCGCGGCCAACGCCGACCCGCAGCAGCTGCAGGAGGCCGGTTACGTGCCGCTGCCGGAGGGCTTCAAGACCAAGGTCACCGAGGCCATCAACGCCATCTCCTGAGTAACCCGGGTCGCACCCCGCCCGGGCGAACAACGGGTCGAATCTACGAAGTGAGAGGCTGCAAGCAGCAGTGACCGACTCGACGAGAGCCGATCAGCGCCCCGCGGACACCGGTGCCGGTGCCCCGCGGGGCGCTTCGGCGCCTAGTTCCGGACCGGAGGCTCCCATTTCCGCTCCCGAAATCTCAGCGGGCAAGACGCGCCGCCTCGGCGATCGGGTGTTCTCCTCGATCGCCACCGCCTCCGGTGCTTTCGTGGTCGCCCTGATCGCGGCGATCGCGATCTTCCTGCTGATCCGCGCCGTTCCCGCGTTGCAGGTCAACGAGGTGAACTTCCTGTTCAGCAGGGAGTGGGACACCCGCGATCCGGCGAACCTGAAGTTCGGCATCCTCGACCTGGCCTGGGTGACGGTGGCCAGCTCGCTGGTCGCGCTGATCATCGCGATGCCGCTGTCCTGCGGGATCGCGCTGTTCCTCACCCGCTACGCGCCGCGCAGCCTGGCCCGGCCGTTCGCCTACATCGTCGACCTGCTGGCCGCGGTGCCGTCGGTCGTCTACGGCCTCTGGGGCTTCCTGGTGCTCGGCCCGGTGCTGCGGCCGGTGGCCCTGTGGCTGAACGAGTACCTCGGCTGGATCCCGATCTTCGCCGAGGGCAACGTGCGCCCGATGGGCCTGGGCACCGACATCTTCACCGCGGGGATCGTGCTCGCCGTGATGATCATCCCGACCATCACCGGCGTCACCCGCGAGGTCTTCTCCCGGACCCCGAACCAGCAGGTGGAGGGCGCGCTCGCGCTCGGCGCCACCCAGTGGGAGGTCGTGCGGACCACGGTGTGGCCGTTCGGCCGCAACGGGTTCATCGGCGGCTCGATGCTGGGCCTGGGCCGCGCGCTGGGCGAGACGATGGCGCTGACCATCATCCTCAGCTCCACCACCGCCCCGCCCGGTTACAGCATCTTCGACGCGGGGGCCACCTTCGCCTCCAAGATCGCGCTCGGTTCCGCGGAGTTCAACAACCACATCCAGGTCGGCGCCTACATCTCGGCGGGCCTGGTGCTGTTCATCATCACCTTCGCCGTCAACGCGATCGCGCGTTGGATCGAGAGCCGCAGCGGTAAGGGGAAAGCATGAGGACCGACACCGCTGACGTGGAGCAGCTGGCCACGCCACCGGCGTTCCAGCGGATCAGCTTCGCGCGGAAGTTCAAGAACCACCTGGCCACCACGCTGTTCGCCGCGGCGTTCGTGATCGCGGTGGTCCCGCTGCTCTGGGTGCTGTGGACGCTGCTGGCGCGCGGTCTCAAGCCGGTGCTCAGCGCGGACTGGTGGACGCACTCGTTCAACGGCCTGCTGCCCAACGACTTCGGCGGCGGCATCTACCACGCGCTGGTCGGCACCCTGCTCGAAGGCCTGGTCTGCCTGGTCATCTCGGTGCCGCTGGGCATCATGGTCGGCATCTACCTGGTCGAGTACGGCAAGTCCTCGCGGTTCGCGAAGGTCGCCACCTTCATGGTGGACATCCTCAGCGGTCTGCCGTCCATCGTGGCCGGCCTGTTCATCTACGCGCTGTGGATCACCACCTTCGGCTTCACCCGCAGCGGCTTCGCGGTGGCGCTGGCCCTGCTGCTGCTGATGGTCCCGGTGGTCGTCCGGGTCACCGAGACGATGCTGCTGATCGTGCCGGACGAGCTGCGCGAGGCGGCTTACGCGCTCGGCCTGCCGAAGTGGAAGACGATCATGAAGATCGTGCTCCCGACGGCGCTGTCGGGCATCCTGACCGGTGTGATGCTCGGCCTGGCCCGCGTGCTCGGCGAGACCGCACCGCTGCTGATCCTGGTGGGCTACTCCTCCTCGATCAACTTCAACCTGTTCCAGGGCGAACTGGCGTCGCTGCCGCTGGCCATCTACATGGAGCGCAGCACCGGAACCGTGGCCGGTGACTACCGGATGTGGGGCGCCGCGCTCACCCTCGTGCTCGTCATCATGCTGATCAACCTTGTCGCGTCGCTGCTGTCCAGGCTCTTCGCGATCAAGACGAAGTAGGGACCGAAACATGGCCAAGCGTCTCGACATCAAGGACCTGAACCTGCACTACGGCAAGTTCCACGCCGTGCAGGACGTGACCCTGCAGGTGCCGGCCCGCAGCGTCACCGCGTTCATCGGCCCGTCCGGTTGCGGCAAGTCGACCGTGCTGCGGTCGCTGAACCGGATGCACGAGGTCATCCCCGGTACCCGCGTCGAGGGCAAGGTGATGCTCGACGGCGAGGACATCTACGCCAGCGATGTGGACCCGGTGCAGGTGCGCAAGACCATCGGCATGGTGTTCCAGCGGGCCAACCCGTTCCCGACGATGTCCATCCGGGACAACGTGGTGGCCGGGCTGAAGCTGGCCGGCGAGAAGAACAAGAAGAAGCTCGACGAGGTCGCCGAGCGCGCCCTGCGCGGCGCGAACCTGTGGGAAGAGGTCAAGGACCGGCTGAACAAGCCGGGCGGCGGCCTCTCCGGTGGTCAGCAGCAGCGGCTGTGCATCGCGCGGGCCATCGCGGTGCGCCCGGACGTCCTGCTGATGGACGAGCCGTGCTCGGCGCTGGACCCGATCTCGACGCTGGCGATCGAGGACCTGATCGCGAACCTCAAGCAGGAGTTCACGATCGTCATCGTCACCCACAACATGCAGCAGGCGGCGCGGGTGAGCGACCAGACGGCGTTCTTCAACCTGCGCGCGGTGGGCGAGCCGGGCCAGCTGGTGGAGATCGACGAGACGGGCAAGATCTTCTCCAACCCGACCCAGAAGGCCACCGAGGACTACATCTCCGGCCGCTTCGGCTGATCGACCCGCAACGGAAGGGCACCCCCGACTCCGGTCGGAGGTGCCCTCCGTCGTCTCACGGCCCGTCGAGCAGGGCGGTGGCCAGGGCCTGGACCGCGCTGGTGAAGGACTTGCCCTGGCTCTGCACGTGGCGGATCAGGTCCGCGTCGAAGGTCGCCAGGATCGCGTGGCCCAGGAAGTCCGCGTCCAGGTCCGGGCGTTCCGCGGCGATCAGGGCGGCGATGTGCCCGGCCCAGAAGCGGTAGCTCGGGTCCTCGTGCTTGTGGTCCCCGCAGGAGGCTTCGTGGGCTGAGATGAGCGCGGCGTTCTGCTCGCCGATGACGGTCAGCTCCGCCAGGAACGCGAGCAGCCGCTCGCGGGGTGGCGCTCCGGTGCCCAGCGGTGGCGGACCGTCGGTGACCTGCTCGCGCAGCGTTCGGGACCGCTCCTCCAGGAGCTCCCGGATCAGGCCCGCGCGGCTGCCGAAGCGGCGGAACACCGTGCCCTTGCCGACTCCTGCTTCGGCCGCCACCGCGTCCAGCGACACGTGGTCGCCGCCGCGCTCGACCAGCAGTCGTTCGGCCGCCGCGAGCACCGCCCGGCGGTTCCGCGCCGCATCGGCTCGTTCCTGCCTGGGCACGTCGCCTCCCGAAAAACCGGACTGTCGGTCCGCCTATGCTACCGTCCGATCAAGCGGACCGATGGTCCGGTTTACCCCTGGGAGGGAACGTGAGGATCGGGCTTTGCATCGATGAACGCGGACGAACCCACGGCGAGCTGCTGGCCGACGTGCGCGCGGCGGCCGCTGCCGGGTTCGGGGCGTTCTGGCTGGGACAGCACGATTCCTGGGACGCGCTGACGGCGCTGACCGCGCTCGGGGCCGAGGTGCCCGGCATCCGGCTCGGCACGGCGATCGTGCCGACCTACCCGCGACACCCGCTGGCACTGGCCGGGCAGGCGCTGACCGCGCAGGCGGTCATCGGGAACCGGCTCGACCTGGGAATCGGGCCCAGCCACCGGACGATCATCGAGGACCAGTTCGGCTACGACTTCGACAAGCCGACCAGGCACGTGCGGGAGTACCTGTCCGCGCTCGGGCCCTTGCTGCGCGGGGAAGCGGTGGATCACCGCGGTGCGGTCCTGCGCGCCACCGGTCGCGTCGACGTCCCCGGTGCCCGGCCGCCGGGTCTGCTGCTGTCGGCGCTCGGGCCGGTGATGCTGCGGATCGCCGGTGAACTCGCCGACGGGACGATCACGGTCTGGGCCGGGCCGCGCGCCCTCGACGAGCACATCGTGCCGACGATCAGCGCTGTCGCGCAGCAACCCCGGGTGGTCGCCATGGTTTCGGTGTGCGTGACGTCCGAAGTGGACGCCGCCCGCGAGCAGTTCGCCGAGCAGCTCGCAGTCGCCGGGGAACTGCCCGCCTATCGCGCCGTGCTGGACCGGCAGGGCCTCAACGGCCCGGAGGACGTCGCGGTGATCGGTGACGACCTCGCGGTGGAGCGGGAGCTGCGCCGGTTTGTCGAGGCCGGGGCCACCGAACTCGTCGCGGCCCCCTTCGGAACCGCGGACGACCAGCGACGAACCCGCAGCGTGCTGGCAGCGCTGAACGCTCGGTGAGCCCCTTCGTCGTCCTGCGGACCGGGTGGTGGTCAATTTCTCGCGAAATTGACCACCCCTGGGGTGACCCGGGTCAGGCGACCTTGTCGAGGAAGCCGTGGACCTGGCGGATCTGGGCGTTGTCGTCGAGGACTGCGACGTCGAAGCCGATGATCGGGGCTTCGGCGTCGGCCGGGCCGAGTTCCCAGGTGAAGCGGGCGATGTGGTGGTGGGCGTCGAAGACCTCGCCGGCGCGGAAGGCGAAGTCCGGGAACTGGGCCTGGACCGCCGCGATCGTCGCGTCGATCGCTTCCCGGCCCCGGACGTCGGCCAGCGGGTCGGTGTAGGTGCCTTCCGGGGCGAAGAGGTCGTCGACCATGGCCCGGCGCTTGTCCGCGTCGCGCTCGTTCCAGGTGGCGAGGTAGCGGTCGAGGAGTTCGGCGTTCATCGGATTTCCTCCCGGTTCTGGGGTTTCGATGCGTCCAAGACTGCTGCGCGGACGTCATCGCGTCGATTACCCGGGAGGTAATGGTCGTGCTGGCTACTGTCGTGGTGTGACGACGGTGGAACCTCGCCCGGTGGGCGCACTGCTGCGGCAATGGCGGGAGCGGCGGCGGTTGAGCCAGCTGCAGCTGTCGCTGGACGCCGACATCTCCTCGCGGCACCTCAGCTTCGTCGAGACCGGCCGGTCGAAGCCGACCCGGGAGATGATCCTGCGGCTCAGCGAGCAGCTCGACGTCCCGCTGCGCGAGCGCAACGGTCTGCTGCTGGCCGGCGGGTACGCGCCGGTCTACCCGGCGAGCTCGCTGGACGCGCCCGAGCTCGACGCGGTGCGCACGGCGCTGCGGCAGGTCCTCGCCGGGCACGAGCCGAATCCGGCGCTGGTGGTCGACCGGCACTGGAACCTGGTCGACGGCAACGCCGGGGTCCAGCTCTTCCTCGACGGCGCGGCGCCGGACCTGCTGGCCCCACCGGTCAACGTGCTGCGGCTGAGCCTGCACCCGGAGGGCGCGGCGCCGAACATCGTCAACCTCGGCGAATGGCGCGCCCACGTCCTAGGCCGACTGCGCCGCCAAGCGGCTGCGACGGGCGATCCGGTGCTGCACGACCTGCACGCCGAACTCCGCGACTACCCGTGCGACCAGCCGGAGTCCGAAGTGGACGTTCCCGGCGCCGGTGACGTCGTGGTCCCGCTGCGATTCCGCCGCGGCGATGAGGTGCTGTCGTTCTTCAGCACCACAACGGTCTTCGGCACCCCGCTCGACATCACGGTCGCAGAACTGGCGATCGAGTCCTTCTTCCCCGCAGACCAGTCCACCAAGGACTACCTCCAGGCGACGGGCCGCGCACGGCCCGGTGCGTAGTACTGGCAGGGCCAGCTACGCCCTTGGTGACCGGCCGGGCGGAGAGCAAACTCTGGCTATGGGCAAAAACGACTTGGGCGACTTCCTGCGGGCCCGCCGCGCGGGACTCACGCCGGACGAGGTCGGTCTGCCGGTCGAGTTCGACACCGGTCGCCGGGTCACCGGTCTGCGGCGCAGCGAGGTCGCGCAGCTGGCCGGGGTGAGCACCGAGTACTACACCCGCCTGGAACAGGGCCGCGCCCGGCAGCCGTCCGAACAGGTGCTGCACGCCCTCTGCGACGCGCTGCGGTTCGACGACATCGAGCGGCGGCACCTGTTCGCCCTCGCGGGCACCGCGGCCGGGCACGAGGACCGGGCCGAGCGCTCGTCGCAGCTGCGTCCGGCGCTGCGGCAGGTGCTGGAGTCGATGGATCTGGTTCCTGCTTTCGTCAGCGACCGGAACCTCACCGTCGTCGGCGGGAACGCGTTGTGGGCGTTGCTGTTCCCCGACGTGGCCGAGCTGCCACGCCGGGAGCGCAGCATGGCGCGCTGGACGCTGCTGGATCCGCGTGCTCGCCTGGTGTGGTGCGACTGGGAACGCGTCGCCCGCGACTACGTGCACGGGTTGCGGCTGGCCGCCGCCGCCCAGCCGCGGAACCAGCGCATCGCCAACCTGATCGGTGAGCTGATGATGCGCTCCCCCGAGTTCCCGGCGTGGTGGTCGGAACACCGCGTCCAGGAACGCAGCACCGGCCTCAAGCGCCTCCACCACCCCGTCGTCGGTGACCTGGAGCTGCAGTACGAGATCTTCACCTCGGTCGCCGACCCGGGCCAATCGCTCGTCGTCTACAGCGCGCCGACCGGCTCGCCATCCCAGGAGCGCCTGCGACTGCTGGCCAGCTGGGGCAGCGAACCCGCCACCGCGACTCCCCGGGACACCGCCGCCGAGTCCTGACCAGCGCCAACACCACCCAGATAAGGCCCCGCCACACCCGCGGGGTCCATGCCGCCGTGCCCACGCACGCCCCGCGGCCTGACACCCCATCCACGAAAGGACATCCGCAGTGAGCAAGACATTCCTGATCACCGGCGTCAGCACCGGCCTCGGGCTGGCCATCGCCCGACGGGCCCTGGCGGCCGGGCACCGGGTCGCGGGCACCGTGCGCACCGAGCAGCACGCGGCCGCCTTCCGGGCGCTGGACCCCGACCGCGCCCGGCCCTTCATCCTCGACCTGTCCGACGCGGACCGGATCGAGCCCGTGGTGCGGGACGTCGAAGCGGAACTCGGCCCGGTCGAGGTGCTCGTGGCCAACGCCGGCTACGGGCTCGAAGGCACCTTCGAGGAGTCGTCGATGGACGACCTGCGCCGCCAGTTCGAGGTCAACGTGTTCGGCACGGTGGCGACCGTGAAGGCGGTCCTGCCCGGCATGCGGGAACGGCGCGGCGGCCACATCTTCGTCATCACCTCGATGGGCGGGCACACCACCTTCCCCGGACTGGCGTTCTACGAAGGCAGCAAGCACGCCCTGGAAGGCATGACCGACACCCTCGCCCAAGAGGTCACCCAGTTCGGCGTGCGGGTCACCGCCGTGGCCCCCGGCGCGTTCAAGACCGACTGGGCGGGCAGGTCGCTGGTCCGCGCACCGCGCAGCATCGCCGACTACGACGAGCTGTTCGACCCGATCCGGACCCGCCGCCAGGCCCGCGCGGGCCAGGGCATCGGTGACCCCGATCGCGCGGGCGACGCCATCCTCACCCTCCTGGACGCGGAGAAGCCGCCCGTGCACGTCCTGCTCGGCTCGGACGCGCTGCGCCTGGTCGCCGCCGGGCGCCAACGCGTCCAGGACGACATCGACGCCTGGGAGGAGCTCAGCCGCTCCACCGACTCCGCCGAAGGCGGAACAACGGTCGCCTGACACCGGGCCTTCAAAGGCAAATTCCAGACCCTCTCGTGGTACGCCAGTCTGTTCCTCAGCTCGTGCAACCGGGTGACGGGCTGTTCGATGGTGCTGCGCGCGCGGTCAGGGGCACCGGGGAAGCCGCTGGCGAGTGCGACAGCCGCACGACGGGGTACCGTAGCGTACGAAGATCCCAGAACGGTCCCTGGTAGTCGCTGACGGTGGCAGGCCATACCGCTGGGGTTACGGCTTGAAAGGCGCCGCCCGGTCCGGGCGGCGCCTTTTTGCGGTCAGGCCGGGGATTCGTCGGCGATGGCGGAGATGAAGGCGCTGGAGTCCTTCGGGTTGAGGGCCTTGGTGCAGACCTGCTCGAAGGCCTTGAGGTAGTTCGCCGTGTCCGCGGGTTTGTCCAGGAATCGGGAGTTCGCCGAGTCGCCGAGGTGGACCACCTGCGGGTCGGCCTCGTCGGCGAAGGAGAACACCGCGATCCGGTCGCCCATCAGCGGGTGGCCGCCCACCCGGAACGGCAGCACCTGGATCGTCACGTTGCGCCGGTAGCCCAGCAGCACCAGGTGCTCCAGCTGCTGGCGCATCACGCCGGGGCCGCCGACCGAGCGCCGCAGCGCGGACTCGTCCAGCACCGCCCACAGCTCCAGCGGCTGCTCGCCGAGCAGGCGCTGCTGGCGGGTCGAGATCACCGCGAGCCGCTCCTGCAGATCGTCCTGGGTGAGCTCGTGGACCTCGGCGGTCAGCAGCGCGCGGCTGTAGTCGGCGGTCTGCAGCAGCTCCGGCAGCGGGTCCGCGCCGTAGCAGCTCACCGCCTTCGCCGAGGTCTCCAGGCCGAGGTAGGTCTGCAGGCCCGGCCGTTGCGCCGTGCTCGGGTACTGCTGCCACCAGCCGCGCTGCTTGGAGTCCTGCGCGAGGTCCACCAGCGAGGAGAGCTGTTCGGTGGTCACGCCGTAGAACTCGGCCATCAGCCGCACGTCGGAGGTGCGGACCGGTACCCGGCCGAGTTCGATCTGGCTGATCTTGCCCTGGGAGCAGTCCAGGTGGGCGGCGACTTCGCGGTGCGTGCGCCCCGCGGATTCGCGCAGCCGCCGCAGCTCGCTGCCCAGCCGTCGTCTGTGCACGGTCGGACTCTTACGCAACGCGCACCTCAGCGACCCCGGTTCGGAACGTTCTCACCCGAACGAGGATCGCACATGGCGATCAGCAGTAGCGAGTACTGAGACCGAGTATTAATACTTCGTCGGTCACAGCGGCGGCGAGCTGCGGAAACGCCTCAGCTGTTCGGCATCTTTCCGGTCACGATGAACACGACCCGGCGAGCCACCGACACCGCGTGGTCCGCGAAGCGCTCGTAGAACCGGCCGAGCAGCGTGACGTCCACCGCGGCGGCCACGCCGTGCGACCACTCCGGGCTCATCATCACGGTGAACAGGTGGCGGTGGAGGTCGTCCATCTCGTCGTCGTCCTCCTCCAGCCCGCGCGCGGCTTCCACGTCCTGGGTCTGGATGACCGTCCGCGCGCGCTCGGCGAGCTTGACCGCGATCCGGCCCATCTCGGCGAAGTACGGCTGCACGTCCGGCGGCAGCACCGCGTTCGGGTGGCGGCGGCGGGCGGTCTTGGCCACGTGCAGCGCCAGGTCGCCCATCCGCTCGAGGTCCTCGGCGGTGTGGATGGTGGAGATGACCGTCCGCAGGTCGCCGGCCACCGGCGCCTGGAGGGCGAGCAGCCCGAAGGCGTGCTCCTCCGCGCGCGCCCGCGCCTCGTCGACCTGCACGTCGTCCTCGATGACCTGTTCGGCCAACTCGAGGTCGGCCTCCAGGAGTGCCTTGGTGGCGCGCTCCATGGCGGCGCCGACCATGGCCGACATCGAAGCGAGTTCTTCGGCCTGCTCGCCGAGCTGTTCCTGGTAGACCTCACGCATGCAACCCAGAGTACTTCCAGGCGGGATCGCGAAGAATGCCCCGTGGTGAACCAGCGGTTAACACGAAGTGAGGAATCCCTGCTCGAGCAGGGGTTTCATGATCGTTCCGGGCGGGACCAGAACGGCTCGTGAGCACTTTGTGGCGTGATAGCACCACAAAGTGCTCACGAGCCGTGAGCGGGTTCTCAGCCGCAGAGGTCGGTTCCGGCGTTCACCGTGGACAGGCCGGTCGCGGGCGGCGGCTCCTCGCCGTCGCTCGGCTTCGCCGGGTGGAAGCTGGCACCGCCGCCGCTGGGCAGGTTCTGGGTGTTGGCCGCCTGCTGGGGCTGGGCGTCGGTGGTCACCGGCTGGTCGTCGAGGATGGACTGGAACAGCGCGCGGGTGTCGTCCTCGCGCAGGACCTCCATGCCCTCGTCGTTGGCGTAGCCGGTGGTGGGCACGGTGATGAAGGTGACCTTCTTCGGGTCCAGGCCCTGCAGCTGCTGGCCCAGGTCCATCAGCCGGTCGGCGCCGATGTTCTCGCCGAAGGTGTTGGCGCTGACCGCCTTGACGAAGTTGCTGAGCTTGCCCGGGTCGAGCAGCACCTGGCCGGACATCGTCTTGCGCAGCAGCGCGGACAGGAACATCTGCTGGCGCTGCATGCGGCCGTAGTCCGAGGTCGGGTCGCCCTGGACGTGCCGGGCGCGCACGTAGCTGAGCGCCTGCTCGCCGCTGATGGTGTGCTTGCCGGCCTCGGGGATCACGGTGCCGAGCGTGTCGTCGATGATCGGCTTCTCGGTGCAGACCTCGACGCCCTGCACCGCGTCCACCATGGACTTGAAGCCGTTGAAGTCGATGCCCAGGAAGCTGTCCACCCGCAGACCGGAGATCTGCTGGACGACCTTCGTGGTGCACAGCGGACCGCCCACGGCGTAAGCCTCGTTGAGCCGGACGTCCTGGCGGGCAGGCACCTGCTGACCGGTGTACTGGCCGGTCTTGGCGTCCCAGCGCTCGCACGCGGGCATGTCGACCTGCAGATCGCGCGGGAACGACACCAGGACCACGCGGCTCCGGTCGGCCGGGATGTGCGCGATCATCGTGGTGTCCGCGCGGGCGCCTGCGGACTCCTCCTCGGTGCCCACGCCGTCCTCGGGCCTGGCCCCGGCGCGGGTGTCCGAACCGACCAGCAGGAAGTTCTGGTCACCGGTCTGCTTGGCGACGTCCTTGATGGAGTCGGAGTTCGGGTCCAGCGCCGCGATGGACGACGGGCCCCAGAACGTGGTGGCGCCCCAGGCGAAGCCGAGCGTCAGGAACACCGACAGCGAAGCGGCCACCGCGACCGCCATCACGATCAGGTTGGTGCGGCGCTTGCGCTGCTTCTTCTTCCACTCCATCCGGGACTGGCCGCCGCGGCCCTCCTCGTCGTGGAAGTCGAAGGGCATGTCGGTGCCGAGCTCGGGCTCCTTGCGCTTGCCGAGCAGCCACGAGAACTTCTTGCGGCGGGCCTCCTCCTCGGCGGCGATCTCGTCGTGGACCGCGGAGAAGCGGGCGAGCGTGGCGTCGATCTGCTTGATGTCCGCCTGCCGCTCCTCGCTCGACTCCTCGTCGGCTTCGAGGTCCTCGTCCAGGTCGTCGAACTCGTCGTCGTCGACCAGGTCGGAGAGGTCGTCCGGGGCCGCGACGATCGCGGTCTCCTCGGCGGCGTTCACCGGCGCGGCGGGCTTGCGCTTCGGCGGAGTGACCGGCTTGGCGAAGGTGGTCGCCTGCTCCTCGGGGTTGAGCCGCGAGACCACCGAGGTCGCCTCGGCCTTCGGCGGTGCCGGGGGCACCGGGGCGTGCTGGGTGGTGGCCTCGAGGTCCTCGTTCACCGGGGGCGGGACCGGGCGTTTCGGCGCGGGCTGGCGCATCCGGCGCGGCGGGCTGGCCGGTGCGCCGGACAGCGCCTGGCTGATCTGCGTGGCCTCGACGTCGTTGCGCGGGGGCTCGGCGGGCGTGCCGTTGACCGGTGGCTTGGCCGGAGCGGCGCCGCGCGGGGGTTCAGCGGGTGCGGCGCCGCGCGGTGGTTCGACGGGGGCGCCGTTGCGGGGGCCACCGTTGACCGGCGGTTCGTCCGGGCGTCCGCCGCGGGCGGCTGCGCCACCGGCGAAGGCGGCTGCGGCGCCACCCGCCGCCGGTCGGCGGCTGGGCGGAGGCGGGGTGTCCTGGCGTCGAGCGGGCGGCTGCGGGGGACGACCACCGGCGGGCGGAGTCCAGCCCGGAGGCGGTGTGCCGGGACGGTTCGGGGGAGCTTGGCGGCGCCGCGGTGCGGCTTCCGGGGGCCGCGAGGCCGGTTCGGACGCTTCGGGGGGAGCGGCCGGGCCGGGCTGCGGGGGACGGGTGTTGCGGGGCGGCTGGGGCTGCGGGGGCTCCGGTTCGGCCGCGCGCCGGTGGTTGGAGCCACCGGGGGCCTTGCCGTGCTTGGACAGCAGGTCTATGACTCGGGTACCGCCGGTGCCGTCTTCGCTGAGTGCGCGGCGGCGTCGACCGGTAGCGGCGGAGCCGTCGTCAGCATCGGCTTCCGGGCGGGAACGCCGGTGCCCGACCTCGCCATGCCGGGGGTCTTGCGGCACGCCTTTTCCCTCCCACCTTCGAAAATGCCAACGGTCTGCATGATGCCGACGCGCTCGATACCCCCCGACGTGTATCGGACGGCGCCTCCGAGATAGTACGGCCGATCGCCCGAACTGACGATAGGACCGACAATTTCTTCACAATCAGTGCACGATCGTACCTCGTGCCTCGTCTATTGCGGCCAACCGTGCTATGCCGGTTGACCGGCGCAAACACGGTTGATCACGCCGAGCGATGATGGCAGGTGCCGATCAGTAACTCGACGCCTTTCTCGGATGTGTTCCTCGTCGCTCGGCGGCGATTCCGGCCAAACGGACATCGGATCCCATCCGGTGGGCGACCGCGTTGCGCCCCGCCTGCTTCGCCGCGTAGAGCAGCGCGTCCGCGCTGATCAACTGCTGTTCGGCGGAGACCGGCGCGGGTCCGGCGGCGGTGTGCTCGTGCGCGACGCCGATGCTGACCGTCACCCGCAGCCCCGGGGCCATTTGCGACCACGGGAACCGCTCCACCAGGGAGCGGGCCGTCTCGCACACCGCCACCGCCTCGGCCGGGTCGACGTCGGGCAGCACGAGCACGAACTCCTCGCCGCCGTAGCGGGCGCAGAACGCCCCGCTGGGCAGCGACTTCTGCAGCAGGTCGACGACGCGTTGCAGCACCCGGTCGCCCAGCAGGTGCCCGTAGTTGTCGTTGACCTGCTTGAACCAGTCGAGGTCGACCAGCGCGACGGCGAGCCCGGCATCGGTCCCGGCGTGCTCGGTGAGCAGGTCGGCCAGCCGTTCGTCCAGGTAGCGGCGGTTGTAGCTGGCGGTGAGGCTGTCGCGCAGGCTCTGCTCGCGGGCTTCGGCGTGCTCGCGGCGCAGCCGGTTGACCTCGTGCCGCAGCTGCTCCGGAACCCGCGGGACGCTGGATCGCGCGTCCAGCGCCGAGCGCAGGTGGTGGTAGGCCTGGCGCCACTGGCCGCGTGCGGCCAGCAGGCTCGCGATCGATTCGTGCAGCTCCGCCATCCCGGTCCCGTTGGCCAGGTCCTGGCGGGTGCGTCGGCCGGACGGCAGCAGGGGCACGTCGCTCTCGTGGAGGGGCTCCCGCCCCGCGAAACCGTTGCGCATGCCGGTCATCGCACTCACCTCCCGTCCGTGGTGTCTTCGGGTGTGACGGACATGTCGAGCTGGTCTGACCCGCTCGTCGCTCAGTTCGCTCAACCGGCTGACCCCCTGGCCTCGTCCGAATGCGAGCGCCGTTCGAATCCCCAACTGCCTGATGTGTACCGGGCGAGAGGTGGATGGGGAAGCGAATCCGAACGGACCCACCCGCTCGGACGAGCAGACGAGCACGTGAGTTCCACCACCGCATCGCAACTTAATCGGTGTCGCATCGGCGTGGCGTTACGGGCTCTTGATCTCGCAACGATGTTCCACGACTGGGTGGCCGACACGCCGAGACCTGTGGACAAGTCCGGATTCCTGTGGACAACTTCCGCGAATTCAATGGAAATCGGACCTCTGATTTCCATTGAATTCGCGTCAGGCACTGGGGCAGGGGGCGAAGGCGCGGAGCTGGCCGTCGAGCAGGACCAGGTGCATCGAGCCGATCTGGTGTCCGGTGGTGGTCCCCGCGGTTCGGGTGGTCACCTCGACGCCGATCACCCAGATCTCGCCGCGCGGCGCCAGACCATCGGGTGCGTAGCCGGGATCGGGGCGCAGCGTGGACATCGCCGGGTCCAGCTGGACGGTGGTGTCGCCGAGGTCGCAGGTCTGGTCGGTGAAGTCCGGGTGCTGCGTGCGGCGGAAGAACTCCTGCTGGGCGGCGGGTCCCGACCGGGCGGCGGCGTTGTTGTCCGCGAAGTACTGCTCGGCCAGCCCGACCGCGGCGGGTTCCGGCGGCGGCTGCGCGCAGCCCGCTGCGAAAACCGCTGCCGATGCGCCGACGAGAACGGCTGATCGGCAGCGGAATCGGCTGCGCGCAACGGATTTCGACACCTGGGCGCCCTCGTCCTTCGTCTTGCCGCCTACCCGGACCGCCACGCTGGAGGGGGCGTCAGCCGCCGCTGGAGTCGATCTCGGCCGCGGTGGGGACGGTGATGTCGTCCGGGTCGTCGAGCCAGCCCTCCGGCAGCACGACCTTGCCGGCCGAGCCCTGGCGGCCGCGCGGGCCCTCGGCGTCGATCGGGAACGGTGCGTCGTGCTCGAGCTGGGCCAGCAGGTCGTCGAGCTCGGCCAGGCTGGACACCATGCCGAACTGCCTGCGCAGGTCCGAGCCCACCGGGAAGCCGCGCAGGTACTGCGGCATGTGCTTGCGCAGGTCGCGCAGGCCCTTCTCCTCGCCCATGTGGTCGGCGAGCAGCACGGCGTGCCGCCTGAGGACCACGGCGACCTCGCCGAGCTTCGGCCCGGTCGGGATCGGCTCGCCCGCGAAGGCTGCCTGCAGGTCGCGGAACAGCCACGGGCGGCCCATGCAGCCGCGCCCGACCACGACGCCGTCGCAGCCGGTCTCCGACATCATCCGCAGGGCGTCGTCAGCGCTGAAGATGTCGCCGTTGCCGAGCACCGGGATGGTCTTGACGTGCTCCTTGAGCCGGGCGATCGCCGACCAGTCCGCGGTGCCCGAGTAGCGCTGGGCAGCGGTGCGACCGTGCAGCGCGACCGCCGCCGCGCCGTTCTCCTCGGCCAGCCGTCCCGCGTCGAGGTAGGTGATGTGGTCGTCGTCGATGCCGATGCGGAACTTCACCGTCACCGGGATCCCGGCCGGTTCGGCGGCGCGCACCGCGGCCTGCACGATCTCGGCGAACAGCCGCCGCTTGTACGGCAGCGCGGAACCCCCGCCCTTGCGGGTCACCTTCGGCACCGGGCAGCCGAAGTTCATGTCGACGTGGTCGGCGAGGTCCTCGTCGACGATCATCTGGACGGCCTTGCCCATGGTCACCGGGTCGACCCCGTAGAGCTGCATGGAGCGCGGGTGCTCGTCCGGGGCGAAGGTGATCATCTCGAGCGTCTTGGGGTGCCGTTCGACCAGCGCCCGGCTCGTGATCATCTCGCACACGTAGAGCCCGGCGCCGTACTCGCGGCACAGCCGGCGGAACGCGACGTTGGTGATCCCGGCCATCGGCGCGAGCACGACCGGCGGATCGACCTGGTGCGGTCCGATCTTCAAGGCGGGCTTGGACAAGGTGGCGGTCACCCCACCATTGTCACCGACGCCGGAAAAGACCTTCACCCACCGCAGGTGTGACACCCGCCCCAAGCCGCCTCGCTCGGTACTACCGTGGTACTACTTCTGCGGATACCATGCAGTCATGGCGGTGGAGAAGCTCAGCGTGTCGCTACCCGATCTGGTTGCCGCTCGTGCTCGACGTGCGGCTGAACGTGCAGGTGTGCCGTTGTCCACCTGGCTGGCCGAGGCGGCCGAGGCGGCTGCCGACCTGGCGGACGCCCAGCTCGCCGCGCAGGAGTACGCGGCCAAGTTCGGTGAACCCGATCCTGAAGAACTCGCGCAGGTCAGGAGCGAACTCGCTGAGGCCGGGGTGGGGATGCCGGAACCGCCCGAGGAAGCCGCCGCGCGGCAGGCCGCCCTCGCCAAGCTGCTCGGATTCAGCGACGAACGGCGTGTCGGGTGAGCGGCCGGGGCCTCGTGCTCGATGCGGGCGCGCTGATCTCAGTCGAGAACAACCCCCGAGGCAAGGTTTACGGCGCGTGCCGCGACCTGCTCGAGACGGGGAATCGCGCGTTGTTGCCTGCTGTCGTGCTGGCTCAGGTGTGGCGTGCGAGTCCGCGGCAGGCTCAACTCGGTGTCCTGCGCCGAATGTGCCAGTCAGTGCCTTTCACCGACGAGATGGCTGAAGCGGTGGGGAGGCTGCTCGCGGCTTCCGGAACCGCGGACGTCGTCGACGCGGCGGTCGTCGTCGCTGCGATCAGCCACGGAACAGCGGTGCTCACCTCGGACCCCGTGGACCTCCGAAAGCTGTCGGACGCTGTCGGGGTGCAGGTTCCTCTCATCACCGTCTGACCCGGTGCGCCTCTGAAGGGGAAGACGGGGTTGGTCAGGGGCTTCCGGGTGGGGATCTGGCGGTATCGCTGGATTCCTGCTCTGTCTCGGAGGACCACTCCGAGGGCTTGGAGCTGGTCAGCCAGTTCGGCTGCTGCTCCGCGCTGCTTGTCTTCGAGGGCTCGGGACCTGGCCCGGAGGAGGGCGTTGGTCTCTTCGTCTAGGGCCGGGTGGCCGTCGAGCCACTGGGGACGTCGTTCTTGTGCGGGTCGGTGGTGCCCGCCCGCGGGTAGCCGAAGTGCTCGAAGGCGGCCCTGACCTGGTCCTTCGGGAGGTCGGAGGATTTGCGGCGGGCTAGTTGCCTCGTGGTCGCGTCCAGGAAGACGAGGTCCTTGCGCCTTGCCGTGCTGGAAGCCCGCGTCGATGTCCTCGCGGCGGAGGTAGCGATCACCAGCAGATTAACTGATTGGTCAGTTAAAGAATCGACCCTGAAAGAAGGGCGCCCGCACTGCGAGCGCCCTTCCGCAGGTCAGAACGAGGCGTTGAGGCAGGCGAGGCGGTCTCCGGCGGTGCCCGCCTTGCCGGGTTCGGTGTGGGTGTGCGATGAGTGGATCACGAAGGACTTCGCGTCCTGGCGGGTGTCGAAGGACCAGTTGCCGTCCGCGCTGGTGCTGGCGTTGCCCTGCGCGTCGGTGTGGAAGTCCAGCCACACCTCGTTCTTCGGGTTCGCGAAGGCCGGGTCGACCGACGGCTTGACCGGGTCCGCCTTCTCCTGGAAGTGCGGGCCGGCGTCCTCGCCGGTGGGGCCGCAGGGCTTGGTGTGCACGTGGGCGCCGTACTCGCGGTTGGGCACCAGGCCCTTGAGGTCGACGGTGATCTTGGTCTGGCCGCCGCTCCGCTGCGAGGTCAGGTTGATCTGCGCGCCGTCCGGGACCAGGGCGGGGTCGTAGGTGACCGCCTTGGCGTCCGGCTTGTACGGGCCGAAGGTCGCCGAGGCCTGCTTGGCCGCGGCGGTCTGCCCGTGGGTCGGCGGGTGTTCCTGGGTCGGCTGCCCGGCGGGCGGGGGCGTGGGCTGGCCGCCGCCGCACCCGGCGACCAGCGCGACCGCCGCGCACGCGCCGAAGATCGAACCGAGCAGTCGGGTCCGCTGCTGAAGCATTGGTATCTGTCCTTATCCGTCACCGGCCGTAGCGGTGTCGATTCTGCCCGTGATGTCTAGTTCGCTGCCACGGGCGTGGCGTGAAGTGGCATCCGGAGTGCCCGATTTCGAGCCTAGGGTGGTGCGCCGCGGGTGTCGTGTCACGTGAAACGGGGTCGGGGACGCTCGATAGGTTGAAATCATGGCGTTGGAGCGGGGTGCGGACCGGACTTGGTTGGTGGCGCTGGCCACCGCGATGTGGGGCACGGACGCACTGTGGCGGCAACCCCTCGCGACGGCGCTCCCCTCGGCCAGCGTGGTGTTCTGGGAGCACGTGATCATCGTGCTGCTGCTGGCGCCGCTGCTGCCCCGCGCGTGGCGCGCGCTGTTGGCGTGCGGACCGCGCGAGCGCATCGCGATGATCGCCGTCGGCGTGGGGTCGTCGGCGTTGGCGACCGCTCTGTTCACCACGGCGTTCCAGGTCGGGGACCCGGTCACGCCGCTGGTCCTGCAGAAGTTGCAGCCGATCTTCGCGGCGGTGGCGTCGTTCGCGCTGCTGCGCGAGCGGTTGACCGCGCGGTACTTCCTGTTCGCGGTCCCGTCGCTGGTCGGGGCGTGGTTGCTGGCGTTCGAAAACCCGCTGCACATCGAGGTTTCACAGGTCCTGCCCGCGTTGTTGGCCCTGGGTGCGGCGGCGTTGTGGGCGGCGGGAACCGTGCTGGGCAGGTACGTGAGCAGTCGGATTCCCGCTCGGGACGTCACGGCGCTGAGGTTCTCGATCGGCCTGCCCGCGGCAGCGGTGGTCCTGCTGCTCAGCGGCTCGCCGGTGGCGGTCGGCTGGGACAACGCGTTCGGGTTGGTCCTGCTGGCGCTGATCCCGGGACTGATCGCCTTGGGGCTGTACTACGTGGGTCTGAGCACCACGCCGGCGGCGCGGGCGACGTTGGCGGAGCTGGCCTTTCCGGCGACCGCGGCGATCATCGGGGTGTTCGTGCTGGGCGCGGAGCTGAGCGCGACGCAGTGGATCGGGTTCGTGCTGGTGGTG
Source organism: Saccharopolyspora oryzae (assembly GCF_027853915.1). GTDB lineage: Bacteria > Actinomycetota > Actinomycetes > Mycobacteriales > Pseudonocardiaceae > Saccharopolyspora > Saccharopolyspora oryzae. Next base: position 22,909 of record NZ_JAQGLA010000035.1, read on the forward strand.
GCGATGGTCGCCGGACTCGGCTGGCACGAGCGCGTCAGCCGCGTGAAGGTCGTCGAACTCCCGGAATCCGAACCCAGCCCGACGCGCTGAGAGCGGACTTTTCACAGGTCAGGTGCCGTGAGCCTTTTGTGGCGCTATGGCACCAAAAAGTGCTCACGGTCCTGACCGGACTGTTCAAGGGGCGGCGCGCCAGCGGCGGTTCCGGCCCCGGGGGATGACGACGGCGAGCGCCGCGGCCGCGCCGATCACGAGGGCTGCGGCGGTTGCCAGGATCGCCGCAGTGGTGGACGGGGTGGGGTCGGTCGCGGGCGGCATGTGAACCGCTGCCGGGATGGTGGGCGGTTTTCCCGCCGCAGCGGGGAGTTCTGCGGTGACCGCCGTCGCCGGGTCCACGACTCCGCTGCCCAGGAAGGAGTGCGGGGCGCCGCCTGGTGGCGGGTAGGCGGTGTCGCGCAGGCGGCGGGCGAGGTCCTCGGTGGTCAGGTGCGGGCGGTAGGAGAGGGCCAGGGCTGCGGTGCCGGAGACCTGGGCGGCGGCCACCGCGTCTCCGCCGGAGATGAACAGGCCGTTGCCACCGGGGCCGACGCCGGTCATGGCTGCTCCGGGGGCTGCCACGTCGACCTTGATCTGGGGCTGGGCGGATCGAGTGGGAGAGCCGTCAGGTGCGGTCGCGGCCACCGACAGGGCCTCGGGGTAGGCGGCCGGGAACGCCTGGACGGCTTTGTCGCCGTCGCCGGTCGAAGCCGGGGCCACGACCAGTGCACCAGCTGCTGCGGCGTCGCGGACCGCGGCGGCCAGCGCATCGCTGGGCTCGGTGGACGCCGCGGCTACCGAGATGACGCGCGCACCGCCGGCGACCGCTGTGCGGATGCCGTTGGCCAGACCATCGGCGGTGGCGTTCCCCCGCTGGTCGGTGGCTTTGACGGCCAGGATCCGCGCACCCGGTGCGACTCCGGCGAAGCCGCCGCCCGGGTGCGGAGCGGCCGCGATGATGCCCGCGACGAACGTGCCGTAGCCGACGCAGTCCGGGCCGGATCCGTCCACGCGCCCGGCCAGGGCCGAGGACGTGGCGTCGACCCCGCTGCCGACGACGGCCACGGTGACACCGGTGCCGTTCCCGTGCTGCCAGGCTCGTTCCGGTTGGAGCTGGGCCTGGGCCCACGGCTTCTCGGCAGTATCCACTGTGGACGCGGAGCGGCACCCGTCGTAGGACGAGAGCGCCTGCGGGATCGCCGGCAGCTCCGGCGCGGCGACCGCGGCCGGAGCCGAAAGTGCCGACGCGGCAACGAGAGTGGTCAGTACCAGGGCGCCATTTCGCACCCCTCGAAGCTAAGCGACCAAGAGCTTCCCCGGCACGTCCCGGAACGGGGAGGGAGCACCTACCGGTGCCTTCACCCGTTCCGGTACTTCCGCCGTCTGCTGTTCGGGGTCTTGGAATGCAGTTTCAATTGAAACTGCAAATCCCAGGCACGGCGGATCACAGTTTCAATTGAAACTGCAGACCTCCGGCGTGTCAGACGGGTAGGTCTTCCGGGTGGATGTTGCGGAGGTCGGTGAGGGTTGGGGTGGGGAGGGCGCTGAGGCGGCCCGCTTGGCGGGTCATGGTCGTTTCGAGCAGCTGGCGGGCGTAGCGGGCGTTGCCGAAGTTGCGGTCGCGGGGCAGCTCCTCGAAGTGGCGGTGCAACGCCGCGAGGACGTCCTCGCCGCACTCGTAGCCGTTGGTGAGCGCGTTGCGGTCGAAGATCTCGGTCAGCTCCGCCGCGGTGTAGTCGGCGAACTCGACGTGGCGGGAGAAGCGCGAGCCCAGGCCCGGGTTGGTGGCCAGGAAGTCCTGCATCTCCGCCGAGTAGCCCGCCACGATCACCACGACCTCGTCGCGGTGGTCCTCCATCAGCTTGACCAGCGTGTCGACGGCTTCGCGCCCGAAGTCGTTGCCACCGGTGGAAGTCAGCGCGTACGCCTCGTCGATGAACAGCACGCCACCGCGCGCCCGCTCGAACGCGTCGCGGGTCAGTTGTGCGGTGTGGCCGATGTACTTGCCGACCAGGTCGGCGCGGCTGACCTCGACGAGCTGACCGGTCGGCAGCACCTCCAGGTCGGCCAGCACCTCGCCGTAGAGCCGGGCCACGGTCGTCTTGCCGGTGCCGGGCGGGCCGGCGAACACCAGGTGGTGGCTGATCTTCGGCGTCGGCAGCCCCGCTTCGGCGCGACGCCGGTTGGCCGCCAGCAGGTTGACCAGGTCCTCGACCGCCGACTTCACCGCCGGGATGCCGATCATCTCCCGCAACCGGCTCAGCGCCGTCGGCTTGTCCGGCTCGGCGGCTTCGGGTTCGGCGCCGACGTCGGCGGGCAGCATCCGGGACAGCTCGTCCTGGTCCACCGAGGGCAGCCCGGCCAGCCGGACCGCTTGCCGGTCGATCATCTCCTCGAACAGCTTGCGGGCCGCGCGGCCGTTGCCGAAGTCGGCGCCGCGGTGCAGCCGCTCGAAGTAGCGCTGCAGCGCCTCGCGGGTGCCGTCGCCGAGTTCGTAGCTGTGCGCCTGGCACATCCGCTCGACGATGGTGACCAGCTCGGGCACCGAGTAGTTCTCGAACTCGACGGTGCGGTTGAAGCGGGACGCCAGGCCGGGGTTGGAGGCCAGGAACCCGTCCATCTGCTCGGAGTACCCGGCGGCGATGACCACCACGTCGTCGCGGTGGTCCTCCATCAGCTTGACCAGCGTGTCCACCGCTTCGCGGCCGAAGTCGGGACCGCCGCCGCCCTGCGCGTTCAGCGTGTAGGCCTCGTCGATGAACAGCACCCCGCCGAGGGCTTTGGTGAACGCCTCGGTGGTCTTGATCGCGGTGCCGCCGACGATCTGCGCGACCAGGTCGGCGCGGGCCACCTCCACCAGGTGCCCGCTGCGCAGCGCGCCGAGCGAGGCGAGGATCTCGCCGTAGAGGCGGGCGATGGTGGTCTTGCCGGTGCCGGGCGGTCCGGCGAAGATCAGGTGCCGGCTCATCGGCAGTGCAGGCAGCCCGGCGGCCTCCCGCCGCTTGGCCATCTCCGTCAGGTTCACCAGCGTCGTGACCTGCTGCTTCACCCCGTCCAGGCCGACCAGCGCGTCGAGCTCGGCCAGCGGTCCGGCTTCCGCGTCGCTGGTGCCGGCGTTGTCCCTGCTGTCCAGGTTCTCGATCTCCAGCCGGTCGCCGCCGGAGCTGTCCGGGGTGCGCACCCCGGATCCGCCGTTGCCGGTGGCGGTGCAGTTGGTGACCGCGACGGGCTCGGTGGTCTCCACCCGGACGCCGTCGCGGGTGTTGTCGACCAGTTCGCAGTCCTCCAGCGTGGCGCGGCCGCCGCTGGCCACCAGCACGCCGTGCCCGTCGTTCTTGACGACCTTGCTGCGCAGCACGGTCAGGTCCGCGTGGTCGGCGATGGTGATGCCGTCGCCGGTGCAGTCGCGGACCTCGCACTCCCGCAGCATCCCGGTGCCGCCCTTCTCGACGGCCACCCCGGTTGCGGCCCGGATCACCGCGCGGTCCACGGACGGATCGGCGTCCTCGCCGATGCGCAGGCCGGTGCGCGCGACGCCGCCGATCTCGACGTCCTCCAGGCGTCCGTGCCCGCCGCCGAACACCGCGATGCCGTCGCCGCGGACGTCGCGCACGGTGATCCGGCGCAGCATCGGGTTCGCCCCGGCGCGCACGGTGATCGCGGTGCCCTCGACGTCGTCGACCTCGAGCCGCTCGAACTCCGCGACGGACTCGTCGGTGAGCACCACGCCGTCCTCCGCGCAGTCGCGCACCGAGGTGTCGCGGAAGACCGGCCCGGCCAGCTCGCCGACCTCGATCGCGGCCTTGCGGGTGCCGAAGATCCGCAGCTCCTCGTAGCTGCCCTTGGCCTTGTCGGTGATCAGCAGGCCGTTGGCCTTGGTGCGGCCGACGCGGCAACCGGTCACCACCGGTTCGCTGCCGCCCAGCACCACCAGGCCGTGCTCGCGGGTGGCGGTGAACGAGCAGTCCTGCAGGGTCGGGCGGCCCTGGCTGTTGATGTAGGCGCCGATCGCCACGTCCTTGACCGAGGTGCCGCGAATCGTGGTGCTGCTGCTGGCTTCCAGCGCGATCGCGGGCTTGTCGGTGCGGGAGATCTGGCAGTCCTCGACGGTGCCGCGGGACTCGGCGTTAGCGCAGACCCCGTTGCCGCGGCTGTCGCGCAGCACGCAGCGGCGGATCATCGGCGCCGCCCGGTCGCTGATCACGATCGCCGAGCTTCCCAGGTGCTCGACCACGCAGTCCTCGACGACGCTGCCCGCCTCGGAGGTGTCGACGATCCCGGCGCCCGCGGAGTTGGTGACCCGGCAGTCGCGCATCGCCAGCGAACCGGATTCGCGGGCCAGCACGGCGGTCCAGGCCGAGCCGGTGACCTCGCAGTCGTCCATCGCCGCCTGCCCGCGCGGAACGTCCACAGTGGGCAGTTCGGGGTCGCGTCCGCGCAGCACCAGCCCGCTGAGCTGCACCGCTTCGGACACCACGCGCACCGCGCTGCCGCGCACCGGGGACAGCTCCACGGTGCGCGAACCCTCGGCCGCGATGATGGTGACCACCTTGGTGATCACCAGGTTCTCCTGGTAGCGGCCGGGGTGCACCGAGATGACCGACCCGGGGCGGGCCTGCTCCAACGCCGCCGCAATGGTCCGGTGACCGTCGGATCCCTCCGCTCGAACGGAAAGCACAGGCCGCGCCACGATGAATTCCTCCAGTCGCCGACCCGGGCGCACCCGGATCCGCTTGAGTAGAAACGGTGTTCCCAGCCTGCCTCGCGCGCTCGGGCGGCGTTAGTCCCAACAACGTCGCGCACGGACCCCTATTCATGGGACTCCCGGCGCGCGGTTAACGGGAGGTTGAATGGAGGTACTGATCGGTGGGGCAGCCGGCGAGCGCAACAGAGGTGACCGAACGTGGCCAGGGTGAGCAGCGGGCTGGTCGCGGCCTGCTTGGCGTCGAGCGCGACCGGCTGGCTGCTGGGCCGCTGGACGCGCCGCTACCCCCGGGCCGAACTGCGCTGGCTGCGCCAGGAGCTCACCGCGACCAGCAACGCGCTGATCGAAGCCGAGCAGGAGCGCGCCGACCTCCGCCGGGCGCAGCGCGAGCTGATCACCGCGATCTCCCACGAGATGCGCACCCCGCTGGCTGGAATCCGCGCCGCAGCGGAGGCCCTGCAGGACGGCGTGGCGCAGGAACCGCAGCGCTACCTGGACGGTCTGATCGGCGGGGCGCAGCGGCTGAACCGGGTCACCGGCGATCTCTTCGAGCTGGCGCGGTTGCAGGTCGAAACCGTCGAGCGGACCCCGACGCGGCTGGCCGACCTGCTGGATTCCGCGCTGGCGGCGGCACTTCCGGTCGCGCTGGAGCGCGGGGTGCGGCTGCACGGCGTCGGCCTGGACAGCGCGACGGATCCGGTCCGGGTGGACATCGCGGTGCTGACGCGGGCGTTGGCGAACCTGGTGATGCACGCGGTCCGGCACACGGTGCCCGGCGAGCCGGTGACGGTGACGGCGATGGTGTCGGGCGACGAGATCGAGGTGATCGTCGTCGACGGCTGCGGCGGAGCGGCGGACTTCGAATCCGCGCTGGAACCGGCGGACAGCGGCCTGGCAATCACCCGCGGCCTGATCAGAGCCCACGGCGGAGACGTCCGAGTCGACCAGGTCACCGACGGCTGCCGCTTCACCACCCGCCTCCCCGCCGGCCTCACCTGAGCTGCACTACCAGCGACGATCCCGCAATCCAGAGACGAACGCCGCCCACTGACGACGGGGGAAGGCCAGCACGGCCCCATCCCGGTCCTTCGAGTCCCGAACCCCGACCACCTCAGGGTCTAACGACACCTCAACGCAGTTTCCTTGCCCGGCGCTTCGGCTCGACGTCCGCCAGCCCACCTCTACGCAGTTCTGCGCTCCGTTGCTGCGGCTGGATTTGCGCCAGACCATCTCGTCCGATTTCCGCAGCATGATCACTCCTAGCTAAGCGCTGCAATCTCCCGATTGATCAGCGACAACGTGTCCCTGTCGCTGATAGCGGCTACCCGCAATCGATCGAAAACCAGGCTATATGCGCGGGTGTGCTGCGGTCGAGACAAGTAATCGGAGCTGGTCAGGCTCTCGATGTAGGCGATATCCGAGTTGGCGTGCTCGAGGTGGAGGAGGGTAAAGGCGATGCCGAGGCCCGCGTGAGCTCCGCTCTCCAGCGGGACCACCTGGATCGTCACGTTGTCCAGTTCCGCGAGGGAGCGCAGCCGCTCCAGCTGAGCCCGATGAACGTCTCGATCGCCGACCCGTCGCCGAATCGCTTCCTCTCCCAGCACGACACACAGCAAGGGCGGGTTCGAGCCGAAGAACCTCGCCGAACGTTGTTCGCGCGACTCCGCCATCGCATCGACGTCGACCGACGGAACTACGACCGAGGCTGAAAGCAGTTCGCGCGCATAGTCAGCGGTCTGCAGGACTCCCGGGATCGTGTCGCCGTAGAACAGCTTGATCTCAGAAGCACACGCCTCGAGGTGCACGTACTTCTTCGCCCAGTCCGGCACGCGCGCCGGCGGGATCTTGCGCCGCGCATCCTTCGCCATCTCGAGGACCCGGTCGACTGCCTTCTCCTTGGCCCCGTACAGCGCGACCAGAGCCTGAACGTCCTTATCAGACAGCTTGCTCTCGCCCGTCTCGATCTTGCTGATCTTGTTGCGGTACCAACCGAGAGCTGCCGCAGCCTCGTCTGCGGACAAGCCAGCGTTCTCACGAAGTTCGCGCAGCTCGGCTCCGAGCACGAGTCGCTGCACCAGTGGGCCGGGGTCGTTGCTGGTCATGCGCACAAGTCTGCCTTCCCTCTATACGGCGAACATCATGACTTCCACCGTCGAGGCTTACTGCGGGGCGGAGGCCGAAGCGTCGCAGCTGCATGACCGGTCCGAAGTGGACTGGGTGCGGGAGCAGGCCTGCATGGACTGCTGGCGCATCCTCGCCGAACGCCCCTGACCCAGCCGCGTCACCTGAGTCCGCGTCAATTTCTCGCGAAATTGACCACCCATCGCCCGAAAGGACCACGCCATGTTCTGGATTCAGCTGAGCACCTTCGTCCTGTTCAACGTGCTCATCCTCGCTCTGCTCGTCACGCACGTCTCGGTGCCAGGACTGCGGTTCGCCACCGGTCAGCACTCGGGCACGGGCGATGGCGAGTACACGGTCTGGCGCCTCATAGCCGACATCGAAGCCGAGAACCGCGCGATATCCCCCGAACCACCACAACCCCAGTTTCCCGACTTCGACCCTGACGACCAACCCACCGGACGCCACCACCTGCGCCTGTGAGCGGTCGTGAGTGCGTAACAGTGTTCGAACACTGTTACGCACTCACGACCCCCAGTCCCGGCTCACAGCACCAGGTGAAGAGCGAACGGGCCGTTTTGCGCCGTCTGGCGAGGCAAACAGGCCGTTCGCTCCAACCCCTGAGCCGGGCCGGTGCGGCTGGACATCCCCCGGCATCAGCCGCGCCGGCCCACTCCGGCGGCCGGGCGCGACCCCCTCCCCGCGCCCGGCCGCCCTCCAAAACGAGAGCCCGGTCAAAGGGCAGGGTGGGCTTCTTGTTCCAGTGTTGTCGTGCTCAGTTCGGGGCTGGGCCGAAGCGGTAGCCGACTCCCCAGATCGTGTTGAGGATCGTCGGGTTGGCCGGGTCCGTTTCGATCTTCTCGCGGAGGCGGCGGACGTAGACGCTGATCATCGACGAGTCGCCCACCTTCCACTGCCAGACCCGCTGCATCAGCTCGTCCTTGCGGAAGGTTTCGCCGGGGTGGTCGAAGAAGAAGTCCAGGAGGTCCCGCTCGCGGCCGGTGAAGCGCAGCGGTTTCCCGGCTTTCGTGACCTGGCGGGTCGTCAGGTCCAGGACCAGGTCCTCGACCTGGCGGGTCTGCGGCGCCTGCTGCGGCTGGACCGGTTGGCCCGCGGTGCGGCGGAGCAGGGCTTGGGCGCGGAGTACCAGTTCGCGCGGGCTGAAGGGCTTCGTGACGTAGTCGTCGGCGCCGAGTTCCAGGCCGTGGATGCGGTCGTCCTGCTCGCCCAGGGCTGTGACCAGGATGATCGGGACGTTGCTCTGCTCGCGGAGCTTGCGGCAGACGTGGGTCCCGTCGAGGCGGGGCAGCATCCGGTCCAGGATCACCAGGTCCGGGTTGAACGCCTGGAAGCCGTCCAGCGCCATCACGCCGTCGGCGGCCACCGCGACCAGCATGCCCGCGTGGTTCAGGTAGCTGGCGATGACCTCGGCCATCATCGGATCGTCCTCGACCACGAGCACTCGGTGCCGCCGCACCGCACCGGACCCGCTCTCCACCGCACTCCTCCGCTCGACCCGACCGGGGTCGAGCCTATCTGCTCCACGACCTGAACCGGGGGCGGGCAGGCGGCCGAGACCGGTTTCCCTTGCCATGGCGCCGGTTTGGGCTCTCACCGCCGATGCGGCGTCCGCAAGAGCGTTACACAATTCGCCCGTTTGTATTCGGATGGGTGGTCGTTGGTAACCCGGGAGGAGGGAGAACGCCGATCTCCGCTGCCGGTCACCTGCAGACGCGATCAGTATTCGTTTCGCACCGACTGTCCGATTCGGCGCGGTGTCCACATCGTCACTCCGATGATTGAGGAAGTGAACATGTCTTCGTTCTTCACCACCCGACGCCTCGGCGCCATCACCGGTACAGCACTCGCGCTCGCCCTCGGCCTGGGAGCGCCCGCCGCGACAGCGGCGCCGGCGCCGCACGTCAAGGCCATGTGCCTGGACGTCGGCAAGACGCGGGACAAGGGCGACAAGGCGACGATCTGGGAGTGCGGCGACAACCCCAACCAGCGGTTCGTGATCTCCGGCGGGCAGATCAAGGTCGAGGACACGATCGGCACGCGGCAGCAGGAACGGTGCCTGGACGCCGGCTGGACCCGGACGAACGGTGCCGGCGTGCACCTCTGGGAGTGCGGTGACACCAACACCAACCAGAAGTGGATCGTCCGCAACTCGCAGATCGTGCTCGCCGACACGGTGGGCAAGGCCCAGGAGATGTGCCTGGACACCGGTAGGACCAGGGAGAAGGGCGACCGCGTGCACATCTGGCGGTGCGACGACCGCAACAAGAACCAGCAGTGGGTCCTCCAGCGCGGATACATCAAGGTCGCGGACACGCTCTGACGCCTGAGTGCCTGTCTGAAGCACTCGCTTTGCGTGGCGGTGCGGGTAGCGGAACCTCAGCGTCCGCCTGGACTGCGGGTGCCCACCCTTATGTATGCCAATACACGGCGGGTGGGCCGTCCTCGCCAGGCGAACGCTGAGAACCCGCGGCGGTGCCGGTTGCTTGGGTGGGCTATGCGCCTGCGGCGCATCACAGCAAAAGATCAAACGCCGAGATCACAAGGCAGGTTCTGAGAAACGTCCGGCCCCCGTCGCGACGCTGCGACGGGGGCCGGAGCACGAATCAGTCCTTGAGCAGCGGGGTTTGCAGCAGGACGGTCTTGCGCCGGGTGATGTACTGCGCGCGGCCGGTCGGCAGCTTCTTCGGGCGGACGTCGTGGAACGCGGTGCCTTCCGTCGGCGGGCAGGACAGCAGGACCGCCGGGGTGTTGACCTCCTGGAGCCGCCGGAGCAGCGGGTCGTAGAGCGCGCGGGACAGGCCGTTGGCGCTGCGGGAGACGATCACGTGCAGGCCGATCTCGTGGCCCTGCGCGAGGCAGTCCAGCAGCGGGACGAACGGGTTGTCGGTCTGGTCGGTGCTGACCATGTCGTAGTCGTCGACGATCAGGAACAGCTCCGGACCCGTCCACCAGTCGCGCTGGCCGAGCTGCGCCGGGCTGATCTCCGGGCCGGGCACGCGTTCCCGCATCGCCCGCGACGAACCGGCCACCGCGTCGCGCACGATGTCCTTGGAGACCGCGTAGCCGAGCCGGTACTCCTCCGGCACCGCGTCGAACAGCTCGCGGCGGAAGTCCACGAAGGTGATCCGCGCCTGCTCGGGCGTGTACCGGCTGGTGATCGCGCGGGCGATGTGCTGCACCAGGTTCGTCTTGCCGGTCGCGTCGTCACCGGCGATGAGCAGGTGCGGGTGCTCGGTGAAGTCGTGCCACAGCGGCTCGACGTCCTCACCGGACAGGCCCAGCGGCACCCGCAGCTGACCGGTGGGGGCCGGCAGCTCACCGGCGTCGAGGACGACCGGCAGCATCTTCACCGGCGGCGCGGCCGGACCGGGCCAGGCCGAGGAGATGGTGCCGATCAGCTCCTGCGTGCCCTCGGACGTGCTGCCCTCGCCGTCCAGCCGCGGCAGCCCGGCGAGGAAGTGCGCCTGGTCCTCGGTCAGGCCGCGACCGGAGATCTTCGGCACCGTGGCGGCGGCGCGCATGTTGATGGTGGATTCGACCGGGTCGCCCAGCCGCAGCTCGAGGCGGGTGCCGAGCTGGTCGCGGATGCCGTTGTTGACCTCGCCCGCGCGGCCGGCGGCGATGATCAGGTGGATGCCGTAGTTCAGGCCGCGGGTGGCCAGCAGGGTGAACTGCGGCACCAGGTCCATGAAGTCCTGGCGGATGGTGGTCCAGCCGTCCACCACCAGGAACACGTCGCCGTAGGGCTCGTCGGCGAACTCGCCGGCCGCGCGGCGGCGCCGGTAGGTGGCCATCGAGTCCACGCCGAGCTCGGCGAACCGCTGCTCGCGCTCCTCCATCAGGGCGTTGACCTGGTTGATCGTGCGCAGCATCCGCTCGCTGTCGAGGCGCCCGGTGACGCCGCCGACGTGCGGCAGCCCGGTCAGCGAGGAGAGCATGCCGCCGCCGAAGTCCAGGCCGTAGAACTGCACTTCGCGCGGGGTGTGGGTGAGCGCCAGGGCGGTGATCAGGGTGGCCAGCAGGGTGCTCTTGCCGCTCTGCGGACCGCCCGCGACGAGCACGTGCCCGCCCGATCCGGACAGGTCGGCGATCAGCGGCTCGTGCAGCTGGTCGAAGGGCCGGTCGATCACGCCGAGCTGGACCCGCAGGTTCCGCTCGGTGTCCACTGTGGTCAGACCGCGTGCCGGGTCGATCTCCAGCGGCGGCAGCATCTGCTCCAGCGTCGGCGAGACCTCCAGCGGCGGCAGCCACACCCGGTGCGCGGGCGGCCCGGACCCGACCAGCCGCTGCACCGCGACCTCCAGCAGCGACTCGCCCGCTTCATCTTGCTGCGCAACGGGTTCCTCGGGTATCGGCAGTTCGCGGGACGGCACGTAGGAGGTGGTGTACGGGACGATCTGGCGAGCCACCACGGACTGCCGGATCTCGCGCCGCGCGTGCCGGTAGGTACCGGAGACGTAGGCCGCCTTGAACCGGGTCAGGGTGTCCACATCGGTCTTGAGGTACCCGGCGCCGGGCTGCGAGGGCAGCTGGTGGGCGTCCGGGACGCCGAGCACACCGCGGCTTTCCATCGCCGAGAAGGTGCGCAGGCCGATCCGGTACGACAGGTGCGATTCGAGCTGGTGCATGCGGCCCTCGTCGAGGCGCTGCGAGGCCAGCAGCAGGTGCACCGAGAGGCTTCGGCCGAGGCGGCCGATCATCACGAACAGGTCCATGAAGTCGCGGTGCGCGGCCAGCAGCTCGCTGAACTCGTCGACCACCACGAACAGGGTCGGCAGCGGATCCAGGTCCGCACCTTCGGCGCGGGCCTTCTCGTACTCGGTGGCCGAGGTGAAGTTGCCCGCCTTGCGCAGCAGCTCCTGGCGGCGGACCAGCTCGCCGTGCAGGGCGTCCTTCATCCGCTCCACCAGCGACGCCTCGTCGGCGAGGTTGGTGATGACCGCCGAGGTGTGCGGCAGCTCGTCCAGGCCGAGGAACGTCGCGCCGCCCTTGAAGTCGACCAGCACGAAGTTCAGCGTCTCCGAGGAGTGCGTCAGCGCCAGCGCGAGCACCAGGGTGCGCAGCAGCTCGGACTTGCCGGAACCGGTGGCGCCGATGAGCATGCCGTGCGGCCCCTGCCCGCCCTGCGCGGACTCCTTGATGTCCAGCTCGATCGGCGTGCCGTCGCCGGTGACGCCGATCGGCACCCGCAGCCGGGCGGCGCCCGAGGCCCGCTGCGCCTGCAGCTTGGGCACGTCGAAACCGCGCAGGTCGCTGATGTTGAGCAGCGTGGTCAGCTCGAAGTCGGTGGCCAGCGGCTCGGTGGTGTCGGTGGAGATGGCCAGCCGGTAGGGCGAGAGCAGGCGGGCGAGGGACTCGGCGCGGAGCGGGCTGAGCGCGTCCGGCCGGCCGATCGGGGAGGTGCTCTCCTTGCCCGCGCGCCCGATCCGCACCAGCTCGGCGCGGTCGGGGGTGACGCGCATGAGCAGGGTTCGGGGATCGCTCTGCCAGTCCAGGGCATCGCTGAGGTCGATCACCGTGGCGTTGCGGTAGCCGTTGGTGGCCATCCGGCTGCCGGGCGCGGGCTGCGCGCCGTCGAGCACCACCACGACGTGCGGCTCGTCGCGGGTGGGCATCGCGTCGCGGTCGAAGAACGGGCGCCCGGCGAGCTCCTCGCCGAGGAGTCCTTCCAGCTCACCTGGGGTTTCGGCGACCAGCCGGACCGGCCCGGCGCCGTCGGTGTCGGTCGGGTGCAAGCAGTGCGGCAGCCACTTCGTCCACTGCCACTGGTCCAGCTCGCGGCCGAGGACCACGATGCGCAGGTCCTGCGGCGCGTGCAGCACGACGAGCTGGGCGAGCATCGAGCGGACCATGGCGCGGGCTGCTTCGACGTCGCCGCGCACCAGGATCCGCGCGTAGGCCCGCAGGTACAGCGGGACCGGCTGGTCGGCGACCGTGGCGTAGGCGCGGATGAACCGGCGCAACGCGTGCGCGGACAGCGGTTCGAGGTCCTCCACCGGCTTGGTGTTGAGCTGCCCGATCCGGGTGCCGAGCTGCTGGTCGCCGACGGCGATGCGGACCTCGCCGAAGTCCGGGTGCTCCGGGCGGACCTCCCACAACCGGGAGGTGCGCACCAGCGACCAGATCGCGTCCGGGTCCGGGTGCCGCCAGGTCTGCGCCTTGCGCTGCGCCACCACCGTCTTGCGCACCTGGCGCCGGGCTTGGGCGAGGTAGCGCAGGTAGTCGCGGCGGGCGCCGGTGATCTGGCGCTTGCGCTCCGCGGCGGTGCGCAGGAAGTTCGCGGCGAGCATGCCGAGCGCGGCCAGCACCATCATGCCCATCGCGAAGTACATGATCGTGCCACCGCTACCGGCCATGCCGGGGCGGAGGAAGATCATCACCATCGCCAACGAGCTGAGCGCCATCGGCATGTAGGTGATCATCCCGGAGAAGCCGCTCTGCGTTTCGGGCAGCTCCGGAGGTTCCTGGAGGGTCAGCTCGCCGGACGGCATCGGCGGCCCCGGTTGCCGTTCTGGACGGCGGAACAGCGTGACGCTCACGCGGATTCCCTTCCCGCTGGGGAAAACTGTGACCCGCGAAGAATTCCACCGGACGGCGGGGATTTTCAGGTCACGTAAATCGGCGACACCACGATCACCGGAATTCGCCCTAGGGTTTTGCACCAGGACGGCGGCGCCGTCCCGGTCTCGACGATTCGAACCGTCCCCCGACGATCGAGGCTGATCTCGACGGTGCCGGGCATCGCGATTTCGGTGCCCGGCACCGATTTTCGCCGAATCCTTGCGGGAAGAGGGAGCGTGAACCGGCGTGAGCACCACCAGTGCGGCCGCGGGCCTGTGCCGGCTGTCCATCCGGGCACCGGATCGGAACTTCGACCTCGCGGTGCCGACCGACGTGCCGCTGATCGACCTGATGCCGACCATCGTCAGCTACGCGGGCCCCCAGGTCGAAGAGGCCGGGTTGGAGCACGGCGGCTGGGTGCTGCAGGACGTCGGCGGTGATCCGCTGGACGAGGAGTCGACGCCGGAGGCGTTGGACCTGCACGACGGCCAGGTGCTGCACCTGCGCTCGCGGCAGGAGGTCATGCCTGCGGTGCACTTCGACGACCTGGTCGACGGCATCTCGAAGGGCATGCAGGAGCGCCCGTGGGCCTGGAAGCCGGCCGCCACCAAGCGGCTGCTGCACGGATCGGTGCTGGTCGCGGCCGGGATCATCTGGCTGGGGCTGTTGCTGCCGGGTGGGTTCCCCGGCGAATGGCTGGTCCGCTCGCTGGCCGCTGGTGTCGCAGCGCTGCTGCTGCTGGCCGCGTCGTTGTCGGCATCGCGCGCGGTCGGAGACGCCTTCGCCGGCACGATCTTCGGTCTTGCCGCAGTGCCCTTCTTCGCGCTGGCCGGGTTCCTCGTGCCTGGGCCAGGGGCGTCCGGGATGGCGGTCCTGCTCGCCGCGGCAGCCACGGCAGCCGGTGGTGCGGTCCTGGCGCTGGCGGCTTCCGGGACGCATCCGCACGCGTTCCTCGGGGTGCTGGTGGTGTGCGTGTTCGGCGTGATCACCGCGCTGTTGGCGCTGGTCACGAGCACCATGGCCGAGGCGGTGTCGGCGACCGCGATGATCGCGGTGCTGTTCGGCGCGTTCGTGCCGGGGCTGTCGTTCCGGGTGGCCGGGCTGAAGATGCCGCCGCTGCCGACCAACTCCGAGCAGCTGCAGGAGGGCATCGACCCGCACCCGAGCCGCAACGTGCTGGACCGGACCGCGATCGCCGACAAGTACATGACCTCGCTGTTCCTGGCGGTCGGCGCGGTGTGCGCGGTGGCGGTCTTCGGGCTGCTCACCGAACCGGACTGGGCGACGTACACGATGGCCGGCGTGCTGAGCGCGATCATGCTGCTGCACGGGCGTGACGTCGGCGGCATCTGGCACCGGCTTTCCGTTGTGCTGCCCGGGGTTCTCGGCGTCACGATGCTGCTGCTGGCGCTGTCCATGCAGGACTTGTTCGGACGCCTGCTGCTGTTCGTCGGCGTCGCGCTGGTCGGAACGGCGCTGATGGTGTCCGGCTGGGTCGTGCCGGGCAACCGCCTGGTCCCGTATTGGGGACGCGCGGCGGACATCATCCACGTCCTGCTCGCGGTGAGCCTGATTCCGCTGATGCTGACCGTTCTGGGCGTGTTCGGCTGGATTCGAGCCTTCAACGGCTGACCGACGTTCGTGAGTGGTTCGGGGTGTCATAGCGCCCCAAAGCACTCACGAAACGGCGGATCCTCTTCGAGACTTTCGGTAAGGGCGTGGGAGTGTGCAGTCGCGGCGGGACCAGGTTCAGGCGCACATGTTCATCATGGGGCGGCTCAGCGCCGGGATGTTGCGGGCCGATCCGGATATCTCCGACACCCCGCAGCGGCGGACTTCGCGCGGTGTCGTCATCGGCGTGGTCATCTCGGTGCTGCTCGGCCTCGGAACGTTCCTGTTCGGGCTGATCAAGCCCGGCGGCGCGACCGCGTGGCAGGTGCCGGGCGCGGTCGTGGTGGAGAAGGAGTCCGGCGCGCGCTGGCTCTACCTCGCCGGCGAGCTGCACCCGGTGCTCAACCAGGCGTCGGCGCGGCTGGTCGCGGGCGCGGACATGACCGTGCACACGGTGTCGGCGAACTCGCTGGTGGGAACGCCGCGCGGCGCGACCATCGGCATCCCCGGCGCGCCGGACGGGTTGCCGTCGCCCGGCGCGCTGAGCAGCGACCCGTGGCTGTCGTGCGCCGCGCCGGTGGACGGGAAGCGGGACTTCACCGCGCTGATCGGTGAGGCCGAGGGCACCGGGCTGACCAAGGACGAGGGCGCGCTGGTGTCCGGTCCGGACGGCGCGGTGTTCCTGGTGTGGTTCGGGCACAAGCTGCGGATGGACACCGAATCCGCCGGTCCCGCCGCGCTCGGCTACAGCACGGCCGACCCGATCGCGGTGCCCGCCGGGTTCCTCAACGCGCTGCCCACCGGCCCCGACCTGGTCGCCCCGGAGGTGGCCGGTCGCGGCAACCCCGGGCCGCAGCTGGCCGGGGCGCCGAGCGTGGTCGGGCAGCTGTTCCGCGACGCCGCTGGCAAGCCGTACCTGCTGGCCGAGTCCGGGCTGGTGCCGCTCACCGACACCCTGTTCAAGCTGATCAGCGGCGATCCGCGGACCCAGGCCGCCGCCTACGGCGGACAGCCGGTGCAGCCCCGGCAGATCGGTGCCAGCGACATCACCGCGCACTCCGCTCCCGCGGCGGCGAAGGACGAGCTGACCCGCGGAGGCGCGTTCCCGGCCGCCCCGCCGCAGCTGGTCGGCGACGACGACAAGCAGGCGCTGTGCGTGTCCACCACCCCGGCGCCTGCTGTGACCAGCGTGTCCCTTGTGGACCGAAGCGTCGTGGATGCCGCGCGGCCGACGTTGCCGCAGCCGGGGATCGCCCTGTCCTGCACCCGGCCGGACCGGGTCGGCGTGGAGCCGGGCACAGGTGTGCTGGTCGCGGTCGAGCCCAGCGGGGAAACCCCGTCGCCCACCTTGTTCCTGGTCGCGGACAACGGCGTGAAGTACCCGGTCCCGTCCGCCGAGGTGGCCGGAGCGCTCGGGTACGCGGCACCGCCCGTCGCGATGCCTGCGCTGCTCGTGGACCAGCTGGCCACCGGGCCGGCGCTGGACCCGGCGGCGGCCGGGCGACCGGTCACCGAGCTGCCGCCGGTGACCCCGCCGCAGTGCTGAATTCCCTTGCCACGTCCCTGTTCTGGGATGTGGTTGGAGCACCCCCGCCGGTTCTAGTTTCGGTCGCGAGGGTGCGGGCGGAGACGACAACAGGAGGAAGACCGGTGGTACTGGACGCAGGCCAGAACGGGCAGCAGATCGTCACGCAGTCCGCGGCGATCAAGCAGGGCATCAACCAGCTCACCCAGCACACGTCGATCATGCAGAGCACCGAAGCGCAGGTCACCGCGCTGTGCGACGACCTGCGGGTCGCCTACGTCTCGAGCGCTTCGCAGCAGCTGCTGCAGAAGATCAACGACTGGCTCGGGCTCTACCGGCAGGCCAAGGGCGAGTTCGACCGGATCATCGACGGCCTGCAGGGAACGGACACCAAGTTCCTGGACATCAACGAGCAGAACATCCAGGAGGGCCACAAGTTCATGAACGACTTCTACAACGGGCTCTCCGGCAGCAAGTGACCCACTGACCACGCACCCAGGAGGTTCGAATGAGCGGGCTCGAAGGAATTCTGAAGACCAACCCCAACGCGGTCAACGAGATCTCCCAGCAGATGACCACCCTGGCCGAGAAGATGCGCCAGCAGATGGAGCAGCTCGAGGTCCAGCTGGGCAAGCTGGCCCAGGAGTCCGGTGGTCAGTGGGCCACCGAGTGGGCCAACGCCCAGACCAAGATCAACGAGCTGGAGCGCCAGATGGACAACCAGATCAAGGTCGGCGGTGTGACGGTGAACCAGATGAACGAGAACAACCTGAACACCGACAACACCACCAAGCAGTACTTCGTCCGCTGACGTCGCCCGAGGTCGAAGAACCATGGTGGAGAAGGACACGAGCACCGGCGACGAGATCAAGTTCTCCGAGTCCGAGTTCAACAAGATCAAGGGTTGGTTGGAGCAGCTCCAGAAGGAGCTCGCGGACGAGCCGAACCTGCAGAAGCTGGCCCTCAACAGCGACCAGCTGCTGCTGCCGGGGTCCTCGCCGGCCGCGACGGACCTGAAGGGACAGGCGGCGACGTTCGCGAAGTCCGTCACCACGGCGGTCCAGGGCATGACCAGCACGACGCTGCCGAAGCTGCGGCACGGGCTGGACGAGGCCATCCGGCAGTTCAACAACAACGAAGACGAGAACACCTACACGATTCAGCAGTTCATGGCCGACCTGGGAATGGGCGCTAAGGCGTAGCCGGGACCCGGGATCTGGCTCGAGAGTTCGCGGTGGGTGACCGCGGGGCGTTGCGGAGAGGTGGACGGCGTGGCAGGCGCCTGGGAACAAGCGGTGAACAGCGTACTTCCATCGGATCAGCCGATCCGCGATCGCAACGACCTCGCGGGCCCCGGCTCCCCTTCGTGGATCGAAGACGCCGGGATCTCGGTGGGCGGTGTCAGCCCGAGCTGGGACGTCGTGCGCGGTGGCACCACCACCGTCACCAACAACGGCCAGAGCTCCACGCTGACCGTCCAGATCTGGGTGAAGCTGAACTGGGGCCTGCTCCGGGACAACTACACCCTCCAGCAGCTGTTCGGCCTCGGTGAGCAGTGGCTGGACCCGCTGGTGCGCGGCGGGGCGAACTCGGTCACCCGGCAACCGAGCTTCGGGGAGCTGGCCGACACCCTGGAAGGCGCCCGCGACTTCCTCGACCGGAAGCGCGACGACGTCGCCAGCTGGGCGAAGCAGATCGAATCCGGCGGTGAGCTGGAAGGGGCCACGGCGACGGCGGTGCAGAACGTCCTGCAGAGCCTCAGCAAGCAGATCGGTGCGTTCAGCGCCGAGATCTCCGACTCCGTGCTGGTCGGCCAGTTGCGCGAATCCGGGACCAAGCTGGGCACCGAGCTCAACCAGCTGCTCGACAAGTTCATCGACTGGCGCAACGGGAGCGCGGTCGGCAACGCGGATGCCTGGACGGGCTGGAACAACAACAAGAACTACGCCGATCCGGTGGGAAAACCGGGTGGGGAGGAAGCCAACCTCTCGAACCCGGCGCACGCCGTCGCTGCCGCGCTGAACAAGTACCAGCTGTCGGTGAACATCGGCTACAACCAGCAAAACGGTTCCTGGGACGTCAAGGACGTCGACTTCGGCCTGGGCGATGCGAGGGACGGCGCAGCGCTGAAGGAGAACCTCGACAAGGAGGCCAAGCAGGAGTGGCTGAACTACTTCGCGGCCAAGCTGGACCCCGGCACCGACAGCACCTTCAACGACGTCCAGAGCGAGTACCAGTCGACCAAGAACAACATGCCGCAGCAGCCGAAGTTCGGCCCGGTCGGCGCTGGCGGTGGTGACCAGCCGCCCGGTGGTGGCAACGGGAACGGCGGCGGTTCCGGTGCCGACCAGAACGTCGACATCCCGCCGACCGACACGAACACCGATGTGCCGCCGACCGACACGAACACCGATGTGCCGCCCACGGATGAGAACTCGGGTGATCAGAACGTCGACGTGCCGCCGACCGATGAGAACTCGGGCGATCAGAACGTCGACGTTCCGCCCACGGATGAGAACTCGGGCGATCAGAACGTCGACGTACCGCCCACCGATGAGAACTCGGACGGCCAGGACTTCGATGCACCGGACACCGACCTCGACGGGCAGGACGACGCCAACGGCGGCAAGGGCAGCCTGACCGATCCGAACAACCACGGCGGCGGGCAAACGCCACCGCCACCGCCGCCGGTCACCACGTTCAACCCGTCGCAGTTCACGCCGAACGGGATGAACAACCTGTTCCCCAACAGCGGCGGCGGGAGCGGCGTGGTGGGGCCGGACGGCAAGCTGCTGACGAAGCCGGACGGCTCGCCGCTCAACCTGCCGCCCGGCGCGAAGATCAACCCGGACGGAACCGTCACCAAGGCGGACGGGACCCAGCTGCGCGATGCCAACGGCAACCTGGTCAAGGTGCCGCCGGGATCGTCGATCCAGCCGGACTTCCCGCCGGGATCGGTGGTGAACCCGGATGGAACCGTCACCACCCCCGACGGGACCCAGCTGCGCGATTCACACGGCAACGTGGTCAAGGTGCCGCCGAACTCGATCTACCACCCGAACTCGTCGAACAGCAGCTTCTACCCGCCCCTGGGCAAGATGACCCTGCCGCCGGACCTGCACACCTCCGGCAACAAGTTCTCGTCGTACAACCCGTCCGGGCTGGAGACCACCAAGCGCGGTGGGTTCGGCTCCGCGGAGATCAACGATCCGACGCGGCGGTCCACTGTGAACTCCTCGGCGTTGGACGATGCGCTGCGCAAGCCCACCAACCCCGCCACCGAGAGCAGCTTCAAGGGCGGCAAGGGCGGCGCGGGTGGTCAGCAACCGATGATGCCGCCGCCGATGGCGGGTGGTGCTGGTGGCGGCGACCAGAACAAGGACCGGCAGCGCACCACCTGGCTGTCCGAGGACGCCGACACCTGGAACACCGACGAGGGCTTCAGCGGCGCCATCGGCCGCTGACCTGCGGAGATCGGTGTCTCCCGCAAATTCCATTGAAATCGGACCTCCGATTTCAATGGAAATCGCGGGTCTGATTTCCATTGAATTTGCGGATTTCCGGACGTCGGGGTCCGGGACGGCTTGAGGACGTGAGGAGGAGCGGTGGGTCGAGTGCCCTTCAACCTGCAGGCGCAGCTGGACCAGGCGATGCGGGAGATCACCGAGACGCAGCAGCGGATGCAGGAGCTCGAGGAGGAGCTGCGGGCCCGGTCGGCGACTGCGCGGTCCAAGGACCGGATGGTGTCCGCGACGGTCGACTCCTCCGGGGGTTTGAGCAAGCTGGAGTTCCACGACGAGCGGTACCGGTCGATGGCCAAGGCCGAGCTGGCCGACGCGATCGTCAAGGTCGTCGGCCAAGCGCGGGCGGACATGACCGCGCAGGTCAACGCCGCGGTGGAGCCGCACATGGGGGAGGCCGCCGAGCTGCGCGAATCGCTGCACAGCGGATCGAACTGGGGCGAGTTCCTGGCGCCGCTGTTCAAGGCGCAGCAGGAGGCGTCGAACTTCCCGGACGCGGGGCGGCGCGATGGCTGAGCGGATCCAGATCCCGGAGGACCTCAAGCAGCGGTTCAGCAGGTTGCTGCTGGCCGAGGACGACATCCGCGAGGCGCTGTTCATCTGGAACGGTCTGGACCAGGCGGTCAAGACGGCGGCCGGGAACGACGAGGAGACCTCCAAGCAGATCAAGGAGAAGGCCGACCAGGTCAACCCGAGCCTCACCGAGCTGCTGACCTCCCTCGGCGACGCGTTCGGGATCAACTCGGAGAAGGGCCAGGAGACCCACAAGAAGTTCGCCGACGCCGACGCCCAGAACACCGAGATCGCGAACAAGTTCGGGACGGGTACCGAGGGTGGTTCGTTCTCCGGTGGCGGCAGGCACTGATCCCGTCCGATGTGGACGGTGCGACGGCCGGATGAGGAGGTGTTGAACGTTGTCGTTGTACATTCCGCCGGAACACGCGACCGCGTTCGCGGCCCTCACCGGGTCGTCGTGGCCCGAGGCCGATGAGGACCAGCTCCGCGAGCTGTCCACCAGGTACCACGCGCTCGCGGAGAAGCTCGGTTCGCTGCACGGCAACATCGCGGAGCTCATCAACGCGATCAACCAGGACTTCGAGGGCGAGGCGCAGCAGGCGTTCCTGGACTACGTCCGCCAGTTCATCATCAAGAACGACAAGGGCGTCGTACCGCTGGAGGCGGCGGTGCAGGCCGCCGACGCGATGGGCGAGTTCCTGTTCGAGACCGCCGCGGACGTCGAGTACATGAAGTGGCAAGCCATCGGGCAGCTGATCCTGATGGCCGTCGAGATCGCGATAGCCATCGCGATGGCGGTGCCGAGCGCCGGGTTGTCGCTGCTGAAGATCCCGACGATCAAGATCGTCACCAAGTGGATCCTCACGCTGCTGCTGAACATGGTGCGCGCCACCATCATCTCGCTGGCGATGGAGCTGCTGTTCGCGGTGGCGCTGGACGCGGCGATCCAGGCGCAGCAGCTGGCCGCGGGCACCCGCCGGGACTGGAACCACGACCTGACCAACTCGGCGATCAAAGGCGCGGCGATCTCGGGCGCGCTCGGCGGCATCGCGTCGATGGGGGCGAACGCGCTCGGCAAGAGCATCTTCGACAAGCTGGCCAGCAAGCTGCCGGGCGGGGCCGCGGTCAAGTTCTCGAACCCGACCGTGAAGGACCTCTGGGAGAAGACCGCGGTGTCGGCGCTGGGCAGCCCGATCATGGGTGCGCACGGCGTGCTCAGCGAGGGCCTGACGAACTACGACGAGAATGGCTCCTTCGACGTCAACTGGTACAGCTTCACCGGTGGCGCGGTGATGGGTTTCGCCGAGGAGCTCGGCGACAAGACCATCAGCGAACCCCTCAACGAGAAGCTGAAGAACGCGCTGACGGGAATCGGCAACAAGGGTGCGGACGCCCCGAACTCCGGGGCCGGCAATCCCCCGCCGGAAAGCGAGACCAGCACCCTGGTCGACCCGAACGAGAACGGCGAGAAGTGGTCGCCGAACTCGGACAAGATCGGTGAGTTCCCGAACAGCACCGACACCTCGGCGAACACCCCCGTGACCAGCTCGAACAACACCGGTTCGGTGTCGAACCCGGCGGGCGCGAACAACTCGAACCATGCTGGCGCTCAATCGAATTCCTCCGGTTCGACCAACTCGAACCACGCCGGCAACCAGTCGAACTCGTCGGGCTCGAACAACAGCGGCGGTCAGTCGAACACGACCAGTCCGAACAACAGCAGCTCGCACACGTCGAACCAGAGCAGTCCGGACCACTCGGGCGGGCATGCTGATCCGTCGGGTTCGAACAGCCCGGACCGCACCGGCGGGAACGCGGACTCGTCGAACCAGAGCAGCCCGAACAACAACGGTGTTCGGACGGAGTCGCCGGACCTGCACGGCTCGAACCACTCGGATTCGCAGACCGACGACCTGAGCAGCCCCAGCAATTCGAACCACACCGGTGCGGATTCGTCGAACCCGACCAGTCCGGGCAACACCGCCGTGCAGACGGAATCCCCCAACCCGTTCAGCTCGAACGACGACGCCGGGCAGGCGGATTCCTCGAATCCGCACCACGCGAACGACAACGGGTCGCAGACGGACAACTCGACCTCGAACGACACCGGCAAGTCCACCGAGAACCTGGACGACAACGTGGATCTGCCGGATCCGAACGACTTCGAGGTGCACGACGAGTCGTCGTCCAACTCGGAGCACTCCGAGCAGACTGCCCAGCAGAGCGGTCAGCAGCACGGTGCCGCCGCGCAGAGCACCGCGCCTCCGCCGCAGCAGACTTCCACCGGGCCGCAGGCGTCCACCGCTCCGACCACCTCGGTGCACCCCACGCCCAACGCCGCACCGCCGAACTCCGGTTCACCGCAACCGGTTCCGCAGCCGCCCACCAGCCCGACCGCGCGGCCGACCGAGTCGGCCCAGCTCGGCACCTCGCCGAAGCCGACCGCGGTGACCACCGGCTCCAGCGACCCGCAGGTGCAGTCGACCGGAACGGGCGACCACCGGACCAGGCGCGGCAACGGCTACGTTCCGCAGCTGGACTTCAGCGCGATCCTTTCGCCGGACAGCGTCGCCGGCGAGCCGCCGCTGGACGAGCACCGGGATCAGTCGCAGGACCACGGCCAGCAGGTTTCGCAGCAGAACGCCCGGGGGGACGACGCGGAGCAGCACTTCCTCGACCCGTCCCAGTGGGAGGACCGGCGGGGTGGTGCCCCCGTCTCCCAGATCCGCAGCGAGCACTTCGATCCGGGGCGGGGCGGCCGGCGGGAGGACCGGCACGGGAAGGGCTTCCTGGACGGCACGATGGCCGCGGTCCGCTTCGACCTGCGCCACCTGGAAGTCACGCCCGGCAAGTGGGTTCGCGAGTTCACGGTCAAGCTCGACCTGGTCGGGCAGGGCGAGATCACCGCCACCCAACTCGCGGATCTCCAGAAGCAGGTGCATGAGGCCGTCGAAGCGCAGGTCAACAAGCGGTACCGGTTCGCGGGCGGAGACCAGTTCCACCTGCGCGTCGAGTTCGGCTCGCCGGACCCGCACGCCCAGGTCGCGGTGCGGCACGGCGATCCGGACGAGGAGTCGAGCACGCAGCGGAACTGGGTGTACGAAGCACCCACCGCGGAGTTCGTGCACGAGATCATGCACTTCGTCGGGCTTCCGGACACCTACCGCGACTCGAACTCGCTGTTCCGGCGCAACGCGTCCGCTGGGCCCGGTCTGATGAGCGACCTGGACCTGTCCGCCGACCTGACCGACGCGGAGCTGGCGAAGATCGACGCGTTCGCCACCCAGGTGGTGAACGTGGTCGACCACCCGCTCACCAGCCCCGACCACCAGCCCCGGCCGCTGACCACCACTTCGTCCGACTTCGACCAGAACGACTGGGCGGAAGCCGCCGCGAAGAAGGGCAAGAAGGACGAGACCACCGCACCTGGCGCGCAGTACGGTCCGCTGCCGTCCCGCGACGGCCTCGACACGTCCGCGGTGAAGAGCGGCAGCGCGACCTTCAAGGACGCCCTCAAGAACCACTACGTCCACTTCCTGGGCGACGCGGTGGACCGGGTGCCGGATGCGGTCCCGGAACCGGAGAAGTCCCCCGTGGGGTTCGTCGCGACGGTGCTCGCGACGCCGGACCTGAAGGGCGGCCTCCACGCGCTCGCCGAGAAGTACTCCAACGCGATGTCCGGCGACCAGCGGCAGCACCACCTCGGGTTGGTGATCGGCCTCAACCAGCACCGGCAGGCCAACGGGGGCCACGAAACAGCGCTCAACAGCGCCATCGAGGAGTTCAAGGCGGAGTGGGCGAAGAAGCCGCTCGACATCCCCGTGCGGATCCTCCCCTTCACCTGGTCGAACCCGAAGGTCCACCAGGGGTCGATGGGCCTCGACGACCAGAAGGCCATTCCGTACGGGATGCTCCGCGAGGTCGTCCTGCGCCACGACGACGGCAAGTCGTTCGTCGAGCAGTTCGCGGAGGCCAACGACGAGACGTACCTGCACATCGGGGACGGGGACGTGAAGTCGCTGACCACGCCGGGCGGCGAGCCGCTGTTCGACGCGGCCGCCGATCGCCTCGGCGGGTCGTCCCTGAAGTTGTTCAGCGGTGCCTACCGGGGCCCCGGGGACCACGCGGCGACCCGGATGGCCATCGAGCTCGACCTCGCGGTGCGCGAGGCCATGGCGAAGACCGACCCGCGCACCGTGTACTTCACCGAGCCGAACACCTTCCTGAAGATCAAGTACGGGCACGAGCCGCTCGGCCACGACTGGACGTTCGGCACTGGTGCAGGAGAGGGGAAGGCCCTCTACGACAGCGTGGCCGCGGATCCCGACGACGTGTTCGGCAAGGACGACTCCGCGTTCGACTCCGAGTTCTCGCTGACCACCGACGACGACCGGATCGCGGACAAGCTGAAGAAGCTGCCGGGCAAGGCGACGGTCCACGACCTGATGGACAAGCTCGCCCAGAGCCACGCGAGCAAGACGGTCTGGAAGGACCAGCTCGCGCACTACCTGGAAGTGCACCACGGGATCACCGGCGCCTCCGAAGTGCTCGGCAAGGTGGCGGATCTCGTGTTCAAGAAGGCCGCGGCGGGCGAGGGCCTGCCCGGTCCGCGCGACGCCGTGGTCAAGGAGGTCAGGAAGGCCGCGAAGAAGCTGGGCGACGACGGGGCCCGCGATGTGATCGCGAAGATCGCGGTGGACACCTGGGTGGCGATCGCCGACAAGGTCAACGAGTTCGGCGATCTCCTGGAAAGCCCGGAGGACAAGACCCACTCGGAGCCGAAGGCGCCGCCCAAGCGCCGTCCCGAGGTGACGCTCGAATCCGGCGAGCAGACCTCGCACACCGAGACCAAGGCGCTGCCACCGCTCCCCGGCGACCAAGCCCAGTCCGCGAGCAACCCCCAGGACAAGCCGCTCCCGGCGCGGCCGCTGCCGGAGAAGGTGCCGTACGCGCTGGCCGTCAAGGGCGCGATCTCCCCCAGCGCGGTGCTGCTCTCCTTCGACGGGCAGGTGGTCGGGCCGTCCAACGGCAAGAGCTGGGAGCAGAACGCCGCGGAGTTCGCCGCCAAGATCGCCGAGCACGTCCGGCTCGACGAGGCGACGGCCACCGCGGACCTGGTCGAGCAGCTCACCGACTACGCCCACCACAAGGGTCCGCACGGCCTGCTGCAGGCGCTCGCCGGCAACGGCAAGCAGTTCCAGCTGACCAGCTCCTCCGGCCAACTGGACGTGTTCCTGAAGCTGCCGGTCGGAGACATCCGCGCGGTCGACCCGAACTCGCCGGACCTGTTGGACGTCCAGGAGAAGGTCAAGCAGGAGACCGCGCAGAAGTGGGAGAGCAGCACCGAGATCGGGCGCCGCCGACCGGTCAACACGGTGCTGGGCGGGCTCATCTCGCTGGCCAACAACCTGGCCGCCGTCGTCCCGGCCCTCAACCTGGGTGGGGAGACCGCCACCAAAACCGGTGCGCGGCACTACAACACCGTGGTCGGCTCGATGAAGCTCGGTTCGGCCGAGCACGCCTTCGACGTCGGCTTCGACGTGCGCTGGGAGACCGGCGACGGCCGCACCGGGCAGGCCGCGCTCGGCACCGGACGGCTCGCCTACCCGGAAGCGAACCTGGTCAGCAGCGCCGACCTGCCCACCGGCGGCGAGGCGCCGGCGAACAACACCCCGGTCGAGCTGCCGACCAAGCTGACCGAGCTGGTGGCCGCGGTCGACACCGTGGTGCTCGGCGACGTGCAGAAGGTCCTCGCCAAGCTCCCGGACCACGTCAAGCAGGACCTCGCACTGCGCAACAAGCTCGGCGACAGCCTCAACCCCGCGCTGTTCGAGGAGGCGTCGGTGCAGGGCTTGGCGCACGGCGTCACCATCACCCACCGCTCCGAGCACGGCCGCAAGCTGCCGCCGCTGTCGATCAAGCCGGGCACCAAGCCCGCCGAGGTGTCGCTGCACGTCCGCCCGCAGCTCAAGAACTACCGCGAGATCGGCACCTTCACCGCGCTGACCGGAACCGACCACCGGCAGGGCTTCGAGAA
Source organism: Saccharopolyspora oryzae (assembly GCF_027853915.1). Taxonomy (GTDB): domain Bacteria; phylum Actinomycetota; class Actinomycetes; order Mycobacteriales; family Pseudonocardiaceae; genus Saccharopolyspora; species Saccharopolyspora oryzae. Next base: position 49,560 of record NZ_JAQGLA010000035.1, read on the forward strand.
CCTGCAGGAGACCAGCGTGCCCACGGCCTTCGAAGCCGGACTGCGGGCCCGCTACCTGGACGGGCTCGGCGGTGACGTGCAGCTGGGGCCGAACCTGCAGGTCTACGCCGGGCCGTCGTACAAGGAGACCAGCACCGGCAAGGAGTCCTGGGGGCTCAAGCAGAAGGCCCGGGTCGACGGCCCCGTGGTGGCCTTCGAACTGGACACCAGCCTGAAGCTGGAGCTGGAGTCGCAGAAGTACGGCGGCAAGGCCCTCGACTTCCAGGACCTGGGCAACGTCGACGGTGCGGCGCACTACGTGGTGGTGGAGCAGGCCAAGGCGCAGGAGTTCCGCGACCTGCTCGACTCCGCGCTCGACGACGCGCACGTCGAGCAGCCGGTGATCACCGCAGCCGACCTCGACCCGCAGCGGGCCGCGGACTTGCAGTCGGCCGCGGAGAACGGCCTGCTGACCGATCTGACGCACATCGAGAACGCGTCCAAGCTCTTCGACGGGGTGCGCCAGTTCTTGCACGAGCGGTTGCGCGGCGCTGGGGTCGAGCTCGACGCCAAGACCCGCGGCAGCATCGACCGGCAGCTCAAGGGGCTCAACCCGTTCGACCTGGCTGCGAAGTACCACGACATCGCCCACCACTACGACGACCTGCCCGCCGCGCCGCACAAGGTGACCGTGCAGGTCGGCGACCGGACCTTCACCATCACCGTCGACGGCGTGCTGGGCAAGGTGGTCGGCGAGCAGCACGTGGACCAGGCCGTGCTGACCGGAACCCGCTCCGGCGGGACGAGCTGGCGGATGCGCGGCAAGAACGCCTTCAGCATCAGCGGAAACCTGGCCGCCTACGCCCGCAAGCGGCTCGCGAGCGACGGGATGCAGCGCGCCATGTACGTCGGCGGCGCAGCGGGCGCGCAGGGCAAGGGGGAGTTCGGCAAGAACAGCAGCCACCTGAGCGGTTCGGGCCAGGAGGACAAGCACAAGTACGCCGGCCCGGCCAGCCGCGTCCACCGCGAGATCACCTTCAACGCGCACGTCGAGGAAGCGCTGCACCGCGGTCTCGGCGACCGGTGGGCGAGCGTGCACCGACCCACCGACCTGTCCGAGCTCGGCAAGCGCTCGGTCCGCAGCGACCTCGGCGACGTGTCGGTCCAGGCGACCACCACGCACCTGGTGCCGAAGTTCCTGATCGACCTGCAAGCGCAGCTGCGCCCCGGCGAGCCGCTGCACGGCGACGCCCTGAAGCAGCACCTGGCGAGCAATCCGCTGCGCGACCCGATCCGGCTCGACGGCGCGGTCATCTCGGCGACCGACCAGTTCTCGCTGCTCAACGAGAAGTTCCAGAAGTTGCAGGCGGAAGTCGTCGGCAAGTCCGGGCTGCGGTTCCGCCCGCCCGGCAGCAGCGCCCCCAAGAACCCGACGGACCTGCTGCACGCCTGGTTCGACCCGGCGCAGCAGTCGATGTTCACCGGCGGGCAGCGGCGCACCGACGGCCTGGAACGGGGCTTGCTGTTCGACCGGGCCGGGGTCGGCACCATCGAGTTCGAGGCGTTCAACCCCAAGCACGTCGACGTCCGCAACGACCTCTCGTGGCAGCCGAGCACCACCGGCGATCGGTCCACGCAGCACGGCAAGTCCTCCAGCGCCGCTGGTGAAGCGGGCGGTTCGCTGCTGTTCGGGGTGGGCGAACTCGGCGTGAACTACGGCTGGCAGGCCGAAACCGGTGACCGGGACACGACTTCGGCGGCGAACAAGCTCACCGCGGGCAAGCAGCCCGGGCCGGTGCACCTCTACGGCGTGGACGTGCTCGCCACCATGAGCTGGGACACCTGGCAGAACCTGTTCGGCCAGCCCACCACGAAGTGGCCGTCGATCAACCCCTACCCGATCGCGGCGACCCGCGGCCAGGTGCAGGTCCTGTTCCCCGGCGGCGCGCTGGTGAGCGTTTCCGAGGAGAGCCGCGCGGCGCAGGGGTTGCCCGCGCCCGACGGCTGGGAGTCGGCACCGCCGAAGCTCGTGCCGAAGCCGGACGGCGTCCCGGTGCTGACTGGGCTGGGGCAGGCGCTGGACAAGGACGTCAAGGTCGTCGGCTTCACCCCGGACGCAGGCAGCGGGCAGCAGAAGCTGTCGGGCTGGGCGACCAAGGCGGTCGCGGAGGCGTTCCCGAAGCTGGTGCCGCACTGGAACCCCAAGAGCGGTTCGCCTGCCCCGGCCTTCGACGCGGTGCGCGCCCTGGACGGCCTCGACAACCGCGGAGCGATGCGGCAGGTCCTCAACGGCGGGTGGACGCGGTCGTTCAACCGCTCGGGCTGGTTCGGCACGGAGCACTACGCGGTGAAGGTCACCGCCGAGCCGGTCGGCACCACCCATCAGGTGGTCCACCAGGAGCCGAGCAGCGGCGGTTCGACGGAGGCCACCGGCAGCACCGGGACGGAACACCAGGGCAGCCGGTCCACCAAGCTCACCGCAGGCCTCACCGCGAACCCGCTGGTGCCGCACGACGGCAACGTGGCGGGCCCGGCGGCGGTGCTCGGCGCGCACACCGCGTCCGGCACCGAGGTCGGCGACTCGGTCACCGACCAGCACCAGAACCGCGCCCGGACCGGCGACAACGCCCAGTTCGACCAGCCGGTGCGGTTGAAGGTCGAACTCACGAAGGTCACCCGGCCGCCGCTGCTGCTGAGCACGATCACCAACGGCTTCGGCGGCAAGTCCTTCCGGGACGTCGACAGCCGCACCACGACCAGCGAGCACACCTACCAGGGCACGGTGCGCCTCGAAGTGCCGGCGGACCTGGTGCCCAGCGGCGGTGCCGAAACCTCCCCGAAGGGGCTCGTCCCGGCCCCGCTGCACCCGCCGGAGATCACCGGCCAGGTGGTCGGTTCGACTTCGTTCGAGGTGGTCAAGGCGCTGCCGGGGGATCTGGTGGACAAGGTCGTCAAGACCATCGTCGAGGCCCGCGAGCACGGGGCGGGCACCGACGGCCCGGCGCAGCGGTCGACCGGTCCCGGCCTGTTCAACCGGGGCGTCCTGGAGACCGCGCTCTCACCGGATTCGCTGGTGACCAACGCGAAGCTCTTCCTCGACGAGGACGGCGCGACCCTCGAGATCCGGGTGCCGGACCGGACCCGCCGCGAGGAGATCTCGGTGCGCGTCAAAACCCGCTTGTACAACCCGGAGCACGAGCTGTCCTGGAACATGCCGCAGCGGCAGCAGAAGCACGCCCAGCTGCGCGCCGAGGACTACGCGGAAACCGCGGAGGAGGGCTACTACGGGGGTCTGGGCTACGGCGCGGCCAGCCCGCACGTGCAGCAGAACCTCGATGCCCGGCCGGTGAACCGGAAGACCGGCGAGCGGTACGGCGACAACAGCAGCACGAAGCTGGAGGTCGGGGAGCGCGTTTCGAAGGTCGAGCTGAACCGCTACCACGCGGACGCGGTGCACGTCGTCGAGGTGTCCACCAAGCTGCGCGGCGGCGGGTGGACCGCCCCGCACCGTTCGGCCTGGCTCTACCCGAAGAGCGTGGTGTTCGACGTCGGTGTCGCGGACGCGGCGAAGTTCGACCCGAACGTGCGCAAGTCCGCAGCGCTCGCCGACCTGGCCGCGGAGCTCGAGGCGTTGTCGGGAATCCAGCTCGACGAGGATCCGACGCCCCAGCAGCAGGAAGCCGATTTCCAGGCGGAAGTCGACCTGCTGTCGCAGATCGATCTGGCGGAGCAGCCGCCGGAGGCGGATCACCTCCCCCCGTTCGAAGTGGACGCTCCCGGGAAGATCGACACCGCTTACGCGCCGCCGGAGCGGCCCGCGAGCCACATCGCCCACGAGGAGGCGATCAAGGAGGCCTACGCCCACCTGACGGACGTTCAGGCCGCGAACCTGGACGGCCGGACGCCGGTCTACGTGCCCGGCTACGGGGACTGCCTGTTCAACGCGGTCAAGATCGCCAGCCCCGCGCTGTCCGACCTGCCGGTGGCGGACATGCGCAACCAGGTCGCGAACCACCTCCTCGACAACTCCGCCGTCTACCAGGACTTCTTCCACGACATCGGGGTTGCCGACGCTGCCGCTCTGATCAGGCAGATGGGGTACTACGGCGACGAGGCGGGCAACGTCATCCCGAGCCTGATCGCGGACGCCTACGGCCTCGACCTCCGAGTGCTCGACCTCGACAGCGGCGAGTACTTCCAGGTCGGTGGGCTCGCCCCCACCGCGATCAGCCCGGGGCCGGTCGTCCTCGGGCGCACCGGCGAGGAGAACCTCGCGCACTACTACGCGACGCTGCCCAGCCCGGGCACGACGATCGAGAGCGTCGGCGACCGGGCCGCCGCGCCGACCCCGCTCGGCATCTCGGACAAGGTCATCTCACCGTCGGCGAAGCTGCTCGCGGTCGGCGGCAGGGAAGTCGGCACCGCGAAGGAGCAGCTGGTCGCGTCGGTCGTCGACGCGATCGAGAACAACCCGCTCAACGCGCCGGACGCCGGTCGGTCGACGTGGACCCGGGCCGACCTCACCGCGCTGACCGAGCACCTGAACGGACTCACCGAGGTCGACCTGGTGCACAAGCTCAACGCCGGGCACCTGGTTCCGCTCGGCCCGAAGCGCCACGCTTGGCTGCACCTGACGCCGACGGCGGTGGCGCACGCGCAGCGCGGTCCGGGGCCGCGGCAGGAAGTCCGGTTCGAGACCGGGCCGAGCTCCGGCAGCAGCGCGCAGCACTCGCACAAGCAGAAGCTCAACCTCACCGCCGGTGTCCTCATGGAGCTCTCCGGCAGCCCGTTCTACGTGTGGCCCACCATCTCCACCAGCAAGGAGGGCGCGGTCAAGTACGGGCAGTCCACCGCGGAGAGCCTGCTCCACGAGCGCAAGCTCGGCCAGCAGCTCGCGGCCTTCGACTTCGACTTCGAGATGCGCGCGACGCTGGTGGACGACGGCGTCGAGCACGCCGAGATGGTCTCCCCGCTGTCCGAGACGATGCAGTTCGGCTACCCGGAGGAAGCGCTCGGCACCCCCGTCCAGGACGCCGCGCACCACGCGCTGCGGGGCGACCGCAAACCCCCGGCGGTGCCGACCGCGGTGCACAACCTGATCAGCAAGGTCGCCGGCTACGGAGATCTCAGCGGCCTGCGGGAAACCGTGCTGCAGAAGCTGGTCCAGCTGGTTCCGGACGCGACCAAGCTGCACCGGGACTTCGGGGCCAACTTCTCCGAGGACGGCCTGCTGGACAACTTCACCCCCGCGCTCACCTCGCCGGTGAAGATCGCGCGGCAGGTGGCGGAACTGCGCGACAAGTCCGGTCCGGTGACGAGCTGGTTGCCGGACTCGGTGGACGGCATCGGAAAGGCGGTGCGGAACTACTTCTCCTCGGACACCGCGAAGTACAGCGCCGAGGTGACCATGCGGCCGAAGCTGCGCGGTTTCCAGGCGGTCGGCACGTCCACCATGCAGTCCGGCACCAACCGGCGCCGCGACGAGCAGCTGGTGTTCCAGAGCAGCACGACTTCCGCGCTGGAACTGGGCCTGGAGGTGCGCGGGCTCAAGGCGGTCGGCCAGGTGGGCGAGGCCGGGAAACTACCGGTGCAGGTCGGGGGCAGCGGCGTGCTGAAGGGCGGTGCGAGCCACACCGCGACGGTCCACGGCAAGACCAAGCAGCGCATCAAGCAGAAGTCCTTCTACGAGTCCGGCAGCACCCTGTACCGGATCGACCTCGGCTTCGACTACGAGCTGTCGGTCACCGCGGGCGGGAAGAAGACCGGCGAAACCCCTTCCGGCACCGGGGAAACCGCGGCTTACGTGTGGGTCCGGGACACCGACGCCGCCGAGTTCGAGGCGGTCCTGCAAGCCGCGCTGGACGGTGTGCCGCGCCCGACGCCGCTGCCGCGGGCCGACAGCACCCTGACCGCCCAGCAGAAGGATGCCTACGCCGAGGTCGCCAAGAACACCAGGCTCTCCGACCTGAGCAAGCTGACCGGGTCGGAGCAGGTCGCGGCCCGCGTCCGGGACATCGCCCGCGGTGCGATCACGCGCGACGACTCGCTGACGTCGGATCAGCGCGACAAGCTGCTGGTGGAACTGGACGACCAGCTCGCCAAGCTGTCCCCGGCGAAGCTGATCCGCGAGTTCGCGCACATCGGCACCACGGCGATCGCCACCAAGGTCGTGGTGCGGGGCGACGAGTACGCGGTGCACAGCTCGAAGGACGCCGCCGGCGCGTTGGTGGACTTCGCCGCCCACCTGGACGCCCAGCTGGAAGTCCGGGGCGAGGAACCCGTCACCCCCGCGGAGAAGGAGCAGATCCTCGCCGAGCTCGAAGCGAACCAGGCGATCCGCGCCGAGAACGCGCTGCGCAAGCCCTTCACCATCGACACCGCGATCCACGTCCAGGGCAAGAACTACCAGGTGCGCAGCACGAAGTCCGCCTCGGCCGCGGCTGCCGAGTTCGCCCACGAGCTGGGCAAGAAGGGCATCGAGCTCGACGCGAAGCAGGTCGACGCGGTTCGCGAGATGTTGAAGGCGGACAAGGAGAACCGCCGCAGCGGCGGCAGCAAGCACGCTTACACCGTCCAACTCGAGCTGGGCGACTACGAGATCGACGTGGCGGTCACCGGAACCCCCAAGGAGGTGCTGACCGCCCAGGCGGTGCAGAACGCCAAGATCTCCGGCAACCGCGGTCTGGAGACCACCGTCGGCAGCTCGACCGCGAACAGCGTCTCCGGCAGCTTCGCCGGCCGGTTCCGGTCGCGGATCAAGAACTTCGCGGCAGGGCCCGGCAGCGGCCTGTACGCGAACTTCAACGCGGGTTTCGACGTCACGTCCTCGCGCAGCACCTCCTCCGGCTCGGCCACCACCGCCGGAGACGAGACCGACGTGACCTACCAGGGGGCCGCGCTCGAGATCAAGCAGGCGTTCGACCTCGACTTCGCGGTCAACGTGACGCACCGGGGGGAGGTGCGCAGCACCACCGGGGGAACGGTGCGCAGCGCGGCCGAGTACGTGGTCCCGGAGTTCCTGGCCGAGCACGCGAACGACTTCCGGACCGGCACCGTGCAGGTCCTCGAGGGCGGATCCGCCGACCTCGACCTCGGCCAGCCGGTGCCGAAGGGCCTGGGGCACGTGCTGACCTCGCCCGGCGATGCGCTCTTCGAGCTGCTGCAGGGCGAATCCGGGAACCTGCAGCAGTCCGCCTCCCTCGCGGTGAAGGCGTCGTGGGAAGCGAACCGGCTGAAGCTGCCCGGCACCAGCGAACCGAAGTTCCGCGCCGGACTGGATCCCAACATCGTCGGCAGCGCGCTGTCCCAGAGCCACCAGGGGCCGCAGATCACCGCCCAGGGGATCCGCGGCGGGCAGGTGTTCGACCGCGCGGTGCGGGAAACGGCGAAGCTCGAGTACTACAACCCGGCGAAGCTGGGCACCATCGATCCCGGTTCGCTGACGGTCAGCGAGATCGCGAAGCTGGGGCGCAGCCTGCAGTCCGGCACCGGTTCGGGCCTGTCCGGCGGCGGGACCCTGCAACTGGGCGCGGCCGGGCTGGACGGGTTCTTGTCGCTGTCCGCCTCGCGGGGCACCGGGCAGGGCGAGTCCGCTTCCGGTTCGCACAAGATCACCCGCGAGTCCGGGAAGCAGGTCAAGTACGCGCTGGTCCAGGTCGACGCCCTGCTGACCCAGCAGGTGGACAGCTACCAGAACTTCCGCGGTCACCCGACGCACTGGAAGTTCCTGAACCCGTACCCGGTCGGCGGCGCCCAGAAGCAGCAGAGCTACCTGATGCGGGACTCGACCGTCCTGCTGATGCCCGAGGCGGACGCCGACGCGCTGGTGAACCAGCACCAGGCGGCGTCCACCGGCTCGGCGGAGCTGCCCGCCCCCACCGACCTCGGGAAGTCGCTGGACGCCAGCGTCGGCCTGGAGAAGCTGACCAGCGACGTCCCGCTGTCCGAACGGGCTGCGGCGATCTACAAGGCGCACGTGCCCGACCTGGTGCCGACGTCGAACCGCGAGGGCGCGCCGCACCTGCCGCTCTACGACGCGATCCGCCGCCTGCAGCTCCTCGACCAGAAGGCGGTGCAGCGGGAGGTACTCAACGGCGGGGTGACGATCTACGAGGAGCACCCGACCTGGGAGGGCAACTACTACACCGCGCTGCACGTCGAGGCCGAGCCGCTGCCGGTGTCCGAAGGCGGCGGCAAGGCGACGGTGACGCAGCTGCCCAGCGGTGGCCGCTCCTTCGCCGAGCACCAGGCGGTCTTCGGCGATGACCAGCAGTACTCGCTGAGCACGTCCACGGCGTTCCAGGTGGCGTTCAACATCATGCCGCCCACCGGTGACCCGAGCGTGCTGGCCGGGCCGGGCCCGGCGATCGGTGTCAGCACGGGCTCGGGCACCGAGCTGTCCACCGGGACGTCCACCCAGCACGGCGACCGGACCGAGCACACCAGCCCCGACGTCCGGATGGACGTCCCGGTGCGGTTGCGCTTCAAGCTCGCGGTCTACCGCGCCGACTCGTACCTGGTGCAAACCCTGACCAACGGTTGGGGCTTCTCGAAGAGCTTCCGCGACGTCGGCGCGCGCCACGTCGACCTGGGCGACAACGCGACGATGAACGCCGAGGCCAAGCTGCTGCTGCCCGCGGAGCTGCAGGACGTCCGAACCACCGCGGGGCCGCTCGAGATCGGCGAGCGGATGACCGGGCAGGACGTCACCGAAGGTGCCAGGAACGCCGACTCGCTGCTGGTGACCAAGCAGTTCCGCGATGGCCTGGTGCCCTTCGTGGCCGACGTGGTCAGCCGCGCGGCCAACACCGACCACAGCGTGCACAAGCCCGCCCAGCGCCTGGTCGGCCCGGCCAACCCGCACCGCGGCGAGCTGGAGAACCTGCTGTCCGACCAGCTGCTGCGTCCGAACGCGAAGTTGCTCATGCAGGACGACGGCGGTTACGGGCACCGGATGAAGCTCGCGGAGAAGACCTTCGCCGGCGACTACCGGGTCGACCTGAAGTACCGGGTGTTCAACCCGGAGCTGATCGGGCAGCACAACCCGAGCCGCAACGAGCGGATGCGCGGCCAGTCCACCTCGGAGGCCGTGACCACCGCGAAGAACCCGGCGGCGGCGTCGGCCACGGCCGGTTTCACGAACCTGGACGACATCGGCTGGGTGGCCCCGGACGCCACGTCCGGCAGCAAGCACCGGAACACCAGCGACGCCAACGACGGCATCGACCAGCAGAGCCGAACCCGCTACGACGGCCAGCCCCGCTACCTGTTCGAGCTCGACGTGGAGTACACGGCCACGGCCTCGGCGACCTCCCGCCGCGGCAACACCACGGTGCACCAGAACACGGCGATCCGCCGAGGCGGTCTTTGGGTCTCGCTGACCGCGGAAGAAGCCGCATCCCTCGGCTGGATGAACGCCGGGCCGGAGCCGGGCGCGACGAGCGAAACCGGCTCCGAGGACCTGGGTTCGGCGTCCCCCTCCGGCGAGGAGCAGCCGCCGAACGGTTCCGGCGCGGGGCAGGACCTGCAGGACATGTTCATGGCGGCCCTGAACCCGGTGCAAAGCCCAACCCCGCTGGAGACCCCCGGATCCGGCCAGCAGCCCGCGTCCACAGCGGAATCCCCGGAGCAGCTCCAGGGCATCGACGAGCAGGGCCGGGCGGTGTACTTCAGCCCGGACGAGGTGGTCGTGACACCGCTGCTGGACCGCAACGGCAAGGCGATCGGTGCCACGTTCCAGACATCGGCGCACGAGGTCGAGGTGAAGCAGGAGTTCGCCAAGCACACCGGTGGTCGCGGCAGGACGTCGCTCTACGCCTCGGGCGTGACCGCGAAGGACCAGCTGGCGAACGCCACGCCGAAGCACGCGCTGATGGACTGGGCGGCGAAGGGTGATCCGGCGCCGTTCTACATCAACGCCCACGGCCGTCCGGACAGCTTCGAGATCACCACCCCCGACGGCACGCTCCAGGTCAGCGGCCAGACGTTCGCGGACGTGCTGAGACGGTCGAAGGTATTCGAGCAAGCGCTGGCGGAGTACCGCGCGAACCACCACCGGGAGCTGATGTCGTTCCAGCTCCTCGCCTGCCGGGCGGGCGCGCTGACGGGAGAGGGCGGTGCGGCCTTCGACTTCCGGCAGGCGTTGCGCGAGCACTTCCCCGCGTTGGAATCGGTCTACGCGAGCACCGAAGACGTGGCAGTCGCCGACGACGGCACCCACGGGGTCCTGAACGGGGGCGATTGGCTCAAGTTCGACGCCGGCACCGTCACTTCGGCCACCCGGCCCACCGCGGGTCCGGACGGAGGCGCGAAGCCGACGCGCGTCGACGTGGAGGGCAGGGGAAGGGGCGGCAACGACCGCGCTCGGGCGGCCCGCGCCGCGGAAGCTCTTGCGCAGCAGCGGTTCCAGCAGCTCTCGGCCGACGTGAAGTCCTTCGCAGGTGGTCCGGTCGAAGACCTCCGCGCCAAGTTCACCCAGCTGTTCGGCGACTTCCTGGCGAACACCCCCGAGGGCCAGCGCGCCCGGTGGGCGCGTAAGGCCTGGGACCTCGTCGACGGGCTGCCGGACAGCTACCCGGACACGTCGGTCAACACCGCGCTCGACGTCCTCTCGCAGCTCGACCCCTCACGTGCCGTGCTCGCGATCCCCGGCGCCTCCTACCTGTCCGGGAGCACGATCCCGGACGGGCCGGGGTCGGGCTTCATCAACCGGGACGTACCGGCCGTCGTCACCATCGACAACGAGCACTACACGCCGGTGTACATGACGGTGTTCGCCGACGCCCTCGGACAACTGGGGCAGGAGGGATCCGGCACACCAGCCGATGAGATCGGCTTGCGGCACAAGGACTTCGGGCAGGACGAGCACGGTGTCGTCCAGATCCACACCGGTACGCCCAAGGACAACGAGCTCACCCTGTGGGTCAGCATCGGCCAGGCGCTGCGGCAGGTCAAATGGCTGGAGAAGTACCGGTTCAAGGGGAAGGCGACCAACCCCATGATCCGCTCCTTCCTGATTCCGCTGAGCGTCGCCAACGAGATCTCGCGCAACGCGGTGACCGAGCACGATTCCGGCGGTCGCTCCGACGACCTGAACGTGGACAAGCACTTCGGGGCCAACCAGTTCGGCATCAAGAACCCGGCCTCCCTGGAGAACCTGCGGCAGTTCGCCCTGCCCGGCTCGCTGCGCACCTACGCGGACGGCGACCTGGAGGGCAATCCGCACTCCTGGGGCGAGGTCCGCGGCCTCGGCGAACTGCGCGACAAGCTGGGCGTGCCCGACGACCTGGTGGACTTCCGGGTCTACACCGAACCCGCCGGCTCGCCGGACTCCGGCGAGTTCCTCGGGCACCACGAGTACGCGGCCGTCACGGCCAAGCTGCGCAAGATCGCGGCTGGTCAGACCGGCAACCGAGGCTTGCTTGAGCGGGGCGAGAAACCCGCGTCCAAACCGGCCGTGAAGGACTTCTTCACCAAGCACGCCCCGGCGCACCTCCAGGCGCAGGGCTACCGGACGGCGGTCGGCACCTTCGTGCAGGACTACGTGATCCCGTGGGCCACGCAGTCGCGCATCAACGAGGAGCTCTACAACGCCTTCGAGAACTTCACCGGCACCAGCGCACCGCTGCGGCCCGTGGAGTACCGCCTCACGGACGAGGCGCCGACCTTCCGCGGACAGCGCCGGTCCCACGCCATCGGCCTCGGCGCTGACCAGCGCGAACTCCTAGCGGTCCGGAAGGCGGTGCGGGACGGGTTCGCGCAGCTGGACATCTCCGACGAGCTGTTCGGGCAAGCCCGGCAGCTCCGGGGCGTGCCGAAGCTGGTCCAGGACCTCAAGGTCCGGAGCAAGGAGATCCTGGCCGACTACCTCTTCAAGATCGGTGATCGGAACGTGCTGCTCGAAGGCCGTGCTCGCGACTACGCCGCGGAGGCCCGGGCGTACCGCACGGCCTTGGTGGCCGCGGCGTCGCCCGGGACAGGTGCGGAGGGAGCCGTGCAGCAGGACGGCTACACGCAGGTCGAGAACGGGATCGGAGGTGAGCTGCGCGAGCTGGTCAAGGCGCTCAGGGAGATCTGCGATGCGGCGGGCATCCCGTGGCGCGGCTAGGCGCTCCGCCGTCCCGTTATCGGTGACTTGAACCGGGCCCGCACCGCGTGGAGGCTCGGCGAGTGCGCACCTTCCGGTGGCTGACGTTGGGGGTTCGGAGATGATGCAGGACGAGCAGGACCGGGCGAGGCACGAGCTGCTGCTGCGGCTCGCGCCGAGGCTGCCCGACGACGTGGTGTGGCAGGCGCGGAGCTGGCTGGCGGCCGGCCACTGGGCGCATGCAGCGCGGCTGATCACCCAGGTCTTCCTGGAGTGGAACGAGCCCCTGCCGCCGGATGCCCGCGAAATCCTGCTCGACGGCGCGGACCCGTTGACCGCCGAGCGCGTCGAGCTGTTGGAGCACGTCGACGACGTTTCGGTGCTGCTGTGGGAATTCGAGCCGCGCGAGGACGAGACGTCGCAGCGCTGCGCCGAAGTCGTCCGCGCCTACCTGGAGGACCAGCCGGGCACGCACACCGCTTGGTCGGCCTGGCGCACGCCAGCGGGCGGGGCGCCGCTCATCGCCCGTCCGCTGCACCTGGTGGAAACCCAAGGCGGCATGAAACCGCACGTGATCGCGGCGGAACTGGCGGACCGCCTCTGGCGCTCGGGCCTGCCCAGCCCCCAGGTGGAGGTGTTCACCCCGGACAGCCCGCTGGACACCTACTACCACGCCCCCGCCCTGGTCGCGGGCCGCGAGATCCACGCGACCGGCCCGCTCCCGCACATCGAGCTGGCCCGCTTCGACGAGAACTCCGAAGACCGCGAGCCACCGGGCCCGAACCGGGACGCCCAGCTCGAGTACCTCGACTCCGGCACCCCGCTCACCGAGGAGGACGCCCTGGTGCCCGACCTGTTCGAGGACGACGAGGAACCGGTGGTCCCGGTCGCCCTCCGCACGGACGGCACCTGGATATGGTCCGACCTGACGACGCACTACCTGCGGACCCGGGGCATCGCGCTGCCCGAACCCTTCCGGACCCACGTCGCGAACGCCGGGCCGAAGGCCCGCATCCCGACCCGCCGAGAGTGGGTGGCGATGGTCGACCTGGAGAACGCGCCCCAACCCGCCTGACACGGGATCCCGCGCATGTTCGGAGGTAGGAGGTCGTTGCGTTGAGCGCGGAAGAAGCGCTGCCGGCGGAGTCCCGGTGGGTGTTCCTGATCGACCCGGCGTGGCACCAGCAGGGCCGGAACCTGCCGCGGCCGCCCCGCGAGGCAGTGGTCGGCGGCTGGTACGTCGAGGCCGACGGCACGACCGGCAGGTTCCGGTCGAACCCCGACTACGCGCCCGGCCCGGACTCGCCGACCGACCCCGTCGACGCGGTGCTGCGGCTGGCGGTCAAGGGCCGGTTGCGGGCCGGGGAGCTGCTCGCCGTGCTGCGCGACGCGGAGTTCGGGATCGCTGTCGACGACGAGGGCGCCCCGGTCGTCGCACCGGCCCCGGACGGGGAGGCCTCGATCCTGGTGACCACAGCGCCCGCCCACCGCGACCGGGTTCGCGTCGCGGGCTGGCGCGACGCCACCGCCGCGGAGCTGGCCGAGGCGCTGCCGGACGAAGGCGTCGACGTACTCCTCAACCCCGGCTCAACCGCTTCCACGCGCATCCTCGCGAGCGCGTTGCGCGAGGCCGTGGGCTAGTTTCCCGGCGTGTCCGGATCTGCAATTCGGCCGTCGTGAACCGTCCGGCGACCCGGCACCACCGTTGCCACCGTGACCGCGATCAGAACCACCACGGCCGCGACGATGCCGAGCAGGGACACCATGGCGCTGGCCACGTGGAAGGGCTGGGTGAGGACTTCCGGGCCGGCGTGCACCCCGCCGTGCGTGAGCACGACGAGCTCTTGACCTAGTTGTCCGGCGATGATCACGCCGACAGCGGCTGCCAACGAGACCCGCCGCCCGCGCGACGACATGCGCACCGCCGCCCAGATCCCGATCAGGCTCAGCGCGGAATAGACCAGGTGGTAGATCAGATGCGGCAACAATCCCGTGGGGCCGCCGATCAACCCCGACACGATCAACGGACCGATCACCGCGGCCCATCCCAGCAGCAGGTAGCGCATCCTCGAACCTCACTGCCGGACTGCGGATGCCGTGGCTTCGCGCCGCGACCACAGGACGGCCGCCACCGCGAGGAACCAGATCATTCCGACGTAGCGGCCCAGCGGGATGAAGATCGTCGCCACTTCGAACATCAGCGACAGCATCGACACCAAGGACACCGCGGCGATCACCAGTCCGAACCAGTTCAGCCAGGCCGGCAGCGCACCCGTCTTGCGACCGACGTACGCCACTGCTCCGACCAGGAAGCCCAAGGTGGCGACGTGCGGCGCGGCACCGGTGATGAACACCAGATCCGTCACCGCCCGGAAAAGGTGCACGTCAGCGGCGACGGTCGGCTGGTAGGAGATCCACTGCGCGGACGCGGACAGCACCAGCAGCCCACCGGACACGACACCGCCGGCTTGCACCAGCCCCGCGAGCGCGCTCCCCGGAACCCGCCCGCGCACGAACTGCGCCGCATAAGGCACGAACACCAACAGCGCCAGTGCGCTCGCTGCCTGCCAGAACGCGCCGATCGGCACCAGGCCGTGGTCGCTGGCGGCCAGTTTGGCCGCCACCTCCTCGTCCGACGCGTAAGGCACCGGCGCCGCGAAACGCTGGCCCAGCAGCCCGGGCAGGATCAAGGACACGGCGAAGCAGCCCACGTACGCCACGGCAGCGGTGGCGGCGACCCGTGGACCGCGCAGGTCTGCGGCGGATTCGTTGATGGACATCGGATTCCTCCCGAGCAGATGCAGCTTCCGAGGCGTGGGAATCCGCTTCCACCCCACCTGTCCCGAGCGGATTCCCGTGGCTGCATTGGGAAGCCAGTGTGTGCCGACCTCATCTGCGGCACATCCACCCGATGACGACCACCGGCCTACGCACCCGGACGTACACGCTCGCCCGATGCATACGCTCCGCGTGCCGCGCTCCGTCCCGTGAGCACTTTGGGTCGCTATGGCAGCCCAAAGTACTCACGGGCGTCTTGCTGACCGCTGGTGTCACGCCCCCGGCCGAATACGTCGACGTCCTGCTCAACGCCGACTCGGCAGCTTCGAAGCGCGCACTGCGCAGCGCCGTCGCCGACGCCTGTGCAACCCGCCCCCCGTGAGTACTTTGGGTCGCCAGGACAGCCCAAGGTACTCACGGCCTCAGCACCGACCAGTCCTACCGGCAGCGAGCCCAGTTTCGTGAGTACTTTGGGGCGCCAGAACACCCCAAACTGCTCACGACTTCGAACCCCGGCCATGCCGGGCGTGCGGGAGCGGGTCCGTGAGCACTTCGTGGGGTCATGACACCAGAAAGTGCTCACGGGGCATCGGGCGGAGCGGTCGCCTCCAACTCTGCGAGGACGGCTTGGATCGCTGGGCTGGCGTTGGCGCTGCTCCGCCATACCGCGTGTACTTCGCGTTGGGGTGGGCGGTGGAGCGGGTGGGAGATGAGGCCTTCGCGGAGGGGCGGGCGGGCGAGGCGGGGGATCAGGGCCAGGACTTCGCCGCCGGCGACCAGGGACATCTGGGTGGAGAAGTCGTCCACCCGGTGGCACACGTCGGGTTCTTCCGGCACGTCCGCGAACAGGCGTCGGAACCACTGGTGGCACACCGTTCCCGGCGGGCTGGTCACCCACCGGTGGCCGATCAGGTCTGCGCTGGTGAGCGGCCGGTCCAGCTTCGCGAGCCGGTGCGTGCGGGCCATCACGACGTCACCGATGTCGGTGTGCAGGAGTCGCCGGGTCAACGACGGGGAAAGCGGGACCGGAAGTCCGTCGGCGTCGTGCGCGAGGGCGAGGTCGGCAGTCCCCGCATCGATGCTGTGGAGCGCCTGGTCGGGGTCCTGCTCGCTGATCTCCACCCGCAGATCCGGACACCGCTTCGAAAGTCGCGGCATGGTGGGAGCGAGCAGGCCGCGGATGCCGGTCGAGAACGCGACCACGCGGAGTGTCCCTTGTGGAGCGCCGTCCGCGACGGACTGAGCGGCTTCGGCGCAGCGCTCCAACGCCTGGAACACCTCGGGCGCGGCGTCGACGATGGCCTGGCCGGCTGGTGTGAGCACCACGCCGCGCCCGGCAGGCGCGAGCACGGGCAACCCGACCTGGCGCTCCAATCTTTTGATCTGCTGCGACACCGCCGAAGCCGTGAACCCGAGCTCGTCGGCCGCCCGAGCCAGCGTCCCGAGAGCGGCCACCGACCGCAGCGCCCGCAGTGCACCCACCTCGATCATGAAGCAATGCTACGCAATATCAGCAAGAAAGCATCGCTGGACCGCATCTGTCGATGACGCGAGGATCGAGTCATGAACCGCGCTGACCTGCTCTTCGGCTCCAACCTCGTCGCGATGGCGACCCCGATGAACCCGGACGGAACGATCAGCGGAACCGGCCTCGCCGGCCTCGTCGACCACCTGCTGTCCACCGGCTGCGACGGCCTCGTCGTCGCAGGAACCACCGGCGAGGCGCCCACCCTGACCGACGCCGAGACGACCCAGTTCATCCGCGACGTCGTGGCCCGGGCGCAGGGGCGAGCCCGGGTGATCGCGGGCGTCGGCACCTACGACACCGCCTCCAGCATCCGCCGCGCCCGAGAAGCCGAAGCAGCGGGCGCGGACGCACTGCTGCTCGTCTGCCCCTACTACTCCAAGCCGACGCAATCCGGGGTCGTCGCCCACTGCACGGCGGTCGCCGACGCCACCGAGCTGCCGGTGATGCTCTACGACGTCCCCGCCCGCACCGGCATCGCGCTGGAGCTGCCCACGCTGCTCGAACTCGCCGAGCACCCCAGGATCCGCGCGGTCAAGGACGCCAAGGGCGACCTGTTCGAAGCGATGACGGTCATGAGCCGCACCTCGCTGGCCTACTACTGCGGCATCGACGAGCTCAACCTGCCCTACCTCGCCTCCGGCGCCACCGGCCTGGTCAGCGTGGTGGGCAACGTCTTCGCCGACCGCAACGCCGAACTCGTCCGAGCCGTCCGCGACAACGACCTCGAAACGGCCCGCCCCATCCAAAGTGGACTGCTCCCGTTGGTGGACGCCGTCATGCGCACCTCCCAAGGAGCCATCATGGCCAAGGCGGCCCTGGCAGAACGCGGAATCATCCCCCACCCATCGGTCCGCCTCCCCCTCCAGGAAGCGACCCCGGCCCACCGCCAGCACCTCGCCAAGGCCCTCGAAGCCACCGCAGTACCGGCTTGATCCTGCTTCGGTTCCCCCGCTTGTCCCCGTATTCGGTTACTTGTTCGTCTGGTCGGTGTTGACCAGGCTTTGGGCAGGGGTTTGGTGGTGTCACCTGCTCCGGTGCGCTTGTCCGGGCATCCGCTGTTGGTGGGGGGGCAGTTGGCGATGGCTCGGCTGGAACGACTCGACCGATGGGAACCGACAGATGAGCCCTAGCGGCAAGGATGCGTCCGCAGCAGGTGAGCACCCCTGGGAGAAGACCTCCGGCGTCAGCGTGAACGCCGTTGCCGAGGCCGCGGACACCGAGATGCGGGCCGCCGCCGCGGACACCCAGGTGATGCCCGCCGTCCAGGAATCCGCGCTGGCCGACCCGGTCGCCGCCACCAGCGGCAAGGTCGAGCCTGCCACCGCAACCACGGCCAAGGCGGAGGCCGCGACCAAGGTAGCGCCCGTCGCCGCCGCCAAGTCGGCGAAGGAGACCACGACCCCGGCGCGCCCCGGCAACCGCGTGTCCAAGCCGGTGATCGCCGCTGCGGCCGTCGCCGGATTGGTGCTGCTGTCCGTTCCGCTGCTGGTCATGGGCCTGTCCAAGGACGACGGGCCGCAGGCGAAACTGCCGACGCCCGCCGCGTTCGAGGACGACGCGCAGGCCCAGGCCGGGTTCGTGCCGGGCGTGGCGCAGGAGCAGTCGAACCCCGGCCAGCCGGTGCAGCCGCCCGCGCCGCCCGCGGTGAACCAGAACGCCCCGCAGGCCCCGGCCGAGGGCGGAGCTCCGCCGCCCCCGCCGCCCGCCGGTGACGTCCGCGCCCAGGAGAATCCGGCGCCGCCCGCCGCGCCGACCTTCGCCGCGGTCGCCGGGCCGGGCTGCGCCGGCGGCAACTACAGCCGCCCCGGCTACTACACCGACGGCGAAGCTGGCTGGAAGACCGCACCCTCCGGGGCGCACGCCGCCGACGGGTGCAACGGTTCCTTCGACTCGCTGCCGATGTCGGGTGACCCGAACAAGGACGGTGACAACGCCGCGGTCTGGCGGTTCACTACTGGTGACGTCCGGCAGGGCAGCTGCCAGGCGTGGGTGTTCGTCCCCCGGGGCGGCATCACGCGGGTCGGCGGCGCGCCGAGCTACTACACCGTCTACCAGACGGACCAGACGTCGAACCCGGTCGGCGAATTCCGCATCGACCAGGTCGGGCGGCAGGGGCAGTGGGTCGACGCGGGCCGGTTCCCGGTCGGCGACGGGCGTTTGACGATCAAGCTGCACTCGCGCGGCGTCGACTACACCAGCGACGGCCCGACTTACGCGCGTCACGCCGCGGCGCAGGTCAAACTCGGCTGCAGCGCTTGAGATTCTTGACGGAGGGAACCGTGTTCGTTTGGGAGCAGGGCGTTTTCATGCCCGCCGAGGTGGACGCGAAAGCGGGTTTCGAGGCACTGGACGGAGTGCTCCTGCACTTGGCCGCCGAGATGCCCGACCGGCTCGCCACGATGATCGGCAACCAGCTGGACAGCGGTGACGTGCTGGGCGCGTCCCTGGCGATGGCGGCCTTCGCGGCCCGCCGCGAACTCCTGGTCTCCAGGGAAGACCGGCGGATCCTGCGCGAGGCCATCGAGTCCCACCGCGGCGACACCACCAGCGTCGACCGGCTCGACCTGCAGGTCGCCGACACCGGCGTCATCCCGGTCGTCCCCCCGCAAGCCCCGCCGCGACGCCAGATCCCCCGCCAGCCGGCTCGGCACGCGGCGACCCGCCGAACCGTCCCGATGCGGATCCGCCGCCCGGAACGCCAGGTCGACCCCGCCGAGCAGACCATCATGATGCCCGCCATCCGCGCCTAGCCGGGAATCCGCAAATTCCATTGAAATTGGACCTCCGATTTCCATTGAAATTGCGTCACCGTCCCCCGGCGGAGTGAACTCCCGGTCCTTCCCGCGGACCGGGGCCGCACCGCGCTGCGCACCCATCCCGCGCCCGGGTGCGCAGCGCGGTTGCACGAGAGGGTCGTGGGTGGG